>CAZUAI010000028.1:0-62214 GCA_964617875.1 uncultured Planctomycetales bacterium | reverse complement strand
TGTCGATACCGCCGAAGAACTTCGAGCAGGTCGTCCACCAACTCGACTCGCACGGGCTCACCGACCAGTCGCAGGGCTGGAAACGCGCCATCATCGAGAAGCCCTTCGGCCACGACCTGGCCAGCGCCCAGGAACTCAACCGGGTGGTCTCGGCCGCCTTCCCGCCGGAGTCGGTCTTCCGCATCGACCACTACCTCGGCAAGGAGACCGTGCAGAACATCCTCGCCTTCCGGTTCGCCAATACGATCTGGGAGCCTCTCTGGAACCGCAACTTCGTCGACCACGTCCAGATCACCGTTGCCGAGAGCGCCGGGGTCGGCCATCGCGGCGGGTACTATGATGCGAGCGGCGTGCTGCGCGACATGTTCCAGAACCACCTGTTGCAGGTCCTGACGATCGTGACGATGGAGCCGCCGGCGCGGTTCGAGGCGGACATCCTCCGCGACGAGAAGATCAAGGTGCTGAAGGCCGTTCGGCGCATCGAAGGCGCCGACATCGCCGGGAGTTCGGTTCGCGCCCAATACGCCGGCTATCGCCGCGAGGCCGGCGTTGCCGCGGGCAGCACGACGCCCACGTTCGTGGCCGTCCGGCTGTTCCTTGACAACTGGCGGTGGAAGGGGGTTCCGTTCTACCTCCGCACGGGCAAGTGCCTTCCCTGCCGTACGAGCGAGGTCATCGTGCAGTTCCACTGCCCGCCGCACATGATGTTCGATCTGCCCGACGGCCAGCCGTTCGTCTGCAACCGGCTCCGCATCCGCATCCAGCCCGACGAGGGCATCCGGCTCACGTTCCAGAGCAAGGTGCCCGACGAAGGCATGCGGCTCCGGACGAGCGACCTCGAGTTTCTCTACCGGACGAGCTACGCCGAGCAGGCGATCCCCGAGGCGTACGAGCGGCTGCTTCTCGATGCGATTCAGGGCGACGCTTCCCTTTTCATCCGGAGTGACGAGATCGAACTCGCGTGGTCGCTGTGCGATCCGATCCTTGCCGCATGGGAGACGGATTCCGAGGGGTTGCACAGCTACCTGCCGGGCACCTGGGGGCCGGAGGCCGCCGACGGTCTCCTCGCCCGCGACGGCCGTGCATGGATTGCGCCGTGTGCTTCCCCGGAGCCACGCACGCAAGTATAGCGGACCGCCGCCGTCGTTACGGAAAAGAAGAACCCTGCCGGCGACAATCGCCGTCGGCAGGGTTCGCTTGTTCCTGCGCCTCCGCCGGACGCACACGCCGTTCCGGGCGCCGCGTCTGCAGCAGCGGGGCAGAATCGTCTTCCGCTCAATACGGCGGCGGGCCGCCCGGGCCCTTTTCCTTCTTCTCCTCCTTGATCTCGCTGACGACGGCGTCGGTCGTCAGCAGCAGGGACGCGATCGACGCCGCGTTCTGCAGGGCGACTCGCTCGACCTTGGTCGGCACGAGCACGCCCATCTTGATCAGGTCGCCGTACTCGCCCGTGAGGGCGTTGTAGCCGAAGTTGGCGTCCTTGCTCTCCGCCACCTTCTGGGCGACGATGGATCCGTCCAGGCCGGCGTTCTCCGCGATCTGCTTGATCGGCGCCCACAGCGCCCGGCGGATGATGTCCACGCCGGTCTTCTGGTCGCCCTTGACCTTCTTCGCGGCGCTGTCGAGCGCATCGAGGCACCGGAGCACGGCCACGCCGCCGCCGGGCAGGATGCCCTCTTCGACCGCCGCACGGCACGCGTGCAGGGCGTCGTCGAGGAGGTCCTTGCGTTCCTTCATCTCGGTCTCGGTGGGGGCCCCGGCGTGGATCACGGCGACGCCGCCGGAGAGCTTGGCCAGGCGTTCCTGGAGCTTCTCGCGGTCGTAGTCGCTCGTCGTGGTCTCGATCTCCTTCTTGATCGCATCCATCCGGCCCTTGACGGCGTCGGTCGAACCGGCGCCCTCAATGATGGTGCAGTTGTCCTTGTCCACCGTGACCTTCTTGGCCTGGCCGAGGTCGTCGAGCTTGAGGTTTTCCAGGTTGATGCCCAGGTCCTCGAAAATCGCCCGGCCGCCGGTCATGATCGCGATGTCCTCGAGCATCGCCTTGCGGCGGTCGCCGAAGCCCGGCGCCTTCACCGCGCAGCACTGGAGCGTTCCGCGGAGCTTGTTGACGACGAGGGTCGCGAGCGCCTCGCCCTCGACCTCCTCGGCGATCACGAGCAGCGGACGCCCGGACTTCGCGACCTTCTCCAGCAGCGGGATGAAGTCCTTGACCGAGGAGATCTTCTTCTCGTGAATCAGGATGAACGGCTTTTCGAGCTGCACCGTCATCGTCTCGAAGTTGTTGACGAAGTGCGGTGAGAGGTATCCCTTGTCGAACTGCATTCCCTCGACGAGGTCGACGGTCGTCTCGAGCGACTTGCCCTCCTCGACCGTGATCACGCCGTCCTTGCCGACCTTGTCCATGGCCTCGGCGATCTTCTTGCCGATCTCCCAGTCCTGGTTCGCCGCGCACATGCCGACCTGGGCGATCTGGTCGGTGTTCTTGACGTTCACGCTCATCTTCTTGAGCGCCTCGACGACGGCTTCGACCGCCGCCTCGACGCCGCGCTTCAGCTCCATCGCGTTCGCGCCGGCCGCGACGTTCTTCAGCCCCTCGTCGTAAATCGCCTCGGCGTAGATCGTGGCCGTCGTCGTGCCGTCGCCGGCCACGGTCGAGGTCTTGCTGGCGACCTCCTTCACCATCTGGGCGCCCATGTTCTCGTAGGCGTCCTCGAGTTCGATCTCCTTCGCGACGGTCACGCCGTCCTTCGTCACCGTGGGCGAGCCGAACGACTTCTCCAGCACCACGTTGCGTCCGCACGGGCCCAGCGTCACCTTGACCGCCCTGGCCAGTTGCTTCACGCCGCGACGGATCGCCTCGCGGGCCTCCATATCAAACGCGATTCTCTTTGCAGCCATTGTGTGCCTCCGTTTTTCTGTGCCGAGGTGCGGCTAGTCAATGATCGCCAGAATGTCGTTCTCGTCCATGATCAACAGCTCTTCGCCGTCGATCTTGATCTCCGTGCCCGCGTACGACGTGAAGAGGACCTGGTCGTCCTTCTTCACCTGAAGCTCCGACCGCTTTCCGCTGTCGAGGAGCTTGCCGTTGCCCACGGCCAGGACGATGCCGCGCTTCGGCTTCTCTTTTGCCGAATCCGGCAGAACGATCCCGCCTGCCGTCTTTTCGTCGGCCTCGAGTCGCTTGACCACCACCTTCTCACCAAGGGGACGAATCTTCGACTTCGCCATCGCCAACTCTCCTTTCAGAAACAATCACCGTTCATTGGTTGCCTGTCGTCTGGTTTCACGACACCCCGCCCGGCTGAGTCATTCGCGCCTGCAGGATTCGTTCAACCTGTCGCCACATCAGTTCCACATCAATCGGCGGGCTGAATACGCTTTCCGCCCGCAGGGCCAACGCCTCTTCCAGCCACCGCCGATCGGGCCCGTTCGCCACGAGCAGGCAGGGCAGGCTGCCGTTCAGCGACCGGATCATTCGAAGCACCGAGAGCCCATCGAGCCGCGGGGCGTCCGCCACGAGGGCCAGGTCCACCGTCTCCGTCTCGACCACCCGAACCACCTCGGGGCCGCTGTAGGCGTGTCGCACATGGACGACCCCCGCCTGGAGTTTGGCCAGCAACCCGTCCTCCCACGGGACCCCGCGCCATGCCGGCCGTCCAAACAGAACGCAAGCCCGCCTTTCGCACGACACGTCAACACGTCCCGTCAGCTCCATCATGCGATCGCCCCGGCGCGCGAAGACACCGTTGCCGTCAAGAGCTTAGCAAGCTTGGTGCCAAAACCGCACAAGCATCGCGCCGGGGTCGTTGATAAGCTGTAAGCTTATGCATGCAATAGGGTTAAGCGAACTTGTCGCCCGCGGTCCTCTTGCCGTCCGGCCGTGGTTCACCCCCGCTGGATCTGTCAATTGCAACTGCGTCCTGCGGTTCCACTGTCAGATTGGCACAGCGTGACGATCCGGCTATCCGCCAGTCTTCGTCGGATTCCCGACACCGTGGTAGCGGGGGGCCCGGCCCACATGGTACCGTTCCGCCACGCCATGCGTTCGCCGCCCGTCGGCGGGGCGACCGGATTGCGGGCGCCGGGCTTCGGGACTTGATCGGCACGCATCGAGAGGCCATAATGACGGGTCCACAGTGCCCGGCCGGAAGTCGGTTGGGTGCTATGCTCTTTGTAATGGAGTTTTCATGGGTGCGACGCTAGACGCCCTCCACCGTCTTCAGGAGGCTGAGACTCAGTTAGTTGCCCTGCATGAACAGGTTCGCGCCAAACACCGGGCCGTTGCAGGTTCCAGGAAGCGGCTCCAGCAGATCGACGAGTCCATTGCCGCCAAGCAGGCCCAGATCCAGCACAACCAGATGGAGGCCGACCGCGCGGAGCTGGACCGCAAGTCCCGCGAGGCCGAGATCGCCAAGCTTCGGGACATGCTCAACCGCGTCAAGACCAACAAGGAATACTCCGCCGTCCTGACCAAGATCAACACTGACAAGGCCGACAACGCCAAGCTGGAGGACCGCGTCCTCAAGATGCTGTCTTCGCTGGACCAGGAGAAGGAGACGCTTCGCCAGCTTCAGGACAGCCGGGCCAAGGAAGCCGAGCGGCTCGCGAGCCTTGCGGCCGCCGCCGCTCAGTTCGAGGCATCGGTCCAGGATCAGATCGCCGCCCTGAAGGCCCGGCGGGCGGAGGTCGCCGAAAACCTGCCGGTCGCCACGGTTCAGCAGTTTGAGCGAATCGCCAGCAAGCATGACGGGCAGGCCCTCGCCAGGGTCATGCAGGTCGATCGCCGACGGACCGAATATGTCTGCGAGGGGTGCAACATGAGCGCTACCCTCGAGCAGATCAGCGCGCTGCAGAGCCGGGACGACATGCAGCTCTGCCACTCGTGCGGGCGTATCCTCTTCCTCGACGACGTGTCCAGTGCGGCGAAGCGGTAGGCGTTCCTACCGCCCGCCGGGCGGCCGACGAAGGATCCGGCGGATCGCATCCAGTCGCGCCGTTCCCTCCGAGAGCGTCGGTGCCAGCCAGCCCCCCTCATCGAACTCGTTCCAGGCATACACGATCACGCTTCGGGCGGCGGCCTTCGACGGATGAGACTTTATCCACTCCAGAGCGCGCCCCAGGTGTTCGGCGATCTCCGCCGGCGTCGCCGCGAGCGCATAGTCCTCCATTCCGCCGCCGGGTGACGGCGATGCCTCCCACGGGACGGGGTGCTCGACGCGCGGCCGCCGGTCCCAGCCGGTCGTCACAAGCGGTACGACCGAGGCGCCTGAATCGGCCCACCGGGTCCACAAGCCCTCGACCGTTTGAGCCAGGTCGGCGTACGACATCGTGCGGCCGCCCGAGTTGATCGCATAGCTGCTGACCGCATCTCCGGCGAGGGCATCCAGCCACTGCTTCGCTTTCCGCGGGTCGCCATCCATGATGACGACATACGGCCGCGCGAGACCGCGGCCGAGGGCCTTTGCGCGGAGGTCATCGAGCGTTCGCCGGAATCCCTCGATCGCGTCCGGCCATGCCGCGAGGTGCCGGTCGTCGATGAACCCCACATACAGCAACGGCCGACTGCCGAGGACCGTCCGGTAGCCGGCCTGCCGCATCAGCTCCAGCACCCGGTCGGCGAACTGCGGTGTCCGCCAGCGGTCGCACTCCGTGATGAGGCAGAACCGCAGGCTGGAGCGGCGGCCGCTGCACAGGTATCGCCGCAGGCCGAGGCTCATCGGATCGTCGGTGGAGTACGTCACGAAGGCCCAATAATCGAGGCCGGCGGATGCCGCCCATTCGATTTCCCGGTCGATGACGTCCTGCGAGACGCCATCGAGCCGGACGCGACCCGGCCCCGTGATCTTTGCGAAGAACGGCAGGCGGCCGTACCACTTCGCCGGTCCCAGAGTCTGTTCGACGGCCCTGCCGGCCTCGCCGCGGTCGCCGTGCCATGCGTCCCAGCGGATCGCCCCGACCGCAGGCGCATCATTCGGGGAGCCACACCCCTGCTCCTGACCGGCCACAGTGCCGCCGTGAAGGCAGAGGGCAAGGGCAGCCACGCGAGCAGCGGAAGACCATCGGGGCGTGATTCGCCTCCCGGCATACAGCCATGCAGCCACACTGTGCTGCAACCGTTTCGATCTTATCGGTCAGACGCATCGGTAGTCTACTCCCCGCCCCTGGAACAACGCAACATGGATCTTGACATTCAGCCGGTAACGCTCGATGTCGATCAGGAGGCAACGGGTTTGCTCGTATTGTCTCTGCCGGGGCCGGCCTTCTTGTCTGATGCGGCGAAGAAGACGGACGCGAATGCTGCGGCACCACTCTGCGCGCCGCGGCCTTGCGGATGGGCTTCGGCGTTTCGCGCGGCATGGGCGTCGGTTGGCACCCGGCTTGTCGGCCGGTAGGATGGGGGTTTCGGATCATGCGGTCGGGGCCGGCGGAGACCGAGTAAGGAAGAACCATGGAGCATGTGAAGCAGTTTATCGACCTGTTCCTGCACCTGGACAAGCACCTGAACACGGTCATCGCGACGTACGGCGTGTGGACGTACAGCATCCTGTTCCTCATCGTCTTCTGCGAGACGGGCCTGGTGGTGACGCCGATATTGCCGGGGGATTCTCTGCTGTTCGCCGCGGGGGCGTTTGCGGCGGCGGGGTCGTTGAACGTCTGGGTGATCTTTGTCCTGCTGACGGTCGCGGCGATCATCGGCGACTCGGTGAACTACCAGATCGGCCACTACATCGGGCCGCGGGTTTTCACGGGCAATGTCCGGTTCCTGAAGAAGGAGTACCTCGACCGCACGCACCGCTTCTACGAGAAGTACGGCGGCAAGACGATCATCATCGCGCGGTTCGTGCCGATCGTGCGCACGTTCGCCCCGTTCGTGGCGGGCGTGGGGGCGATGACCTATCCCAGGTTTCTGGCCTACAACGTCATCGGCGGCCTGCTGTGGGTGATCCTGTTCGTGTTCGGGGGCTACCATTTCGGCAACCTGCCGTTCGTGAAGAAGAACTTCAGCCTGGTGATCCTGGCGATTATCGTCATCTCGGTCATGCCCGGCGTGATCGAGTTCCTGCGGGCGAAGTACGGTCGGGGCGAGGCCGCGGCGGCGAACGCAGGCGGGGCCGAACCGGCCAAGGACCAGGCGGCCTCGTCCTGAGCGGCTGATGAGATCGAGGAGCGGCGCCGGGGCGCCCGGCGACAGGAGCCCAGCGTTCGATGGACAGTCCGGAACCGATGCCGACGCCGCCGAGGCCCGACGGAGTTACGGTCGTCCGCCGGCCCGTCACCTGGGCGCGGCCGGTGCTCGTTCCTGTCCCGTTCGTGCCGCCGCCGGCGCCGGTCCTGCCGGTCCCGTTGAGTCCGGTGTTCGGCGATGCGGGGTCGCCCTGGCGCGCGGCGGCGGAACTGTTCCTGTTGCTCGTCGTCCTCGCCGGCGCCGGGCTCTTCTGGTCCGGGATCGCGCACCGCGTCCGCGACGTGGACGAACGATGGCTGAACATCGGCGGCACGTTTATCATCGGCGTCGAGCTGTTGACGGCCATTGCGTTGATGTTGTGGCTTGGCCGTCGGCCACCGGCGTCGATCGGCTGGCGAAGCGACTTCCTCGCGCTGGACGTCGGCCTCGGCGTGGGCCTGACCTTTGTCACGATCGCGCTACTCGTCGCGACGGCGATCACCGTGGCGGTGTTTTCGCCGGGGCTGTTCGCGGAGATGCAGAAGACGCCCGAGGCCATCCAGGGGGCGCTGCCGCGGATGCACCCGGCGGCTCTGGTGGCGATGTCGGTGTGGATCGCGGTGTTCGAGGAAACGCTCTTTCGCGGGTTCCTGCTGACACGGCTGCGGGCGATCGTACGATGGTGGCCGATCGCGGTGGTGCTCGGGGCATTTGTGTTCGCCGTTCCGCACTACTACGAGGGCCGCATCGCCGTGGGCCTGATCTTCCTGCTGGGCGTGGGGATGGGGGTGGTTTTTGTCTGGCGGCGGAGCCTCGTGCCGGTGCTCGTGTGGCACTTTCTGTTCAACAGCATCCAGTTGATGATGCTCCACCTGGGTGCGCCCGACTGGCGGTGACGGCTTTCGACTCCCTCTCCCTTCAAGGGAGAGCGGCGGGGCGAAGCAGCCGCGTCTACCACTGCGCTTCCTGGAACGGTCCGAGCGGCGTGGTCCGCTTCTGCGGGCGGGTCCGGATGACGGCCCCGGCGAGCGTCAGGTCGCCGCGTGTGGTGATTTTCAGGTTGGTGAAATCCGACACGACGACGCTGACCGGGTGCCCGATCGCCTCGACAAGCTGCGAATCGTCGGTGGGTTCGCCGGGGAACTCGGCGCGTTTTGCGTAGGCCTCGAGAAGGACCGACTTCCTGAACACCTGCGGCGTCTGGGCCTCGTAAAGCCCTTCGCGGGGCACGGTGGCATCGATTACCTTGGCCTCGCCGACGCGCTTGATTGTTCCGACGAGCGGGGCGGCGAGGATGGCGGCGCCGGTCTTGACCGCTTCGGCAAAGACGGCATCGACCATGTCTGTGCTGACGCAGCAACGGGCCGCGTCGTGGACGGCGACGTATTCGGCGTCCTCGGCGACCACCTCGAGCGCCTTCGCGACGGTGTCGCATCGTCTGTCGCCGCCGACGACGAGCTTGACGCCCATGAAGCCGAGGTTGGCGGCGTATTTCGACTTCATCTCCTCCTGGTCCTCGGGGGCGATGGCCAGGATGGTCTGGCAAACGTCCTCGCGGTTGAGGAACTGCTCGATCGACCGGAGGAATACGGCCCGGCCCTCGACCTTCGCAAACGTCTTCTTCTCCGAAGCACCAAACCGCTCGCCTTTGCCCGCCGCGGGGATGATGACCGCGATTTTCGCCATGTCTGGTCCTTTGTCTCGTCCTGGGGGTCCTCGCGCCACTCTCCGTCCCGGCAGGGCCTATTTAAGTGGCCGCCGCCGCCGTTGGCAAGTGCGGCCGGTCTCGACGGACCGAACAGCGCGTTGCCGCCGAGGTCGCGAAGGGCCTGTGAAGAGACGCGGGGCAGCTTCTTCCAGGCAGCGTCCGCCTTGATCTCGAGGTCGAGGCCGTTCGCCCGGACACGAAGGTGTCTTTGCCGGGCTCTTGCGGTATTCTGTATTCTGTCCGCGACGCCGAGGCCCTGCGATCGCGCGCGGGAGTGGTGCCGGCGGAAGCGTCACCGCCCATCCTGTCGAACGGGGGGGCTCGACGAAGACGAATGATCCAGGTGTGCCGTCAGCCCGCCGTCCGCCTTGCCAGGCCGTTGATTGACGGTCATGGACGCCGCGTCGATCATCTGCGCCTGTCTCTGACCGAGCGATGCAATCTGGCGTGCCGGTACTGCTCGCTCGTGGAAGAGAGGCGATCCTGCCGGATTGATGCGCATTTCGCCGTCGCCCTGGTCCGCTGGTTGTCGAAACGCCACGGTGTCCGGCACGTGCGGCTGACCGGCGGAGAGCCGCTGTTGCATCCGCACCTGGCAGAGATGGTCTCCAGCGCGGCAGGGCTGGGGACGGTAAAGGAAATCACGCTGACGACCAATGGCCAGATGCTCGCCGCTCGTGCCGAGGAACTGCGGCGGGCGGGGCTGAGCCGCGTCAACATTTCGCTCGATACGCTCAAGCCGGAGCGTTTCGCGCGGCTTACCCGTGGCGGTGACGTGGCCCGCACGCTGCGCGGCATCGAGGCGGCGCTCGCGGCAGGGCTTACGCCGGTGCGGCTCAATGTCGTGGTCCAGCGCGGCCTCAACGATGATGAATTGTGCGAACTGGCGGCGTGGGGGCTTACGCGCGGCTGTACGGTGCGCTTTCTCGAGGTCATGCCCATCGGGCCGATGGTGGAGGCGTTTCGGGACCGATTGGTCGCGGCGACGGAGATCCTGGATCGGCTGTCGCGGCGATTCGCGCTGACGCCGATCCCGGCGTCGCCCGGCCAGCCCGCGACCGACTATGCGACGACGGGCATCGGCGGCGGGCCGGCGGGCGTCATCGGCGTAATTGCCTCGACCACGCGTCCGTTCTGTGCGCGTTGTCGGCGGCTGCGCATCACGTCGCGGGGCGAAATCCTGTCGTGTCTTTTTGACAGCGGTGGATCCAGCCTGGCCGTGGCGTGGGACGGGCGCGAACTCGACGAGGAGATCGCCGATCAGATTTTGCAGGCTGCCGTCATGGCCAAACCGAGGATGAGGGAGCGCGGGCAGGGGAGATGCATGGTTTCCATCGGCGGCTGATCGCTGGGGCCGGACACGGCGTTCGTCATGCGATTCCTTCGCAGGGCCGGGGGCTGACGGGCTATTTGAGGTCGCTCGTCCGCACGTTGTCCGTCGCGGTGGCGGGGTTGCTGTCGCCGAAGTCCTTGTCTCGGCCCGCCGATTCGAAGATGGGCACGCCGCCGTTGGCGGCGACCTCCTGCCGGTCATGCTCGTTCTGCACGTCGGCCGTCAGGTAACGGAGCGGGCGTCCCCACGGATCGACGCCGCCCACGAGCGGTTCCGCACCCATACGAAGCGACAGGGGCAGCGTTTTGAGAGCGGCCGCCGCGGCCTCGACCCGCAGCATGGCCTGGACGGCGTTGCCGGCCGATGAATCCGGTGCGCCGGGCGGGTACGTACCGGTCGCCTGGTGATATTTCACGAGGGCGTCGCCGAGCTGCGTCATCAGCCGCGTACACAGGTTGCGCTTCGCCTGCTGCCGTATCGTGCCGACGCCGCCGGCGACCAGAAAGAGCACGATCGCCAGTGCCGCCGCGATGAGCGCCGCCTCGAAGATCGTCATGGCGCGACGACGGCGAGTGCTGTTCGCGGCGGCGGACTCCGGCGTCTGGCGGCGCGGGCTTCCGGCCTGCGAGTGGAGGCACGCGGGATGCCTGTGCCACAGGGCACCTGCCCGACCGCGAAGGGCGCCCGCCGGATCGCGGAAATGTCTGCCACGACGGCACGCGATACGCCGGCCGCAGACGTCGTTGTCGGTTTTCCGCTTTCCCATTGTGGTGCGTTCCCGGCGTCGCGATGCGCAACGTCGGGGTGAAGTTTCAGCCGTCGAGCCTCTCGATGATGGCCTGTCGCAGCAGCGGAAGCATGATCTCGTGGTGCCCCGTCAGATCAAACCCGCGGCCGTCGACCAGCGGGCGCGTCAGCACGTTCTGGGCGGGGCGATAGTGGCGCATCATGTCGAGGTTCACCGTGTTCACCGCGTTGAGGTTCGTGCCGAGGTTGCGGACGACGGCGACGACCTTGAGAAACACCTCGGGCAGCACGACCGCCGATCCGATGTTGCACCAGACGCCGCCCGTGCCGCCCGCTTCCGCCGCGCCGAGGTCGCGCGCCGCCGCGCACAGCCGCCGGAAATCCGTGAGGGACGCCTGCCCGATGCTCGCGCCGTCGGCCTCGGCCGCCATATGCACCGTGTCCGTGCCGATCGCGACGTGGACCGACGCGGGGATCCCGCACTCCGCGGCCGCCGCGAAGATGCTCAGGCCGCTGTGCGGGAGCCGCTCCTCGAGCACCATCTCGCCGATGGCCCGACCGAGCCCGACATCATCGCGTGCCCCGCGGCGGGCCGCCTTCGCGAAGAACGCCATCGTTTCGCGGACCATGCCGAAGCTGCCGTCGCGGATCGACTCGCCGACGTCCTCGCTGGTCGCGCCGAGCATCGCGACTTCGACATCGTGGATGGCCGTCGCTCCGTTGCAGGCGATCGCCGTTACGACGCCGCGCCGCATGAGGTCGATGAGGATCGGCCCGCAACCGACCTTGACGACGTGCGCCCCGAAGGCGAAGACGACCGCGCGGTCCGCCCGGCGCGCCGCCACGATCGCGTTTACGGCATCCCGCAGCCGCGATGCGCCGAGGAAGCCGGGCAACGCGGCCAGCCACTCCGCCACCGTCGCGCCGCGGCCCGGCAGGCCGGCGAAACGGGATACGTCCACAAGGTGCGGCCGGTCGTGTGCGGAACGCAGCCGCAACTCGCGGAAATCCAGGGGAACCAGGGGCTTTTCAGGCATGACGCTTCTCGGTGCCGCTCACCACGCGGTCCACGGCGGCGGCCATGATTGTAGCACCATCGTCCAGGAACTCGATCTCCACGTGGAGCGCGAGTACCCGCATCGGCCAGTCCGTACGCAGCGCGGCCAGCTTGACCGCGTCCTTCTCGGTCGTGAGGAGCAGGTCGGCCCTGGCCTCACGCGCCGCCGTCACGAGGGACGGCACATCCGCCGGGCGGTAGTCGTAGTGGTCGGAATACCACCGCGACCCGACGGGCGCGAAGCCGAGCCGGCGGACGGTCTGCTGGAACGCCGCCGGCCGTGCAATGCCCGCGAAGAGAAACACGCGGCGGCCGGTGTCCGGCGTCGGTACGGGCCGGCCGTCGAGCTTGTGGAAGCCCCCGGGGCGGTGGACGGCGCCGAGAATCGGCTTGCCCGGCGCGAGTCGGCCGAGAGCGTCCCGCAGCGAGGCGAGTTCTGCGGGCTCGACCTGGTTCGCTCGCGTGATGACTAACAGGTCGGCCCGGCAAAGCGATCGCAGCGATTCGCGCAGAAGCCCCCGCGGGATCAGCCGCTCATAACCGAAGGGGCGGGTGGCGTCGATCAGCACGATATCGAGGTCCCTGGCGAGCCTGCGGTGCTGGAAGCCGTCGTCGAGGATGATCGTGCGCGCCCCGAGTTTCTCGGCGGCGAGGAATGCGCCGGCCACGCGATCGCGATAGGCCACGAAGCCGGCCTCGCGGCAGTGGCGTTCCAGCATGGCCAGTTCGTCGGGGCGTTTGCCCTTTTTCGCCTTGTAGCCCCGCGCGACGACCGCCGGCCGTCCCCCGCGGTCCGCGAGATGTCGGCAGAGCCATGCCGCCATCGGCGTCTTGCCGGTGCCGCCGACGGTGATGTTGCCGACCGAGATCACCGGCACCGGCAGCCGCCACACGCCCCAGCCCAGGTTGTACCACGCGTTGCGCAGGCCGATGATCGGCGCGTACGCGACGGAAAGCCCTGCCAGCAGCCCCCGCGCGCAGAACGCCGCGATTCCGCGACGCTCGCCCGAGATGACCGCTTCGTACGTGGGGTTCATCAGGTGCCGTTCAGCGTAAACGCCATCGCCGCGCACGTCACGCCCCGGTACTTGGAGGCATCGACGGCCTGATGGTAACGCAGCAGGTGCCCGGACCACGGCGTGCCGTCATAGGCGCGGCGGAGGGCCGTCAGCATGGCGTAGATGCAGCCCGCGCTGCAGATTCGCGTGGGATTGTCCTCGCCGGCGACACAGGCGCGGAACGCTTCGGCATCGCGGTTTTCGGCATGGCCGAGGGCCTCGCGGTCGCGCTGCTCGACCTGCTTGAGGAAACCGTCGTCCAGGTCGCCGTCGTCGCCGAACTGACGGCCGATGTGCGACAGGTCGGCGCCGGCGATGATGCACGTTGGTACGGGGTCGTTGCGGATTTCGTCGCCGAGGGCCTCGGCGAACTCCCGGAGATCGACGCCGTCGCCGTTGAAGGGCTTTGTACCGGTCGGTCCGCAGGGGTCGGGCGTGAGCAGCGGCACGATGCGGAAGGGCCGTCGATAAAGGATGTATTGCAGGAAGAGGACCTGTAACTCGATGGAGTGCTCGCGGCGGTGGTCGAACTCGCCGCGGCAGAGATCCGTGTTGCAGCGGCGATTGAGGCGTTCGAGAAACTCGCGATCGTTGACGGCCGTGCCGAAGGGCGTCTCGAAGTCCTTGCCCGTGGCCACGACCGACGCCGATCGCCCGAAATGATTGGTGCCCAGGATGATGAACCGCTCCGCGCGGTTGGTGCGTTTGAGCAGGCCGTAGGCGTCGGCATAGCACTCCCGGCCGCGGTGCAGGTCGAGGTGCGGGGCGATGAGGCCGACCGGCGGGCCGGCCGGGCCGTCCTGGCGGCCCTCCGCGACGATCTGCCGGAGGGCCGTGGGGAGCTGGTGCAGTTCCGCGCCCAGTCCGGTGCCGGGGAGGGTCTGGCGGGTCGGCGCGGCCCGGTAGGCATCGACCAGCCCGGCGTAGAAGGCCTCGAAGGTCGGTCCGTCGAGGAACCGCCGTTCATCCAGCTGCGCGACGAGATGCATGATCTGCGAACCGGGGATCGCACGGCCCGCCAGCAGCGAGAACTCATTGGCGATGTCCGCCACGCTGTGCTCGCCGTCGAATCGCGTGAGGATCAACGCCGCCGTCTCGGTCACGACGAGATCGCCGTCGGCCATCCCGGTGGGGTCGTGCAAAACGATCATCGGCCGTCCCTCATGCTCAAGGGGCATGAGGTTGACGGGGCGCAGCTTCGGACGGATGTCCTGTTCCATGTTGGTCCTCACATTGCGCGTTAACCGGCGTGCAGACCCGGACCTCGGCGCAAAGGCATTATAGCACCACGTCCGCCCCCGCACGACTTCGCGGGCGATAAGAGGGACGGGCCATGAAGCGGCAGGGCGGGCGGTTCTCCGCGGCCGCGTAGCCGCGTTGCGGAGGTGTGCTCACCGGATGGGCCATTCCATCTGCCGCAAGGCCTTCACCGTTGCCGCCGGGAAGGCGTAGCCGTCGAGCCGCGCGGGCGAGGCCCAGGCAAGCTCCGTGTGATACCGCGCGCGGAAACGTCCGCGCACACGCTCGCACGCGTAGACGTGCAGGGTGATCGAGAAGTGCGAGTAGGCGTGCTCGACCGAGGTGAGCCGCCTGCCGACGCGGACCTCGATGCCCAGCTCCTCGCGCAACTCGCGGGCGAGGGCGGCCTCGTGCGTCTCGCGGGGCTCGACCTTGCCGCCGGGCAATTCCCACAGGCCGCCGAGAAGGCCCTCCGGCCGGCGTTTCCCGAGCAGGAGCCGGCCGTTGCGTCGAATCACCGCCGCCACAATCTCGTGGTGAGGGATCGGCTTCTTCCTGCGGCGCGTCGGCAGCTCGTTCTGGCGGCCCAGCCGCACCGCCTCGCACCAGCGGCCGACCGGGCATGCGTCGCACCGCGGATTGCGGGGCGTGCAGATCGTTGCGCCCAGCTCCATCATCGCCTGGTTGAAATCGCCCGGCGAACCCGGCGGCACCAGCCGGCCGGCCAGGTCCCACATCCGCTCGACGGTGCGGGCTTCGTCGATCCGCTCGGCGATGGCGAACAGCCGCGCCAGCACGCGCTTGACGTTGCCGTCCACGACGGGCACGCGCTCGCCGAACGCAATGCTGGCGATCGCGCCGGCCGTGTAGCGGCCGACGCCCGGCAGGCGCTGCAGCGCCTCGGCCGTTGCCGGGAACCGCCCGCCGTGCTCCGCCGTCACCCGCTGCGCGGCCTTGTGGAGGTTGCGTGCCCGGCTGTAATAGCCGAGCCCCTGCCAGAGCCGCAGCACGCGGTCCAGGTCGGCGGCGGCCAATGCCTGCACGTGCGGGAAAGCTGCCGTGAACCGCTCGTAGTACGGCAGGACGGCCTCGACGCGCGTCTGCTGGAGCATGATCTCGGACAGCCAGACGCGGTAGGGATCTCGCGTCCGCCGCCAGGGCAGATCGCGGGCATTCGATCGAAACCACGCGAGCAGCGCACGGCGGAGAGCCGCAGTTCTGCGGTCCGTGCTCATCCCTTCTTCCCCTGACGCCGCTGTTGACGGAAGAACTCGCGCAGGAGTTCGGCGCACTCGTCGGCGAGGACGCCGCCGGCCACGTCGACGCGATGGTTCAGACGCCCCTCACGAACGAGGTCGTACACGGAGCCGCAGGCTCCGGCCTTGGGGTCGTCGGTTCCATAGACGAGCCGCGGGAGCCTCGCCAGCACCATCGCGCCGGCGCACATGGCGCACGGTTCGAGCGTGACGTAGAGCGTGCAGTGGTCGAGCCGCCACGATCGGAGGTGCTCGGCGGCGGCGGTGATTGCGATCATCTCCGCGTGGGCGGTCGGGTCACGCAGCGCCTCGCGCTGGTTGTGGCCGCGGCCGATGACGCGACCCCGCCGGACGACGACGGCTCCCACGGGGACATCGTCGTGGTCGATTGCGGCGGCGGCCTCGCGGATTGCCAGCCGCATCATGGTTTCGTCGGAGGTCGGCGGTGAATCGGGACGCATCTCGGTCCTGGGTCGGCGTACTGCTTCCGCGTGTTCGTTGCCGTCGGCATCTCCTTCAGAGCCGGAGGCTCCCGTCCGGTGCGTCGGAAACCCCTGTTCCGTCGGAGGCGGCACGCAGGTGCGCGCACTTTACCGGCCGGCAGCGATCGTTTTCGCTCACGCCGGCGAAGGCAGTGCTGCCGGCGTCGGGGGGGCGGCGGCCGGCGACGGCTTCCTGGGGGCGGCTTTGCCGACGGCCGGCGACGACTCCAGGTGCTCACCGAAGCGGACGAGGCGCGCGGAGTTGAAGATCACCAGGGCGCTGGCGATCGTGTGCAGGAACGCGGCGAGCATGGCGCCGAAAATGCCCAGGGCGGCCAGGACCTCGAGGACGACGATGTAGGCCACGCCGAAGAGCAGGTTTTCCCAGATCACGCGGGTCGTGGCCCGCGAGAGACGGATGAGGAACGGCAGACGCCGCAGGTCGTTGTTCATGAGGGCGATGCTGGCGGAGTTGATCGCGACATCGCTGCCCGCCGCCCCCATCGCGATGCCCAGGTGGCCCGCGGCCAGGGCCGGGGCGTCGTTTACGCCGTCGCCCACCACCGCCACACGGTGCCCGGTGTTCTTCAGCTCGTCGACCAGCTCCAGCTTGCGGTCCGGCAGGACCTCGGCGTGTACGTCGGTGCAGCCCATCTCGCGACCCACGCGGCGCGCCACGGACCAGCGGTCGCCCGTCACCATCGTGAGGACGCGAACGCCCAGTTCGCGCAGTTCGTCGATCGCCGAACGGGCCTCGGGACGGGTGCGGTCTTCCAGTCCGATCCAGCCGATGCAGCGGCCGTTCTTCACCACGTACAGCGTGCTGAGCCCCTCGGACTCCTGGAACTCCGGGTTCGACAGGATGCTCATGTCCGCCCCGCGTTCCTTGAGCCAGGCGCCCCGGCCGACGAGGATTTCGTCGCCATTCATGCGTGCGGCGACGCCGCGGCCGGCAACCTCCTCGAATTGTGTCGGGCGTTCAAGCTTCAGCCGGGCCTGCTCGGCCACCTCGACCATCGCGCGGGCGACCGGGTGCTTGCTGAGTTGCTCGGCCGAGGCCGCGGCGAACAGCAGCGCCGCGCCGTCGACGCCGGGGGCGGGCATCATGCGCGTTACGGAGAGCTGCCCGGTCGTCAGCGTGCCCGTCTTGTCGAACACGACGGCCGTCAGGTTGCGGGCGTGCTCGAGGTTGACCACGTTCTTGATCAGGATGCCCAGCCGGGCCGCGCACGACAGCGAGGCCACCATCGCCGTCGGCGTCGCGAGTACGAGGGCGCAGGGGCACGCGACGACAAGCATGGCGATCGCCCGGCTCATGTCCTGCGTGAAGAACAGCACGATCGCGGCGAGCATGAGGATCGTCGGCGTGTACCAGCCGGCGTAGCGGTCGATCAACCGCATCAGCGGGATGCGCGTCGCCTCGGCCTGCACGATGAGCTTCTGGACGCGGCCGAGCGTCGTGTCCGCCCCGGCCTTGGTCACGCGGACGTCGATCGCGCCGGTCAGGTTGCTCGTGCCGCTGTAGACCTCGTCGCCGGGGCGTTTCTCGACGGGCATCGACTCGCCCGTGATGTTGGCCTGGTTGACGATCGTGTCGCCGGTGACGATCTCGCCGTCGGCGGGGATGTTGTCGCCCGGACGGACGCGGATGAGTTGCCCCGGCTGGAGTTCTTTGGCTTCGATCTCCTCCTCCCGGCCGTCGGGGCCGAGCAGGTGGGCGCGGGTCGGCGTGAGGCGGATCAATGATTCGATCGACGCCCGGGCGCCCAGGGCCGTCCGGGTCTCGATCAGGTTCGACAGGATCATGAAGAAGGCGATCACGCCCGCTTCCTGGTACTTGCCGATCGCGATGGCTGCGGCGATCGCCATGGCCACCAGTTCGTCCATGTGCATGTGGCCGTGGTAGAGGTGCTTGAGGGCATGCCAGACCAGCGGGGCCCCCAGCAGGATCGCCCCGGCCAGGGCCAGAGTCGCCGCGTAGGGGTTCAGCTTGTTCGGGTCGTCGCCCGGCTGGCGGAAGATCCACTCGGCCAGGAACGAGTTGAGCACGAGCACACCGCCCATCAGCGTTGCGATGAGCAGGGCCCCCGCCCGTCCGGTCTGTTTCTCGATCTCGCCCTTCAGTTGCAGGTGGTCATGTGCCATGATGGTATTCTACGCCCTCTCGTCGCCAATGTTCACCCCCCCATTCCGCGGCGCCGGTACCGCTACCGGCCGGACCGTCCGAGGCCCATGAACCAAGCCTCGCCGCTTGTCCGAATTAGCGTCGCGCTGCTTGCATGATACCCCCTGCGGCGGGGGCAGGCTCGCAGTTCGCGACGCGAACGCCGCTACGCCCACCGGAGGCAGTATACGGGCAGGCGACAGCGGCCGCCACACCGGCCGGCAGCGGGGGGTGCATGGCCGTAGTTGGATGTCGCGAACACGGTGTCAGGAGCCGTAGCAGCCCGGGAAGGGGGCATCCGCTGGCGCCCGCGGGTCTCCCAAGGGGGCGTCCCTTCCGCTGGCGAAGACTCCTGACGCCTTCCCTCGCAACGACGGCCATACGCCCATCCGCAACCCTCGGGTTGCCTGAAACGGGCCGGTCGTGTTATTATCGTGCTGAGCTTGCGGGTGTAGCTCAATTGGCAGAGCATCAGGTTTCCATCCTGAATGTTGAGGGTTCGAGCCCCTTCACCCGCTTACCGCACGACGCCGGATCATACCTCGATCCGTCGCGCATGTCCAGAAGCGGCAAGTTGTTATGCCGGCCAACATGATCCGTTCGGCCTGTGAACGCAAGGCGACTGCGCCAGACGCAAGCGGCTCGCACGCGCCGCCGAGGCCGCCCCGCTTCAGCCCGCCGGCTATCGAGGAGATGGAAACGGAAGTCGGTCGCGTCGCACCCGCATCTTGGCTTGCCTGCGCAAGCACGGACTCGCCCGGGAGCGAAGCGGGCCTCGATGAAGACCGTCCGCGTGCGTGTCGGTTTTGACCGGGGTTTCGGCGGCTGCGAAACGTACGTCTTTCGGTGCGGGCGCGCGACCCGGCCCGTCGGCCCTGCCTGTCGGGTTGACAAACCCATCGCCATGTCTATCATAGCGAGAACGGTTACTATTATGATTAAGAACCGAACCAGTTCGACGGCGGAATCGCGAGGGCGGATGACCCGCCAGCGGCGCGTGATTCTGGAGGAATTGCGCAAAGTCCGTTGCCATCCGACCGCCGACGAGATCTACGTTCGGGTACGGCGCAGGTTGCCGCGGATCAGTCTCGGGACGGTTTATCGCAACTTGGAGCTGCTGACGGCGACCGGGCTGGTACGCCGGATCGAGCCGGCGGGTTCGCAGGGGCCGTCGCGGTACGACGGCGATACAGCGGCACACTACCATGTGCGGTGTCTCGGCTGCGGGCGGATCGGCGATGTGCCGGCCGGCCCGGTGGCCGGGATCGAGGAACCGTTTCGCGGATCGAGCGAGTTCGAGATTGTGGGTCACCGGCTGGAGTTGCTCGGCTGGTGCCCCCGGTGTAAGAAAGGAACAACCGAAAGGAGAACATCATGATCGGCAAGAAAATGGAAGAGGCTTTCAACCAGCAGATGCAGGCGGAGGCTTATTCGTCGTACCTGTACCTGGCGATGTCGGCTCATTTCGAGTCGGCGAACCTCAAGGGGATTGCTCATTGGCTGAAGGTGCAGGCCAAGGAGGAATCCGAGCACGCGATGAAGTTCTACGAGCACATCCTGGAGCGGGGGGGGCAGGTGATGCTCCAGACGATCGATGCCCCGCCGGCCAAGTGGGCCTCGCCGCTGAAGGCGTTCGAGGAGGTCGTCAAACACGAAGAATCGATCACGGCGAAGATCAACAAGCTCGTGGATCTGGCCCAGAAGGAGAACGACCACGCCTCCGGCGTCTTCCTGCAGTGGTTCGTCTCGGAGCAGGTCGAGGAAGAGGCGAACGCGAACGAGATTCTCGGGCATTTGAAGATGATCGGCGACAGCGTGGGTGGATTGCTGGCCCTGGACCACCACCTGGGCAAACGGGAATGACGACGCTGCGAGGCGGTTCCTCTCCGCTTGCCAGGGCAGGCGGGGAGGAGCCCGCGGCCTCCGCCGCTGCGTTTTTTCCCGCTCCGCCGTTGTGAGCGCCTGATGCCCCGTTTTCTGGGAATCGACTACGGGCAGAAGCGGATCGGCCTTGCCGTGAGCGATCCCGACGGACGCATCGCGTCGCCGGTGCGTGTCCTGCACGGGCGAGGCTCGGCCGACGCGGACGCCGTCGTCGTGCTGGCAGTGGCGGACGAGCTGGAGGCGGCGGAACTGGTGCTCGGGCTGCCCGTGCACATGGACGGAACGGCGAGCGAACAGACACGCATCACACAAACGTTCGCCGACGTGCTGAAGGCGAAGACGTCGCGCCCCGTTCACCTGTGGGATGAGCGTCTCACGAGCTGGGCCGCCGACGGCCTGCTGGCCCAGCGCGAGCTGACGCGGAAGAAGCGAAAGGCTCGGCAGGACGCCGTCGCCGCCGCCGTGCTCCTGACGGAGTTCCTGGAGGCGGCGCGGACGGGCTTCAACGGCATCGTGCGGCGCCCGCCCGCCGGGGGCCCGGGGCCGGGAGGCTGACCATGTCCGCGGCAGCGGCAACTCCGACCGACCGGCAATTCATGCAGTGCATGGAGATCTTCGGGGGCAATCGCGCCATCGAGACGGGGATTTCCGTGCCCGGGATTGATGCGTGGGTCGTCAGCCAGCCGCACGCGGGCAGCCGGGCTGGCGGCGATATCCACTACATCTCGTTGTGCGGCAGCCGGCGGATTGCCCGCTTCGTGGTGGCGGACGTCGCCGGACATGGCGACGCGGTCGGGGAGTTGGCGGTTACGCTGCGCAGCCTGATGCGGAAGCACATCAACCGTGTGGACCAGACGCGGTTTGTCCGCACGCTGAACGAGGAGTTCGCCGCGATGGCGACGGATGGTGCCTTCGCGACGGCCGTCCTCGCGACGTACTTCTCGCCGATCGACCGTCTCATCATCTGCAACGCGGGGCACCCGCGGCCGCTATTTCGCCGTAATGCGACGGGCGTCTGGACGCCTCTCGATCACGATTCGCCGGAGTGCGCCGCGTGCGCGGCGAACCTCCCGCTCGGCGTGGTCGCGCCGACGGAGTACTATCAGTTCGCCGTGCCGCTGGAGAAGGGCGACCTCGTGCTTCTCTACACGGATGCGCTCGTGGAGGCGTCGGACCCGCACGGCCGCCATCTCGGCGAGGCCGGTCTGCTCGAGATGGTGCGACACATTGACCCCGCGGAGGGCGATGAGTTCTGCCGCTCGCTGCTGGGCGCCCTTGCCGCCTACCGCGGCGGCGCCCCGCCGGGCGATGACGTCACGTTGCTGCTGCTGCACCACAACGGCGCGAACCCGGCCTTCCCTTCGGCGGGCGATATCGCGAGAGTCGTGGGGAAGCTGCTGGGGCTGATCAAGGTCTGAGCGGCCCCCGGACGAAAAGGCTTCGGCCTTGCGGTACAGGCTCTCCGCGAAGCCCTATTTCGGATTCTTGAGCAGGTTCTCGAAGAGATAGAGGCCGGACTTGCCCGGGGCCACCACGTCCTGATCGCCGTCTCCGTCGATATCCGTCACAGCGGCGCTGATTCCGAAGCCGGCCTTCCCGCCCTCGCTGATGACATGGCGGGACCATTTCTTCGCCTGGCGGTCGTACTTGTACCAGTAGATGCAGCGGGGGTCTTCGGCGCCCGGATCCTTGCCGTTGTGCGCATAATATCGCTTCCCGGTGACGACTTCCTTCCCGCCGTCGCCGTCGATGTCCGCCGCGCAGAGGTAGTGGGCCTGGGACCATGACTTGTCGATCTCGTGTTTCGTCCACGTTCGCTTGCCGTCCGCGTCGCGGCCCTGTTCCAGCCAGTGGACGCCGTAGTTGTGCCCGATGCCCCAGACGAGGTCCGTGTCGCCGTCACCGTCGACATCCATCGCGAGAATGGGGATGCTGGCGTCGCCCAGGTCCCATTCGGGGTGCCACTTCCACGGATCGGTGCGCGGGCGCGCCGGTGCTTCGTACCAGCCCTTGGCGCAGAGGATGTCCATGCGCCCATTACCTTCCACGTCGCCGCAGCCGATGCCGGCGCCGGCCCCCTCCTTGCCGAGCGGATGGCCCTTGAAGTATTGCGGCGAGACCGCTTCGCCGGCGGGTTGCGTCGCCGTCCGTGCCCGGGACGGCGAGACCAACTCGTACCAGATCACCTGCTCCATGACATTCGGCAGGACATTGAGCGCCCGGCCCCCGTCGAGGTTCGCGAGCAAGGCCGTCTCGATATGCCCCGGCTTGTCGATGAAGTGCTCCTTCCAGGGGCCGTCGTTCCTGCCGGGATTCTCGACCCAGAAGATGCTCTCGTTGTGCCACGCGACCGAGACGATGTCGGTCCATCCGTCACGGTTCACGTCGAGCGGGAGGTTGGCGAAATCATAGTAGTAGTTGTCCTGCTCCTTGACGTCGCGGACGAAGTGCCGTTTCCAGGTCGGCGCCTCATACCAGAAGCCGCCGGAGAAGATGTCGAGTCGCCCGTCGCGGTTGACGTCAAAGACGCTGCATGCCTCGAAGCGGGAGTCCGCGTTGATGACATGCATGCGGAACCTGACGTCGGGCGTCTGCGCCGAAGCCGCCGGGGCGACGACGATGACCGAAAGAGCGATAACGGCGAGCATTCTCAGCATGGTTGCTGTCTCCCGGAACGCGGCCACGCCCCGCGGGCGGTTGCCGGAGCCTGCCGGGGCGTCCTGAACCGCCTCGTCGCCTCCGCCAATACTGATATCGCGGGCGGGCCGATCATCTTGCGGTGGATCGTCGCCGAGATGGCCCCGGGCGTCAAATCGGACTCGCTCGGCGGGCTCCCCGCGTCGCCGTATTGGACGAAACCCGCGGCGGCGTGGAACCGATGAAGTATCGACAGGCGCCTGTGGGGCGGCTGCCAGTTCGCGAGTATCGGCTATGGGACCCGTGATTCCGTTCTCTCACCGGATGCTGTGGAGGGTACCCCTCGCCACGGTGGTGATCCTGACGCCCTCGTCGTCGGTGCAGCGCGCGGCGAGTTCGCCGGCGGTTCCGGCGGACGACAACGCGACGCTTGCGTCGCCGCTTTCGACATCGTGTCTTGTGCCGCCGCCGTCAGTCCTGCCCCTGCCGGCCCAGGGCACGAGCCTGGTCCCTCCGGTAGAGTCGCCCGACGTGCGGCTGCTGACGACAGAGCCGCCGCCCCTGCCGAACCACACGGCCATTCCCGAGCCGTCGATGATCCTGCTCCTGCTCGGGGGGCTCTGCCTGTCCCTGTTGGCACGCCGCCGATCGCCGGCATCCTGACGGCGCGCCGTTGCCGCTCCGGGATTACGGCCGGCAAAGCTCCAGCCACAACGCCCGGTAAAACCGCATGAACCGCTCGATGTCGCCGCCATCCGTCGACTTGAGCGGCTGGATCTCCGCGAGCGTGAAGCGGTCGTATTTCGTCTCGCGGAAGAGGGTGAACAACTCGCGCCACGGGTAGCCGGAGGTCAATTCCGTGATGTGGCACGAGCGGATGTTCGGCCGCAGGAGGTCGAAGTACTCGCGGACAGAGCCGTTTTTCACGTCGCCGGCGTTGGAGTTCCAGGTTACGCCGACCTTCGGGTGGCCGCAGTGGTCGAGGATGGTCCGCATGTTCGGCGGATGGGACGTGCCGCTGCCGTGGACCTCGACCCAGATCTCGACGCCGTTCGCATCGGCCGCGTCACCGCATTGCCGGAGGGCCTTGCCGATCTGTTCGAGGGTCTTCGGCACGGGCACCTCCTTGGGGAGGCCGTTCGGGCGGACCTTGACGCCGGCGGCTCCGACGTCGCGGGCGAGTTCGCAGAACTGCTTGCACAACTCGACGTTCTTCGCGACGACGGCGGGGTCCGGCGCGTGGAACTCGCAGACGGACCCGAGGCCCCACAGCCTGACGCCGCCGTCCTCGAACTGTTTGCGGACCTCCCGCCGTCGGGCCGCGTCGATCGTCGGCTCGACGCCGTGCTTGTGCGTGGTGCGCAGTTCGACGCCCTCGAACCCGGTGGCCTTGCACCGCTTGATGAGCGTGGGGATGTCCCAGTCGCCCGCGAGGTTGTACGTGACGAGGCCGAGCTTGAAGCCGGGCGGACGTACGGCGGGCGCCTCGGTCCGCGGCGGCTCCGCTTTGGCCGCGCCGGCCCGCAACGTGCCGGCCGCAGACCCGATCACGGTCGCCACGCCGCCCTTCAACAAGTCACGACGATGCAGTCGGTGCCCGTTCATGGATTCATCCTCCGAAAGCCGGTTACTCGCACCCGCATAGGATATACGCGAAGCGGCAACCGGACGCCAGCGCGGGGCCCCGCACGCCCTGCCGATGCAGGGCCGTCGTCCGGTTCTCACGTTCTTCTCATGTTGGATCGCTACACTGGCTCTCCGGTGTGAATGATTTGGACGCCGGCCGACGGCAGGCCGGGGGCAGCGGAACTTCAGAAGGAGGTTTGTCATGAGGACCCGTTCGACATGGTTGGCTGTGGTGAGTCTGGGCGTGGTGAGCGCGATTGCGGTCGCCGTCTGGGCGGCGGAGAGGGAGGGCAAGGAGGAGAAGGTCACGCTGGATCAGGTTCCGGCGGCCGTCAAGGCCACCATCCTGAAGGAGGCGGCGGGGGGCAAGGTGGAGGAGATCAGCAAGGAGAGCAAAGACGGCAAGACGATTTACGAGGCGGATGTGGAGAAGGACGGGGAGGAATATGAACTCAAGGTGGCGGACGACGGCAGGCTGATCGCGAAAAAGGCCGAGGGAGATGAGAAGGAAGGGAAGGACGAGGACGACGAGAAGGACGAGGAGAAGCCGATCTCGATCGACCAGGTTCCGGCCAGGGCCCGCGAGGCGCTGCTGAAGCAGGCGGGCGGCGCGAAGCTCGACACGGTCACCGTCGAGGTGGAAGACGGCGTGGAGCTGTTCGAGGCGAGCTGGACGGTGAACGGCCTCGCCCGCTCGGCGACGGTGACGGCGGACGGCGCGATCGTCGAGATCGAAGAGCAATTGGACGCCAAAGATGTGCCGCCGGCCGTCCTGAAGGCTGCCAGGAAGATGCTCCGAGACGGGACGGAGTTTGCGTTCGAAAAGAAGATCACCGTGGTGTATGAAGTGAAGGCGAAGGTCAAAGGCAAGGCCCGCGAGGTCGAACTGACGCCGTGCGGCAAGATCGCGGAGAAGGAAGAGGGGGACGAAGAAGACGAGCACGAAAAAGGCGAGAAGCACGAGAAGGGTGAAAAGCACAAGAAGGGCGAGAAGCACGAGAAGGAGGAAGAGGACGAGAAGTGAGGACGGTTTCCCTTCCGCAATCGGCTTCGTCTACAATGAGGCGTCCGGGCCGACGCAGTGTGCGGCCCGGACGCCCTGCTGCTGTGCCGCGTGTCATGCGTATTCTGCTGATCGAAGACTACGCCCCGGTGCGCAAGGCCGTCGTTCAGGGGCTGAGCGAGGCAGGCTTCGCCGTCGACGCCGCCGCGGATGGCGAGGAAGGCCTCTGGTACGCTCGCGCCGACACCTACGACGTGATCATCCTCGATCTCATGCTGCCGAAGATTGACGGCCTGGCAATCCTGAAGCAGCTGCGTGAGGCGGGCAGCAAGGCGCATGTGCTGATCCTGACGGCCAGGGACGCCCTCGAGGACCGCGTGCGCGGGCTGGATCTCGGTGCCGACGACTACCTTGTGAAGCCGTTCGCGTTTGAGGAACTGCTCGCGCGGATCCGGGCGCTGGTCCGGCGGAAGTACGACGCCAAGAGTCCCGTGATCCGCGTGGCGGACCTCGAGGTGGACACCGCCCGCCGGGTGGCCCGCCGGGCCGGCGAGCAGATCGCTCTGACGGCTCACGAGTACGCCCTGCTCGAGTTTCTGGCGTTGCGTGCGGGCGAGGTGGTCACGCGAACCGATATCTGGGAGCACGTCTATCCCTTCCACGGCACGCCCGAAAGCAACGTGGTGGACGTCTACATCGGCTACCTTCGCAGGAAGATCGAACGGCCGGATCTGCCCCGGCTCATTCACACGCGGCGCGGGCAGGGCTACGTCCTGGGAGAGTCGGTCTGATGCGGTCGCTTCGCGGGCGATTGCTCCTGGGGACGGCGGTCGGGGCCACAGCCGTGCTGCTGGCGGCGGGCGTCGCGCTCTACCTGCTTGTGCGGATGGCGTTGTCGGCCGAGTTTGACGAGGCCCTGGTCGTTCAGGCGCGCGCCCTGACGACGATGGTCGAGCAGGACAAGGACGAGGTCAGCTTCGAGCCGGCGGACCTCCATATGACGGAGTTCGACCGGGCGGATCGGGGCGAGTACTTCGAGGTGTGGCTGGCGGACGGCAGGGTTCTTGCCCGGTCGAAGTCGCTTCGGGGCGGCGATCTGGAACGGTTCGCGGGTGCAACGGGAGCCCCGGCCTTCCGCACGGTTGCGCTGCCTGACGGCCGGCGGGGGCGGCTCGTCGGCATCACGTTCATACCCCGTTCCGAGGACAACGAAGGCGAAGCCGTGGGAACCCGGCCGGCGGCGTCGCCGGTCACGCTTGTGCTCGGTCGGGAGACGGCGGCGCTCGATCGTACGCTCGCCCGGCTCCGCTGGCTTCTCGGCGGCGTGTGGGCGGCGATGCTGGCGGTCGTACTGGGCGTCCTGGCGTGGGTGGTGCGCCGGGGGCTGCGGCCGGTGCAGCAACTGGCGGCGGAAATCGGTCGTGTCGATGCGGCGGATCTCTCCACCCGGATCCGATCGGCGGGCGTGCCCGAGGAGTTGTTGCCGCTGGTGCATCGGCTGAACGAGCTGTTCGCACGGCTGGAGGCCGCCTTCCAGCGGGAGAAGGCGTTTGCGGCGGACGTCGCACACGATCTGCGGACGCCCCTGGCCGGCCTGCGGACGACGCTCGAAGTCAGCCTGTCCGGGCGGCGCGAACCGGCCCGCTATCGGGAGAGCATGGCTGATTGCCTCGCGATCACCCGGCAGATGCAGGCGATGGTCGAGAACCTCCTGTCGCTCGCGCGGGCGGAATCCGGCGGGATCACGATTGCGGCGCAGCCTGTCGATGCGGGCGGGGTGCTCGACGAATGCTGGAAGCTGCTCTCGGACCGGGCGACGGCTCGCGGCCTGGAGGTTGAATGGCAGACGATGCGCCCGTGCATGCTCCGCACCGATCGCGAGGTTCTACGGCAGATCGTGCAGAACGTTTTCGACAATGCCGTGACGCACGCCGACACGGGCGGCCGAGTGCGGATCGAAGCGGTCTCGGACGACGGCCGCATCCGGGTCCGCGTCAGCAACACCGGCAGTCAGCTTTCCCAGGAGCAGGCGCAAAGGGCTTTCGATCGTTTCTGGAGGGGGGATGTGTCGCGTGCCGACCCCGGGGCGCATTGCGGGCTCGGTCTGTCGCTGTGTCGGCGATTGACCGAACTGCTCGGCGGGACGATCGCGGTCGAGTCCGCCGCCGGGGGCATGTTCACCGTCACGCTGGAGTTTCGCGACCGTGCTGAGCGGTGATCTCGCCGGCTACCTCGCAACGACGCCCGCGATGAACTGCTCGACGGCGTCGCAGGCCTGGTCGTCGGGCATCTGGCGGGGGGGGTGCTTCATCAGGTAGGCCGAGACCGACTCGATCGGGCCGCCTTGGCCGCGCTCGCGCGCGACCTGGCAGCAGCGGATCGCGTCGATGCCCACGCCGGCCGAGTTGGGCGAATCCTCGACGCTCAGTCGCAGTTCGAGGTTCATCGGCACGCCGCCGAACCCCCGCCCCTCGATGCGGAGGAAGCAGATCTTGTTGTCCTTCTGCCAGGGCACGTAGTCGGACGGGCCGATGTGGATGCGGTCGTCGGGCAACGGCACATCCAGTTGCGACTGCACGGCTTCGGTCTTCGACACCTTCTTGCTGCCGAGCCGATGGCGGTTGAGCATGTTCAGGAAGTCCGTGTTGCCCCCGGTGTTGAGCTGGTAGGTCGCGTCGATCTTGACGCCCCGCTCGTTAAACAGCCGGGCCAGCACGCGATGCACGATCGTCGCCCCGACCTGCGCCTTGATGTCGTCCCCGATGCACGGGACGCCCTTTCGGGCGAACCGGGTTCCCCATGTCTCATCGCTGGCGATGAACACCGGGATGCAATTGACAAGGCCCACACCGGCATTCAAGCAGCACTGAGCGTAGTACTCTGTGGCCAATTGCGAACCGACCGGCAGGTAGTTGACCAGCACATCGGTGCCCGTGTCACGGAGAACCTGTTCGACATCGACCGCCGTTCGCCTGGCGGGCATGAACCGCTGCGACTCGGGGTAATCAACCATGTGCTCGCTGAAGCCGTCGAGAAGCTCGCCCATCTGTACGATCGGGCCGTCCCTGGGAATGTCCGGTTCGAAGACTTTGGTGCAGTTCGGCGGGGCGAAGATGGCATCGCCGAGCGGCCGGCCGACCTTGCGCTGGTCGATGTCAAACGCGGCGACGACCTCGATGTCGGAAGGCCGGTAGCCTTCGATGTCGATGTGCATCAGGCCGGTGGCATCGACCGGATGGCCGTTGTTATCCACATGTTTGCGATAATAGTGGATCCCCTGTACCAGGGACGAGGCGCAATTGCCCACCCCCACGATAGCCAGTCGTATCTTTCGCATCGAGGTGCCCCACTAACCCGCCCGCGCCCCGCGAGAGGGCAACCCACCTGTCGCGTCATGGCTGCCCGTCGCTCTCGCCGGGACGACCGGCGGCTGTTGCCTCATCGGGCTCCGGGGTGATTCTACCGAAGCCGTGGCGACGCGGTCAAATGGCAGGATGGGTCCGTCGCATCCGGGTGGGGTCCCTCATTCCCGCGCACGCGTCTGTCCTGGGCTTCTTCAAGCCGAATCGGAATGGTCGGTACGTTGCGGCCGCGCGCCCGACGGCGGGGGGCAGCATCATACCCGGGTTGAGCTGCCGCGCGGGTGCGGCTACGATGGGATCGCGGTGGCAACCGGCGCGGTCACGCGGTCAGTCTGGGCAGCGGGTTCGTATGCTGGCTCAACGGGCCGCCTTTCCGCCGGAGAGTCCGTGTCACGAGAGGAGCTGTTATGTCCCTGTTGGTCACCGGCACGATCGCAATTGACACCCTGACGACGCCCTTCGGCCAGGCCCCGGAGGTGCTTGGCGGGTCGGCCGTCCATTTCTCGCTGGCCGCCGCTTTGTTCTCCCGCGTGCGTCTGGTCGGCGTCGTGGGCGATGACTTCCCCGAGAAGTTCCGCAAGCTCCTCGCCGACCGCAACATCGACCTCGGCGGTCTGGATACCCGCGCCGGCAGCAAGACGTTCCGCTGGGCCGGCAAGTACGTCGGCGACATGCACCACGCCGAGACGACCAGCATCGACCTCAACGTCATCGCCGAGGCGCCGCCGAAGATCCCCGAGGCTCTCCGCGGCACCCCCTGCGTCTTCCTCGCGGCGACCGACCCCTCGCTGCAGACGAACTTCATCGCCCAGTGCACCGCCGCCAGGCTGATCGTGATGGACACCCGCGACCTGTGGATCAATACGCAGCGTGCCGCGCTCGAAAAGGCGCTCCGTCTCGTCACCGGCGCGATCATGAACGACGGCGAGGCACGTCTGCTGACCGGCGAGATGAACCTCGTCCGTGCCGGGCGGAAGGTTCTGAACTACGGCCCTCAGTTCGTCGTCATCAAGAAGGGCGAGCACGGCGCGATGCTCGTGACGGCGGACCGTGTCTTTGTGCTGCCGGCGTACCCCACAACGGAGGTCCGCGATCCGACCGGCGCGGGCGACAGCTTTGCCGGCGGCATGATGGGCTACCTGGCGAGCCGCCAGTCGTTCGGGTTCGACGACTTGAAGCGGGCCCTGGTTCGCGGAACGATCACCGCATCGTTTACGATCGAGGATTTCGGCGTCGAGCGGATTCGTTCGGTCACACCGGCGGACGTCGACAGGCGTCTCCGCGAGCACGTGGAGGCCATGCGGTTCGATTAACGCGCGTCGCGTGCGTTCTCGACGGCGGAACCTCGCCGACAGTGAAGCACGCAGCATGAACAACGATCTGAGTTTCCGGTATCGGTTCGTGGTTCCTCGCGTGGACGGTGCGGGCGGCGCGAAGGGTGCGGCAATCCTTCGCGCGGGCTGTGCCACCCTTGTCGTCGTAACGTGCATGTGTGCGAAGGAGCCGCTTGCGCCGTCCGCACGGCCCGCAGCATCCCGGGCGGTCAGCGCTCCCGCGACGTCCTCGGCGCCCGCCGGCCGCCCGCTCGCATGGCCACGCCCGCGGTTCGACGACGGCCGTGCCGAGCGGCTGGACATGGTCGCCCGGCAGATCGCGACTTCGCTCGACGGCCGCGAGCCCGTTCGGGATCCGCGTGTGCTGGAGGCCATGCGTGAGGTCCCGCGTCACCTGTTCGTGCCGAAGAGCCGTCGGGCCTCCGCCTACGCCGACCATCCGCTGCCGGTCGGCCACGGCCAGACGATCTCGCAGCCGTATATCGTTGCCCTGATGACCGAGGCGCTGCAACTGCCGCCGGGCGGCAGCGTCCTCGAGATCGGGACGGCTACGGGCTACCAGGCCGCCGTGCTCGCCGAGTTGACGCCGCATGTGTACACGATCGAGATCGTCAAGCCGCTGGCCGACGACGCGGCCGAACGCCTCCGGCGCCTCGGCTATGTCACGGTGCGGACGCGATGCGGCGACGGCTACTTCGGCTGGCCCGAGGCGGCTCCGTTCGACGGCATCCTCGTGACCTGCGCCGCCGAACGCATGCCCGAGGCGCTGTGGGGCCAGCTCAAGCCCGGCGGGCGGATCGTCGTTCCCATCGGCCGCGAGGGCGCGATCCAGCAACTCACCGTCATTACGAAGGCCCCCGACGGGAAGCGTCGGTCGGACGTTCTGATCCCGTGCGTGTTTGTGCCCATGACCGGGAAGATCCGGGAGCGGTAGCAAAAAACGCCATACCGGATTCCTGATGCAAAGGAGGACCTGATGAACGGACTGATGCCCCCGCTTGCCTGTGCGATGTTCGTGGCCGCCGCGGCCGCCGCCGAGCCGATCGACGTTACGTGGAAGATGTTCCGCCGTACGGAGCACGAGCGAGGCGCCCCGCGCGACATCCCCGGCGACGCCAAGGACGTCAGGCTCAAGCACAAGTGGCGGTCCGGCGACGACTTCTACTGGTTCATCGCCGACCTGACCGTGCCGGAGGCGATCGACGGCAAGCCGATCCGGGGCCGGCCGATCGCGATCCAGTTCAGTTGCGCCGCCGGCGGCGATATCTACATCGACGACGTCCTCCAATGCCGCTATGACAACGACCACCCGGCCCTGGTGCTCGTCGCCGCGTCGGCCGAGCCGGGGAGACGCGTGCGCTTCGCCGCGCAAGCGTACGGCAACCTCGGCAGCGAGGGCGACAACGAGTTCAGCGAGGCCCAGTGGGTAAGCCCGGAGCCGAAGCGGGCGATCGAGTCCGCCGTCGTTGCCGTGGATCCGGCAAAGAGTCTGCGGCCTCTGCCCGACGGGCTGATCGGCCTGAGCCAGGGCGGCGGCATGTGCGACTACGAGGACGCGACCGCCGCGAAGCTCAAGGAGGCCGGTTTCCGCTGGTTTCGCATGGACAACGTGCTGACGAACGCGGTCAGGAGTATCGCCGGGGGCGGGCCCGTATACGACTTCAGCGACCTGGAGAAGCGCGTACGGTTCATCCGGAAGATCGGGGCCGAGCCGATCCTGTGCGCGTCGTACATGCCGCAGCCGCTCGATGCGATTCCCGACGGGGAGCGGCACAGCGCGCCGAAGGATTACAAGCTGTGGGAAGAGCTTTGCTTCCGGTCGGCGAAGCACCTGATCGACAACGGCATGCCGGTGCGGTGGTGGGAGGTGTGGAACGAGGTCAACGCCGGCTGGCTGAAGCCCGGACCGAACGACACGGGCACGCCGGAGTTCACGAAGCTCTACGAGGCCGCCCTGGAGAAGCCGGGGGCCGGCAAGGACGACATCCGCCTGCTGGAGGCGTACCTCAAGCTCTACGCGGCTACGGCGGCGGGGGTGCGCCGCGCGGACCCGGGCGCGAAGATCGGCGGTCCGTGCCTGGCCAGCGGGCCGTACGAGCAATCGGAGCGGGGCCACGCGATCCGCGGCAAGGTCTTCGCCCGCGCGCTGATGATGTACTGCCGGGAGCACACGCTGCCGCTCGACTTCATCAGTTGGCACGAGTACTTCCATCCGGCCGACGTCATCGCCGACGAGGCCCGCACATTCCGGAAGTACCTGGACGAGTTCCCCGCGTTGAAGAAGGGCGTCCTGTCGTTCATGCTCACCGAGTGGAACTTCTCCTGGTGGGCGGACCGGCCGCAGGACCACGAGATGGGGGCTGCCTGGTGTGCCGACAGCATGATCCGCGCGATCCTGCCCGAACGGATCGACCGCCCGTGCCTCTTCTACGTCAAGGACAACGACAGCAACCTCCGCGGCGGCTTCGCGATCCTCGTTCGCGACAACGTGCCGAAGCCGGCGTACAACATGGCGAAGATGTTCAACCGGCTGGGCGGCGTTCAGGTCGCGGCGACGGGGGGCGACGACGAGATTTGTGCGTTTGCCGCGTGGAACGAACGGGCAAACCGGCTTGGCGTCATCGTCACGAACTTCCAGTCCCGCTACAACCTGCGGAGAAACGTGCGATTGGAGATTCGGTCGCTTCCGCCCGCGTTGCGAGGCGGCATCTGGAGTCGAACGTTGATCGATCCGACGCACAGCAACGTCTGGCACGATCGGTCGCGTGCGGAACTTGACACGGTCGAGAAGGGGACGATTGCGGGCGAAGCGTTTGCGCTGCCGATGACGCTCCTGCCGAGTTCGGTAACGATGATCGAGATCGAAGGTCCCGGCCGATAGAGGACACGCGCTCGCTCAGATATCCCGGGGCAGCGCGTCCGCGGCCTGCGCCGCCGGTGCGGTCGGCGGTTGCTCGGCGGGCGCGTCCACCCGTGCGGCCGGTCGGGTCGTCGGCAGGTTGCTCACGTTCCCGGCCGGCTGCGTCGTCGGGGCCGGCGACGCGGGCTGGGTCGCTGGGGCGGCCGGCATCGGCGGCGGGTTGAGGAATACGGCCGCCACCGCGTCCCTGGGCGACAGCTTCAGCGCCTCGGCGAACGTCTGCTTCGCCTGCTCGCGCTGCCCGCTGAAATGCTGGACAAACCCGAGTACGATGAGCGGATCCGCGTCCTGCGGGTGCGTCTTGATGTGCGTCTGCAGGGCCTCGGTCTGTCGTGCCAGCAGGTCCTTCTTCTCGTACCGGTCCGCGAGGTTGAACTCGGCGTGGACGACCAGCGGATTCTCGGGGACCACCTGCCTTATCAGCATGGCCGCCACATGATAGTCGCCGATCGCGAACTGCGTGATCGCGTAGGCCAGCTTCGCGTCGATGTTCCCCGGCTGGCCCGCGCTGTTCAGGATCGCCATCACAAAGGCATGCCGGGCCTTGTCGTAGTCACCCGCGGCGAACGCGGCCGCGCCTTCGTTCATGCTCCGGAAGAACGTCTCCTCGGGCCTGGTCGGCTCGGCGGCATCGCCTGGGGCCGGCGCAACCGACGCGGCCTCCACCGGCTTCTCCGCCGCGGGCGGCCGGGCCTCGCTTGTCGCGATTGCCGCAGGCTGCTCGGCCGTCGCCGGCGCGGGCGGTGTCGCGGTCTGTGGTGCCGGGGCGGGTTGCTGGGGAGCGGCCGGCGCGGGCGCCGGCGCCTGTTGCATCGTTGCCGGCGGCTGTGCCGGCGCGGCAAAGGGCGTGGACTCGACCAGCGGCGCGGGGGCCGGCTGTTCGACGACGGCGGGGGCCGCCGGCGCGGCCGGCGCGTATCCGTATGCGGGCTGCACGGCAGCCGCTTCCACAATTGGTGCCGAGTAAGCAACGGGCGGCGGGGCCTCAACCACGACCGGAGCCGGTTGGACGACCTGCGTGTAGCTGACCACGGTGGAGAAGCCGCCAAACGCATACGGCAGGCACGGTGGGCCAACGACGACCGGCGGCGGAACCACGCACACCGGCGGGGGCGGATACCAGCAGCCCGGCCGGTTCCAACTGAATCCGAAGTAGAAGCCCGAGCCGTGGCCGTGAGGGTGGTGGGGATACGCAGGTCGAATCGGCGGCGGGCACGGTCGGGGACCGGGACCCGGTCGCGGCCCATGGCCCGGAGGGGGCAATGGTTCCGGACCGCGGCCGTGCGACATCGAGGCAATGCTCCCGCCAGGCCTGACAAAGCCAAACCCCGACCGGTCCCCCATCCCGCCCGGGCGGCCGCTCTCAAACGACGTACCGGGCATTCTCTGGGGCGAGCCGCCCGGCGCGGCGCCGGGCATTCGGGCCGTTCCCGGACTCCCAGGCATTGCGCCAGGAATCCGCTGGATCGACTGGCGATCGGCCGAGAGCGGCATGCGCCCGGCGGAATTGCCCAGCACACTGCCCGGCATGGCTGTCCGGTTCGCCTCGGGGATTCGCGTGGGCGAACCAAGACGGTCGCTTCCGGCTCGCGGCGACGCAACGGGCAAAGACGGATTCGCGCTCGAGGCGCCGAAAGAGGGTGGCCGTGTCCCAGACGCCGGCGATGACCGAACGGGTTCGCGGGCGCTGGGCGATACACTGCTTGGCAGTCGAGGCAGCGACGGAAGGGGGCTTGCGGTCACCGGTGCCCGCGGCGCGACCGACGGCTGCATCGGCGAGGCCGCCGGGCTGCGGACAATCGAAGACTGGGGCGCAGCCGACGGCGATGCGACACGCGGCATTTCACGGACGGACGGCGAGGCGACCGGACCTGGTCCGGCCGGGGCGGCGTTTCTCACCGGCGCCTGCGCCGGGGGCATCCGCTGCAAAGAGGGGGGGACAAACGCCGAACCGCTGCCCGGGGTTGACGGCACGGGAGAACGCTCGACGCGCGGGGCAGGCGTTGCCTGGGGGGCCGGCCGCGCCACCATCGGTGCGGCCTGTTGCGGTGCCGGCCGGACGATGCTCGGCGTTGCCTGCTGCGGGGCCGATCGGATGATGCTCGGTGCGGATTGCCTCGGCGTGAAACTGGGGCTCGAAATCGACGGGGCCACGCGTCGCTCGATGCCGGGTGTTGGTATCGACCGAGAGACTGTCGGCGGCGACACCGGGCCGCTTCTCGGCGAAAACGTCGGCCCGCTGCCCGACGGTACACGCGGCGAAGGCCCCGACCGACCAAACGAAGGGCCGTTCGAGCGTGACGGGAACGCGTCGTGACGGCCCTCCCGCGCATCGACCCGATCGTGCAACGCCCAGGCGAAAAGGCCGCAAACCAACCCCACAACCGCGCGACTCATGTTATATCGGGCTGCCATCGGAGTATTACCTCAAGCGTTCAGACACCCTTTCGGGGCCAACGTTGGGCTGTTGCCCCAAGCGATCGGCACCACTTGGGCAACCCCACGAGCGTGTCATGGCGGACGTTGTGTGTCGTAATTTGCCGGTCCGTCGCCCGCCGGGGGAGAGACTAAACGCGACACTCTGCATCGTCAAGCCGCCGTGCCGCTTCGCCGCGCATCATGGCCGGGGTCTTGCGGATTCCAAGAGGGCCGTTCGCAAAGGCTTGCCGCCAAAGCTATAATCACATGAGATTGTCATTGATGAGTCGAAAGGGGGCGGGAACAGGCGCGAGAAGCGCTTGGGCTTAGCCCCAAGCCTGCGGGAGAACTCCTGATGGCAGCGAGAATGCCTTGTTGGTCTTCGGCCTATGTGGTCGTGCTGTGTCTTGCGGCCGGCGCGCTCATTTCGCCCGCGAGGACGCCGGCGGCGGAGTTTCGGGGGTTCTGGGCCGAGGTCTTTGATCCTGGGTTCAAGAACGCATCCGACATCAACGCCATGATCTCGAGGGCCGTCCAGGGGCGATACAACGTCATCATCCCCGAGATCCTCGCTTACCAGGACGGAGGCAGCAGCAGCCACGGGGCGTACTGGAACTCCAGTATCCTGCCCAAGGCTCCCGACATCACCCCGTCGGGTTTCGACCCGTTGGCGTACCTTGTGCAACAGGCCCACGCGAACGGCATCGAGGTCCATCCGTGGCTCGTCACGTACCGCATTTCCCTTACCTGGCCGCCCGCGGGGAACACGATCCTCCAGGCGCATCCCGAATGGTGCATGGTCCCGCAGGCCAACATGGGGGGCGGCCCCGCGAAGGTGGACGGCTACTATGTCCTCGACCCCGGTTCGCCCGACGTGCAGGAGTATCTCGTTTCCATCGTCCGCGAGCTGGTGACGAACTACGCGATCGACGGCATCCATTGGGACTACATCCGCTACACGGTGACCGACGCCGGTTACCCGGCGAACACGTCGTACGCGAACTCGGGGCTTGCCCGCTTCAAGCGGATCACGGGCTACGCCGGCACGCCGCCGCCGACCGGCTACACCCCCTGGGACGACTTCCGCCGCCGTGAGATCACCGAGCTGGTGCGTCGTGTCCGCGCGGAGATTCCGTCGATGAACAATCCGAGGCAGCCCGTGCGGCAGTCGGCGGCGCTGATCACGTGGGGCAGCGCCCCGTCGAACTTCCAGAACTCCAGCGCCTGGGCGCGATTCCAGAACTGGGAGGAGTGGATGCGGCTGGGCTATCTCGACACCGGCATCCCGATGACCTACTACGATTACAGCGTGTACCCCTCGTACTACACGAGTTGGGTGGATCGGTCGATGACGTGGCGATACCAGCGGCAGATGGTCGTGGGCCCGGCCCTCTACCTCAATACGTTTGAGAACAGCCTGATCGAGCTGCAGTACGCCCGCAGCAAGGGCGCGAACGGCGTGTGCACCTACAACTACTATTCGACGAAGAAGCCCTCGGTCACCGACTGGACCTGGTACACGTACGTGGCGACGAACTTCTTCACGACTCCCGACACGGTCCCGACCATGCCCTGGCGCAACCCGGCCACGGCGACCGAGGGCACGCTCTGGGGCCGCGTGACGGATGCGGACACCGGCCAGCCGATCGACGACGCGAGCGTGACCGTCAGCGGCATGAGCACCGTCAAGACGGACGGCAACGGCTACTACGTCGTCACCCTGATCCCCGCGACCGCTGCCGGCACCTATTACACCGTGACGATGGCGCGCGCGGGCTACGCGCCCGTGATCCACTACAACGTCCTCGTCGTTGCCGGCGAGGCGCGCCGTCACAACTTCGGCGACGTCCCGCCGCCGACCATCACGCAGCATCCGTCGCCGCAGAGCGTCTGCCCCGGCGCAACCGCGACGTTCACCGTCGTCGCGACCGGTGAGGGCACACTCGCCTACGCGTGGCAGCGGAACGGTGTCTTCCTGAGCAACGGCGGGCACTACTCCGGGGTGAACACGCCGACGCTCACGGTGTCGTCCGCCGACGACGCCGACGTCGGCAACTACGCGTGCGTCGTGAGCAACGGAGGCGGCGGAACCGGCTCGAACCCGGCCGCGCTGACGGTCAGGGCCGCGACGGCAATTTCACAGCAACCCGCGGACAAGGCCGTCTACCGGGGCGACGATGCCACGTTTGTCGTCGGGGCGACCGGCGACGGCACGCTGACGTACCGATGGCAGAAGGGCGGCGTTGACCTGAGCGATGACGGGCACTACTCGGGCACGTCCACCAGCACGCTGACGATTCTGGCCGCGCTGCCGCCCGACGCCGGCGTCTACCGCTGCGTGGTCGGCGGTGGCTGCGGCACGGTCACGTCGAATGAGGCCTCGCTGACCGTCAAGCCGATGATCGGCGACCTCGACCAGGACGGCGACGTGGACCTGACCGATTTCGCCATGTTCCAGAGTTGTTTCAACGGCCCGAACCGGCCCCCGGCGCCGGCTTGCGCGGGCTCCGCGGATTTCAACGGCGACGGCGACGTGGATCTCGCCGATTTCACCGTCATGCAGTTGTGTTTCGGCGGACCGAACCAGCCGCCGAGTCCCGGCTGCCCGAAGCCGTAGCTACGCGTGTTTCCAGAAGTACTCGAGGAAGCGGCGGTATTCCTCGACGATGCCCTCGAAGCAAAGCCGTCCCGTCTCCGCCGACGCGCAGCTGGGATCGCCGTATGCCCCCGTCTCGCTTCGCTGCAGGGCCCACGTGGACCAGCTCACCTTGCCCGAGCCGGCCATGTCGCCGGCAACCCATTCGTTGCACGTCCGGATCCGGTCGCGGCCGTCCACGCCGGTCAGGTCCACCGGGTAGCCGAAGTGCATGAGCAGCGACGTTTCATATTCGCACGCGTGCGACGCCCCGCCCAGTTCGCTCTTGCGGACCTTCTTGAACGTCGGCACGACCATCGTGTGCGGCTGCGTGACGACGATCCCCACGCCCGTCCGGTCGAACACCTCCCGGGCCGCCACCCGCGCGATGTCGCCGTGCGGGCCGTGCGACGAGATCACCACGAGCTTCCGGAAACCCATCTCGACGGCCGAGCAGCACACGTCCGCCAGATACTTGACGACCACGTCCCACCGCACGCAGAACGTCCCCGGCCATTTCGCCGTTACGCGAGGCGTGTAGCCGTACGGGATCGTCGGCAGCACCAGCGTCGGAATCGCCGGATTCACCTTTTCGGCGACGGCCATCGCGACGCGTTCGGCGATGATCACGTCGCATCCGACGGCAAGGTGCCGCGCGTGCTCCTCCGTCTCGGCGAAGGGCAGCAGGAGCACGGTTCCCGCCTTGATCGCCTCTTCCAGTTGCGGCCAGGTCTTTTCGGCAAACAGGTAGCTCATGGCTTGATATTCGCCGAAATCTGCCTATAACGCAACGGTGCCGCGACGGCAGGGCGGGCGGTGGTGTCCGATGACATGCATGCGGATCGACAATGTGCGGATCGTGCGGCCCGGCAAGGGGATCGGCCTGGGCCGTGTGCTCGTCGAGCGCGGCCGGATCGCCGGCGTGGATGATGCGTCCGGTCCTGAAGTCGCAGACGGCCCGACCGGCTGCGCCTCCATTGACGGCGGCGGCCGGTTGCTGACGCCGGGGCTCATCGACGTTCATACCCACGGCATCCACCACTATCAGTACGACATGGGGCCGGAGCACCTGCTCGCTGCCGCCCGCGTGCTGGGGGCGTACGGAACGACCTGCATCCTTCCGACGCTCGTGCCGATGCCGGGGCCGGGACTCCTGCCGCGGCTGGAGCGTATCGCAGAGGCCATCCCCGCCGTCACGGATGTGAGCATTCCCGGCCTGCACCTGGAGGGGCCGTTTGTGGCCGTCACCGGCGCGGCGTGCCCGACGCTGCCCGGCGACGTTGGACTTCTCGACGAGATGATGGCGGCCTGCCGGGGCCGCGTCGCCGCGATGTCGATCAGCCCCGAGACGCCCGGGATCCTGCCGGTCATCGAGCGGCTTCGCGAGAGGGGCGTCGCGGCATTCATTACGCATACCCGGGCGAGCGTCGAACAGACGCAGGCGGCGATCGATGCCGGCGTAACGCACGCGACGCACTTCTACGACGTGTTTCCCGTCCCGCCGGAGACCGAGCCGGGTGCCCGGCCGGTGGGGGCGGTCGAGGCCATTCTGGCCGACCGGCGCGTCAGCGTCGATTTCATTTGTGACGGCTGCCACGTCCACCCGGTCGTGATCCGGGCGACCCTCGCCGCGAAGGGCCATGAGGGCGTCGTCCTCATCACGGATTCGAACATCGGCGCCGGCCTGCCGCCGGGCGAGTTCGACACGCCCTGGGGCTACCGCGTCCGCGTGCGGCCCGGGGATGGTGCGCGGAACGTGAACAACAACCTGCTCGCCGGCAGTGCGTTGACGATGAACGTCGGCATGGCGAACCTGCTGCGGTGGCTGGAGATGCCGGCGGAGAACGTCTGGGCGATGGGCACAAGCACGCCCGCACGGCGACTGGGGCTGGCCGCGAAAGGCGTGGTCGAGACCGGCGCGGACGCCGACCTGGTGCTCTGGAACAGCGACCTGACGCCGGCGATGACGTGGGTGGGCGGGAAGTGCGTGTACCACACATGAGCAATGCACCGGAACCGGCGGAGCAAAAGCAATGGCTGACCGATCGATCAGTAAGGATTGCTTCACGTTCAGTCCCGCACCATTCGTCCCTTTCCGCGACGCCGACGTCGTCCGCCGTGTGCGGGCGATCAGGCGGGAGGACATCGCGAAGCACCCGAACCCCGACTACCGCATCACCGTGATTCCTGATGAGGACGTCGAGTTCCTCTGGATCACGGACATCTTTCACCGCATCAAGACGGCGGCCGACGCGGGGCAGCGGCTCGTGATGATCATGCCGAATCCCTGGCCGCACTACAGCCGGGTGGCGCACCTGATCAACCGGTTCCGCGTGAACTGCCGCCACCTGCACACGTTCAACATGGACGAGTACGCGAACGAGCACGGCGAGATCGCGCCTGAGACGTGGGAACACGGCTTCGGCTACGCCTTCAAGCGGTTCTTCTGGAGCCGGATCGACGCCGACCTCCGTCCGCCCGAGAGCCAGGTCCACGTCCTGACCAATGAGAACCTCAAGGACTACGGCAAGCGGATCGCCGACCTCGGCGGGGCGGATATCTGCTACAGCGGACCGGGGTGGACGGGCCACCTGGCGTTCATCGAGCCCGATGCGCCGGAGTTCGCCGGCACGCTCGACGAGTGGAAGCGGATGGGGCCGCGGATCTGCACGCTGAGCCCGTTCACGATTGCCCAGAACTCGATGCACGGCAGCTTCGGCCACAGCGGCGACCTGACCGCCGTGCCGCCGAAGGCGGCGACGATCGGCCCGGCCGAGGTCATCGGCGCAAAGAACCGGATCGACATGCACGCGATCAGCGTCGGCGGCTCGCGGATCTCCTGGCAGCGGATGATGACGCGGCTCTGCCTCCACGGCCCGGTCACGCCGCGGATTCCGACGTCGATCCTCCAGCTCCTGCGGACGGACGTGTGGGTCTCCGAGTCGGCGGCGGCGAACATCGAAGACACATGGGAGATCGGCTACTGATGCCGTGCTCGTCCCGTTAAGTTCGTCGCCGTATCCACGGCAGAACGAACAGGCCGAGAAGGCAGAGCGCGGCGGACTCGACCATTCCTGCTCCGCAGAAGCCGCCGGGCATCGGCGGCGGCCCGCTGTCTGCCGGTGCGGGCTCAACGGTTACCGTCGCCGTCTTGCTGTCTGAGCCGCCGCGTCCGTCGCTGACCACGAGTGTCACCGTGAAGGTTCCGGCCGTCGCGTACGTGTGCTGGACGGCGGCCTCATGGCTCGTCTGGCCGTCGCCGAAGTCCCAGGCGTAGGCGAGCGTGTCGCCGTCCTGGTCGGCGGACGAGGTGCCCGTGACGCTGACGGTCAGCGGCGCTGTGCCCGTGGTGGGGCTGACGAAGATGGCGGCCGTCGGTGCGTGGTTCTCCGGCGGGACGTTGACTACCGTGAACGTGAACGAGGCGCCCTGCGAGCTTGCCGGCGAGATGATGCCGCCGCTTTGCGCCTTGGTGAAATCGAGTTCCGCCTTCAGCACGCTCGTTCCCGTGGCGGCGGGAACCAACGCGACGGTGTAGGTGCCGGGCGCGAGGGCCGAGGCGTCAATGGTGCCCGCCTGGATGCCGTAGGCGCCGTTCGGGTCGAAGAGCAGGACGCCCTTACGGCCGTCAATCCCGACACCCGCCGTGTGCTTCGACGGATCCCACGTCAGCAGGAACGTCCCGCACTGCTCCAGATGCCCGGGTGTCGAGCCGCTTCCCTCGGAGTGCATCACGTCCATGCCCGGACCGCCGATGCTTCGGGGGTCGATCAGGGTTGCGGCCTCGGCCGGCTTGCCCGAAGGGCCCGCGACGCCGTAGACGGCCTGCCAGGACGCCGGTGCCATGGGGGCGTTGGCCAGGCCGCCGCCCGCGTCCTTGACGGTCAGGTCGTAGAGAAAGCCGCCGAGCCCCTGGTTGTCGCCCGTCACCGTGACGAACGAGTACCAGTTCACCGTACGATTGGCTTCGGCGAGGTTGATGACCGGCGTATCGGTCGTGATCTGCCAGGTGACGAGGCCGTCGGTCGCCGTGGCCGTATTCGCCACGACCGCCAGGAGCACAACCGGGGCGAGCAAGGTCCGTCGAAATCGGGGTCCGTGTCGGGTACGCATTTCACACCCTCCGCGTCATGTGTGGCGAGGCCGCCGCCTCGCATGAGGATCTCTACTCCAATACTAGAATCCGCGGCGTGGGCCGTCAAAGACCGCATACCGTGGTCGGGTCCGATAGCGTTTCTAGCAATAATTGTCGCAAACTCTGCTGCAAGGCAACGAACACATCGCTTGGCGGAGTTGGGCGTGTGTGGTCTGATAATCGGCATTGCTTTCGCTCGCCTTCGTGTTGTGGCCCATCGGTACAGAAGCTGTCTTTGTCGCCCGCTTTCTCAGCACTGGCAGCAGGCCCTGGTTCCAGGTCGAGGGGGGCACAACGTGGCGAGCGCAAGCACTCGTTCCGCTCTTGTCGCGTCCGACGAGCAACGTGTCACGGGTGCGACGTGTTCGCGTGCTCTGCCGCCTTCGAAAAGCCGGGCGTTCTGCAGTGAGAAAACCTGGAGCCGAACGAACCTCGCCCCCCGATTTGGCCGATAACGTGGGCGATGCGACGGGTCACGGATGGCCCTCGCGTACCCGGGTCCGCCGTTGAATTGACCCTGGTTCGTTGCTGCTTCGGAAGGAGCCGAATCATGCCGAGAGCCGTTTGTTCAATCACGACGTCAGACATCCGACTGGTGGTTCTCGCCGTTGTCGTTGCCGTGGGCGGCTGCTCGCCGCCGCACGAGCGGCTGAACTCGCCGCCGCAGGGCTGGACCTCGCGCCAGGCGGACATGCAGCAGCATTACGTGTACATGCTCGACAACGCGATGCTGTCGGAGATGCACGTGTCGGACGTGCATTTCGTGCCGCACACCGCGTCGCTCAACGGGCTCGGGGCGCGGCGGCTTGACCGGTACGCGGCCCTGCTGAAGGAGTCGGGCGGCGAGCTTCGCTACGACACGGAACTCCGCGACAACAAGCTGGTCGATGCGCGTCTGGCGAGCGTCCGTGACTATCTGAAGGCGGCCGGCGCCGATTCGTCGAAGGTGACGGTGGTTTCCGGAGCCGTCCGGGCGGACGGGATCCCTGCGTCCGAGGGCGAGAGTGGGTACGAGCGGATCAACGACATCGGCGGCGGGCAGAGCAAGACCAGCTTCTTCGGCGCCGGCAGCCCCAGCGGCAGCGAAGACTGAGCGGCGGGGCGGGTGTTCGTCCGGATACGCCGCCAGGGGCGCGGGCGTGAGATCGCACAGGGAGGTAGCCGATGACGATGCACGGATGCCGTTGGGTGGGCCTGGTCGCGGCGGTCGCGATGACAGCCCCGGTCGCATGCCAGACTCCGCAGCCGTCTCAGCCGTCGAAATCGACGGGCAACCCATGGCTGCGACAGGACAAGGAGCCGGGGAAGACGGCGGTCGCCGAGGCCGCCCCCGAACCGGCCATTGCGCCGAACACGCACTTTGCGGCGGGGCGGCTGCATGAGAGCCAGAACCAGCTCAGCCGCGCGATCCAGCAGTATCAGGCGGCAATCGCCCTCGACCCGCGGATGACCGAGGTCCACAACCGGCTGGGCGTGTGCTACACGCGCCTGGGCAACTATGCACAGGCGGAGGAGCATTTCCTCAAGGCGATTGCCCTCAGGCCGGACGCGGCCCATCTTCGCAACAACCTGGCGTTCTGCTACATCAGCCAGCGCCGCTGGGCCGATGCCGAGGCGGAACTGAACAACGCCTTGCAGATCAAGCCCGATTTCGTCCGCGCGCGGGTCAACCTGGGCGTGGCCCTGGCGCAACAACGGAGGCCCGAGCAGGCGCTCGAGGCATTTCGCGCGGTTCTCACGGAGGAGGATGCGCAGTTCAACCTCGGGCTGATGTACCAGTCGATCGGCCAGTACGAGGAGGCCGGCGAGGCCTTCCGGGCCGCGCTGGCGAAGAACCCGAAGCTCGTCGCCGCCAAAGAGCGGCTCGACAAGCTCGCGCCGATGCTCGAGAAGACCGAACGGGCGAAGCAGCAGGCCAGGACGGCGGACCGGTCGGCGGGCACGGCGGTCGCGGCCAGAGCGCCGAAGACAACTGCGATGAAGCCGACGAAGACGGCGACCGCGAAGGTCCCTCCGCAAACGCCGGATCTGTCCGAGGTCACCGCGGCGATGACGAAGGCCCGCGATGGAATCATCTCGGCGAAGGACCGGCTGTGGAATGCCGTGGTCGCGCGGGCGGCGGCGGTCCGCTCGCCGCGGACGGCGCGGCTCTCATCGCCGCGGGCAACGCGGCTTCTTGTGACGCTCTCGGCGACGGCCCTGGCGAAGCCGGTGGCCGGGTTGGATGTTCCGGACGACCTGTGGCTCCTGCAGACGGATCCGCAGCGGATCTTCGAGGAGGCCGAGTGTACCCGCCTGCAGGAGGATCCCGACGTTGACATGGGCGTTCGGCTCCCGCTGGCGGTCGAGATCTGCACGGAGGGGCCTGAGCCCGCGACGGCGGCTCCCGCCGGCGCGCGAACGGCGATCGACGACGCGTTGTCCGGCAGCGCGTGGTTCATGATCGACGCCCCGTCCCGGCCGAACGACCCATTCCTGGCGTTTCCGCATCGCTGATCCGGCGGACCGAACGCTGAGGAAGGCGTCAGCGGTTGGCTTTCGTCTTTCATCCAAACGGCCAGACAGAGTCGTTCCGGGCAGAGGCGGCGGACTCACGGAAAAGAGGGATGACGGAGCCGGTGAGAAAGGCGCAAGACCGCACGTATCCGGCACCGGTCGGCCTGGCGGCTTCGCGGGGCCGGGCGACGGCGGTCGAGATCCGGCCCGCGGCGATCACGCTCGATGCGCCGCCAGAGAACGAGATCCGGAATCATGCCACTCGCTCCGAACGCCGAGAGCAAGCACCTTCCCACGCGAGCGCCGCGATCATCACGAGATTGACCCACTGACTCCCGCCGACGGCGCGGAACTCGGGAATGGCCCAGCCCGCCAGGCCGATTCCCCAGGCGGCCAGGGCGGCGAGGCAGGCCCAGCCGCGGGTCCGGGCCCGCCCGTGACGCCCCGCCTGGTCCAGCAACACCCATACCGCCGGCAGTGCCCACACGAGGTAGTACTGCCGCATCAGCGGCGCGAACCACATCATGGCCACGCACCACAGGGCAAACAGGCCGTGTTCGGCCAGCGGCCCCGGACGCCGCCCCACCCACACGCTCGCCGCCACAAACCCCACAAACGAAACGGCCGCCACGCCGACGTAGACGGCCTTGATCGTGGCCGTGTCGAGCGATGCGACCTCCACGCGGCGGACGCGTCGCTGCTCGCTCCACGGCAGCGGCCTGGTGTTCAGCGTGGGCGTCGGCTGCAGGAGACGCCCGAGCACCACGGGCAAGCCCTGGTTGCGATGCGAACGCTCCTTGCCGCGCTCGAGAAACCCCGCCCCGGCGCTGCCCGTAAACGCGATTCGATACCAGTGGACGTGATGTCGGCCTGCGGCGGCGGAACCGTAGACGGCCGCGTCGATCCCGATCGACAGAATCACCGGCGCCATTGCAGCGACCAGGGCCATCCTCACGCGCTTCCGCAGTATGCACCAGACGAGCATCACGGCCGGCAGGAGCTTTACGAGAATGGCCAGCCCCAGCAGCAGCCCCGCCGTCCGCTCGCGACGTTCGAGGGCAAAGATGTGCGCCCACACCAGCAGGGCCAACGGCCAGAAGCTGATCTGGTTGATCTGAAAGACCCCAAAGGCGGCGGGGGCCACGAACAGGATTGCCAGGACGGTCGCGACCGCCGCGTGCCGTTCGCCGTCCGGTCCGGGCGACGACATGCGGGCACATCGGGCGATCCCGCCAATTGCCAGCGCGGCCGTCGTGGCGTTCACGCCGTTCCACACAAAAGCGGCCAGCCAGGCGGGCAGGAGTCCCATCGGGGCGAGCAATACGCGGAAGCCGGGAAGATACCACTCCAGCTCGACCGACTCGGTCATGTCTCCGCCGGTCGCCAGATGCCGGGCATCGGCATAGAACCAGGAGAAGTCGTACCGTCCGCCGAGGGCGTTGTGTACGCCCGCGATGCACGACGGCACCAGGACGGCAAGGACGACGTACCACACCATCGCCCGCCGTTGCCTCCCGGCGCAGGAAGGCCCCCCCGCCTTGCCCATCCCGTCCTTGCCATCCGCCGAGGGTTGCGCCGCCGACATCGCACGCCGTGTAGCCCAGGCCCGGGCACCTGTCAATCCCCCCAAGCCCGAGCCGCCTGCCGTTTCGGAGCCTGGGTTGCTTTGGGGTCCGGAAAGCCTACCCGAGCGTAGTCGCTGCCTACTTTGCGCGCACGAGTGCCGGCTGAGCGTGCCACGGGTACTGTGGCGTCGGAGCCGCAAGACTGCGCGCAAGCACTTATCAGCAATGGCGTTATGTTCGCCTTGGCCGCGGGAGTCCTTTTTTCGGAGAGCGCGGCACGAAACATGCTCATGGGGTATTGCGAGAATTGACGGGACGGCTACGGCCCATCGGCGGCACTCCGCCGGGGTCGGTGGGAAGGGCTTTGATCGGATATCGGGGCCCTCCGGGGTCGGAGATTAATACAGGCGGATCTTCGGCCATCCCACCGACCCCCGCGGACTGCCCGATGCGGCACGGTGGAACCGGCGAGATCGTTGGGCGGGCGACCGGGGGCTTCCGTCGTATTGACTGCCGCCGTGCGAACGCGACAATAGCGGCATCAATGTCGTTTGCCTGTCCGTGGCGTCCCGACGAATGGCGCGGTCGAGGCGCGGACGCAAGCGTCGTACACGGACGGCGAACCGAACGGAGTCGGTTTGCGGACGATTGATTCTTACCGTTTTGTGGACCAGGCCCAGGGCGGCGGCCCCGCGAGTTGTGCAGCGCGCCAGGGGGCGCGCAGGCGTGCCGCAGCCCCGTTCGGGTCGGTGCTTCTCGAAGGAGCCAAGGCATGAAGACGTCGTGGTTGAGCGGGCGCGGAGTGGCGATCGTGGCGGCAGCGGGCAGCCTGATGCTGAGCTGGGGTTGCGAATTGCCGGCGAACTTCTGGGCGGACAAGGGCGCCGAGGTCCTGAACCGCAGCATCTTTGCGGTCATCAACGCGGTGCTCAACGTGGTGACGGGCGGCACGGTCGTCCTGTAGCGTTCGTCGTGGCCGTCCTGTGGCGCGGGGATGAGAACCGCCGACGGGCGAGTCCCGCGTCCGCGTCGGCCGGCAAAAGTCGTCTATTGTGCGGCGGAGAACGCATGCGCGCAGCGAGTGGTATTGCGTAGGTTGCGTACTTTGGATCGCGAGGAATAGTCGGACGTGGAGGTGCATGATGTCTGCCAGTCGAGGGCGTGACCGATCCGTGGGCTTGGCGCTTTGCACGATCCTGTTCGCAACGGCCGGGGCCGGCGCGGACGGCGGCGCGAGCGACGATGGGGTGTTCAAGCTGAACCCCGCCGACCACAACGCAGCCGCGCTGGCGATGGCGGACCCGCCGACCGACGCGGCACAGCCGACGGCGGAGGCCGTATCGACCACGCAGCCGGCGGAGCCCGCCGCCTGGCCGCCGGGACTGATGATGGATGGGCTGAACGCCCTCGGCTTCGACAAGGCCAACCCGCTGAACCTCCGGTTCTACGGCTGGGTGCAGGCCGGGTTCACCGGCATCCTTCACGGGCCCGGGTCGAGCCGTCTCGGGCTGCCGTTGCGGGTGTTTGATGCAAGGAAACCGGACAACATCCGCCTGAACCAGCTCCAGCTCACCATGGACCGCGTCTACGACACGACGAAGTCCATTGACTGGGGCGGGCGGTTCGACCTGCTGTACGGCACGGACGCCCGGGTCATCCGCTCGTACGGCCTGTTCGACAAGCAGACGCACGACGCGCAGCTCGACTTCCGTCAGTTCTACGGGCAGTTGTGGATCAAGACCGGCGGCGACGGCACCGGCCTCGACATCACCTTCGGCCGCTGGGTCACGACGATCGGCTCCGAGGTGATTGCCGGCCCCGAGAACTGGCTCTACTCGCGGAGCTACCTGTTCGGCTACGCCGAGCCGGCGACGCACACGGGCCTCAAGCTGACCTATTACTTCGACCCAAACAACTATGCCTACTTCGCCGTCGTGCAGGGCTGGGACGTCTTCAAGGACAACAACGACGGCAAGTCGTTCATGGGCGGCGTCTGGCTTTCGAGCAAGGAGACGATGGGGGCATCGCCCAAGACCCAGTTGGGACTCAACGCGATCATCGGGCCGGAACTTGACGGCGAGGGCTGGCCCGGGAACCGCTTCCTGCTCGACGTCGTCTGGGTCTGGCGCTGGACCGAGAAGCTGACCCAGAACATCAACGTGGACTACGGCTACCAGGACGACGCCCCGTTCACGATCAACAGCGAGAACGTCGTCGAGCCGGGCGACGCGACCTGGTACGGCGTGTCGTACATGCTGAATTACGTGTTCAACGACCACGTCAGCGCGACCGGCCGCACCGAGTGGTTCCGCGACGGCCGCGGCTACCGCACGGGCTACGTGGGCAACTTCTTCGAAGTGACCACGGGCGTGACAATCACGCCGTTCCCCAACGACAAGTACCTGAAGAACCTGCTCTTCCGCCCGGAATTGCGGGCGGACTTCTCGGACAACAACGCGCCGTTCAACGGGGACAACTGGCAGATGACCGCGGGATTCGACGTGATCTACAAGTTCTGATCGCCGGGCAAGCGACGACACGACGCCGCGGCGCAGCGACGAAGGGACGCGGTGAGGCGACAGGACCGCTTCACGGGTTGTGCCCTGCTCGCGGCTACCGGCGTTCCCGGGCCTCGGCCTGGACGGTCCAGGGACGCGGGTGTTCGGCGAAGTACTGGAACTGCACCTGCGGGAACTTGCCGGCGAGGTACTTGCACAGGTTCTCAATGCCGGGCATCTCGGTGGTGCCGTGCTCCATCGTGATGACGGCCGCGCCCATCTCGTGGAGGCGCTCCCGCGCCTGCCAGTAGCTCGCCCCGTCGAAGCACACGATGACGACATCGGCGCCGGCCTCGACCGTCTCGGCGTCCGGCGAGATGCAGCCGACGCCGATCGCGGGCCTGCTGACGATGCGGTCGGGGTCGCCCATCACCTGGACGCTGTCGTCGCCGAGCGGCTTGACCTTCTTCGCCAGCGAGCGGGCGAAATCGCGCAGCGTCTGCGGTTCGATCGGGTAGATGGCGCGGAACGGGTCGCCCGGCCGGGTGTACGACGGTTTTCCGAAGCCCAGGAACCGCGCCCAGGAGTCGCGGATGCCGATCTCCGGCCAGCGGTCCCACATGTCGTGGACGCGGAGGATGACCATCCCGGTCTTCTCGAGGAACTCGCGCTTGGCCTTGCCGGGGGCCTTGTTGCGCCAGTGGTCCTCGGGGGCCTCGTGCTGCCAGAACGTCGGTTCGTGGCAGATGAGCAGGTCGCAGCCCGCCGCGTGGGCGGCCTTGATGTTCTCGATCGAGGGATACCAGCACACGCCGGCCTTCTTCACGGGCTTCGTGGGGTCGCCGATCTTGACGGTGTCCACCGTGTTCTTCGGATCCACCTCCGGGCAGTTGGCGAGCAGGTGGTTGCGGATGTCCAGCGTCGTCGGCTGGCGGGGCGTTTGCGAAGCCTCCTGCGAAAAGGCCGCGGACGAGCCGAACATCAGTGCCGTGGCGAAGACCAGTGCGTACGTCTTCATGTCTTGTCCTCCGTCGGGCGCACTAACCATTAAGGGAAGGTGTAAACCATGCCGCCGCCGACTGCAAGAGGAACCCCTTACGCCCTGAGCTACACACCGTCGCCGCTCCGCGGTTCCTTCAGGCACGGCGGCTCTGCCGCGTCGCCACCTTTCTTCGTGCTCGCCAAAGAGAATGGGCAGACCCACCCCCGGCGGCCGGGGCACTCGTGTTCTGGATGCCCGCCCCGGCTCACCCCGTCGGCATCTTCCACGGTCGGCGGTACTCGCGGCCCATCATCCTGGCCGCTTCGGCGTCGTTGATGATCGACTCGGCCCTGGGGTCGAACTCGATGCGGCGGTTGAACGTGCTTGCGATGTTCGCCAGGTGGCAGAGGATCGCGCTCTTGTGCCCCTCGACGATGCCGGCCGCCGGCCTGGCGTTGCCGGTGATGCAATCGGCGAAGTTCTCGACGTGCGGCTCCTCCAGCGGGCTGGCGCCGTACTCCCTGGGGGCGGCATTTCGGGCATCGTCGGCGAAGAGCTTCCACCCGCCACGGTCGATGATGACCGTGCCCTTCTCGCCGCGGATTTCCGCGCCGCCGCCCATGCCGTTCACGCCGTAGCTCGACCAGTAGCGCATCTCCCACACGACGGTGAGCTTCGGATATTCGTAGAGCACCGTGGCCGTGTCGGGCCACTCCTTGGCGTCGTTCGTGACATAGCGGCCGCCGAGCCCCATCGCCGCCGTCGGCAGGTCGAGCCCGGCCAGCATGCGGACCGTGTCGAGCCAGTGGCCGCCCCAGTTGCCCGCGTCGCCGGTGCCGTAGTCGCGCATGTAGTGCCAGTTGTAGTGCAGCTTCTCGGGGTTGTACGGCCGCTTCGGCGCGGGGCCGCACCACAGGTCGTAGTCGAGCGTCGCGGGCGGGTCCGCGTCGGGCACGACCTTGACCGTTCCCCGCTGCGTCGTGAACCACGCCCGGGCAAAGCCGACCTTGCCGATGCCGCCGGAGCGGATGAAGTTCGCGGCGTCGCGGAAGTGCCGGCCGCTGCGCTGCTGCGTGCCGACCTGCACGACGAGCTTCGGGTGGCGCTTCTGGGCGGCCACGATCGCCTTGCCGTCGTCGATGTTGAACGAAGCCGGCTTCTCGAGGTACACGTGCTTGCCCGCCTCGATCGCCATCACGGCCATCAGGGCGTGCCAGTGGTCGGGCGTCGCGACGACGACGGCGTCAACGGACTTGTCGTCGAGCGCACGGCGGAAGTCCTTGTCGAACCGCGGCATCTTCGAGATCCGGCCCTTGAGCTTCTGCGCCGCCGTCTCGAAGCACGCCGAATCGCAGTCGTACACGTCGGTCACGTCGAACCGGCCGGACGCGTCGAAGGCCAGCGCCACCTGGTGGCCGCGGTTGCGGCACCCGAAGACGGCGGCGCGGATCCGGTCCTTCGGCGCGGCCTGCGCCCGCACGCTGCGCGGCGCGACCGCCATCGCCCCCGCCGCCAACAACCCCGCCGAGAACCGCCGCCGGGTCATGAACGCTTCCGACATGCGCCGCACTCCTTCCTGAAAACACCAGCCGGGAGTCTGATTCTACCGCGACGGACGACGCACGCACAGCCCCGGACGCGGACCGGCGAGGCGCCCGGGGAACGAATCCGAACGACGAAATCCGGTTTGGAACCCGTCGTCGGTGAGCCCCGAAGAACCCGCGATCGGCGGTCACCGTCGCTGGACGTACACGTAGTACACCCCGCACAGTTCCTTGCCGGCGGCGTCGTAGAACCACGCCTGGGCCTTCGTGGGCCCCTTCTTGAGCGGGACGTCGAAACGGACGAACGTGTCGCCCGGGTTGGCGTCGCGCATCTGCTCGAACGTCCCGACGCGCAGCTTCGCCCGGGCAATCGGCAGGGCCGTGCCCTCGGGCAGTTCGCCGTCCACCTGCCTGAAGACGGGCAACGCCGCGGCCAGAGCCGCGTCCGCCTCACGCGGCCAGCGCCGAAGCTCAAACACGTACGTGCCGTCGCGTGCCACGTCGAGGCCCCACGGGCCGCTCTTCGCCTCGCCTCGCCGCACTTGCCGCTGCTGGTCGAGGAAGACGTCCTGCCAGTCAGCCGGCGAAAGCAGTGTCAGCGGTTCGGCTTCGGAGCCGATCGTGATGTCGCTCAGCGTGTTGACGGCCGGTTCAACGTCCGCCCACCACGCGTCGTAGTGCTCGCGCATTTTCGCGACGATCTCCGGGTGTTCGCTCGCGACGTCGCGGTCCTGCATCGGGTCGGCGGCGAGGTCGTACAGCTCCCTGTCGTTGAGCAGCCGCCATCGCTTCCACAGCACGGCGGCCTCGCCCTTCTTCGGCGCGGGTTCGCCCATGCGGCTGAACTGCACCACGAGCATCCGGTCCGGCAGCTTTGTCGTCTCGCCGCGAAGCAGACCCGCGAGGCTCACGCCGTCGCGTTTCGGATCGGGCGGCGACTTGAGCGAGCACAGGTCGATCAGCGTGGGTAGCAGGTCCTGCACGTGCGTGAGTTCGCCGATGTCGCGCGGCTCGCCGAGGCGGCCCGCCGGCCAGCGGATGAAAAACGGCACGCGGTGGCCGCCTTCCCAGAGCGTCATCTTCTTGCCTTTCATCCCCGCGTTGAAGGTCTTCACGCCCGCCGTGCCGCCGTTGTCGGTCATGAAGATGAGGATCGTGTCGTCGCGCAGGCCGGTCTCCCGGAGCATCCGGTCGAGGCGGCCGAGGTTCTCGTCGATGTTGGCGATCATGCCGAAGAAGCTCGCGACGCCGCCGCCGAGCGAGCGGTACGGCTCGCGGTACCGGTCGGGCACGTAGAGCGGGCCGTGCGCGGCGTTCAGCGCGAGGTACGTGAAGAACGGTTCGCCGGCCTTCGCGCGGGCCTTCATCCAGGCCATCGCCTCGTCGAACAGAATGTCCGTGCAGTAGCCTTTGAACTGCCGGACGGTGCCGTCCTCGATCCGGAAGCGAGGATCGAAGTAGTCGTTGTTCCAGAAGTCGGGCGCGGCCGTGATGTGCGACGAGGGATACCAGATCGCCTTTTGAAACCCGCGGTCCTGGGGCCGATAGGGGTAGACGTCGCCGAGGTGCCACTTGCCGAAGATCCCGGTGCGATAGCCCGAGCCGGCGAACACGTCCGCCATCGTGGGAATGCCGCGGCGGATCATCGTGCGGCCGCTGCTGACGTTCATCGCACCGTTGTCGAGGGCGTCGCGGCCGGTCATCAGCTGCGACCGCGTGGGCGTACACATCGGCGCGACATGGAAGTCGGTGAACCGGACGCCTTCGTCGTGCAGCCGGTCCGTGTGCGGCGTCTTCAGGACCGGGTTCCCGTGGCACGAAAGGTCGCCGTAGCCCTGGTCGTCCGTGAGCACGATGACGACGTTGGGCTTGCGGGACGCCGCCGCAGCCGGCTGCATGGCCGCCAGAAGGATCAGGCCGCCGAGGATCAACACAAGAGCAACACGGAACCGTACCATCGCGCATCTCCTCATCACAAGGCCAGCGTGCGCCCCGCATGATACGACAATTCGCCCGATGCCGCACGCGCGTGGCGAATCCGCCGCGCTCCTTCCTGCCGGACAGGGGCCGGCGCAACACCTCCGCTTCGTTTGTGCCGTCGTTCCCGCCGGATAGAATACGTCGTACGATCCGTCGGCCCTCGCAGCGGATGCCGCGAGCGGACCCGGAACCGAAAGGAATCCGCCCGATGCCAGGATTGCCCCACCGCACAGCAACACTCATCGTTACCGGCCTGCTCTTCGTCGCGACGGCCCACGACCCGGGCCATGCCGATTCCGGGTCGTGCGCCCAGCAGAACGCCGGGACGCCGGGCCCCGCCGACGGCCCCTGCCTTGCCAACGGCGTCAAGGTCGGCGAGGTCTCGGAGGACTCGGCCATCGTCTGGGTGCGCCTGACCCGCGAGGCGCAGCGGCGGTCGGGCATCACGCTGCGCGGCAATTCGGCCACCCTGCCGTCGGACGTGACGATCGACGATCTCGACGGCGCGGTGCCCGGCGCGCCCGGGCGGGTGCGTCTGCGGTACGGCATGCGCGACGACCTGTCCGACGCCCGGACGATGTCCTGGGCAACCACCGGGGCGAGCGACGATTTCACGCACCGGTTTCGGCTGACCGGCCTGCGCCCGGCAACGGTCTACCATTATGCCGTCGAGGCGGCGCCGACAACCGACGACACCGTCTCCGCGAGACTGAACGGCCGGTTCGCCACGATGCCGCCTTCGCAGGCCGACGCCGACGTGTGCTTCACGGTCATCACATGCCAGATGTACCGCGACCTTGACGACCCCGCCGGCTTCCTCATCTATGACGCGATGGCCGCGCTCAAGCCGGCGTTCATCGTCGCCACCGGCGACTCGGTGTATCTCGACAACGAATCGCCCATCGCCAACTCCGTCGCCCTTGTCCGCCACCACTGGCACCGCATGTACAGCCTGCCCCGCCTCGTGCGCTTCCACCTGCAGGTGCCCGGTTACTGGGAAAAGGACGACCACGACACCTACTTCAACGACTGCTGGCCGACGATGCGCCAGGCCGCCATGTCGCCGCTGACGTTCGAGCAGGGACGGAAGGTCTTCCTCGAGCAGGTCCCCGTCGGCGACTCGGCGTACCGGACGATCCGCTGGGGCCGCGGCCTGCAGATCTGGCTGACCGAGGGCCGCGACTTCCGCTCGCCCAACGACATGCCGGACGGGCCCGACAAGACCATCTGGGGCTCGCGGCAGAAGGAGTGGCTCAAGAAGACGCTCCTCGCCAGCGACGCCGCCTTCCGCGTGCTGATCAGCCCGACCCCCATCGTCGGCCCCGACCGCGGCAACAAGTCGGACAACCACGCCAACGCCGCGTTCGCCCATGAGGGCGGCGAGTTCCGCCGGTGGGCCGGGGAGAACGTGCCCGCGAACTTCGTGGTCTTCTGCGGCGACCGGCACTGGCAGTATCACTCGGTCGATCCGGCCACCGGCGTGCAGGAGTTCTCGTGCGGCCCGGCCAGTGACCAGCACGCCGGCGGCTCGCCCGGCAAGGACCGCCGGTACCACCGCTTCCACCGCGTCAAGGGCGGGTTCCTCTCCGCGAGCGTGAGCCGCTCCGCCGGCCGCTACCGCCTGACCGTCCGCCTGCACGATGTCCAGGGCAAGGTCGTCCACGAATCGTCATTCGGGCCATGAGTGCGGCACCCCGTCGCTTCCGGCAGGGGCAAGGCAGCGGCACGGCGATTGTACACGGGCCCGCTCCGCGGTAAGCTCATCCGCCTGATGCCGTTTTCGGCACGTGGGCCGTGCCCCGATGTGGTGCAGGCTTCGAGCCCGCGCGGAACGCAGGCAGGCTGCCTGCGCCACAAGGAGAGCGACGTTTCGCACATGAGAGCCCTGGTCTTTGACGGGTCCCTGCGTTATCTCCGCAACTGCCGCGACCCCGAGCCGGGTCGGAACGAGGCCCTCGTGCGCGTGACGCTGGCGGGCATCTGTGCCACCGACCTCGAAATCGTCCGGGGCTACATGCGGTTCAGCGGCGTGCCCGGCCACGAGTTCGTCGGCACGGTCGCGGCCGGGCCGAAGATCTGGCGCGACAAGCGTGTCGTCGCCGAGATCAACTGCGTCTGCGGCCAGTGCGACATGTGCCACCACGGCCTGGCGAACCACTGCCGCAACCGCTCGGTCGTCGGAATCCAGGGCCGCGACGGCTGCTTCGCCGACTACGTGGCCGTCCCCGTGGACAACCTGCACGAGCTGCCCGACGCGGTGTCCGACGAACAGGCCGTCTTCGTCGAGCCGCTCGCCGCCGCGTACCAGGTCGTCAAGCAGTGCAAGATCGAGAAGCGGATGCGCGTTGGCGTCGTCGGGTCGGGGCGGCTCGGCCTGCTCGTCGCGCAGGTGCTCCAGGGCACCGGCTGCCGGCTCGAGGTGATCGGCCGTAACCCGCTCACGATGTCCTTCTGCGAGAAGAAGGGCATCCAGGTCCGGCCGGTATCCGAGGTCGTGCCGAGGGCCGACCACGACCTGGTCGTCGAGTGCACCGGCGCCGCGGCGGGCTTTGAGCTGGCGTTGCGCCTCGTCCGGCCGCGCGGCACGATCGTCCTCAAGAGCACCTACGCCGGCGACGCGAAGCTCAATCTGGCGCCCGTCGTCGTGAACGAGGTCACGGTCCTCGGCAGCCGCTGCGGGCCGTTCGCCGACGCGATCAGCGCCCTCGCCCGGCGGCAGATTGATGTGCTGTCGATGATCACGAAGCAGTTCCCGCTCTCGCGAGGCGTCGAGGCCTTCGCCGCCGCCGCCGAACCCGGGCATATCAAGGTGCTTCTCAAGACCGAGCCGCTCGAGAAATGACAGAGGAGCGAGAAAGCGGCAGAGCAGAGGACACGGCCGCCCGCTGCGTCGAGAACCTCACATGCACGAGCTTCCCTGTGATGACGGACGCCTGTTGCGATTCGCCCGGCCGGCGGCCGAACCCGGCCTTGTTCACGTCTTCACGACCAGGCCCTGGAACCTCGCGCCACACCGCGGGCCCGACCGCGAGGCCGCGGTTGAGCGCCGCCGGCGGATCTGCCGTGAGCTGGGCGTCGAGTTCGACAGGCTCACCTCGCCGTCGCAGGTGCACGGGGCCGAGATCCTCCGCGTCGAAGACGCCGACGTCGGCGCCGGGCGGTTCGGCCGGCCGACGGCGGTGCCCTTCGTGGACGGGCTCATCACCGACCGGCCCGGCGTGCCGTTGATCCTGCTCTCGGCCGACTGCCCGCTGGTGCTGGCCTACGACCCGCGTCGGCGGGCCCTCGGCGTCGTGCACGCAAGCTGGCTCGGCACGGCGGCGGGCATCACGGCGCGGATGATCGAGCGGATGCGCATCGAGTTCGGCAGCGACCCGGCGGACCTGCTCGCCGCCATCGCCCCGAGCGCCGGCCCGTGCTGCTACGAGGTCGGCCCGGAGGTGCGGCGGGTCTTCCGCACGCGATTCGAGGACGCCGATCGCTTCTTCGCTCCGAACGCGAACGGCCGCTTCCTGCTGAACCTGTGGACGGCAAACACCGCACAACTCGCCGCTGCCGGCGTTCCCGCCGATCGGATCGAGTGCGCCGGCCTCTGCTCAATCTGCGACACACGATTCTGGAGCCATCGCCGCGACGGCCCCGACGCCGGCCGAAACGCCCTCATCGCCGCCATCCGGTAGCCGCGTGCAGGGCGGGCGGCTTTCCGCCGCCGCGCAACCGCGGGCGGGAGATCCGCCGGCCGGGTGCCGCCCCTGCGTCGAGGCCCTGTCTTTCGAGCCCGGCCCCGCACTCGGGATGTCACGGCTCATCGCCCCGTCGCCGCGTCAGAGCAGCGTGCCGCGCAGGATCAACAGGGCCGTCGTGAAATAGATCACCAGACCGGTGACGTCGGCGAGCGTTGCCACGAACGGCGCCGAGATCGTGGCGGGGTCGAGCCGGATCGCCCGCAGGACGAACGGCAACATGCCCCCGACGAGCGTCCCCCACAGGACCACGCCCACGAGCGACGCCGCCACGGTGAAGGCTACAAGATGGTAGTGAGCGGTGTAGTCCACCCAGCCCGCCCACTGCCACAGGTGTACCCGGCAGAAGCCGATGAACCCGAGGAGCAGTCCGAGCAGAAGCCCGCACGCCAGTTCGCGCCGCATGACCCGCCACCAGTCGCCCAGTCGCACTTCGCCCAGCGCCATCGCGCGGATCACCAGCGTCGAGGCCTGCGAACCGCTGTTGCCGCCGCTCGAGATGATCAGCGGGACGAAGAGGGCGAGGACGACCGCTCGGGCGATCTCGTCCTCGAAGTGGGCCATCGCCGACGCCGTCAGCATCTCGCCGAGGAAGAGCGCCGACAGCCACGTGCCCCGCTTGCGGACGAGGGTGCCGATCGAGGCGACCATGTAGGGTTCCTCGAGGGCCTGGACGGCGGCCATCTTCTGCACGTCCTCGGATTGCTCCTGGCGTATGACCTCGATGGCGTCATCGACCGTCACGACGCCGAGGAGATGGTTCTCGTCATCCACCACGGGGAGGGCCAGATAGCCGTACCGGTCCAGAAGCCGCGCCGCCTCCTCGCGGTCGGTCAGGACGTTGGCGCTGTGGACCTTGCGGCTCATGAAGTCGTCCACGGGCCGGTCGGACGGGGCCAGCAGAAGGTCCCGCAGCGACAGCACGCCCTGCAGCCGGTTCTCGTCGTCAACAACGTAGGCGTAGTAGATGTATTCGCGTTCCGAGTCGGCCAGACGCCGGAGTTCATCGATGGCCTGCGCGACCGTGACCCCGGAGCGGATGGCGGCGTACCGCGGCGTCATCAGGCCGCCCGCCGTGTCCTCCGGATACTGCATCAGCTCGCGGATCGCCTCGGACTGCCCGGCGGGGATATGGTCAAGGACCTCCTTCTGCGTCTCCGGCGTCAGGTCCGTCACCAGGTCCGCCGCGTCGTCCGGCGCCATCGCGGCCACGGCCTCGACGAGTTCGTTCGGCGTGAGGTCCTCGACGAGGTCGTCGCGGACCCGCTCCGGAAGGAGGTCGAGCACGTCGCCGGTCAGCTCGTCGGGCACGTGCCGGTAGACCACCATCCGCAGTTCCGGAAGCGGCACGCGCACGATCAGATCGGCGATGTCGCTTGTGTGCAGCGACGAGAGCATCGACTCCAGCGCGGCCGTGTTGTCTTCCTCGATCGCGAGCAGAACCTGGTCCAGGATCCGGTCGAGGTCCGGTGATAATGTCACATCGTCCGCCATGGTCGTCGCCACCTCTGCGCACCCGGTGCGAATGCCGCTGTAACCGCCACGGCAGGCCGTGCCCGCTCTCACGGAGGACGACCGTGCCGCGTGTTGGGTCCGGCATCATACCCGACCGGCTGCGCACTGTAACGGTCGGCGGACGCCGACGTGTTTCGCGCGAGGCCTCGCCGCGCGGCTTTCAGCCGCGGCGCGGCTCGCACGGGAGGGACAGGACGAACGCCGCACCGGCATCCGTCCGGCGAACCAGCCTCAGATCGCCGCCGAGTTCGCGGGCCAGGCCCCTCGCCAGCGACAGCCCCAGGCCGACGCCCGGGACCGTGCCCGCGGTGTCCCGCGAGCCGCGGCGGAAGGCCTCGAAGGCGCGCCGCTCTTCCGCCGCGGGGATGCCGGGGCCATGGTCGCGCACGACGATCTCCACGTGCCCGCCTGCGCGCCGAGCCTCCAGGTGTACCCGGCGATCCGTTGCCGAGGCCGCATACTTGCACGCGTTGTCCACGAGGTTGTAGAGGATCTGCTCGACGGCCCGGCAGTCGGTATGGACGACGGCATCGCCGCCGGCGGCGGCGTCGGTGACAAGCTCCATCCGCGCTTCGCCGGCTCGCCCGGCCAGCCGGCCGGCGATCCGCGCGAGCAGGTCCGCAACCGCGATCGGCTCACAGCGCGTCGCCGCGCGTTTCTGCTCGACACGGGCATAGAGCAGCACATTCTCGACGACGTTTGACAGCCGCACGGCCTCGCGGGCAAGCGTCGCCAGGTACTCGCGCCGGGCCTGCTCGTCGGGGACCATCCCGTCGGCAAGCATCTCGGAGTACATCCGGAACGTCGTGAGCGGCGTCCGCAGTTCGTGCGTGACGGCCGACGCGAATTGCAGCCGGCGCTCGCTCAGCACGATCGCCGCCCGCAGGACCATCGCGATCGCGACCGCCGCCGCCAGGACGCCCGCCCACGCCGCCAGCAGCGCAACCCGCACTGGCGTCAGACGCGGCCGCATCGCTTCGACGGCAATCGCCGCCGACCGCATCTCGAGCGACGCCGGGATGCTCGCGAGCATCCTGCTTTGCGCCCCGTTCGCCGGACCCAGGACCGGCCGCAGATCCGCGTCCGGGAGCAGGTCGCGAACCCCGTCGAGCAGCCATTGCCGGAGCCGCGGCCAGTCCACCCAGATCCCCTGCACGGTCTGCGAGTCCCCCGCCATCACAGACCGCACGAAGAACAGTTCCGGCGGTTCGCCGCCGGCCCGCGGGCACCAGACGGAGACGAAGCCTCCCTGCCTCACTGCGACGTCCCCCCCGGGGCGACTGGCCGGCGATGACGGCTCCGGCGGCTGGAGCGGCGACGCATTCTGCGCCAGCGCGGCCTGTTGCGCACGGACATGGAAGTCCTGGGCCGCCTGTGCCTCGGGGCCCGATCGTCGAGCGACAGGGCCGCGTGCGATGACGACGGACGCTGCGCCGTTCGACTCGGCCCGGACGAGCGCGTTCAAGAGCACCGGGCGCGAGAGGAACCCCCGCAGCGCGGCGAGCGCGTCGGCCGCGCCGACGATCTGAGCGGCGGACACGTAGGCGGGCTGGGCCAGTTCACGGAAGTCGGCGTCGGGCACTTGCGGCGACGAGATCATTCCATCCGGCCCGATCTGGAAGTGAAGATGGAAGAAATCGGACGCGGAACCGAGCAGCGGCGACGCAACGATTGTCCCGCCCGGGATCATCGCGTTGCTCAGGTTGTCGTAGGCCCGCCGTTCCGTGTAGAAGGCCCTGTAGTGCAGGTACGGACGGGCGGCCTCCCGGGCAAAGAGCGGCGCCAGCGACGAGTCCATCCGCCACAATGCCAGCCGCAGCAACTCCTGCGATTGCGCCTTCGCCCGGGCCTCGCGCTCGCGCCGTTCCAACCTCAACGAGACAAGCGTGATCCACCCGAACGCCGCCGTCAGCACCGCAACGCACGCACCAGACAGGACCCACGTTCGCGTCGTTTTACGCATGCGTCTCACGCAGGCTGGAAGCCTGCACCACAATTCGAAGACGGCAGGTCTTGCCCGCTTGCGCGGGCTGCGACCGTGCCCTGCGTTCGCTCGCCCTCATGCTTCGTCTTCCTTCATCGCCAGCATATACCCCTTCGACCGCACGGTCAGGATGATCCGCGGTCCGGACGGGTCGTCGCCGAGGCGTTCGCGAAGCCGCGCGACGTGCATGTCCACGGTCCGCGTCTCCAGGTTGCGCGGATCGAGCCCCCACACGCGGGCGAGCAATTCCGACCGTGCGACCGCACGGCCGCGATTCGCCGCGAGGTATTGCAGGATCGCCGATTCCTTCTCCGAAAGCTCGGCTCGCGAACCGTCCGGCAGGCGAACCTCCCGACGCTCGAAATTGATCGTCCGCCCGGCAACCGCGAGAGTCGGCGTGCCGCGCGGCCGCTCGGCCGACCGCCGCAGCACGGCCTCGATCCGCGCGAGAAGTTCCTTCGCGCTGAACGGCTTGACGACGTAATCATCGGCCCCGGTCCGCAGGCCGCGGACTCGGTCCTCCTCCGCGCCGCGCGCCGTCAGCATGATGACCGGCAGCGCCGGCCGCGCCCGCCGCAGTTCCTCGAGCACGGCGAAGCCGTCCTTCTTCGGCAGCAGGACGTCGAGCAGGACGAGGTCGATCTCCGCGCCGATCGCGGCCGCCAGCCCCGCCTCGCCGTCCATGGCCTCCAGGGGCCGATAGCCCGCGAAACACAGGGCATCGACGATCCCGCGGCGGATCGGTTGATCATCTTCCACGACGAGTACGGTTCCGAGAGGCATTGGATGCGTCCCACGCCCGGTAGGGTGGGCGGTTCCGCGGTACTCCGAGGGTTCGCCCACCTGTTGCCTATCGTACGCCGAACACGGACGGCGCGAAACCCGGTGTCATAACCCACGCGACAGACGCAATTCGCGCCCCCACCGCTGAAGCGGCGGGGCACCCGTCCGTTCACTGACTCGACACATATCGCTCGTATCGGTACGTAAACTCCTTCGATTCGCCCGGCTTCAGCTTCAGCGTCCACGTCACATTGCCCTCTCGTTCCGTGAGCTTCAGCTTGTTCGTGTCCTGCCACAACCGTCCGCCGTCGGACGCGGTCTTCAGCAGGCCGGGCGCCGCGCGGCTGACCTCCAGCTCGATGGGACGCTGCTCGTGGTTGCGGACCTGCACGCGGCCCTCGATCGTGACGAGATCGAGGAACACGTTGTGCGCCGGCTCGTGGGCCTTCAGCTTGCGGTCCACCTCGGATTCTGTCGATCCGGTGGCGACGTTGACGGCGGTCGTGACCGGCAGCTCGTAATCGCTTCCGCGCGGCGTGTACCGGATCGTGTCCTGGCACAGCGGCCGTTGCTCGCTGACGGCGATCACGGGGCCGGTCGTCCACGGCGTGTCGGTGCTGTTGCGCAGCACGAGGAAATGCCGTATGTCGCCGGGCGAGCGCCAGCGGTAATAGTGCGTGTACGGGACCCTGCAGGTGAACAATGTGACGATCGCCTTTTCGCCCTTGCGGACGGTCATGGCCTCTTTCGTGTACACGGCGAAGTCCGTCGCCGCCGCGCCGCCCATCTGCGGCAGCGACCACATGAGATCGTCCATGCGGCTCCCGTCATCCCCCGGCGTGGGCGTCTCGGGCCGTCCGGTCGGGTTGTCGGCCGCAGCGGCGGCGCGGTTGGTGATCGCGTTTGAGTACACCCCAGCGTTGCATATTTCGACAGGCTTACGCGGCGGATCGTAGGG
>CAZUAI010000027.1:0-62328 GCA_964617875.1 uncultured Planctomycetales bacterium | reverse complement strand
ACTCATGAAAACGTAACCGCCCGGCACTAAACCACTTGGGACGGCAGTGCCATTCCTCCCTGTTGCCATCGCGCGGAGCAAGAACGTATCCTCATACTCGCGTCGTTACGAGGGGGTATGGTGTCAGGAACCCCGCCGACGGCGGACGCGGGTTTCGCCCGTCAGCCGACGCTGCCCGGCGTGCGTTTCTTCCGCTGCCCAGGGTTCCTGACACCGCCGGCGCCCATCAGGGCGTCTTGACCGCCTTGCAGATCGCCCGGATGTAGTCGGGGCTTGTGCCGCAACAGCCGCCGATGATGTTGGCGCCGGCGGCCATGAGCTTGGGGACCTTGGCGGCGAAGGCGTCGGGCGAGTCCTTGTAGACAATCCTCCCGCCGTCCAGCTCGGGCAGGCCGGCGTTGGCCTTCACCCAGATGGGGCGGTCCGTCGCCTGGCGCAGGACCTTCGCGACCTTGATGTAGTTCTCAATCCCGACGCCGCAGTTGCAGCCGATGATGTCGGCACCCGCCTTCGTCAACTCCTCTGCCGCCTGCTGGGCCGAGACGCCCATCATCGTGCTCATCTGGTCCGGGCCGGAGTCGAACGTCATGCTGACCGCCACCGGGAGCTTCGTGTTTTCCTTCGCGGCCCGCAGGCCCACCAGGGCCTCGGCCAGCTCGGTGAACGTCTCGAAGAGGATTGCATCTGCGCCGCCTTCGGCGAGGGCGACCGACTGCTCCTTGAATGCTGCGTACAGCTCATCCTCGGTCGCCTCGCCGATCATGAGCATCTTGCCTGACGGACCAACCGAACCGAAGACCAATACGCCGGATCCCGCGGCTTTCCGACTGATCGCGGCGCCGGCCCGGCTGAACTCGGCCGCACGGCCGCCGAACCCGTGCTTCTCGAGCGTGATCCGATTGGCGGAGAACGTGTTCGTCAGGACGATCTGCGACCCCGCCTCGACGTACGCCGCTGCCACGCTTTGGACCACCTCCGGGTGCGAGACGTTCCACTCCTCGCGGCAATACCCGGGCGGCACGCCGCGCTTGTCCAGTTCGGTGCCCCAGGCCCCATCGCAGATCGTCACCGTCTCACGCAGTCTCTTTACATCAACCGTCATATCATCTCCAGGTGAATGCCGTCGCGCGAAACCGCATCCATACATACTATCCGGGGGCCCGGCACCATGTCATGCGCGGCGCCGGCGTGGCGAACTGTAGCGGCCCAGTCGCCTGCCCTTCTTCACCCTTCCGCTTTTTCACGCGTGCCCGTTCTCCCCCCTCCCGCACACGTTGACGTCCGGGCACGTCTCGCATCGGTAGCTGTTGCCCTCGCATTGCTGCATTCGTCGCAGGATGAGTTCGCCGATCGTGCGGTCGAGGCCGATGGGACCGGCACAGTGCCATTGCAGACCGGGGTACTTGGCGGCGGCCTCCGCGCACATCCGGGGAATGTCTTCCCGGCTGTGGCGTCCCGGCGCGAGGAAATAGGGAAACACGAAGACGAAATCTGCCCCCCTGGTCACGGCAGCCTCAAAGGCTTGTGAAATCGTAGGTTGCGCCAGCTCCATGTGAGCCGCATAGACGGCGTCGGGGGTCATGGTCCGCAGCATCGACACCATGGCCTCAAGCAGGGCGTTGGCCTGGGCGAGGCGGCTTCCGTGGTCAACGATGATCAAGGCGCGTCGCATTGGCTGCTCACCCGTGCGAGTGGAATCGCGCGTGGGTGTCCGCCTCGCGCGGGCGAACGCTGTACGGGGCCGCGGGGGATCGTTCGCCGTGCCGCAGCTGTCTCCTGTGACGAAGAACCGTCATCCTTGATTCAGAAGAGCTTCGCAAGGAGGCTTCGCCTCAGGCCGCCAAGCCGAAGAAGCCGTTGACGCCGAAGAGGAGCAGTGCATCCACGATCACCGTGAGAATCTGCGTGATGATCTGGCTGAGGAGGCTTCGACCCTGTGGCCCGACGATCCACTCGGGAAACTCGGACAGCCGTGTGTTCATCAAGGGAAGCAAGGCGATCGGCCACGCAAAGCTGAAGAGCCGGATACTCGTGCGTCTCATAGTGGCGCCTCCAAGGCCGGGGCGGTCATTCGTTCGCACCCGCGCCGTCGGTGATTATACCGCACCGTTCACGCGGGTAAAGGCCGCGCGATGGGAGGCAAATCCCGCGCGAGGGCCGCAGGTTCTGCGCGGCTCGGTGGCGACTCCGTCCAGGGTACGCAAATTCTCCATTTTGCCAACTGGCGTGTAAGGCATTCGTTGTCAACGCGTTACGGCGGGCATACGTCCCGGGCAGGAGCGAAGGCAAAAAGTTTGGCACGGCGTCTGCATTGTGAGAGTCGCCGACGGGCACGATGCGTCTCTCGCGGTGCGTAACACGCGCCGTGCGGGCGCGGAGCGCCGGCCGTGGCACGGAGTGCGACGATGAGGATGCTGGTCGGGCATCACGCAATGGATTGCGACACCACCCCCGCTGATTGGGCCGTTCTCGGTTCCCGCATCCTGCGGGCAGCCAACATCGCGACGGCCATTCACCTGGCGGAAAACGTGCGGGAGCAGGTCCTCGTGGCGTCGTCGAGCGAACTGCCGTGGCGGGATGTCTCGCCGCGCACCCGGGAGCGGCTGGAGGGGGGGGCGGATCGATGATCTACGGCTTGTGGCTATCCGCGGGCGGTTTGCAGGCGAGCCAGTACAGCCAGGACATCATCGCCAACAACCTGGCGAATCTGGATACGGCGGGTTTCAAGCGGGATCTGGCGGTGTTCTCGGAGCGGGCGGTCGCGTCACGGGAGGCGGGGGGCGATCCGAGGATGAGCAACGCGTTGTTGAACCGGATGAGCGGCGGGACGTTTGTGGCGCCCACATACACGAGCTTCGAGCAGGGAACGATCGAGACAACCGACCGGCCGCTGGACCTGGCGCTCCGCGGCGAAGGCTTCTTTACGGTTCGGGATGGCGACCGGAAGGTCTACACACGGGACGGCCGGTTTGCGGTGGACGCGGACGGGGGGCTGGTGACGGCCGTGGGTGGCCGACCGGTCCTGAATGAGAGAGGCGCGCCGATCCGGCTCACGAAGGATCAGGCGGCGTCCGTGCGGTTCGGCGAGGACGGCACGCTGCGGGTGGGGACCGCCACGATCGGCCAGTTGGGCATCGTGGACTTTGCCGACAAGACGCAACTGCGGAAGGTCGGCGCGAACGTGCTGGAGGCGCCGGACAAGACGCCGACGAAGCCGGCCGCCGCCGTCGTGGTCTCGCGTGCGGTGGAGACATCCACGGTCGAGCCGCTGACGACGATGGTGTCGATGATCGAGGCGTCGCGGGCCTACCAGCTCAACGCCAGCCTGATCGCGATGCAGGATTCGATGCTGGCGCGAACGGTCAACGACGTCGGGCGGGTGGCATAGGCGGCCGGGTGGGGAGGTCGTCGTATCGGCGTGGTGCCGGCAGGGTTGGGGATGGGGCACGGATTGAGTAACGATGTCGATCAGTGCATTACGAGCAGCGGCGAGCGGGATGCGGGCCATGGACACGAAGCTCAATGTCGTGGCCAACAACCTCGCCAACATCGACACGGTGGGTTTCAAACGGAGCCGGGTCAATTTCGAGGACCTGCTGTACGAGATTCGGCGCGAGCCCGGCGCCTTGAACGCCCTGGCGAAGGAGACGCCGTACGGCATCCTCGTCGGATTGGGGGCGCAGGTCTCCGGGACGCAGCTGGATTTCCAGTACGGGGCGTTCGACCAGACGAACCGCCCGACCGACATCGCGATCCGCGGCCCCGGCTTCTTCCAGGTGAAGACCGTCTACAACGGCCTCGAAACGACGGCGTACACGCGGGCCGGGAACTTCGTGATCAACCGCGACGGGCAGATCGTTCTGGCCAACAGCGAGGGATCGCCGCTGGAGCCGCCGATCCAGTTGCCGACGGACCGGGCGGGGGACCCGGTGGTGGCGGGCGACGGGCGCGTCTCGGTGCGTCAGCCCGGCGCGACCGAACTCTCGCAGGTCGGGCAGATTCAGTTGGCGCGGTTCGTGAACCCGGAGGGCCTGCTACAGATCGGCAAGAATCTGTTTGTCGAGACCGACGCCTCCGGGCCGCCGGTGACCGGCAACCCGCAGCAGAACGGGCTGGGCGAGCTGGTGCAATCGAGCCTCGAGAGCAGCAATGTGGATCCCGTGCGGGAGCTGGTGGACCTGATCTTCACGCAGCGGGGGTTCGAGATTAACTCGCAGTCGATCCAGAGTGCGGATCAGACGTTGCAGATCATTGCGAATCTGCGGAGGGGCTAGGAACAGGGAATTGAGCAGTAACGCGCGGCGCAGGATGCGTCCATGATGTGCAAGGATTGCCAATACGCGGGACTGGGATCAAGAAGCCGCGGGAGCGGGCCGCGCCATCGCGGCGAAGCGGCAAACGGGAACGAGAGGACGCTCCCTGTACGTGCAGGGGGCTTCGCGGACCGGGGAGCCAGCTTGGTTCGGTGGGGATTGGCCGGCCTGGTTCTGTCCGGTGCCGTCCTTGGGGCGGCGGCGGTTCGGGGTGAAGCGTCGGTGGCGGCCGCTGCCTCGGCGAATACCGGTGGCGTGGCCGGCGTTGCTGAGATCGTCTCTGTGCAACTCTGGCCGACCGCCGTGGCGACGGGCGACCGGATTGTTCTCGAGGACATCGCCCGAATCAGCGCGGGGGCCGACGGCTCGGTGGCGGGTTCGCTGCGCCTGTGCGACGTGGCGGCGGCACCGCCGCCCGGCGGCTCCGTCGTGCTGACGTTTGACGACGTGATCGAGGCGTTTTCGCGGGCCGGCGTCAATCCGACGCAGATCCTGTTGCGGGGTTCTTCGCGGTGTTGCGTCTCACGGCCGGGAAGGCCCGCTGCGGCGAGGCCGGCGCCCGCGGCCGCCGGGGCATCGACCACGCAGCCCGCACGGGGCGGCGCCGCGGGCGCGGCGAAAGATGAGGCGGGCACGCTCGGGGCGGCTGTGCGCGGCCATCTGGAGGCCCGCGTGGCGAACCTGGGCGGCAAGGCCGAAATCCGGTTCAGCCCCGCCTCCGTGAAGGCGCTGAACCTCGCCTCGCCGGCGTATCGCTTCCGCATCCGCCCGCGCGGCAACGATGTCCTCGGGCTCGTCACGCTGGAAGTGGACGTCGAGGAGGGCGGGCGGCACGTGAGCACCGTGCCGATCGTCGCCGAGGTGACTCTGCTCAAAACGGTTGTGGTGACGCGGGCCGCCGTCAACCGCGGCGAGATCCTGCAGGCGAAACACCTCATGCTGGCCGAGCGGCAGTTCACGCGGGTCAGCGACGTCGGTCTGACCGACATCCAGCCGCTGATCGGCCAGGAAACGTGCCGGTTCATCGATGCGGGAGGGATGATCACTGCTCGCGATGTGCGGGCGCGGCCGCTGGTGAAGCGGGGCGACCTGGTGACCGTCTGGGTCCGCCAGGGCGATCTGGTCATCAAGAGCGTGGCGAAGGCCCTGCGGCCCGGCACGTACGGCGAAAGCATCGAGGTCAAGAACGACACGACGGGCGAGTCGTTTGTTGTGACCGTGACGGGGCCGCAGACGGCCGAGCTTCGCCGGGGCGGCCCGGCAGGCGGTGTTGCGGAATCGCCGGCGGGCCTCGGGTCGGGCGGAGCGGGCCGCATCGTGATCACGGACGGGAGCGCTCAATGAGAAAGTGCGTGTTGGTGGCTGGCATGTTCGTGGGGTTCGTCCTGCCCGGTCCGGGGCGGGTGGCGGCGCAGAGTTCGTCGCTCTACCGGGCGATGCCGGTGCGGCCGGCGGCCCCGCCGTCGCCGTTCCTTTCGCGGGCGCCCGAGGCGGAGCAGGGCGTCTGGACGGCCGGGCGGAAGATCGACCCCGTCGCCCTCAGCACAAAGGTGATCGAGCGGTCGTCGCTGATTGCGGTCAGCATGGAACGTCCCCGGCCGCTGCAGCCGCACGACCTGGTCACGGTCATTGTCCGCGAGCAGAAGAAGTACGAGTCGAACGCCCGGGCGGACAACGAGAAGAAGTGGAATCTCGACGCCGCGCTGTCCAAGTGGTTCCGCATGTACGAGCGGAACGGCCACCCGACGATGGGCGCCGACACGCTCCCGTTCGGGGATCCCGCGGTCCAGTTCCTGTGGGACAACAAGTTCCAGAACAAGGCGCAGGACAATCGCGAGGACACGTTCACGACGCGCATCACGGCCAAGATCGTCGACGTGAAGCCCAACGGGACCGTTGTGCTCGAGGCCCGGGGGCACCAGAAATACGACGAGGAGGAGATCTTCATCACGCTGACGGGGACGTGCCGTGCGGCCGACATCACGCCGGACAACACGATCCTCAGCAGCCAGTTGTTCGATCCGGACATCAATGTGAGCCACACGGGCGCGGTGCGAGACACCACGCGGCGCGGCTGGATTCCGAGGGCGATCGATTTCCTGAGGCCGTTCTGACATGAGAGCGACGACGGGCACAATCCGGAACGCGGGTCGATGGGGGGCCGTCCTCGCCGCGCTTGCGTTCCCCGCTTCCGTCGCGGCCGTGAAGATCGGCGACGTGGCCCGCTTCCAGGGCGAGTTTCCGAACAAGCTGATGGGCATGGGGCTGGTCGTCGGCCTTCCGGGCACGGGCGACGGGGGCGACTTCACGCCGGCCATGCGCCCGCTGAGCCGGCTGCTGTCGCGCATGGCGAATCCCGTCAGCTTTGCGCAGGAGCTGAAGAACGCCAAGAACGTCGCCATCGTGATGGTCGAGGCGGTGCTGCCCGAGAACGGCGTGCGCGAGGGCGATCGGATCGATGTGCAGGTGAGTTCGCTCGGCGCGGCCAAGAGCCTTGCCCAGGGGCGGCTTGTGATGACGCCGCTGCTCGCCGCCTCCGCGCTGTCCGCGCAGGATGATGCGGCCGGGCCGCCGGAGATTTTCGCCTTTGCGTCCGGGCCGGTCATGGTCACCGACCCCAAGAAGGGGGCGTCGGGCGTCATTCGCCAGGGCGCTGCGATCGAATCGAGCATCCTCCACAGCTACCTCGTGTACGGCCGCGACGTCGAGCACTACCGGAAGGCCCAGCAGAACGGCGCCGGCAGCCGGGCGCTCCTCGACTGGATCCACCCGGATCAGCCCTATGTGACGCTGGTCATTCGCGATACGCACGCCAGCTGGGCCCTGGCGAGCATCATGGCCCAGATGATCAACGACGATGCGGCCGACCCCGACGCCCAGGGCCGCGCCAGCGCCCCGGCCACGGCGATCGCGATGGCGGTCGACCGCGGCAACGTTCTCATCCGCGTGCCGGACAACGCCCGCCAGAACCCGGCGGCGTTTCTCGCGCGGATCGAGACGCTCGACCTGCTCCTGCCGCCGTCCGAGGCGCGGGTGATCGTCAACCGGGAGGCGGGCTCGGTGATCATCGCCGGCGATGTCCAGATTTCGCCGGTCGTCATCACCTACAAGGGCATGACGATCACGACGACGACGCCCGAGCCGAAACCCACGGTGGAAGCGCCGAAGATCGAGGAAAAGCAGTTTGCCACACTCGATCCGGCGAAGAAGGGCGGGACGCGTCTCCAGGACCTTGTGGATGCGCTGAACAGCCTGAAGATCCCGGCGGCGGACCGCGTGCAGATCGTCGAGGAGCTGTATCGGCTGGGGAAGCTTCACGCGAAGCTGATCGTGGAGCCGTGATGGCGATGAGTGCGACAGACACGGTATCGAGCGTCAACGCCGCCGGAGCGACGAGCCGTCCGGCCGTATCGTCCGAGACCCTCGCGCTGCGGCAGCAGCAGATCAGGGATGCGGCGGGCGAGCTGGTCGGGACGCTGTTCTTCGGCGAGGTGTTCAAGGCGGTGCGGGAGAGCAAGCTGAAAGGGAAATACGGCCACGGGGGCCGGGGCGAGGAAGTGTTCTCGGCCCAGTTGCACGATGTCCTGGCGAAGAAGATGGGGCGCGAGGCAAAACTGGGCCTGACCGACGTGTTGTGCAAGCGGTTTTCGAAGGCCGTATGAGGTGCGGTTGTGGCAGGCGTGTCCTACGAGAAGCGTGTTGAACAGGTCGTCCGGGTGCTCGACGAGCTGAAGCACCTGCACGACGAACTGGCCGTCGTCGTGAAAGGAAAGATCCAGGCCATGCGGGCCGCCGACACGGACGCGCTGCGGTCGGCGGTGGCGCGGGAGGGGTTCCTGACGCAGCGGATCCGCGAGCAGGACGGGCTGCGCCGGCAGATCATGGAGCTGGTCGGCGAACTGCTTGGCCTGTCGCCGGACGAGGCGGGCCGGATGACCGTCAGCGAACTGGCGCAGCGGACCGTCGAGCCCGCGCGAAGCCGGCTGCTCGCGGTGGCGGCGGCCATTCGCGAGAAGGCCCAGGAGGCGGCCCGGGCGAACGAGGTGGCGGCCATGATCACGGCGGAGATGCTGAAACACTTCCGCCACGTGTTCGAAGTCATGGCCCAGGTGGACGCGCGCGAGGTCGGCCTCTACTCGCGGACGGGGCGGACGGAGGCCAGGGCGGCCATGAGCGTTTTCGAGGCGGTGGGATGAACGGGGGCGTGACCGGTCATTGGTGACGAGCGTACGGGCGGCCGGGTCCTGTTGGACCGGCGGCGGCCCTGAAACGGGACGGATCGTGCGATGGGACTGATTTCCGCGGCTTTGCAGATCGGACGCAGTGCTCTGTTGAGCTACCAGAGCGCGCTGGAGATCATCGGCAACAACGTCAGCAACGCCGGCAGCACCGAGTACACGCGTCAGAGCCCCGTTCTGAGCCCCCAGATGGGCGCGATGCTGCCCGAGGGCTTTCAGGCCGGGGCCGGCGTCGCCCTGACGGCCCTGCAGCGGAACATCGACGAGGCCCTCGAGAACCGCATCCGCACCGGGCTGGGCGACCAGAACTCCGCCGCCGTCGCACGAAACGCCCTCGGCAGGATCGAGTCGATCCTGAACGAGATGAGCGACACCGATCTCTCGAGCCTGCTTAGCCGGTTCTTCGGCAGCTTCTCCTCTCTGCAGAACAGCCCGCAGGACATGAACGCGCGCGGCGTCGTCCTGAACTCCGGGCAGGCGGTTGTCGACGAGATCCGGCGCCAGCGTACGGACGTCCTTTCGCTCGTCAGCGAGCTGAACGTCGAGATCAAGGACCTGGTGCGACAGGCCAGCCAGATCGCGGGACAGATCGCGTCCCTCAACGAGCAGATCGTCGAGGCCGAGGCGTCGCAGCGCGGAATGGTCGGCGCGCTGCGCGATCAGCGCGACGCCAGGCTCCGCAGCCTCAGCGAGATCATCGCGATTCAGGTCAAGCCCCAGGATGACGGGGCCGTCAATGTGTATGTCGGCAACGAGCTGCTGGTGCAGGGCCGGTTCTGCCGCGGGCTGACGACCAAGACCGAGATCAGCGACGGGATCGAGCGGTACATCCCCGTCTTTGCCGACGACGGAGGAATCGTCTCGGTCTGGGGCGGGCGGCTCGAAGGGCTCCTTCGCTCGCGCGATACCTACAGCCTCGGTCACCTGAAGGATCTCGACACGCTCGCCGCCGGCCTCATCCAGGAGGTGAACAAGGTCTACTCGCAGGGCCAGGGCCTTCGCGGCTACACCGATCTGACGGGCACCTACGACGTGCTGGACGCCAATGCGGCCCTGAACAGCAATGCCGCCGGCCTCGACCTCCGGCCGAAGAACGGCACGTTCCAGATCACGGTCAAGAACCGCGAGACCGGCAGCAAGGTCGTTTCGACGATCGCCGTCGATCTGGACGGGATCGGCCCGCAGACGACGCTGGCGTCCCTGGCCGCCGCGATCAACGCCGCCACGGACAACATCACGGCCTCGGTGACGGCGGACCGGCGGCTTCGGATCGGTGCCGACAGCGGATACGAGTACGCGTTCGGCGAGGATACCGCGGGCGTCCTCGCCGCGCTGGGCCTCAACACCTTCTTCATCGGCAAGGCGGCGAACGACCTGGCGGTGAACACGGTGCCCATGAACGATCCGGCCCTGCTGGCCGCCGCCCGGTCCGATCTGCCCGGCGACGGCTCGAATGCGGCCGCCGTGTCCAACGTCGGCAAGACGGCCTCGGGCGCGCTCGGGAACCTCAGCATCATGGATTTCTACAACGCCGTCGCCGGCAAGATCTCCGTGAACGGCGCGGCCACCCGTGCCCAGCAGGATGCCGCCGACGCCATCATGACATCCCTGCAGGCGCAGCGGGAGAGCATCAGCGGGGTGAGCCTCGACGAGGAGGCGATCCGGCTCATCAAGTTCCAGCGCGCGTTCCAGGGCGCGGCGAAGTACATCAGCGTTGTCGATCAGATGATCGCGGAGCTTCTGGGAATTGTGAAATAGGAGAGCAATGACCGGCCCACGGGCCGGCGGACGGACGATCCATGGCCATCAACCCGATCAACTTCTCCCGCGTGACGCACAACCTGCAGACCCTGTCTCTGCTGGACTCGCTGCGGCGCAATACCATGAACCTGTTCACCGAGCAGAACAAGCTCGCCAGCGGCCTGCGCCTGAATTCGCCCAGCGACGACCCCGTGCTCGCGTCCAAGGCCCTGAACCTCAGCGAAGTGCTCGACGCGCAGGAGCAGATTCTCCTGAACGTGCGATACGCGGACGCGTTTCTCACGGCCACCGACAACGGGATGAGCGACATCGCCGACCTGCTCACCGAGGCCCGGGCCACCGCCAGCAGCATGGTCAACTCGTACGTCCGGTCCGACGAACGCGCCGCCGAAGCCGAAATCATCGGTTCGATCATTGACCAGCTCATGTCCATCGGGAACCGGGCCTACAACGACGTGTACCTCTTTGGCGGCAAGAAGACGACGACGCCCCCCTTCGTTCGCAAGTACGGGGGCGTTTACTACGCCGGCGACACGACGAATCTGACGACGGACATCGGCGGCCCGGACGATCCCGTGCTCAACCTCACCGGTGACAAGCTCTTCGCCATGGACACCGGCCGGGTCACGGGTTATCGGAACCTCGAGCCCGCCGCGACCGCCGCCACCCGGCTCGACGACATCAAGGGCGCCACCTCGCTCGGCATCCGGCTCAGCTCCCTTCAGATCGTCATCAACGTCGGCGCCATGTCGTTCAACGTGGACCTCACCGGCTCGGCGACGCTCGGCGACGTCATCGACAAGATCAATGCGGCCTGGCAGACGGCCGGAGGGGCGGGCAATCTCGCCTCCATCTTCGGCACGGGTCTCCGGCTCGACACCGGCGGGGCCGGCCCGATCGAGGTGCGCGAGTCCGGCAACGGGAGCATCGCCAGCGACCTCGGCATCCTCAAGTCGGGCCCCGGCGGCATCATCGTCGGCGACAACCTCCACGCCCGGATCACGAACACCACGGCGGTCAGTTCGCTCAACGGCGGCGCCGGGATCAATCTGGCCAGCCCCATTCTGATCACCAACGGCCTGAAGTCGGCCACGGTGGATCTCAGCGGCGCGCAGACCGTGCAGGACATCCTCAACATCATCAACACGACCGACCTCGGCGTGAAGGCGAGCATCAACAGCAGCCAGACCGGCTTCGACGTGGTCAACTACGTCAGCGGCGTGAGCATGAGCATCGCGGAGCAGGGCGGCGGCCACACCGCCGACAACCTGGGGATCCTCACGCTCCACGGCGGGACCACGCTCGCGAGCCTGAACCATGGAGGCGGCGTCAAGACCGGTACGAGCGGTCCCGACTTCCGCATCTTCACGACGAGCGGGGCAAGCGTGGACGTGAGTGTCGTCGGCGCGAAGACCGTGCAGGATGTGCTGAATGCGATCAACAGCGCCGCGGCCGCGGCGGGGGTGGCAGTCACGGCCGCCCTGAACCCGAGCGGCACGGGCATCCGCATCGACGACGCCACGGGCGGCGCCGGAACGCTCCGCATCGAGCGTCTGAACATGTCGCCGGCGATCGACGGCCTCGGGCTGAACAAGAGCGCCCCGGCGGGCCAGACGTATCTGATCAGCGACGACGTGGCCGGTGTCCGGCCCGACAGCATCTTCACGGTGCTGATGGACCTGCAGGAGGCCCTCCGTCGCGACGACACCGCCGGCATCGACCGGGCGGCCCAGGCGCTCGAGCGGCTCGCGCCGGACATCAGCCGGCTCCACGGGATCGTCGGGGCGCGATCGAAGGCCATGCACGACCGCGTGACCTTCACCGAGGACGCCGTGCAGGCCACCAAGACGCTGTTGAGCGAGGTGAAGGACCTGGACTACACGGAAGCGATCACGAAGTTTCAGCAGGCGCAGACGGCGCTGCAGGCGAACCTGATGACCGGGTCCCGTCTGCTGAGCATCTCGCTGCTCGACTATCTGACGTGAGGGGGAGGTAGACGGCGGGGGAAGGCGCGGAGGGGCGTCGGCCGGCAAGCGATCAGCCGGTGCGGCGGCAGAGGACTGCTCGCCCGGGGCCGGGCGGGTTGCGGAACAGGAAGCCGCGTGTCGCGGGCGGTTCGCGGAGTATGAACCCACCCGGCGGTGTCCGGACGCTATGGATGGTGTCCGGCGTTGAGTGGGCGAGCCACCCGGGATAGGTCCGACAGAGGATGGATCGCCGTTGGGAGTTATCGCGATGATTATTCAGACGTCGCGGTTCGGCGCTGTGGAGGTGGACGAAACCCGTTTGATCCGGTTCCCGAAAGGCATTCTCGGGTTCCCGAACAATACGGACTACGCCTTGATCCAGACCGGCGAGAACAGCGGGTTCTACTGGCTCCAGGCCGTCGATCGGGCGGAGCTGGCGTTTGTGGTGTGCGACCCGCGCCTGTTCGTGCCGGACTATGCGGTTCCGATCAAGGCGGAGGACCTCGACTCGATCGGGTTGCAGGACCCGAACGGGGCGCAGGTCTTCATTATCGTCAACAAGGTCGAAGACCTGTTGACCGGAAACATGCAGGGTCCGCTCGTGGTCAATATCGAGACCCGCGTGGCCAAGCAGCTCGTGTTGTCGGATCGGCGTTACTCGACGCGTCATCCGCTGATGTCGCTGCCCCGCAAGGAGCTGGCGGCGAGCAAGACGGCCTGATGCGTCGGGGGGATCGGTGGTCAGAAGGGACGAACGCGAGCTATAATCATAGGGCACGTTTGTCCGAGCGAGTGGCCACCCGATCGCGTCCAGTGGGCTGCTCAGCCGGGTTGCTCAGGTGGCGGTCTTCCGCCGGCCGCCCCTCGGATGCCCCAGACAAGGCGTCCGGAACTTCACGCACGGCTGAGGCAGTGTGACCGAAAGCATCGGCATGGCCAAGGAAGGAGCCGAGGATGTTGGTGCTGTCCAGACAACGCGACGAGACGATCATGATCGGTGATGTCATCGAGATCACGGTCGTCGATATTCGCGGCGACAAGGTCCGGCTGGGGATCAACGCCCCGCCGGAAGTGAGCGTTCATCGTAAGGAAGTATGGGAGGCCATCCAGCGCGAGAACCGCGCGGCGGCCATGGTCAAGCCGGAAGACATTGCGAATGTCGCCGGCGATTCGAAGGATCGATCCGGTCTGCGCAAGAAGCGCTGACCGCCGGCCCGCCGCGGAAGCCCTGCGGGCCGGGGATTTCGCGGGGGAAGTGCCCGCCGTGGCGGGCGGTAGCCAGGACCCAGTCAAGGAGGATTGCACATGGCTAGAATCAACACAAACGTGCCGGCCCTTGTGGCGCAGACCAACCTGCGCCGGTCCCAGCGCGATCTTCAGGTCTCTCTCGAGCGGCTGTCCAGCGGCCTCCGCATCAACCGCGGCGCCGACGACCCCGCCGGCCTCATCGTCTCGGAGAACCTGCGCGCCGAAATCGCCGGCGTCACGCAGGCGATGGACAACTCGCAGAGGGCCATCAACGTGATCGCCACCGCCGAGGGGGCGCTCAACGAGGTGGCGGCTCTCCTGATCGATATCCAGGGCCTCGTCGTCCAGGCCGCGAACAGCGGGGCGCTCTCCGAGGAGGAGATCAAGGCGAACCAGCTGCAGGTCGATTCGGCGATCGATTCCATCACGCGCATCGCCAACACGACCACGTTTGCGGGACGCCACCTGCTCAACGGGTCCCTCGACTACGTGACCAGCGGCGTCAGCAATACGGTGATCCAGACGCTCCAGGTCTACTCCGCCCAGTTCGGCGACCAGACCTACGTTCCCGTACACCTCGCCGTCACCCAGTCGGCCCAGAAGGCCGAGTTGCAGTTCCGGACGAGCGCCGTGACGGGCGGGTCCGTCACCATCGAGGTCCGCGGGAACAACGGCGTCGCCACGCTGCTCTTCAGCTCCGGCACGGCCGCCTCGGCTGTTGCGCGGGCGGTGAACACGGTGGCCGATGCCACCGGCGTCACGGCCGAGTACCTCAACGCCGCGAACCCGGCCTCCGGCATCCGCTTCGTCAGTGCCGGTTATGGGTCGCGGTCGATGGTGTCTGTCGAGAAACTGCCCAGTTCGACGGGCAGCTTTGCCACGACCGACGCCGACGGGAACAGCCAGAAGCGGGACGTCGGACGCGACGCCCTGGCCCACGTGAACGGGACACTCGCGGCGGGCGACGGGCTCACGGTTTCGCTGAACACGAGCACGTTGAACCTGACGCTCGTGCTCCAGGAGTCGCTGGGGGTGGGCTCCACCAGCTTTGCCGTGACGGCCGGCGGGGCGCTCTTCCAGCTGGGTCCGAAGGTGGATACGAACCAGCAGACCAACCTGGCGATTCAGTCGATCGCGGCCTCGCGGCTGGGCAACGGCGCTGTCGGTTATCTCTCCGAAATCGCCGGCGGCAAGGGCAAGTCGCTGACGGAGGGCAAGGCCCATGAGGCGTCGCTGGTCGTCACGGAGGCCATTCGGCAGATCTCGGTCCTGCGGGGCCGGCTGGGGGCCTTCGAGAGGAACACGCTGCAGACCAATATCAACCAGCTCCAGATCACCAAGGAGAACCTGACGTCGTCCGAGTCGAGCATCCGCGATACGGACTTTGCCGCGGAGACCTCGCGGCTTACGCGGAACCAGATCCTCGTCAACGCGGGCACCAGCGTGCTCTCGCTCGCGAACAGCACGCCGCAGAGCGTTCTCTCGCTGCTCGGCGGACGCTGACGCGCGTGAGAGCGGCAGGGGCTTGAGGACTCGAGGGGCGTCGCACGGGCGGCGCCCCTCGCTTTCGTTCGTCGAACCGCGCAGGGCCCGATTTCTCCCGCTTTTCCTCAAGAAGTCGCAAGTTTTTTTTACACGCGCGGTTTTCGGTCGTACGCCGCAGTTGTCCGGTAAAAGCCTGTCACAGGGCCGCGCGAGCCGCGCCGATTTGCTTATTGGACAACGGCATCGTCACGATAATCCAACGTCCCGTCTCGCGCCCGGACCTCTACGACGGACTTGTGTTAAAGGCGGTTATTCGCCGTGACGATCCTTGCTCTGTCATTCGCGGATGCGCGGATGACGATCGGCAAACGGCCCGGCTCCCGGGGGGCACGATGGGATCCGGGTCGGGATGGGATGAGGCGCCACGGAGGAGCAAAAGCCGCCGATTCGGGGGCAAACCTTTCAGGTCGCATACCGAAAGCGGGCGGTCGTAGTCGAGGAAAATCACTGGCCCGCGCGTCGTCCGACGCTTGTCGGCGACCCGCACTCACGGTCGGGCATGACCCGGCGCGCACTGCGGCAGGGGGGACCTGTCGCCGCCGCGGTTATCGGCCCGAGCTGAGGTGGGAGGCACTGAACGATGAGTACGATCAACACGAACGTCCCGTCCCTTGTGGCGGCTCGTGTGCTCAACACGAACCAGTCACTGCTGAACCGTACCCTGCAACGCTTGAGTACGGGCTACCGGATCAACCAGGGGGCTGATGACCCCGCCGGCCTGATCGCGTCCGAGGCCCTCCGCGCCGAGAAGAACGCGATCAACGCGGCCATTGAGAACGCGTCCAGGGCCGATAAGGTCATGAGCGTGGCCGAGGGATCTCTCCAGGAGGTCAGCGCCCTGCTGATCACGATGGAGGACCTCGTCGACCGCTCGGCCAGCCAGTCGGGCATCAGCGATGAGGAACTGGCCGCAAACCAGCTCCAGATCGATTCGATCCTGACGACCATCAACCGTATTTCCTCCACGACCACGTTCGCCGGCAAGAAACTGCTGGACGGCACGCTGGACTACACCACGTCCGCAGTCGCGACGTCCGCCATCGGCGACCTGACGATCAACTCCGCTCGCGTGGCCAACAACTCGTACAAGACGGTCGTCGTGAACGTCACGACCTCCGCCCAGACGGCCGAGTTGCGGTTTACGCTGACCAGCGGCAGCGGCCTCAACGGCGCCCGATCGATCAGCATCGCCGGCAACAAGGGCACCGACTACTTCACGTTCGCCAGCGGAACCCGCTTGAGCGGCATCAAGGCCGCGATCAACGCGGCGACCGGGCTGACCGGCGTGTCCGCGGCGGTCAGCGGCGCGGTTGTGAGGATGAACAGCACCAAGTACGGCTCGGACCAGTTCGTCACGGTCCAGGCCCTCTACGGCAACTTCATCGCGACCGAGGGCAGTTCGTCTACCGACACCGGCGTCGACGCTGTCCTGACGATCAACGGCCAGGCGGCCAACGCCAAGGGCCTGCAGGCGTCGCTCCGCTCCGCGTCCATCGACCTCGACCTGACCTTGACGGCGCAGTACGGCGGCGCCCAGACGAACGTTCAGAAGACGTTCTATGTCACGGGCGGCGGTGCGAAGTTCAACATCTCGCCCGAGGTCGGCATCGCCGGCCAGGTCGATGTCGGCATCCGCAGCATCGCGCCGAGCAACCTGGGCGATACCACGACGGGGCGGCTGTCCTCGCTGGGCAGCGGCCAGGCCAACCAGCTGACGTCCAGGAACTTCCAGACCGCCCAGGCCATCGTCCGGCTGGCGGGTCAGCAGATTGCGTCTCTGCGTGGACGCCTCGGCTCCATCCAGCAGACGACGCTGGCATCCATGATGAGCCAGCTCCGGGTGACGTACGAGAACGTGTCGGCCGCCGAAAGCGCGATCCGCGACACCAACTTCGCTCAGGAAACCAGCACGCTGACCCGTGCCCAGATCCTGGTGCAGTCGGCGACCTCCACGCTGCAATTGGCAAACGCCGCGCCGCAGGCCGTCCTGGCGCTGCTGCGGGGCTAAGCCGACTCGCTTCGCTCCGGCGAAGCGGCAGATTGTCTCTCGGGCCAAGAGTGATTTGGGCCGGCGCTCGTCCGAACGGGCGCCGGCTCTCTTTCTTTGCGCGGCGGCCATGGCTGAGCTTGAACCGCTCGGCCGCATCCCTTATTTTGCGGGATCTGCGCGGGGTGGTTCCGCGGAGAATAACCTCTTGGCGATTTAGGAAGGCCTATGTCGTTTTCCGATACCGTTCATGCAAAGGCGATCGAACTGGGTAAGTACATCTGTCGAATGACGACCAGGGCCGGTTCCGGCCACCCATCAAGCGCTCTGTCGCTGGGGCATCTCGTCATCACCCTGCTGAACAAGCAGATGCGATGGGATCCGGCCGATCCCTGGAACCCCGCGAGCGATCGCCTGGTCCTCTCGGAAGGCCACGCCGTTCCTGTTGTGTACGCCGCTTACGCGGACCTCGGCGGGGTCGTCGGCAAGACTCGCGAAGAATCCCACGTCCTGACGATGGCGGAACTCGATCGCCTCCGCGAGTGCGACAGCGAACTCGATGGGCACCCGAACCCGGCCGAGGGGTTCCCGTTCTTCGACGCCGCTACCGGCTCGCTCGGGCAGGGCCTTTCCGTGGCCGCTGGTTTGGGCCTCGGGGCAAGGCTTCGCGGGAGCGACAGACGGATCTACGTTATTATCGGTGATGGCGAATCCCGGGAGGGTCAGGTCTGGGAGGCGCTGGACTTCATCGCCGACCACAAGCTTACGAACGTCACCGCGATCTTCAACTGCAACGCGATCGGTCAGGCGGACTATGTTTCACCGCAGCAGTCGGCCGAGACGCTCGCGAAGAAGCTCGAAGCCTTCGGGTTCGACGTCAGGACCATCGACGGCCACAACGTCGAGCAGATCGACGCGGCCCTTTCCGCTCCCGTCGGGGCCCGGCCGTCGGCGATCGTCGCCAAGACGGTGAAGGGCTGGGGCGTCGCCTCGATGCACGGTCTGGGCCACCATGGCACGCCGGTCGCCGAGAGCAAGCTCGCGGCGGCCGAGGCCGAACTCGACGGCATGTATGCGGCGCTGAACGTCAAGCCGTCGTCGAACAACCGCATGACCCCGCCGAAGCCTGCCGCGGTCAAGCCCCTGCCGGGCGGTGCGATCCAGGCGATGCCCTTTGCCGACGCGATGAAGGAGTTCGGCCTGGCTTCGGCCCTCGACAAGAAGAACATGGCCACCCGGCGGGCGTACGGCGTCGCCCTGGCCGCCCTCGGCAAGGCGGATGAGCGCATCGTGGCGCTCGACGGCGACGTCAGCAACTCTACGTTTGCGAACATCTTCGCCAAGGCCTTTCCGAAGCGGTTCTTTGAGTGCAAGATCGCCGAGCAGAACATGATTTCGGCGGCGGCGGGGCTTGCCGCGGCGGGCTACATCCCGTTCGCGAGCACCTTCGCCAAGTTCCTCGCCCGCGGCTACGACCAGATCGAGATGGCCACCATCACCCGTGCGAACATCAAGCTGTGCGGCTCGCACGCGGGGGTCTCTCTCGCGGCCGACGGCCCTTCGCAGATGTCGCTGCCGGACATGGCCTACTTCCGCAGTTATACGCAGACGGACGACGGCTTCGGCAACCCCGCCTGTGTGGTCTTCCACCCGGCGGACGCCGTCGCGGCATACCACTGCGCGGTGCTTGCCGCCAACCTTCGCGGCATGTGCTACATCCGTACGCACCGGCCGGACGTTGCATTCATCTACGACCCCAACACGAAGTTTGAGGTCGGCGGTTCGCACCAGCTTGCCGAGGGCTCGGACCTCACGATCGTCACGGGCGGCTACATGGTGACCGTCTGCCGCAAGGTCGTGGAACAACTCGCGGCCAAGGGCGTGAAGTGCAACCTGTTCGACGCCTACAGCTTCCCCTTGCGGACGGAACCGATCCTTGCGGCGGCCCGGGCGGCCGGCGGTCGGATCCTCACGGTCGAAGACAACTTTGTCGGCGGCCTCAACGCGGCCGTAGCCGAGGCCGCGGCCCGGTCTGGTGGCTGCGTCGTGGATTCGGTCACGTGCCGGCGGATTCCCAAGTCGGCCAAGACTCCCGAGGAGACATTGGCGTTCCTGGGGCTCTCCACCGACCACATTGTTCAGCGTGCAATGTCCATGGTGAAGTAATCGCGCCGTCGAGCGTCGAGGCGGCGGCACGGCCCATGGTGTTGCCGCTTCGGATGATGCAGCGCTGCGCGCAGAAAAAGAACCTCTCCGCGGAGCCGCACGCTCCCCGGAGAGGTTGAGTGTCATCCAGGCACGAATCGACCTGCGGGGTCGATCCTCAGGCTGCCGTTTGCCGGCGGCGGAAGGCGAGCAACGCCCCCGCGCCGAGCAGGACGATTGCAGCTGGTTCGGGTATCGCGAAGCCCTTGCCCGTCTCGCCGGAGTAGCTGCCCCGCGTTTCCACCTGCGCGTCCGACAACGGGTCATAACGGCTCGCAAAGCCCTTTATCGCGCCGGGCGTGGCGAAGCTCTCGGGCAGGTCGATGTTGCCCCGCATCACGGCGTCGCTGCCGACGAGATTGTTCTCGATGGCGATCAGGCCGCCGACGACCTTACCGACGCCCTCAAGGACATAGCCGCTGCCCACGCCGAGGGCCGGCGGGTTACCGTACCCGTACAATGATACGAATTCCAGATCCACCGCCCACAGCAGGACGTTGGCGAGGACCGGCTGGCCGTTGATGCCGCTCATATAACCCCAGACCTCAAGGTCGGCCGCGCCATCACCGTAGGTGCCGTACAGGCCGGTACCCGTGAGGCTGACGTCGAGCGGAGGCGGGGTCTCGTCGTGCCCGGTGAACTTGACGCCGAGCCGCAGGTCGCCGCCGAAGTTGAACTGGGGAGCGGCGGCGCCACCGAGGTTGAACCAGATCGGCGTTACCCCGACGGTGCTCGGCCAGTTTGGCCAGTAGGCGGTGGCCTCCTCGCCCGTGCTGTTGGCGCCGTCCTTCGACGTCACCAGGGTGTCCGGGGCAGTTCCATTGGTGGCGTAGATGAACTCGGCACCGAAGTTGATGTCGTGGCTTGTTATCGTAGGCGTAAGAGGCGCGGCCAAGGCCGCCCCAGCGCATACGGCAACACCCAGCGAAGCAAGGAATGTTTGCTTCATATCTCTCTCCCTGTGGTTCTCAAGCAAGGACGGCCCAAAGCTTCCCAAAGCCCTGAGCAACCTAGAGAGGTACGCCCTCTCTCGACTCCCACCCGATCGCGCCCTATGCTCTCACTCGCCAATTTAAACAGAATGGCGGAGCGTGTCAAGAGGTTACCGGGGGTTTTTGCAAGTTTTTTTGGGACATTGCGTGCGATAAGCGGACGCCGGTGTGCGGAATAATGGCGTTATGGTCAGGGTCTTCGCTCGGGTTCGCCGCAGTGTGTCACCTGGGACACTTTCAATGAGGTAGATTGGTTTCGATAGGCTTCGACGGCCCGCCCTTGGGGCCGCCGCCGAGGCCTCGCAATGCGTTTATTCCGATAATGCGCCGAGTCTGCCACCGGGGTTCCCAGTATTGAGAATCTAGCTAAAGTGCCCGGCTGGTTAGCCGATAGCTGTGTCGAACAAGCCCATGCGCTAGGACGCCTGGGGCGAAATCGCCGCACGAGGTTTGGTCTTGCCTCGCTCCAGACGTCCTTTGTGGGCCCTCGGCCCGCACATTGTCACGGTTTCCCTGCTTACGGTGGCTATTTGTGGGTGTGACCCCGCATCGCTCGACGGGTCCGGTGGTGTCTTGAGCGGCCCGTTCACGCTGCTCAGTTCACCGATCAGCGGCGATGCGCCGTCCTACACGGAGGCCGAGGCGAACGACGATTTCGCTTCAGCCAACGCCGTGATGATGCCCGAGAGCGGCGAAGCATCCCTTCACGGCAGCTTGGGGAGCATCCAGGATGTTGACGTGTTTGCGATGGGGCCGGCCGGGGCGGGCAACCGCATGGTCATTACGGTGTATCCGCCGGACCGGCAGGGCATCGAAGTCGGCGTATTCAACGCGGAAGGTGAACTCCTGCAGCTGGCCATGCAGGCGGGCCGCGGCGGCGTGGCCCAGTACTTCGAGACCGTCTGCCGCGTGGCGACCGCCAATGTCTATATCACGGTGTGCAGTCCTCCGGGCGGATCGGCGCGGGGCGACTACACGCTCGCGGTACGGCGGAGCGGGGGGGCCGTCCCGGCGCCGGTACCGCAGGTGCTCGTCCTGGACTTCGACGGCGATCCGGCTGTTTCCATCGGCGGCGGCACGCCGGTGGCCGTGCCCGCCTTCGATGCTTCCCGGATCAGTGCGAAGTTCGCGGGACAGACGGACGTGATACAGCAGAAGATCCTGGAGGATGTCCGGGCTGCGTTCGACGGGCTCGGTGTGACCGTGCTTGCGTCGGACGAACCGGGCGCGGAGGATGCTTCGCGTTCCACGATTTACTTCGGGACCTACAACCGGGATCTGCTCGGGCTGGCTGACAGCGTGGACACGTACAACGGCGATTTGACCCAGTCGGCGATCGTCTTTACCGATACGTTCGCCCTGTTTTCGCCGCTGAACCCGAGTGTGGACGAGATTGCCCAGGTTCTGGCGAACGTTGCGGCGCACGAGGCGGGGCATTTGCTGGGTCTATGGCATGTTCGTAATGTGAGCGACCTGATGGACATTACGGCGTCGGCACGGCAGATGCTCCGGCCGCAGGTCTTCCAGACCTCGCCGTTGCATTCGACAGTGGGGCCCATCGGTTCGCAGGACGGGGCGGCCCTGCTGTCGTGGGCCCTGGGCGGGGTGTTGAAGGCCGATACCCGCAAGCAACGCCCGATGTTGGAGGCCGATGATGGACGGGGAGCGATCGACTTTGAGGTGGATCGGCGTCTGCTAAGTGTGGGCCCTTGCGGGGCGTCAAGGCCGGATTGATTCGAAGCTTAGTGCAGCCTAGACTATACCATAGTGGCCGTCGCAGGCTCCTGGGAGGCCCCGTGTTTGAATCGTAAGCCTCGCTTGTACAACGCGTTGCCGGTTCGGTTCGCGGTTCGTTCGATCTGGACGGTGGCGTTGTGCCTCTCGATGGGGGCGGCCGGGTGTCTGAATACCCCCGTCGGCAGCACGCAGGACGGCAACGTCAGCCCCGATCCGAGCAAGATCCAGGGGCGGCGAGTCAGCGGCGAGCCCAACGACAGCTTTTCCCAATCGCTGGATCTGATCTTCGACGCCAACGGCATCGGCCGGATTCAGGGTTCCATCAACCCGGCCAGCGATGTCGATGTCTACAATCTGGGGTCGATGATGCCCGGCGACCGGATCCGGGTGGACCTCCAGGGCAGCGGGGGAGTCGATCTGGCCATCGCCCTCTTCGACGAGGGCGGCGAACTGTTCATCACGAATGACGACCGGGATGTGAACTCGAACCAGCTCGATCCTTTCGTGAACGAGGTCGTGCGCCACGCGGGTCTCAACTACTTCCTCGCCGTCGGGAGTTCCGCCTTTGCGCCGAGTACCGGCTACTACAGCGGCACCGTTACGGTCAGCCGCGGCGAGGCCGTCCCCGTGCCGCGTGCACAGGCTGTTCTGCTGAATTACGCCGGCGGCACGGTCACAATCCCCGGGGACCGGACGTACACCGTCGGTGCGTTTAACGCCGCCGACATCGATGCCCGATATGCCGGCCAGACCGATACGGTCAAGCGTTGGATCTTCCAGACGGTGGAGGGTTGCTTCAACGGGATCGCCCTGGACGTGTATGACACGGATTCGCACCGGCCGCGGGCGGGGACGGCGGTCTCGACCGTCTACTTCGGCGGCCGCAACCGGAATGCCTATGGGATTTCGCAGGATATCGACGAATACAACCGGAACCCGACCGACGCAGCGATCATCTTCACGAACAATTTCACCGCGGACCAGTTCAACGGCCGGTGGCTGACGGCGGCGGAACTCGGCGTTGCCATCGGGCACGTGGCCGCTCATGAGATCGGCCACCTGGTGGGCCTGAACCACGTTGCCAACTGGGTGGACGTGATGGACTCGACGGGATCGGCCACGACGTTCCTGTACGACCAGAGGTTTCAGACATCCCCGCTCGATCCGTCCATCTGGCCCTTCGGCAACCAGGACGGCTGGCAGCTCCTCCTTGAAACGCTCGGCCTGGAGTCGAGTTCGTAGCGCCCGTTGCGCCGCATGCGTCCTCCTGTTGCGATGGGCCGGGACCGGGGCTTCGTCCTTCTATGCGTCGGCCAGACCTTCTCGGATCGCGAAACGAGCGAGTTCCACGCGGTCGTGGATGTTGAGCTTCTGCATCAGGTTCGCGCAGTGGCGATCCACGGTCTTGACGCTCAGGTGTGCCGTCGCGGCGATTTCCTTCTTGGACAGGCCGCGGGCCACGTACTGGAGGATCTCGGTCTCGCGCGGGGTGAGCGAGGCCGCTCGCGACTTCGACGTGCCGGTCAGCTTTGCGCCGCGTTCATCCACCACGATCCGCTCGCGGACCTCGGGCGAGAAATAGGCCCCGCCCGAGGCGACCTCGCGGACGGCGGCGACAACCGCCTCGACCGGCTCCCGCTTCGTCAGGTAGCCGCGGGCCTTCGCTTCGAGGGCCTGGTCGATGTACTTGTCGTGGGTAAACGCGCTCAGGAAGATGATCCGCACATCGGGGCGGAGCGAAAGAATCGTCTTCGCGGTGTTGAAGCAGTTCATTCCCGGCATGTCGATGTCCATCAGGATGATGTCCGGGTTGCACTCGGTCGCCTTGGCGATCGCTTCGTCGGCGGTCGAGGCGGATCCCACGACTTCGAAGCGGGCCTCCCGCTTGAGGTGTTCGCACAGTGTGCCCCGGACGAGGGCGTGGTCGTCAACGACCAGGATGCGGGTCGTGTCGTTCATGGCTGAGTACCTCCTCCTTCTGGGTGTGCTGGTTTAACATATGTGCCACCACGGTGGCAAGTTCGGACATTCGGAATGGCTTGCGCAGGAGCTGCGTGTTGTCGGCGGCCGGCTCGTGCAACTCCGTCTCGACGCTGCCGGTCACGAGGACCGCGGGCAGTTGCAGGCCCTTCTGACGCACACGCTCCAGATAGGCCAGCCCGCTCAGACGCGGAAGGTCGATGTCGAGCACCAGGAGCCGGATCGTCGCCGCGTGGGTCTCCAGGACGGACATGGCCTCGACGCCGTCGGCTGCCTGGTATACCTCGTATCCTTCCGACCGGAGCGCGGAGGTCACGATCGAGCGGATGTGGGCGTCATCCTCGACGACGAGGATTGCCTCGCCGCGCCCGTGTTTCCGGCGCGTCTCGGGAGCGGAGGTAGTGGCCGGGGTCAGCGGTTCGCATTGCGGCAGGGTGATCACGACGCGGGTGCCGCGGTTGGGCTCGGACTCGATGCGAATCCGCCCGCCGTGGTCCGTGATGATCCCGTGCACGATGGACATGCCGAGTCCCGTGCCCTGCCCGCGCGGCTTCGTCGTGAAAAACGGCTCGAAGACCCGCAGCCGCACATCCTCGGGCATCCCCATCCCCGTGTCCTGGATGACGAGCACGGCCCGGGGCATTGCGGGGCCGCCCCGTCGAGACCTGGTTCGCGACGCGGAAGGCGGCGCCTTTCGCAGGGAGATGTAAAGATGCCCGCCGTCCGGCATGGCATCCCGCGCATTGACGGCCAGGTTCATCAGCACCTGCTGGAGCTGCGTGGCGTCCGCGTTCACCCAGACCTCGGAACGCGCGGGTACGTCGTCCGTGATCTCGACCGAGGCCGGCAACACGCGCCGCAGCAGCCGGAGCGAGTCGGCGACCACGGTGCACAGGTTCACCGGCGCCTTCTCCGTGGCGGTCTTGTGGCTGAACGTCAGCAGCGCCTTGGCGACGCCGCCGGCCTGCTGAACGGCGGATTCCACCATCTCCAGCGACTGGTTGGCGGGATGGTTCTTGTGAAGGGTCTTGCGGGCGAGGGTCGTGTAGCCCAGGATCGCGGTCAGAAGATTGTTGAAATCGTGCGCCACGCCGCTCGCCAGCGTCCCCACGGCCTCCATTTTGTGTGCGTGCCGGAGCTGCTCCTCCGCCTGCTTGCGGTCGGTGATATCCCGGGCTACGCCGACGATGCGGTATGCCTCGCCCGTCTCGTTGGACACGGGGAAGGTGCTCGCGCTGATCCATCGCAGCGAGCCGTCGGCCCGGACGATTCGATATTCCTCGTCTCGCACGGCGTGGTCCCGCCCCGAGACCAGGGCGCTGGCCCGGTCCCGATCGGCCGGGTGGATCGATTCGAGAAGGGACTGCGGATCGGCGTACAGCGCATCGCAGGAGCGCCCGAAGATCTTTTCGTACGCCGGGCTGACGTAGAGCAGCCGCCCGTCCGCCGGCGTAAGCACCCAGAACATTTCCTGGATATTCTCGGCGAGTTGGCGGAACCGCTCTTCGCTCTCCGCAAGGGCTTCCTGTGCCCGTCGGTAGTCCGTGATGTCGGTGATGAAGCCTTCGAGGGCGACCACCTCGCCTCCGGGGCCGAACACGCCGCGCCCCTGCTCCCAGACCCATTTCTCCCGGCCGTCGACCGTCGTGATGCGGTACATCATCCGGAAGGGCTCATTCTTCCGCAGCCCCTCCTGCACCTCGGACCACACGCGCTCGCGATCGTCCGGGTGAATGACCTGGCCGTACGAGATGATCCGGTTGTCGACGATGTCTTCCGCGCGGTATCCCGTCAGAGACTGGCAGCCGTCGCTCAGGAACTCCATCGTCCACTTTTTGTCGTTCCGGCAGCGGTAGACCACGCCGCCGAGGTTGCTGAACAGCCTGGCGAGCATACGCCGGCTTTCCTCCAGCGACGCCTCCGCCTGTGCCAGCCGCCTCTCCTGTTCCGCCTGCTCGAGGACGCGCCCGACGACGGACGGGAGAAGCTCGAGAAACGCCATGTCCTTCGTCAGGTAGTCGCGGGCGCCCCGCTTCATCATGTCGACGGCGACTCTCTCGTCGCCCTGGCCGGTGATGACGATGAACGGGACGGCGACGTTCCGACGGCTCAGCTCGGCCAGCAGGTCGCCGGCCGACGTGTCCGGGAGCTTGAGGTCGAGCAACATGATGTCGGCGCCGCGGGCGGTGAGCCACTCAATGGCTTCCGCTCCGGTCGCGACGCCCGCCGTTCGAAAACCCTCGGCGAGCAACCGTCGTTCGATCAGCGAACGGAGCCCGTGATCGTCATCGACGATCAAGACCGTGGACGTGCCGGTCTCGCTGTTCATAGGGCGCTCCTGCCGAATCGGGGACGGACGGCGGGGACAGAGACCGGTCGCCGCCCGACCCTGCTTCCGTTTCCTCGCGGCCCCAACACGTCCATTGTGTCCGCCCGCGCCTCGTGAGGCAATAGGCGGCGCAGAAAAATGGCCTGGTCGCGGCCGGCGATGCCGAGGGGGACGACATCGCCGCCTTGTCGGCGACCAGGCCGAGGCCGCACAGGAGATTGGGCCGCCGAATCACCGGTCGTAGCCGAACCGTCCGGATACCATGACGGCACCGAGACCTCCACGGGATCCGTCCGCCATAGCATTTCGCATGTGGTCGGAGCCGGAAGCCGGACCGGCGCGGTACATCGGATTGGAAAAGCGGCAGTGCCCATCTGATTTCATGACGGCTTTAATTGTACGGTTTTTCGAGCCCCTGTCAAGAGGACAAAGAGCAATAGCACCGTCATAATGGACCGGCCAGCCCACGATGGCCGATAATGTCGGCTCTGGTATATCGTTCATGCTTCCGGTCGGTTGTGTCGATAATCTGCTGGCAGGCTGTCGCCGGGAGACTGTCTCGTGGAGCGTGCCATCGCACTGGTCAGTGGCGGGTTGAAGAGCGCCGTCATGGTGACGGCGGAGCGAAGCCGGTACGAGCTGCTCCTCCTGCACGTGCGAACGGGCACGCGGGCCTCGGCGGGCGAGTTGGACGCCTTCAACTCCCTCTGCGAGGCGTGGGGCGCCAACCGGAAGATGGTGGTGTCTCTGCCGCATCTTGCCGAACTGAGCGGGCATCCGCTGTTCGACACGAAGGCTTCGCTCGAAGACATGCTGTCCAGGGAAGATTTGCGGGACGGTTTCATACCGGGGCTCATGCCCTCCCTGATTGACGTGGCTGCGATCTGTGCCGTTCGCGCCGGGGCGGCGCGGATCCTTGTGGGGGCCTGCGAGCATCTGGTAGCGTCGTCGCCCGGGCAGGTGTGTTCGGTGGATCAGCAGAGGGAGTACTTCCAGGCCTGCAACGAGTCGCTGGCGATCGCCTCGGGCGGCTCGAACCCGCCGCAGGTCGTGACGCCGCTGATCGACCTCTCGGTCGGTGAGATCATCAAACTCGGCAATCGGTTGAAGGCACCCATGGAGCACACCTGGTCGTGTCTCCTGGATGGCGAGAACCAGTGCGGGCGGTGCGTCGGGTGCCGGCGTCGGGCGCTGAGCTTCCTCCAATCCGGCCTGCCGGATCCCATCCACGAAGTCAACGCGAAGACATAGCGGCCGGCCCCCGTCTGGCTTTCCCTGGCGGGCGTCGGCCCGGCGGTGTAAACATATCATCATGAAACGTACGTCACGTGCCGGACGGGTCGTCCTGGGCCTGATGAGCGGTACGAGCGGCGACGGCGTGGATGCGGTGCTGGTCCGTGTGCATGGGCGCGGCTTGCGGATGCGCGTCGCCGTCCTCGCGCACCGGCACACGCCGTATCCGCGGCGGCTGCGCGCACGTGTGCTTCGGATGATGTGTCCGGCCGATACGACCACCGGGGAGGTCGCCGGCCTGCACGCCGACCTCGGACGCTTCTATGCGGCGACGGCCCGCGAAATGGTCGTTCGCTGTAACGGCGGCCGCCCGCCGGATCTGGCGGGCATGCACGGCCAGACGGTCTGCCATCTCGCCGACCGAAAGGCCGGCAGCGCGACATTGCAGATCGGCGAGCCGGCCCACGTGGCCGCGGCGATCGGCTGCCCGGTCGTGGCCGACTTTCGTCAGGCCGACCTTGCGGCCGGCGGCCAGGGCGCGCCGCTCGTGCCGTGGACCGACTACGTGCTTTTTCGCGACCCGCGAATGACACGGGCGATCCAGAACATCGGGGGCATCGCGAACGTCACATGGATGCCGGCGGGCGGGCGTCCCGAGGACGTTGTCGCCTTTGATTGCGGCCCGGGCAACATGGTCATCGACGAACTCGTGCGGATCGTCACGAAGGGCCGCCGTGCGTTCGATGCCGACGGCCGGATCGCCGCGCGGGGACGTGTGCTCGAAGCGGTGCTCGGGAAGTGGCTGCGCCACCGCTTCTTCCGCCGTCGTCCGCCGAAGAGCGCCGGCCGGGAGGAGTTCGGGCGGCAGTTTGTCGCCGGTGAACTGCCCCGCCTGCGCGCGGCCTCGGCGCGTGGCGAGGACTGGATCGCTACGGCGACGGCGTTCACGGCGAGGTCGATCGCCGACGCCTACCGCCGCTTTCTGCCTGGCTCGCGGGGGACGGCGGTCGGCGCGCCGGCGGTCGATGAGGTGGTTCTCGCCGGTGGGGGGGCGGCAAACGCCACGCTGCTGGCGATGCTGTCGGCGGAATTGCCGGGCGTGCCCATGCGGCCCATGGACGCATACGGGATCTCTACCGAAGCCAAGGAGGCGATGAGCTTCGCCATGCTGGCCGCCGCATACGAGGACGGTGAGCCGGCGAATCTGCCCCAGGTGACCGGTGCGCGCCACCCCGCCATCCTCGGCAAGCTGTGCCGGCCGCCGCATGCCGGGCGTCGGTAGAATGCCGGCGCGCGGGGGTGTACGATGGTGAATATGAAGCTTGTGACGATAGCGTGCGTGGTCGTCTTCTGTGTTGCTGCGTTTGTCCGTGGCGATGCAATTCGCGTGCAGGTTCCGTCCGATGCGCCCGTGGGCCTGCCGGCGGTCATCGGCGTACGATACGCGCCCGCCGCTGCGGGGTCGGCGGGTGCGGCGGCACCGACCTGCTTCCGCGCGGGTGGCGCGGTTCCCGCGGACACCGCCGCGCAATTCGTCGCCGACCTCGAAGCCTCGGGCAGGCCGGGGCCGCGGGGCACCCTGTGGCTGCCGATTGAGATCAGGCCGGAGCATCGCGGCAAGACGCTTGATGTCACGCTGGCCACGGTGCCATCGGCGCCGGACGGCCCCGTCAGCCTGCGCGTCCTGCCGGATCAGGCGACGGAGTTCCTCTGCGGCAAGCGAGTGGTCCTTCGCTACAATCACGGCCCGCGCGACCTCGACGGGAAGGAGGACCCGAACGCGGTCCTCGGTTTCATTCACCCGATCATCGGCCTCGACGGCGAAATCCTGACGCAGAACATGCCGGCCGACCATCTGCACCACCGGGGCCTGTTCTGGGCGTGGCCGCGTCTGAAACGCGGCGAGACGTTGCTCGGCAACTGGTGGGAGCGCAAGGACGTGCGTTATCGTCTCGGCCGGATCGTGCGGCGCGAGGCCGGACCGACCGTGGCGACGATGACGGCGGAAGGCTTCTGGGACTACCAGACGACGGACATGGCCAGGCCGGAACGGGTCGTCCGGGAGGTGGTGACCCTTCGTGTGTTCGGCGAGTGCCCCGCGGGCAAGGCCGGCTATCAGGCGTTCGACGTGGACGTTGAGCTGTGGGCGCTGGCCGACGGACTCACGATGGCCGGCACCGAGGTGTTGAACAAGGGCTACGGCGGCTTCACGTTCCGTTGGCCGAGGCCGAAGACGGTACATATTCTCGCGGACGGAAAAGAGATGGAGAAGGACGGCCTGCTGTACCGCGCGACCTGGGCCGACTGCTCAGGCGACTTCCCCGCGCCCTTGCGGAAGGAGGCCGTCGGCGAGAGCGGTGTCGCCATTCTCGCGCACCCGTCGCACCCCGGTTCGCCGCCGCCGTGGCTGTTCCGGTATTACGGCGTGCTCAACGTTTCCTATCCGGGCATGGAGTACGTCCCGCTTCATCGGGACAAGCCGCTTCGCCTGTCCTACCGCGTGATCCTGCACCGGGGTACGGCCGCTCAGGCGCGCATCGCCGACCTGTACAGGCTCTACGCGACCGATTGGGGGGCCGCCGCAGGCCGGTAGGCCGCGTTCGGCTCTGCCGGGTTCCGCGACGTCGCTCGGCGCCGGAGAATCGAACCGCGTCACCGTCCGGCTTCGGGCAAGGAAGCTGCTGATTTCCCATCACCTGTTGCGAGGAGGCAGGCAACCGTTTGCTGTCTGTGATTCACGTCCGTCCGAAGAAGTCCGCGGCGTCTTCCAGCCGATGCGCCCGCCGCAGATCCGTCATGAACCGGGCGACGGCCGCGAGGCGCTCCTGGGCCAACCGGCGTGTCGCGTCGAACCGGAAGCACTCGTGCAGGCGAGCCTCCCAGTAGTGGTACTCCTGCTGACGTTGCCATGCCTCCAGCATCGCATCGATGCCTCGGGCCTCGGCGGCATGGCGGCGCATGTTCAGACAGATCGCCTGCGGGCCGATCTGGTCGAGATTCTCCGCCTCCGCGATCAGGTGCGCCTCCGGGTGTTCGCTCGTCTTCCGGCCGCACTCGCGCACGACCCGGACCGCCAGGTCCAGCGACGGCTTGCCCAGCGCCGCGGCCAGGCTGTTTTCCAGCAGCGAGGCCGCCAGCTCGCGTTGGGCGTCGCTCGTGGGCCGGCTGCAGATTTCCATGCGAGCGATCTCCTTCCGCCGGACCTGCACGACCCAGCCCGCGTCGTGGTACAACGACGCCGCAACGAGCGCGGACCGGTCGATTCGCTGGTCCGCCAATTCCGCCAGGCAACTGATGTGCAGCGCAAGGCACGCGACGCGGACAGCGTGTTCCCACAACGTGGGGTCCGGCTTGCCGCCGTCGACCGGTATCAACAGGTCGGCTTCCGCCCGCGCCCAGACGGCTTGCGTTGCGGGAGTGGGCTCCTGAACCGGAGCCAGGCGGGCTGCCACATCAGCCGACATTCCGCCTTCGAGATTGCGATCGCGTGATCTTCCCATGGCCCCGCCGGCAATACAGGCCCAACGCTTCGCCGGCCTGCTGCCTTCCAACTCCAAAGGCGTCACCCGATCTCAGGCAGGCCGACACGAATACACGCGGCACAAACCCCACGCGGCATTGTGCGCGCCGATGCCGGTCTTGTCAACAGTTTTTCTCAAAAAACTCGGCCTGCACCGCACGGATCCACAGGGGCGGTCCCACGCAGCCGGAATCCGCTTGCGTCGGTCCGGAACCCCCGGTCATCCGGGTGCCGTCATCAACTCCGGCGGGAGTTCGAAATTGGCATAGGCATTCTGGACGTCGTCGTGATCGTCCAGCGCCTCCATCATGGCGAGGATCTTCTTGCCCGTCTCGACATCGACGGGCACGGAACTGACGGCGATCTTCGAGAGTTCGGCCGATTCGATCGGTATTCCGGCGTCCGCCAACGCCTTCCGCAGGGGCTCGAATGCCGGCGGCTGGCACGTGATCTCCCAAAGGTCGCCAGCCCGTTCGTAGTCGTCCGCTCCGCTTTCCAGGGCGACGGCGACGATCTGGTCCTCGGTTACCTTGTCGGCCGGCACAGTGATCACGCCGGTCAGGGCGAAGACCCGTGCCACACAGCCGGTCTTGCCGAGGTTCCCGCCGTGGCGCTCGAAGAGCTTCTTGAGTTCCGGGGCCGTCCGGTTACGGTTGTCCGTGAGGCACTCGCACAGCACGGCCACGCCGCCCGGCCCGTAGCCTTCGTAGGTGATCTGTTCGTAGACCACGCCGTCGACCTGGCCGCTGCCTTTCTTGATGGCGTTTTCGATGGTGTCCTTGGGCATGTTGGCGGCCTTGGCCTTGTCGATGGCGTACCGCAATTGGAGGTTCTGATCCGGGTCCGCGCCCCCGACGCGTGCCGCGACGATGACGTTCCGGGCCAGCTTGCTCCACAGCCGGCCGCGTCGCGCATCCACGACGCCCTTCTTGTGTTTGATTCGTGCCCAGTGCGAATGACCCGCCATGGCTGTGACTCTCCTCTATCGTGACTTCGCCCCTGCGGGCGGTTTCCCCTTGACGCCGTCCTCGGATGGGCCGGGTCCGGTCGTCGGTGCCTGCTCGCTTCCGATCGGGGCGACCGGCGGCCTCTCTCCCCGGGCAACGGCGGCCAGTCTCGCTCGCACGCCGTCCATCGCCTCTTCGTCGTCACTGCCGCCCAGCGGCCTCTCCGCGCGTTCGGCGGCCGTTTCCAGGGCCTGCTTCCAGCGTTTCTCAGCGGCCTCGGCCTGCTTCAGGCGCCAGAGGGCATCGCCCAGATGGCTGTAGATCACCGGGTCCCGGCCGTCGGACTGCGCGGCCGCCCGCGACAGCCACGTGACGGCGGCCTGGAAGTCGCCTTTCTTGTAGTACAGCCAGCCGAGGCTGTCGAGATACGCCGCCTCGTGCGGGACCTCTCCCACGGCATAACGCAGCATCCGCTCGGCCTCGTCCAGGTTACGGCCGGCGTCGGCCCACGTGTACCCGAGATCGTTGTTGATGCCGATGTCCTCAGGCGCCAGCTTCAGGGCCTCGCGCATCCGCTGCTCGGCGAGCGCGGGGCGTTTCGCCTTCTGGTAGGCGTACGCCAGCGTTCTCAGCAGGGATGCCTTTTCGTCGTCGGTGTCTGCCTGGTCGATGAGTTTGTTGAGGTGGCTCTCGGCTTCGTCGTACCGGCCGGCCTCGATGAGCACGCGGGCAATGTCACCGTCCACATTCGCGTTCGGGTTCGCCCGCGCGGCCTGCTTCAGGACCGCGATGGCGCCGTCGTAGTCCTTTGCGTAAAGCCGGGCCTGATAGAGAAGGCTCGAGTACGCCGCGCTCTCGGGCCCTTCGCCCGATGCGTGGCTTCGTGCCCACTCTGCGGCGTCGTCGTACCGCCGCGCGCCGATGAGCACCTCGCCGAAGAGGCGGATGAGGCCTGCATCCTGCGGGGCCTCTTCCATCCAGGCGAGGACGCGCGCCTCGGCCTCGGCAAACCGCTTCATTTCCACCAGCGCCTCGACAAGCCGGCCCCGCCACTCCAAAGCCGATTGCGGATCCTTCTCCAGCCACGCCTCGCAGCGCGCCACGATGCGCGCGTAGTCCTTCGCGGCCGCGTCCGCCGCGCGAACCAGATTGCGGACGCTGGAATCATCCGGCGACTCGGCGAGCCATGCCTCCGCCTGTTTCCGCATCTCGTCGATGCGCCCGGCCAGCTCGTACAGGCCGAGCCGGCTCGCCCGGTAATCCGCCAGGCGTGGCTTCGCTGCGGGAAGGCTCATCAGGTGCTCGAGAACGGCGGCGCACTGGTCGTACTGCATCGCAACGCGATAGACGTCCGCCAGGCTTCGGTTCCAGCCCTCCCGGTTGGGGAAACGCCGGAGCAGCTCCCGGAACGAGGCCGCGGCACCGTCGTAATCCAGCGCCCGGACGGCCAGCAACGCCCGCAGTTCGAGCGCGGGAAGCGAATTGGCGTCGAGGCGGAGGATCTCGTCCACCTGACGCGCCGCCTCCGCGTACTTCCTTGACGCAAACAGGAGGCTCGCGTAGTCCTCACGCGTCCGCACGTCCCGCGGAAATGCCTTGACCAGTTCGGCCAGTTGCTCGCGGTACTCCCGGCTGCCGCCTTCGTTTTCGCTCCGCGTCCGCAGGAGCTTGAGCAACGCCTCGCACCGACGGTACGCCGGCGACGGGCTGCCCTGCTGCTCCTGCATTTCCAGCAGCTGGGACGCGGCCGCCGCCATCTCGCCGCGCGCGACGTAGCTGCGCAGCAGCCGCTCGCGGATCGCCATGTCGTGCGGGGCGACGGCGAGGGCGTCTTTCCAGAGCCCCTGTGCCTTCTTGAAATCGCCCATCCGTTCGCACAGCAGCGCGAAGGACTGGAGCGTTCGCAGATCCTTGGGGTTCTTCTCGAGGCCCGCGCGGTACTGAGAAACGGCCTTCTCCCAGTCGTCGAGCCCGTCGAGCCCGCACCCGACCAGCCAGTGCAGTTGCGCCGACGCCCGCTCGCCGCACGCCTGCAAGGCGCTATGGCCGACCGCGATCAGGTCCTGCCAGCGGTATTGCGCGGCCAGCATTTCGCCGAGCGCCACCGGCGCGGCGATCTGGCCCGGCTTGACGTCGATCGACCGGCGCAGATACCGCTCCGCCGTCGGCTCGTCGGCGGCACGGCGCGCGATGCAACCCGCGACGTAGAGCACCGCGGCTTCGTTCGCTTTGCCCTGTGCCCGGTCGGCGGCACGGCGCGCCGCCGCCGTCACCGCCCGGAGGTCCGCTTCCGCCTGCGAGAGCGACTCCTCCACCCGTGCGTACTGTTCCTCGCGGGCGGTCACGAGATCGGCCAGCGCCACAACCCACTCCTCCCACCGCTTTTCCCGCCGGAGGATGTCGGCCAGCATCCAGCCCGCGTCGGTCTCCTCCGGGTGACGCTGCCGTACCGCCTTGAGGATGTCCGCCGCCGCGCTCAGACGGCCCGAGTCCATCAGAGTCCGCGCGAGCATCGTCGCCAGATCCAGCCGGTCGGGGTACTGCTCTGCGAGCGCCCGCAGATCGTCGGGAATACGCGATTCCTGGCGGCTCCAGCGGCGGACGGCCATGAGCAGCTCAATGCTCTGGGGCGAAGCGGCTTCCTGTTTCACGTGCGAGCGTGCCACCGTCATCGCATCGTCGGCCCGCCCGGCCCGCACGAGGACCTGGGCGTACTCCGTCTGCAGTGCGGCGTCCGCGGGGGCCTCCGCCGCGGGCCCGGCGAAAGCGATTGCCGCCGCTTTGAAATCGCCCATCTTCGCAAGGGCGCGCGCCCGGCGCAGCCCCAGGGTTCGCTCCACGGACTTCCGTACGGCCGCCAACTCGGGATGGTCGCGCTGCTTGTCCGTCAGGGCGGCGAGGCTCTGCTCGAACGACGCAAACTCGTCCACCGCGGCGCGGGCGTAGCCCAGGTCGTCAAGCAGGAGGCCGAGTTGCAGGTGGCCGAGTGCCCGATACTCCGCCGCCGCCGGGTCGGCGGGACAAAGCATCAGGCTGCGAAACGCGCGCAGGGCCTCGTCCTTCTGGCCGCTCTTGAGGGCCGATCGCCCCAGCACGAACCACGCCGCTTCGTCGGCCGCGTTGAGCTTGAGTGTCTCACGCGCGTAGAGGCGTGCCTTCGCCTCGCTGCCGGCGAGGTAGCACGAGATGCACAGCAGCCGCAACACCGGGTACTGCTTCTGGTCGTATCGCAGGGCCTTTTCGAGTTCGACGACGGCCTCGGCATAGCGCTGGTCGTCGAGGAGCGCCTTGCCGTCCGTGAAGCGGCGCAGCGCCGGCTGCGGCATCGCAGGTCGCGTGGAGAGATCGGCGGCCGCCGGCACCGGCGGCGCATCGGGGACCTGTGCCAGCGGCAGATGGACCTTCCTGGCGTCCACGCCCGGCGGATACGGCGGCTCCTGCGGTCCGCCCGCGCCCGGACGGGGTGTCTGGCACCCGAGCCAGGGCAGGCACACGGCGAAGACTGCCAGGCGGTGCCACGCGTTGGCCGTGCTGAGTCGCATGACGTGCCCCCCTACGGAATGACCTTGTTCAACGGATAAACGATAATCCCGGACGCGCCGGCCCGCTGAAGCCGTGGCAGGAGGACGCGCTCGATGCGCTCCTCCAGGATGACCTCGACCGCTACGAACCGCCCGTCGGCCAGCGGCGAGACGGTCGGCGACTTCTCGGCGGGGAGCAGTTCCAGAATCTTCGGCAGGTCGGCCTGGGCGACGTTCAGCTTCATACCGACCTTCGCCTTCGCTTCGATCGCCCCCTTGAGAAGCATCGCGAGCGAGTCGATCTTTTCCCGCTTCCACGGGTCGGCATAGGCGGTCCTGTTCGCGATGAGCCGCGTCGTGCTCGACAGAATCTCGGCGATGATTCGCAGGTTGTTCGCCTGCAGGGAGGAACCGGTTTCCGTCAGTTCGACGATGCCGTCCAGGAGCCTGGCCTTGACCTCGGTGGCGCCCCAACTGAACTCGACCCGCACGTCAACGCCGCGCTTCTCGAAGAACTGCCGCGTCACCTTCACAAGCTCGGTCGCCACGATGCCGCCGGCCAGGTCCTCCGGACGCTGCACCTTTGATTCGTTCGGAACGGCCAGAACCCAGCGCGCCGGGCGCGACGTCGCCTTGGAGTACACCAGCTCGCACACCTCGACCACGTCGCTGCCGTTTTCGACGATCCAGTCGTGCCCGGTCAGCCCGATGTCCACGACGCCGTCCTCGACGTACCGGCTCATCTCCTGGGCCCGGAACATGATGCACTTGATTTCCGGGTCGTCGATCGACGGGTAGTAGCCGCGGCTCGAAAGCGTCAACTCGAAGCCGGCGCGATGGAACAGATCGCGCGTCGATTCGGACAGGCTGCCTTTGGGAATCCCGATCTTCAGCACTCGCTCGCCACTTGCCTGCAACGGTTGCACTCCTTGTCGCCGGCGGCTTGCTGCCGCCCGCACCGACGCCGCCGCCATCAGCGCCGCCGCTGTCCGCCTTCCGCCTTCTTCGTCCGGGTCGCCGGCGCCTGCTTCTTCCGCTCCGCGGGCTTGAGCCTGGCGGCCTTCGCCGGCTTCGCGGGCGTTTGAGCCGGTCCGGCGGTCGGCCCGCTTTTTCCTCGCTTGTCCGCCTTCGCGGACGCGGCCGGTGGCGGAGCGGCTGCCGGGGACGACCGGGGATGCGCCGTCTCGGCCGCGGGGCCCCCCGGACGCTTGCCCCCGTTGCCGGCGATGGCCTTGGCGAAGCGGCTCGCGGCATGACGATGCACCAGCGTGGTGAACTCGGCCGCCTCGGACGACGGAATGTGGTGCTCGAGAAACGACTGGACCTCGGCGATGGTGGCCTGAGCGTCGATCATCTGCTCTTTGCGCAGCAGCTCGAGCATGCTCGCGTCCACGGGAATCGCGTGTCCTCCGAGCCCGAGCAGGACCACGCGGGCCGCCGTGAACTCATCCACGCCGGGCAGCGAGCGCAGGTACTCCCTCGCGTCGCGAACCGGCTTCTCCCGCAGGAAGCCCAGATCCACGACGTTGTGCTTGTCATAGATCGCGTTGAGGGCGTCCACGAGGCTGCGGGCGCGGCCCTCGGCGCCCGGTACGTCCTTGCCGATCGTCTCGGCCACTTCCACCCACGGGGTGACGCGCAGCTCGTTGTGATCGACGATGCTCTCGCGGAGGCGCCGATAGGCGGCCTGCGCCTTGGATTCGGTGTTGTCTCGGAGGAGAATGCCGTAGATCAGCACGTCAATCGGCTCGGCGTGGTCCGCGGGCGCGGGCTTGCCGTACTGCCGCCGCAGTTGGTTGAAGAACTGCCGGATTCGCCTGGCATACTCGCTGCCGTGCTTCATTCGCTGTCTCCGCCGTCGGGGACCGCGGGGGCCTCCGCCTGCCCCGTCTCGCCCATCACTTCCTCGATCAGGCGAACCATCTCGCTGCCGCGCTTGATGGACGGGTCCGAGTGCAGCCGCAGCGTCGGACACTGCCGCACGCGAAGCCGCTTCGCCACGAGCCCCTGCAGGTGGCCCCGCGCATGCAAAAGACCCGCCAGGGTCTTGCGCTGCTCCGTCTCGCTGCCCATCACGCTCACGTAGACGTCCGCCACCGAGAGGTCCTCGCTCACGCTCACGCGGGTCACGCTCGCGAAATGCGAGATGCGCGGATCCGACAGGTGGTTGACGATCGCATCGCCGATCACGCTCCGAATCTCGCTGGCAACCTTTTCCGCGCGATAGGGCTTCATCCGATGAACCGCCGTTCCGCGTCTACAACAGCTCCACGCTGTAATCCACCAGGCTTGCCGACCGCTCCCGCCGGAGCTCATCGACGATCTTGTGGAGGCAACTCTCCACAAAGCGGCCGTCGTTCGCGACCATCGCGATGCCCACGTCCGCCCGCTGCCACGAATCCAGCTCGCCCACCTCGGCCACCGATACGTTGAACCGGTTCCCGAGTCGGTCCTTGAGGCTCTTGATCACCCTTCGCTTGTCCTTCAACGACTGCGCCTCGTACACCGCCAGCTGGACCGTCAGGACCCCGACCACCATTTACAGCTTCCTGGCGACTTCCACGACGGCATACGCCTCGATCACGTCGCCCGCCTGGATGTCGTCGTAATCCTCGATCTTCAGGCCGCACTCGAAGCCGGCACGCACCTCGCTCACGTCGTCCTTGAACCTTCGCAGCGAACTCAGGCCGCGGTGGCGGTTCCGCGCGGCGTCGTCCGCCGTCGGGAGAATGATCCGCCCGTCCCGCAGGACCCGGGCGTAGCTCGTCCGCCGGATCAGGCCCTCCGTGACGTAGCAGCCGGCCACCTTGCCGATCCGCGTCACGCTGAACACCTGCCGCACGTCCGCGCGTCCCTGGAACTCCTCCTTCTTCTCGGGCGTCAGCAGCCCTTCCAGGGCCTTGACGATGTCGTCCGTCAGGTTGTAGATGACACGGTACAGCTTGATCTCGACGCTCTTCTGCTCGGCCAGCCGCTGAGCGCCCTGCTCCGGCACCACGTGAAAGCCCACGATCAGCGCCTTGGACGCCTCGGCCAGAACGACGTCGCCCTCGGTGATGCTGCCGACGGCGGCATGGAGCACGTTCAGCTTCACCTTCTCGCTCGGGATCTCGCTCAGGGCCTTCTTCAGCACGTCCACAGAACCCTGTACGTCGGCCCGAAGGATCAGGTTCAGCACGGGGATGGCCCCGGCCTGACGCTGCGAAAAGAGGTCTTCGAGCGTCCGCGGCCGCGCGAGTTTGATCAGCGACTGCTCGCGCCGCTGTTGTGCCACGCTTTCGGCCACTTCCTTCGCGGTCGTCAGATCGTCAAGCTGGTAGAACCGATCGCCGGCGTCCGGAACGCAGTCCAGACCGGCCACCTCGACGGGCGTGCCCGGACCGGCCTCGCGCAGACGGTGCCCCAGATCGTCCCGCAGCGCCCGCACGCGGCCGGACGCCGGCCCGCACACGAGAATGTCGCCCTCGCGGAGCGTGCCCTCCTGCACAAGCACCCGCGCGACCGAGCCGACGCCCTCGCGCATCTCCGCCTCGATCACCGTGCCCGTGGCGGGGATCGTGGGGTCGCTCCGGAGGTCCAGCAGCTCGGACAGCGTCGCGAGGTGCTCGACGAGGTCGTCAATGCCGATCTTCTTGGTGGCCGACGTCTGGATGACATCGACCTCGCCTCCCCATGCCTGCGGGATCAGCCCGTGCTCGGACAGTTGTCCGAACACGCGGTTGGCGTCGGCGTTGGGCATGTCGATCTTGTTGAGGGCCACGACGATCGGCACCTTTGCCGCCTTCGCGTGGTTGATCGCTTCGATCGTCTGCGGCATGACGCCGTCGTCCGCCGCCACGACGAGCACGACCACGTCGGTCATGTTCGCCCCGCGGGCCCGCATCGCCGTAAACGCCTCGTGGCCCGGCGTGTCGAGGAACGTGACGGACTTGTCGCCGCGGTCGAGCCGGTAGGCCCCGATGTGCTGCGTAATGCCACCGGACTCGCGATCCACCACGCGCGTCTCCCGAATCGCGTCCAGCAGGCTTGTCTTGCCGTGGTCCACGTGCCCGAGGAACGTCACGACCGGCGGACGCTTCACCGGGTGAGGCCGGGGCCGTTGCTCGAAGGCCTCCCGGATCAGATCCAGCGGCGTCTTCGGCTTCTTCACGACGAGTTCGATGCCGAAATCGATCGCCGCCAGTTGCGCCCACTCGGCGTCAAGCTTCACGTTGCGGGTCGGCAGCGTGTTGTAGTCTTTCATGTACTTCGCCGTCAGTTGCTGCATGCCGATCCCGGTCGCCGCACAGAACTCGTGCAGCACGATGGGTTCCGTTATCTCCACGTGCGTCTTGCGCGCGGCGATGTGTGCCGTCGCGGCTCCGCGGGTCGCTTCGACCGCGCGGTGCGCGTGGATCCCGCGGCCGCTGGCCGCCTGGATCTTCTCCTGCCGCTCGATCAGGTCGCGGTCACGCCATTCCTTCAGCCGCTCGCCCGCATCCGAGACGTGCCCCGTGCGGCGCGGATGCACACGGTGTTTCGCCTTCTTCTTTTCCTCCTCGAGTTCCTCGGCCGTTCGCTCCTTGCCGCGCGCCCGGCGGGCGCCCGTGGGCGGCAGAACCGGTGGCGGCGCCTGCGTGCGGGGCGCGAAGGGACGGGGCCGGTAGATGGGTTCCGGCCGTTCGACGCGAATGACCTGGGGCCCCTTGAGCTGGGCGGGGGCGGGGATGTTCATCGGACCGGCCGGCTTGATCGGTTGCGGTGGCGGCGCGGGTGCGACGGCGGCCGGCTTGACGGCCGCGGGCATCGCGGGTGCGGCCGGCTCTGCCGCCGGCGCGGCCTCGGGCGGGGCGACGGCGGGCACGACCGCCGCCGGCGTCAACGCGAGGGGGGGCGTCGTGGGCTTGTCCGGTTCGGCGGGGGCTGCCGGCGTGGGAGCCGCGGCCGGTTCGGTTGGCGTTTTCGCGACGGCGGCTTCCGCCGGTGCTTCGGGCGGCGCCTCGGCCGCTTCCCGCTCCGCGGCCGCGGCAGCCGGACTCTTGCGATGCGGGGCCGCCCGTTTGCCGGCGGGCTCACGCTCAGGCGCTTTTTCGGCGACCGTCTCGGTCGCGGGCACCTCTTCCTCCGGAGCGGCAACCGGTCCTGCCGCCGGCGCCTCGACCTCCACGGCAACCGCGCCCTCCGGCGCCGCGTGCTCAGCCGACTTGGCGCGATCGCTCTTCGCGCGGCGCTTCGCGCGCGCCTTCTCCACGTCCACGCGATCGCTCTGCTCCTCCGTGGTCACGTGCGCCCCTTCGCTGAACCACTCGCGAATCGTCGCGGTCTGTCCGGCGGAGAGCGTGGACATGTGATTGCGGATGTCCAGCCCTTCCGCCCGGCACTTGGCGAGGATGTCCTTGCTGGACACGCCAAGCTCGTCAGCCAACAAGTGCACGCGCATCTTCTCCGCCACGCAAGACCTCCCTTACGGCTGCGCCTCATCCGTCGCTTCGGCCCCGGCATTCGCCTCGCCGGCGCTTCCGTTCGCGTCGGCCGCTGCGGCGCCCTGCGGTTCGTCCGACGCGCCGGTTGCGGCCGGCGTCGCTTCTTCGGCGGCGGGAGCCTCTTCGGCCGCCGGAGCCTCCGCGCCTTCGGACGCCGCGGCCTGCGCCGAAGCATCCGCGGCCTTCTTCGCCTCCATCTCCTGGGCGATCCGCTTCGCCGCCTCGCACGCCACGCTGTAGATCCGCCCGCAGACTTCCGCGTCGATGCCCAGCTCCTGCGTCAGCGGATCGGTGCCGACCTCCTCGAGGTCCGCCAGCGAGATGATGCCCATCGCGATCAGCTTGTCGATCAGCGAGTCCTCGACGCCTTCCACCGTGCGCAGGACGCTCACGAGGTCGTCGAGGCCCTTGTTGTATTCCGCCGGCGTGAGGATATCCACGTCCCAGCCCGTCAGCCGCGCCGCGAGTCGCACGTTCTGGCCGCGCTTGCCGATCGCCAGCGAAAGCTGGTCTTCGGCCACGACGACCGTCGCACGCCCCAGCTCGAAGCACAGGGCGATCTCCTGGATCTCCGCCGGCTTCAGCGCGTTCGTGATGAGGATCTGCGACGACTCGTTCCACCGCACGATGTCGATCTTCTCGCCGCCGAGTTCGTCCACGATGTTCTTGATGCGGCTGCCCCGCACGCCGACGCACGCGCCGACGGCGTCCACCTTGCTGTCGATCGAGGAAACGGCGATCTTCGTCCGGTACCCCGCTTCGCGAGCCAGCGCCTTGATCTCGATGATCCGCTCCGCGACCTCCGGGACCTCCAGCTCGAACAGCCGCCGGATGAACTCCGGGTGCGACCGGGAGAGCACGATCTTGATCTGGTGCGGAAGCTCGCGAACGTCGAGGATCATCGCGCGGATCCGCTCGCCCGGGTGGTGCGTGTCGCCCGGAATCTGCTCGCTTTTCGGGAGGAAGCCCTCGGTCCGGCCCAGGTTCACCACCAGCGCGCCGCCCTCGAACCGGGCCACGGCCCCCGTCACGATCTGCCCCTTCCGTTCGTTGAACTCCTCGAAGATGCTGCCGCGCTCCGCCTCCCGCACCTTCTGGATCATCACCTGCTTCGCCGTCTGTGCCGGGATCCGACCCAGTTCTTTCAGGTCGATCGGCTGGCCGTTCCGCGTCGCCGTCATCTCGCCCGTGATGCGGTCGATCGTGACGGTCACGTCCTCTTCCAGGCCGAACTTCTTCCTCGCGGCGGAGACGATCGCGACCTCGAGATCGACGATCAGCGTCTCCTTGTCGATGTTCTTGTCGCGCGAGATACTGTCAACGATTCGCATCAGTTCGGCATTCATACCGATCGTTCCTCAAGTCCCTATAAACGAAAAAGTGAGCCTGTCCTGCGACTCACTTTACCGGCCCGGCACCCGGGCACGGGACAAACGCCGCAAGACGTACTCCTGCTCCTAGCGCATCGAAGCCTCCCTTCGATCGCGCCGACGCCGAGCCTGCCCGGCCGTCGCACAGTGCTGGAGCTTCCGCGCCAGCACCGCGTCAGACCCCGTCACCGTTGACGCCAAGGCTGACGTTCCGACCGAGTTCACCCGGCTCAAACAGGTGCACCCGACCCATGTTCAGGTGCATCGTCATGTTCATTCCCTCCTCGATCCTGCTGTGCGCGTCCACGCGACACACAATCCGGTCATGAGTCTGCGTCTGCATGTACACATCCATCTTGTCACCCAGCGGTTCCACGACGCTGACCTTCACCGCGATCGAGTTCTCCGGATCCGAGAACTCGCCGTCGCACCGGTCGGAGATATCCTCCGGTCGCACACCAAGGGTCATCGCCTTGCCCTCCCACGCCGAAAGCCGGGAGGCGAGCCGCTCCGGCATCCGCAGCCGACAGGAGCCCTCGTCGAAATGCAGATGACCGTCGGCGCGGGTCAGGCGGCCCTCGAGGAAATTCATCGGCGGCGTGCCGACGAACCCCGCCACGAATCGGTTCACCGGGCGATCGTAAACGTCCAGGGGCCGGCCCACCTGCTGGACCAGCCCGTCCTTCATCACCACCACGCGGTCGCCGAGCGTCATGGCCTCTTCCTGGTCGTGCGTAACGTAGACCGTGGTGGTCGCGAGCCTCCGGTGCAGCTTCTTCAGTTCCGCGCGGGTCTCGACGCGCAGTTTGGCGTCCAGGTTGCTCAGCGGCTCGTCGAACAGGAACGCCTTCGGGTTCCGCACGATCGCCCGGCCGACGGCCACGCGCTGCCGCTGTCCGCCTGACAGCGCCTTCGGCTTACGATGGAGGAGGCCGTCAATCCCCAGCAGTCGGGCTGCCTCATGGACCTTGCGGTCGATCTCCGCCTTCGGGACACGTCGAAGCTTCAGGCCGAACGCCATGTTGTTGTACACCGTCATGTGCGGGTACAAGGCGTAGTTCTGAAACACCATGGCGATATCCCGATCTTTCGGCGGCACGTCGTTCACCACGCGGTCGCCGATCCGTACCGAACCTGCGGTGATCTCCTCAAGCCCGGCGATCATCCGCAATGTCGTCGTCTTGCCACAGCCGGAAGGCCCTACCAGGACGACAAACTCCCGGTCGGCAATCTCCAGACTGACGTTATCAACGGCCTTCACGCCACCGGGGTAAACCTTGGTCAGTTGCTCTAAGAGCACCTGGGCCATGAAGTTACACTCCGACCGCGACGCCCGGCACGATCCGGCCGCCTGCGACGGCGCACGACTATAACTCATTGCGCCGTCGATGTCAACGGCACGGGATTGTCGCCGGGTGGCTATTCAATTCCTTACGGGGCCGGTCGAGAGCAAATGCCTGCTCGTCAGGGTTTGTTCACCGGTACCGCAGCGGGCCTGGGAGAGAGTCCCCGTGTAGTCGTTGGACGGGTTGCCGGCCGTACCGCACGCAGGGGGATCGCCCCCACCATGCCGTCCCAGTTCTCCCGTTCGATGATCGCCGCAATGCCCTGGCCGGTCTTCGCATCGTGGATGGCTTCGAACTCGCCCCACATGGTCAGGAGCGGTGCGGCGTATCCGGCGGGGCCCCAGCCGCCAAACAGACTGAACTCCTGCTGTGCCACCGTAATCTGGAACCGCCCGCGAAACCGCTCGCCCGGGAGTCGATCCAGTACCAGCACGCCCCAGCGAGACTGGAATCGCCGGTGCTCGACGCCAAACGAGCAGATTGCGCGGAAGCGGTCGCCGGCAAGGTCATATCGCAGGGAGCGTCCGGCCGGCGGGTCACCCAGCCGCAGCCGTGTGACCCACTGCCCCTTGGAGTACTTGCCGAGCAACGGCAGGTTCTCGTACTTCATCGCGACGTTCATCTGGCCCTTCTCGTCGATGTACCAGGCGCATTGGCCGGCCGTCGGCAGGTTCCAGACGAGCGGTTCCCGGTCCCGCAGGTCGTTCCGCGAGAGCGGGATGCCCGACATCTGGGCCCGGCCCGAGCATCCCGACAGGGACACCGACAGCAGGAACATCCCTACGCCGCTTGCCGCATGCAGCTTCGTCACTGTCTCACGTTCCTGCCTGCCGGCAGGCAGGCCCAGGTTCCCACGTCGCCGGCATCGCGGTGCGCAACGCCGGGCTCTAATGGGGCAGTGGGAACTGTTCGCACAACTCACGCACCTGGCCTCGGAGGCGCTGCACCGTCGCCGGGTCTCCCTGCGAACGGATGGCCTCGTCGATGAATCCCGCGATGGCGACCATCTCCGCGGTGCCCATGCCACGCGTCGTCAGCGCGGGCGTGCCGATGCGCAGGCCGCTCGTCTCCACCGGCTTGCGCGTATCGAAGGGGATCATGTTCTTGTTCACAATGATCCCCGCGGCCTGGAGCCAGCCCTCCGCCGCCTTGCCGGTCACGTGCTCATAGTTATGGCGAAGATCGACCAGGATCAGGTGGTTGTCCGTCCCGCCCGAAACAAGCCGGAAGCCGCGCCCGAGAAGCGAGTCGGCCAGCGCCTTGGCGTTCTGCAGGATCCGCTCCTGGTACGTCCGGAACTCCGGCCGCAACGCCTCCCCGAACGCCACCGCTTTGCCCGCGATGACGTGCATGAGCGGTCCGCCCTGGATGCCCGGGAAAACGTGCGAATCGAGCGCCTGGGCATGCTCCGCCTTGCACATCACCATGCCCGACCGGGGACCCCGCAGCGTCTTGTGCGTCGTCGTCGTGACGAAATCGGCCACCGGCACCGGCGACGGATGCAGGCCGACGGCGACCATCCCCGCGATGTGCGCGATGTCGGCCATGTGCGCCGCGTGAATCTCCTCCGCGATCTCGCCGAATGCGTCGAAGTCGATCGTGCGCGGGTACGCCGATGCGCCGGTGACGATCAAGGCCGGCGAGTGCTCATGCGCGAGTCGCCGCACGTCGGCCATGTTGATCGTCTCGGTCTTCGGATCGACGGTGTAGTGAACGATTCGGTAGAGCAGACCGCTGAAGTTCACGCGGGCGCCGTGCGTCAGATGTCCGCCGTGCGACAGATCCAGCGAGAGGATCGTGTCACCGGGCTTCAGCATCGAGAGGTAGACGGCCATGTTGGCCTGGCTGCCCGAGTGCGGCTGTACGTTCACATGCTCGCACTTGAAGAGCTGCTTGGCCCGATCGCGGGCGAGGTTCTCGACGGCGTCCATGTTGTCGCAGCCGCCGTAGTATCGCTTGCCGGGGTAGCCTTCTGCGTACTTGTTCGTAAAGATGGAGCCAACGGCCTCCAGCACCGCTGGAGACACGTGGTTCTCGGACGCGATCATCTCAAGCGTGTACTGCTGTCGCTCGTGCTCCGCTTGGAAGACGCTCCACACCTCCGAATCACAAGCCGCCAGGCCGCGACGGCCGTCAGGAACAGGGCTGTTCATCCGTTTCCTCGCAAGTGGTGTGTACCATAGGTCTGTGCGGAGTTTACGGCTTTGGCGGGAGAAAAGCAAAAGGCTTGTGAACCCCGTTTGGACTGCGGCGGTGTTGTCACCGCCTTCCCCTGCGGCGAAGCGGCTGTGGTGCGGATGACGCCGCCGCCGACTCGCTTGAAGCCGCTGGGTACGGATCGCCGCTCTGGCGAATTGCGGTTACGGGTCTTCGAGGTCGGGCCCGAACGGGATCGCGTCAGGAAGCCCGGACGTTGTGCCCGGGCCGGATGTGCTTTGCAGTGGGCGGCGGGATGATCGCTGCGGGCTGGCCGGGCGATCTGCGTTGCCTGCGCGGGCCGACGGTTCGTGCATCGTCGGGCGTGGGTATCGACGACACGTCAAGCAAAGGCCGGGCACCGCGAGAGCCCCAGGCACCGGGAAACGCCGTCCCGGTGCGCCTTCTTCGGTCTCCGGCGTTGCGACACGCCACTCTGACGTATATGGTGCGCCCATGGCAGCGGTTCGCGGCCACAGTGGCAATACTGTTTCGGGCGGTTCGTCGCCGACCGGCGAGGTGACGAGCCTCCGCGATCTGTCGCCTGCGCAGTGGAAATCGGGCATCGCGGCGTGGCTGGGGTGGCTGTTCGACGGTCTGGACATGCACCTCTATACGCTCGTGGCGCTGCCGTTCGTGGCGGAGCTGCTGCAGGCGTCGGCGACGAACCCGGATTCGGCCGCGCTCGTCGGACGGTGCAGCTCGTGGATCCAGGCGTCGTTCCTCCTGGGCTGGGCGATCGGCGGCGCGTTCTTCGGCCGGGTCGGCGACCGGCTCGGCCGCACGCGGACGCTCGTGCTGACGATCCTGACCTACGCCATGTGCACGGGCCTGTCGTTCTTCGCGCAGACATGGTGGCAACTCCTGATCTTCCGCTTCCTGGCGGCTTTGGGCATCGGGGGCGAGTGGGCCGTCGGGGCGTCGCTCCTGTCCGAAACATGGCCTCGCCGGTGGCACCCGTGGGTCGCGGCGGTGCTGCAGACCAGTGGCAACTGCGGCGTGTTCCTGGCAAGCGCGGCGTACTACGTGCTCTCGCTCGCGGGCGCGCCGAACCGCGCGGTGTTTCTCGTGGGCGTGCTGCCGGCGCTGCTCGTGCTCTGGATACGCCGGGCCGTCCCCGAGTCCGACACATGGTGCGCCGCCCGTACGCAGACGGCGGAACGTCCGCCGGGCATCGCCGCGCTGTTTCGCGGCCGCATCCGCCGCACCACCGTTCTGACCATGCTTGTTTGCGCAACGGCGTTGACGGGGCATTGGGCGTTCCTGTTCTGGTGCTCCCAGCACCTGCGGATGCTCGCGAACCAGGCCGGCTGCGCCGAACAGCACATCAATCGCTTCGTCGGCACGGCCATGATGCTCGTCATGCTCTCGTCGATCACGGGCAACTTCCTCGCCGCGTTCCTGGCCGGGCGGTTGGGTTATCGTCGGGCGATCATCCTGATGTGCCTGGCGTACTGCATCGCGATGACGACGGCGTACGGCGTACCCCGCACGCATCAACGCCTCTTGGGCTTCCTCTGCGCGATCGGCTTGTGTCACGGCGTCTTCGGCCTGTTCACGATGTACCTGCCGCCGTTGTTCCCGACGCTGCTGCGGACGACCGGCGCCGGCCTGTGTTACAACATCGGCCGCATTGTCGCGGCGTTCGGCACGGTGTTCTTCGGGATGGTGTCGAAGGTCGGCGACTATCGCCTGGCGCTGCTCTGCGCCGGGTCCCTGTTCGTGCCGGCCGGCATAATCGCCGGGTTCCTGCCGGACGCCGAACGAACCGAAAACAGGAGAGTGTAGCAACATTACAGAGTTCTCGCCGTCGCGATCGGCGGATATCGAGCCGCTTTTCGCGTGGTTCGCGTATTTCGCGGTCCCCAAACAGAATCGAACCGCGAAACACGCGGAATACGCGAAAGCCGGCCGGAATACCACGGGATCACTCTGTAATGATGCTACAGTCTCGAAAACAGTTGAGGCCGGGAACTCGGTCCCGGCCTCTGCGTGCTCTTGTCCATGGCCCGCGTCGGGCTCACAAAATGACGAGGGTTGGTTGGGGCGTGCGCCGACTCATGCGGAGGAGGTCTCCCGCCGAGCGGGCGTGGATGGCATGCGTCGCCGCGCTTACCTTGGAAACGCGGTAGCCGCATCCGCACTGCTTGCAGAGCCGTCCCTTGCCCCGGGCTGCTCCGGGTACCACTACGGGGTGATGGCAATGAGGACAAATCGCGTAAACAGGCACGTCTCAACTCCTTTTGTCACCCCCTTGTACCGTAACGCGGATTTCAGGTTGCAGATCTGACGCGGATCGACGCTTTTTTTGTAAGACATTTTCAGGAAATGAGTTATGGATGTCCTACGGTCCTTCCGTGTCTGGCGTCTTCTTATCAATCAGCCCCTGACAGATCGCTCGCCCCCATCCTCGTCTGTCGAATGCAGAATCCAGATATCGTGTGTCCGCTGCAATAGCGTCGCGCGTGGCTCGTTGCGCTTGGCAAGAGGTTTGGATCCGACGGTCGGGCTCTGATACTCGGGCAAGGGCGTCTACGCATGTTTCGTTGCCCCGGCGCGGATTGGGGGGCGTAGTTATGCGAACCACGGGATCGCGTCTGGGTTGGTCGTGCGTTGCGTTCGGTTGTGCGCTGGCGGCTGATTCGATCGTCGTCGCACAGCCGGGTCCTATTCGCGTCGTCTTCGACCTGCACATGGATCCGCTCAACAGCATCCCGGTGGCCCAGAGATCGCTGGTTTACGCCCAATGGCGCGACGCCGCCCACTGGGTCCTCGATACATGCGGGCCGCGCGGGGCGAAGGTGACGTTCCTGGCCTGCGGCGAGTACCACGAGTACACGCTCGAGGACCCGGCGAAGGGCTATCCGCTGATTCAACGCCTTTACGCCAGCGGCGGGAGCATCGGCACGCACTCGCACGATGAGAAGAAGTACGGTTCGCATGATTGGCGGAGTATCGGTATGACGCCGCCGATCAACCTCGTCGTCGCCGCGTGGGACGATCATGTCAACGCGGCCAACGCGGTCATCGCCGCAGCGCTCGGGATCACCGACCCCGCCGCCCAGCACGCCGTCAACAACACCCGCGGCACCCACATCCCCGCCGACGACACGATCCGAATCGACCTCATGCGGCAGTACGGCTTCACGATGCACCAGCAGGGGCCGGAGGAGGACTTCTACGCCTACTTCAAGCACTATGTGATGAACCCCTATCGCCCGTCGGGGGCGCGCTTCCTGTCGCACGATCCGGGCGGCCCGGTCGTCGTGACACCGTTTGGGCCGGTGCTCGGCGTTGCCAACATCCACAAAGGCGTTTACCAGGACATGCGACTGCCGGCGGTGCAGGGGCGGTTCCTGCTGGAGTTGCTCAACTGGCTGCATGACGTTCACGTGGCCCACAGCGGTCGCGTCTGGGTTACCGGCTGGGCAGCGCACGGGAGCGACGTCATGCCCGGAACGGCGACGAGGGCGGCTGTCGCTCCGATGCTCGACTGGGTCAAGGCGAACTTCGTCGATGAGCAGGTCGGCGGTCAGCAGGCGGCGGCGTTTGCTTCGGCCCGCGAGTGCCGCGACCTGTACTACGCCTGGGAGGCGGCGCATCCCGGCCAGCCCTCGTTCAGCTACGCGGCCGACGCGACCGACTGGACCCTCTATCCGTACTTGCGAGCGGCAGCGTACTACCTGACAGATGCGCAATACGTTTCGTCGATCCCCGCGGTTGGCCGGGTTCGCGGGCACGCGCTGACGGCGGCGGCAGCGGTCGGCGGGCCATACACGATGCACGTGGTGTACACGACCGACGGCGTCCCGGCGACGGCTGACCTGTCGGGTTCGCTCGGAAGCGGCGACATTGCGATCATCGACCCTGCCACGGGTCGTGCCGATATGGCTGCGACGACCGCCATTACCGTGCCGGCGGTTGGGGCGATCCTGGTGCCGACGGACAAGGTTCTGGGAACGCCCGGCGATTTCGACCACGATGGTGACGTGGACTTGGGCGACTTCGTTTGGTTCCAGGCGTGTTTCAACGGTCCGAACCGCGTGGCGGCCGTTCCGGCTTTGTGCGCGGAGGCGGACTTCGATGCGGACGGCGATGTGGACTTGGCGGACTTTTCGCGACTGCTGGCTTGCTTTAACGGCCCCAACCAGCCGCCGAATTGCGCAGGGCCACAACTCCGAACGTGACGAGCCCGGTCGGTGCGTGAAGGGCACTGCCGCGTCGGCCTGTCTCAGGGCCGGCGTCCTGTCGTTCACGTCCACTCGGCGCTCCGCGGCTGAGGCAAGCACGGCATGGCCGCGGTGTCACGACGTGTCTTCGTACTCGCCAGACGAAACAGCCGGCGGCAACCTACCGTGCAAAGAACCTCGCCAGGCTCTCGGGCAGGATCAGAACGCACAGCGCCCCGAACACGATCGTGGCGGTCGCGAGCAGCACGATCGCGGGCGCTCCCGGCCGCAGCCGCCGATGGCTCTCGCGCGGCACCAGCCGCGGCAGCACGAACAGGAACGCAAAGAGGATTGCCAGGGCCTGAATCGGTGTAAGGAGAATGCCGTCAAGCTGCCCGCCGAGCTGCACCAGTCGCACCGGGTCATACACGAGGACCGCGATGGCGTTCGTCACAACGAAGCAGATGAGGAAGCCGCGGAACTGCGTCTTCCACGGCAGCCGGGCGAACGGCGGGCAGACGATCCGCACGCAGTCGGCCAGCAGACGCGGCCAGCCCGACAACTGACCGATCAGCGTGCTGACCATCGCCGCGGACCCGGCCACGAGAAACAGCACCGCCCCGGCCTGGCCCCAGTTTTGTGAAAACATCCGCGAGAGCGTCAACGCCACGTCCTTCCCCTCGGGCAGCAGGTGTGCCGGCCGCAGCACACCGGCGCCGGCCAGCATGAACCCGCTCGTGACGACCACGCCGATGCACGCCGCCAGCGTCGCGTCCGCCTGAACGACGCGGCACCACCCGCGGATCCGCCCGGCCTCCTCGGCATCGATCGCCGCCAGCCGCGCCGTCGCGGCCGGCTTGCCCCACGCGCCGTTCCGTGCCATGCCGTAACCCGCCCCGAGCACCCAGTAGCTGTACCACACCTGGCTCGCGAAGCCGCCCGCCGCCCAGCCCATCATCGGGAGGATCTCGTGCCACGGCGATGCGATCTTCGTCATCGCCGACGCCCACGTCGGGACCTCCAGCGGCGCCAGCCCGACGAACCCCCGTGCCACTTCGGCCGGCGCCGGGAACGTCCGTACCGCCACGTACGCCGCGCCGACGATGATGAGCATCACGAGGAAACTCATCACGCCCTTCAGCAGATCGAACCGCCCCGTCCACGCAACGAACACCGCGAAGAACGACGCGACCAGTGTCCACACCAGCGCACCGTGCGGCAGCGGCAGGAGCGAGTTCAGGAACGCGCCGGAGACGCGGGCCAGCGCCCCGATCGATACGACGGCGGCCGGAAGTTGCAGGAGCAGAACCACCCATACGAGCCAGTGCCGCGGCCCGGGGATCCGGTCGAAGAGGTCGATCATCCCCTCGCCGGTGATGGCCGTCCACCGCGCCCCCATCATCCCGATTGTGCATTTCAGCAGGACGGCGAGCACCACGGCCCACAGGACGGCCGTACCGAAGACCGCCCCGGCCCGCGTCGAGAGGATGACCTCGCCGGAGCCGATGTACTCCGCGCACCAGATCAGCGAGGGCCCCGCGAGGGCCAGCATCGCCAGACCGCGGGGAGCGTCAGGAATCTTCTCGGCCATAACACCTCGCTCGTACTATACTCGCGACTCCACGCACACGCGAGTCCTCAACCGCGGAGCCTCGCGATGCTGCAAGGGGATTCTGGCGGCGTTGACAGGATATGACGCACCGTGCGGACGCGGGTAGTATCGCCGCCATTCTATGGCCGTGCGGGTGAAGCTCAATCCGATCGACGACGTGATCGCGCTGTTCGACGATGCCATGCGCGCCGACGGACAGCCGGGGTTCAACTGCGTCGCGGTCGTGGTGGTTGCCGGTCGGCTCGATGCGGCGCGATTGCAGCGGGCCGCGGATCGGGTCGCGCGCCGGCACCCGCTTACGACGGCCCGGCTTCAGCGACGGCCGTGGGCGTGGCGGCCGCGGTGGGTCGTGCCGTCGGCGGGAGCGATTCCTGTCCATGTGGCCGGCGATGGGGGGGGCGATGGACGATCGCCGGGCGACGCGGGCGACGTTGTCGCCGTGCCGCCGTCGGCGATTGCTGCCTTTGCGGCGGGCGTGCTGAACCGGGCGCTCGATCCGCGCGTGGATCCTCCGGTGCAGGTGTTTCTGCATCGGGGCGCCGGGGGCCGCGATCTTGTGGGTGTGCAGTGGTCGCACGTTCTGACGGATGCTCGCGGCGGCGATTTCCTTGCGAAGGAACTGGGCCGGGCGTATGCCGAGGACGCGGGCGTGGCCGTCGAGGCGATGCGTCTGCGTCCGCTGCCGGTGTGCCTGCCGGTGGGCGCGCCGCGCTGGCCGATGAAGGCGGCACGGGCCGGCGGGGTGTTTCGGCCGTTGGGCGGCCGTCCTGAGGGCCCGTCGCGGATTCGGCTCGCAACGCTCGATGCGGCCGAGGGTGATCGCGTGCGGCGAGAGGCGGCACGCGTGGCCGGTTTCGGACGGCAGGGGTTGTTTGTGCTGGCGGCGTACCTGCGGGCCATGTCGCGAGAGGCCCGGGGGCGGGGGCAGGACGACGACGCCGGGGCAGGTAGGACGCCGGTGCCACAATCGGCCCGCGTGCGGGTGCGGACGCAGTGGCCGGTGGGACTGCGCGACGGGGCGTCGCCGGAAGCGCTGCCCGCGAACGAGTATGGGCTGCTGCCGATTGAGCATGAGGTGAACGAGGACGTCGATATGGCGGCGCTCGTCGATCGCCTGACACGGCAGATCGTCGCGGCGCTCGGCGCGGGCACGCAGTGGCGCCTGTGGCAGACCGGGCGGTGGCTGCGGACGACCTTCTTCCCGGTGCTATGCCGGGTCAATCGCATGACCCGTTTCCTGATGCGAGGCAGCGGGTTGACGACGCATTTTCGGTACGCGGGCCGGTTGCTCGGAGGGGCTCGCACATGGGGCGGCCTTCCGGTCGAGGGCGGATGTGTCGCGGCCTCGTGTTACCCGGAGAGCCCGGTGGCGGTCGGCTTCTCGGAGACGGCGGGACGGTTCCACATCGGCGTCACGTGGCTCGACGGCGCGATCACGGAAGCGACGGCCGATCGGCTGATCGAAGCGCTGCGCGCGGAGTTGGGCGGAGGGCATAGGGCTGGGGGCTGAGCACTGGCGGATGACGGTGACCGGGCAACCGGGTAACCGACGAACAGACCAACGGACGAACGGACGAGCGGCCCAACGGGAGGAGCCGCGACGGCGCATCATCGCAGGTGCTGGAATCCGAGGTGCTTCTTGAGTTGCTCGATCATTTCGAAGGCGATCGGGCAGGTGCCGGCGCGTTCGAGGATCGCGCGCGTGTGCGTGCGGACGTCGGCGCCGATGTACGGGTAGCCCCGGCAGGGCTCGGGGCGGGCCTCGTAGACCGTGCAGAGGGTGCCGTCCTGCAGGGGGCAGGGGTGGGCGTCCAGGGCCTGTTCGTAGTCTGCCGTGCGGCGGACGTATCGCGCGCGAAACTCCGCCTCGGCCAGGCCCTTTGCCGTCGCCAGGGCGGCGATTTCGTGCGGTTCGAGCGGTACGACGATCTCGCGGCAGCACGCGCCGCAGTCGGGGCAGTGCATCTGCCGGGCGGCCTGCTCGCCCAGTCGCCTCGCGAGGGCGTTCAGCCGTGCGTCGGAGATACGACGGCACGACGTGAGGAACACGCGGAATCGCGAGTTCTCGTCTTCGCGCTCCTTTGCGAGCCGGGCGACCTTGTGCGGATCCGTTTCCATCCTATGGCGACCGTGGCGAACGCGGCCGGGCGATCGGGACGTTCGCACAGGCGGGCTCGAGCGTGGCAGCAGAGGTCCTCTCAGCCCCCCGAACCCCGACGCCACACGCGCCAACGCGCCGGCGGCTCGCACGCCCGGCGACATGCCGCCGCCGCTCCACGGCGAGAACACGCCGGTTGGGCGTAGTCTTGGATTCTCGCCCGACGCTTGGAACGCCGACCGATTGACTCGCGGATGAGCAAGACGCATAATCAAGGGTTTGGCCCATTGCAGGAGTATAGGCATGAAGGCGCCCTGGATCACGTACAGGCCCGAACTGAAGGTGCTCGATTGCACCGTGCGGGACGGCGGACTCATCAACGACCACACGTTCGACGACGCGTTTGTGAAGGCCGTCTACCAGGCCTGCGTGGACGCAGGGATCGACTACATGGAACTCGGCTACAAGGCGTCGAAGCGGCTCTTCGCCCCGGGCAGGTTCGGCGCGTGGAAATACTGCGACGAGGATGACATCCGGCGCATCGTCGGAGACAACAATACCGCGTTGAAGCTCGCCGCCATGGCGGATGCCGAGAAGACGGACTACCACACCGACATCCTGCCCAGGGAGAAGAGCGTTCTCGACGTCATCCGCGTGGCGACGTACGTGAACCAGATCCCGACCGCGGTGGACATGATCAAGGACGCGTCGGACAAGGGCTACGAGGTGACCTGCAACCTGATGGCCGTGTCCACGGTGCAGGAGGCGGAGCTGGACCAGGCCCTGGAGGTCCTCCGCGAAACGCCGGCGAGCACGGTCGTCGTGGTCGACAGCTTCGGGTCGCTCTATGCCGAACAGATCGAGATCCTCGTGAAGAAATATCGCCAGGCCCTCGACGGCACGGGCAAGGAAGTGGGCATCCACGCGCACAACAACCAGCAGCTCGCGTTTGCCAACACGATCGAGGCGATCATTCACGGGGCGAATCGTGTGGATGCGACGCTGGCGGGCCTCGGCCGCGGCGCGGGGAACTGTCCGATGGAGCTGCTGTTTGGCTTCCTCCGCAACCCGAAGTTCGACCTGCGCCCGATCCTGCGCGTGTTGCAGGAGCAGATGGCGCCCCTTCGCGAGAAGGTTGAGTGGGGGCCCCTCATCCCGTACAACATCACGGGGCAGCTCAACCAGCACCCCCGCGCGGCGATTCAGTGGCTCGCGGGGCCCAATCGGGACAAGTTCGTCGAGTTTTACGACCGGTGCATCGGGGACGATTGACCGCGCCTGTGGAGTGCCGCAAGGCCGGCGGCGTGAACCCGTGGGACAGCGGGAGACGGCGATGGCGTGGCACTGCTGCCGCCGGGCGGCTTCGGCGTCAGCTTGCGGGCTCGATGGTGACCGTCAGGCCGCAGCTGGCGAACTGATCGACGTAGAGTTCGGCACGTTCCTTGTGGGTTACGAGGAGGAGCGCGACGCCCGTGGTGTGGGCCTCCCACATGCGGGTGATGGCCTCCACCTTGTTGAGGCCGGTCAGCTTGCGGATGACGGCGACGACGTACAGCATGTCGTTGTGGTCGTCGTTGTGCAGGAGGACCTTGTACGGCGGGAGCTGCTTGGGCGGCGTCTTGGCGGGGGACTTCTTCGGCGGCGCCTGCGTGGCGGTCGCCGGACCGCCGGCTTGATCGGGACCGACCGGTTCAACGGGATCTGCCATGGGTTTCCATGCCTTCTCCGGGCGCACCCCGGGTGAAAAAAAGATCACGCGTTGGACGCCGCTACTATACCGCGGACGCCGGCCGCGGGCAAGCAAGGGTCTTGGCAGGGGTGCATGGCCGTGTGTGCGAACGGGGTCAGGAACCGTTGCCGGACAGGCGGAACACCGTGTTCACGGAAAGTGGACGCCCTGACGGGCTTGGCCCCGGGCTGGAAAGGTTCCTGACCCCCTCCCTGCGTGCAGGAACGGCCACGTACCCCCTTGGCAGGGCGCCCGGCGGGCCTATAATGATGGCTGACGGTCTGCGGTGATCGGTCCGGGCGCGTCTTGCGTTCCGGCGAGAAGGACGCCCTCGCTGGTCGCCTTGCGGACTGGCACGATCGCAACAAGGAGGTTGCCATGCCGGTTCAACACAACGCATGTCGTGGAACGGTGCGAGCAACGGCCGCCTCGCTGGGGGTGTTGGTCTGGGCGGGGCTTGCCGTCGGTTGGGGGGAGGCGGCCGGGTCGGCGAGTACGGGGGGCGACTCGCTTCGGGGCACCATCGCCCTGCAGTTGGCCTTGGAGCGGGTGGGCTTTTCGCCGGGCTTGATTGACGGGCTGCACGGTGCGAAGACCACAAATTCGCTGCGCGAGTTTCAGCGGGCGCGCGGGCTGCCGGTTACGGGCGTTCCGGACACGGCGACGCGCGCAGCGCTTCACGTGGACGAGGAAGACGCGATTGTTCGCTACACGGTCCGACCGGAGGACAAGGCGGCCGTCGGTCCGTTGCCGAAGGGCTGGGTCGAGAGAAGCCGGCTCGACCGGATGCCGTATCCGTCTTTGTTGGAGGCGATTTGTGAAAAGTTCCATTGCTCGAGCGGGCTCTTGGCGAAGCTGAACCCCGGCAAGTCGCTCGGCGCCCTCGCCGTGGGGGATGTGCTGATGGTCCCGAACGCGATGGAGGAGCCGCCGCCGGCACGCGCCGCACGCCTCGAGGTCGACGTGCTGAACAAGACGATCCGGGCTCTTTCGCCCAAGGGCGAGACGGTGGCCCTGTTCTACTGTTCCGTGGCGGCGAAGAAGGAAAAGCTGCCGCACGGGGCCGGTGAGGTCGTCGTCGTCGCGGAGAATCCGCCGTACACGTTCGATCCCAAAATGTGGCCCGAGGTCAAGGGCGTCGATCGCATCCTGACCATCCCGCCGGGACCGCGCAACCCCGTCGGTATTCGCTGGATCGGGTTGAACCTCCCCGGTGTCGGCATGCACGGGACGCCGAATCCGGAGCTGATCGGCAAGACGGGGTCTCACGGGTGCATCCGGCTGACGAACTGGGACGCAGTGCGGCTCGCCAGGATGGTCAGCGTGGGGACGCCGGTGAAGTTCGTGAACTCACCGGTGCGATTGGCCGACGCCGGGCGGTAACGGTGCCCGCGGGCAACAAGAAAGCGGGGCAGGGGCACGCACGTGCGCCCTGTCCCGCTGGATCGTCCTGTCGAACGTCCCGCCGATGCTTACGTGCCGGTGTAGGGCAGCAGTGCCAGGTACCGGGCGTACTTGATTGCCATCTTCAGGTCGCGCTGCTCGGCGGCGTTGGTGCCGGCCCGCTTGCGGCTCATGATCTTGCTGCTCGTGGTGATGAGCCGGCGAAGAAGCTCGACCTCCTTGTAGTCCACCAGGGGGCCTTTCCATCCTTCGCCGCCGCGGTTCGGGAAGCGCGTCTTGGCGCGAACAGGCCGCTCGCTCTTCTGTGCCCGTGGGCCTCGCGGGCCGCGGGAACGCATGTCACGCGGATTCTTGCGTTGCACGTCGAAACTCCTCTTCACTGATCTGGACCGATTCCTCGATCAACATGATCGGGATGCCGTCGCGGACGGGGTACTTGCGTCGATCGACGGGGTCGGTCGAATACAGCCAGTCGCCGACCTGGACCAGCGCAGCGTGCGTCTTCGGACACACCAGGATCTCCATGAGCTGCGAATCCAGCTTCTCCGGCACGGCAATGCTCCTTGGCTCAGGGCACGATGCCCTCTTAGCCCCGTTAGGATAGCGGCATTCGTCCGTGGCGGCAAGGGGCGGCCAAAACGCAGGTGCATGATCCGTATGTGCCAAAGGGATCGGGAACATTTGCCGGACAGGCAGCACACCGTGTTCACGGGAAGCGGACGCCCTGGTGCATCTAACCCTTGGCTGGAAAGGTTCCTGCCCCCGCCTCGTGTGTAGGAACGGCCATGCATCCCCCAGGCGGCCCTCCACGAGGCGATCGTGTCGGGCGGGACCGGTGCGACGGGCGATGGGTGCGGTGGGTACAAGAATCGGGTTTCTCCCCGTCGTGGCGTTGGCGTCTTGCCGATGAAACACGGACCGGGGCCCCTGTTACGAGGGCTTGCACGGCGGTGGCAAATCGGTAACCTACTGTGAAATGAGTGCTTACGTTTCAATGTGGCAGCCAGGGCCCGGAAAATGGGCGTCGATCGTCCTGTTCCTCGCGGCGATGGCCGCAGGTTGTTCGGACCAGAAGGGGCGGGCGATCGTCCAGCACCGGGGCGAGAAGATCCGCGAAGTGCTTTTGGTCGCGAGGGACAGCGAAAACGGGCGTGTCGAGCGGTTGTCGCTCACCGCGAACGAGATCGCCAGGCGGAGTGTGGATACAACCCGTCTTGGTTCGGACATCCAGCGTGTCGAAGATCAGGTCCGTTTTGAGGGCCAGCGGTGGCAGGAGCGCCAGCCCCAGTACCTCAAGGCCATCGGCGAGGAACTCCAGGGTGACTTGCCAAAGGCGGCCGATACGTTGCCCCATATAATCTATTGATCAGTTCGGACGTTGCAGGCGGACGGCCCGGGTCATATACTCCATTCAAGGGGTCCGGCGGATCGTCATCGGACTTATCTGGCCGCAGGGGAAGGAGTTTGCTCGTGTTCTCGACAGAGCTGTCGGTGTATCGGTGTTCGTCGGCGTTTCTCGTGGCGGCGGCGTTGACGGTTTGCGCGGCGGCTCATCCGCGGCAGGTGCTGGCGTTGGGGGTGCGCTACTACGTGAACGGGGCAACGGGCGACGACACGTGGGACGGCCTCTGCGAGACGAGCGACGGCGGAACGTCCGGGCCGAAACGCACGATCGGCGCCGGCATCGAGGCGGCGGCTGACGGCGACGAAGTCGTCGTCGCCCCGGGCACCTACACGGGCGATGGCAATCAGGACCTGGACCCCGGCACCCGGGCGATCACGATTCGCAGCACGAATCCGGCGGATCCGGCCGTCGTTGCTGCTACGATCATCGATTGCGGCGGCAGCGCCGGCGATCCGCATTCGGCGTTCACGTTCTATGGCGGCGGGAGGGCCGTCGTGGATGGTTTCACGATCATTCGCGGCTGGGTCGGCGACTACGGCGGCGGAATCTACTCGCAGTCGAGCGCGGCGACGATCAGCCGGTGCGTCCTGCGGGACAACTATTCCAGGTACTACGGCGGCGCGATTTGCGCCTACAGCGACGACATGACGATCACGGATTGCGTGATCGAGAGCAACAGGGCCTCGCAGTATGGCGCCGGCATCTTTTGCTACTTTGGAAAGCCGCAGATCGTGCGATGCGCGATTGTCGGCAACACAGCGGACCAGGCGGCCGGCGCCGTGTTCTGCTGGACGGCCAGCCCGGCGATCAGCCGGTGCCGGATTCAGGGCAACTCCGCCACCTATTGGGGTGGCGGGCTCTTCTGTCATGGTTCGAGCAATCCGACGATCGCGGATTGCCTGATCACCGGGAATACGAGCAGGGAGGCCGGGGCCGCCTACTGCTACATGAGTCACCCCTTCTTCGTGAATTGCACGATCGCCGGAAACGACGCGTCCTCGAGCGGCGGCGGGATTCTGTGCCAGGGCGGTCTGACGGTGGCGAACTGCATCCTCTGGGGCAATACGGCTCCGGCGGGACACGAGTTCACCGTGCGGGCCTCGAGTACCTATGCGAGCCGCGCCTTCGTTCGGTACAGCGACGTCCAGGGCGGCCGCTCACAGGCCGCGGTGGATGCCACCTCCCTGCTCGACTGGGGCGCGGGCAACCGCGATGAGCCACCGCTCTTCGTTGACGCCGATGGGGCGGACAACGACGCGGCCACCTGGCAGGACAACGACTTTCGCCTCCTGCCGGGCTCCCCGTGCATCGACGTCGGTTGGAATGCCGACGTGCCCGCCTCCGCGACGACGGATGTCGGGGGCAACCCACGCTTCGCCGACGGGGATGGCGACGGAGCGCCCACGGTGGACCTCGGTGCCGTCGAGCTGCCCCGGCCGGTCGCCGGCGACGTGGATTGCGACGCCGACGTTGACCTGACCGACTATCTGGCGTTTGCCGCGTGCTTCAACGGCGCGAACCGGCCCGCGGCGGCGCCCGCGTGCGGGGCGATGGACTTCGATCGCGACGTGGACGTGGATCTCAACGATTTCCTCACGTTCCAGGGCTGTTTCAACGGGCCCAATCTGCCCGCGGCGTGCTCGAGTCTGCCGTCGGTTGCGTGCCCGCCCGGCGTCGAGGTCGATGCGACCGGCGAGCGTACGATCGTTGCGCTCGGTACCCCGACGGCGACGGACGCGTTGGGGACGCCCCTGGTTCCTGCCAGTGACGCGCCGGCCGACGGCTTCACGGTGGGGCGGTGGCTGGTGACCTGGTGGGCGGCGGATCGCTACGGTCTGACGGCCGAGTGCCGTCAGCCGGTGGCCGTGCGCGGGCAGCTGGTCACGACGGCGACGGGGCTGAAGTACCAGGACTTTGTGATCGGGACGGGCCTCATGCCGGTGACGAACGCCACCGTGCACGTGAAGTACGTCGGCACGCTGGAGAACGGGACGCAATTTGACGCACGCGAATGGGCGGAGTTCCCCCTGTTGGGAGTGGTCCCCGGTTTTGCGGAGGGCATCCGCTCGATGCGTGTCGGCGGCCAGCGGCGCCTGGTCATTCCGCCGGCGTTGGGATACGGAAACAATCCGCCGGCCGGCTCGGGCATTCCGCCGGGCGCGACGCTGATCTTCGTGGTCGATCTCCTGGGCGTTCGATAGGGCGGTTCCGGTGCCACAGGACGCGGCCGGGCGAAACCGGCTCACCCGCGGCGAGCCGGACTTGTGGTTCACGAGTCCCGGCGCTTTACGTACGCAATCGTCAGCGGTCCTTCCGGCAGAACGCAGATCGTGGCCTTGCGACCATTGGCCTTGGCCAGCAGTTCCCTGAGCGTCTTCTCAACGCTGCGGCAGGGACGCAGGAGCGAGTCGGTGATCTGCTGGTCCGTCAGGCCGTCGGCGTAGACGTAGATGTCGGCCTTCAACTGGCACATCGCCTGGACCTGGACCTGCCATTGGTCCGGCGACGAGAAGCCGGGCGCGTTTACGCGGTCGAGAATCTCCTGCGGGCTCCTGGCCTCGCGGAGGAGCTGGCCGTAGCGGCCGTGCTCGGGGATGCCGTCCCAGCATTGCGCCGCGATGATGATGCTCCCGCCCTGACGCACGACCTGCGACGCGGCCGAGACGCCCTTCATCGCCTGGTACAGGTTCAGGTCGAGCGGGTAGCCCGAGTTGCTGGTGATCACGATGTCGAACGGCTCGGGCACGGGCACCATCGCGCAACCCGCGACGAACTTCGTGCCGGCCTCGTGCGCGGCGACCAGCTCGCCCGCGAAGACCCCGGTGATTTCCTTGTCGCGGTTCATCGAAACGTTGAGCAGAAAGCTCGGCCTGGTCATCAGGGCGGCCTGAAGCATTTCTTCCCAGATCGGGTTGCCGCGCGTGACGCCCCACGTCGCCTGCGGGTGGCCGATCATTTTCGCACCGTGGTTGCTGACGACGCTCTCCGCCCCCGCGATCGACGGCAGGACGCCCTTCGGGCCGCCGGAGAAGCCGGCGAAGAAGTGCGGCTCGATGAACCCGGTCAGAATCCGCACGTCCGCCTCCACGAAGTGCCGGTTGATGCGGACGTCGTGGCCGAACGTCGTCCTGCCCAGATGGACGAGGTTCGCATCGTCGTTGCCGTCGTGCTGGAGACAGCGGTAGTTCGCGACGATGTCCTTGCCGAGCATGGTTTCGAGTTCGGCGGGCGTCTGCGGCCGGTGTGTACCGAGGGCGTTGAGCAGCGTGATATCGCTACGGCGGACGCCGGCCGCTTCCAGTTCGGCCAGCAGCGGCGGCAGCATGCGCTCGTTGGGCGTGGCCCTGGTGATGTCGGTGTGAACGATCGTGACGCGCTGGCCGGGCCTCGCGATTTCGCGGAGGGGCGGACTGTTGATCGGCTTGCGCAGCGCATCACGGATCGCCGCGGCTTCGTCCGGCAGGCCCGGTACATACTTGGGTTCGATCACGACGGCGTCGGAAGGGACCTCGACGTTCAGGCCGTCCTTGCCGTAGGCCAGATGCACGTTCTTCGTCTTGCCAGTGTTCATGGAGCAACCCTCGCGGCCGGGGCGCCGCCCGGCGCGAGCGTATCGTAACATGGGGGCCTGAGGCCTGCACCTGCGGTTTGCGATTGCATGATGCTTGCGGGGGTCGAGCGGAGCGGTGGGGCAATACGCTTCCCGTCCGCGGGGAGCATGTGCCGCGATGCCTGTTCTGGGAGCAACCTGTTTCCACTGGGGCTTGCTTGGGTGGATCCGTCGCTTCGTGGTTGCGCCACAACCAAACGAAGCCACCGCAAATTGGACGACGCATGTCGCCCCGTTCCATAAAGCTCTGTTCTAGCGTTGGTTATGCCGTTTCGCTCGCCAATGCACCGGGCGGCGGGCCCTTGCGCCGCTTGGCACGAACGGGGTGCATGGCTGTTCCTGCGTACGAGGAGGGGGTCAGGAACGAATGGCACTGCCGTGAAGAACCCGCCGTGCGGGACAGA
>CAZUAI010000026.1:0-63697 GCA_964617875.1 uncultured Planctomycetales bacterium | reverse complement strand
CGAACCCTACGATCCGCCGCGTAAGCCTGTCGAAATATGCAACGCTGGGGTAAAGCGTCGCGTCCCGCCCGGGCGGGCAGGATCTGCCGTATGCGGTGTCCGAAAAGGCAGGTCTTGGCCGCTGCGCGGTCGGCGACCGTGCCCTACGTTCCTGCTTTATCGCGGAAGTGAGCGGCCACGAGCCGGTTGAAACGCTCGACCAGCGCCGGCAGATCCATGCCGACGACCTGGCCGTCCTTCACAACCGTCCGGCCGGCGACGATCAGCCGATCGACGCGGGGCGCATGGCAGAGCATCAGGGCGGCCAACGGGTCCTGCGCAACGGCGCCGGCGAAGGCGATGTCGTCGGCGCGGAACATCGCGAGGTCGGCGGCCTGGCCCACGTCAAGGTTGCCCAGCGTCGGACGGCCCAGCACGGCGGCACTGCCCAACGTCGGCAGGCGGAACGCCTCGGCGACCCGCATGGCCTCCGGTCCGCCCGCCACGCGCTGCAGGAGCAGGGCCTGCCGTGCCTCGGCGAGCACGTGGCCGCCGTCGTTGCTGCTGCTGCCGTCCACGCCGAGGCCCACCTTGACGCCCTGGTCGAGCAAACGACGAACCGGCGGGATTCCGCTGCCCAGGCGCATGTTCGAGCACGGGCAGTGGGCCACGCCGGTCTTCGTCCGGGCAAGCAACGCGATCTCCCCCTCCGACAGGTGGACGCAGTGCGCGAGGTACACATCCTCGCCGAGCCATCCGACCTGCTGCAGATACCGGACGGGTCGCACGCCGAAGCGGTCGAGGCAGTACCGTTCTTCGTCGAGCGTCTCGGCGGCGTGCGTGTGCAGCAGCAGCTTCCGCTCGCGGGCGAACACGGCGGCGTCGCGCAGCAGTTCCGGGCTGACCGAGAACGGCGAGCAGGGGGCAAGGTCGATCCGCCGCATCGAGTACGGCGAAGGATCGTGAAACCGCTCCACGACGCGGAGCGTGTCGGCCATGATCTCGCGCTCGTCCTGCACGCAGGAGTCGGGCGGGAGGCCGCCGCGGGACTGACCGACGCTCATGCTGCCGCGGCAGGCGTGGATGCGGATGCCGAGCTGCTCGGCGGCTTCCAGAACGGCCTCCAGCCGCACATCCGTGCCCTGCGGGAAGATGTAGAAGTGGTCGCTCGTCGTCGTGCAGCCGGACAGCATCATCTCGGCAATGCTGACGGCGGCGGCGTCGCGGACGGCCTCGTACGTCAGGTGCCGCCACCGCTGGTACAGGCCCGCCAGCCAGCCGAACAGGGGGGCGTCCTGCACCGACTTCAGCCCGCGGGTCAACGACTGGTACAGATGGTGGTGCGTGTTGATCAGGCCGGGGATGACGAGGTGGCGGCGGGCGTCGATGACCTCGGTCGCGGCGTCCCCTCCGTCCGAAGGCGCGAGGCCGACGCCCATCTCCCGGATGACGCCGTCGCGGATGACGATGGTGCAGTCGCGCAGAACCGCCGGGCGACCCTCGCGCCAGGCCACGGCCGTCGCGTGCTCGATGCGGAGGGTTGCGCTCACATTCCCTCGATGATCTTGAAGCCCATCAGCGTGCTCAGGTACTGCACGCCCCTGGTGCGATCGCCGTAGAAGACCACGCGGTGGAGCTGCGGCATCCAGCCGTCGAGCATGCCGGCACCCCAGTTGTCGAGCATCCTGCGGGCATCGGCGACCTCGGTCGTGATCTGCGTACGGCAGCCGCGGTCGTCGAAGTCGGGCACCTCGATGATCTTGCCCGTCGAGAGGATCATCGTGTCGAGGTTGATCAGCTTCGCGCAGGTGATGATCTGGCCGACGCGCATCTCGACCGCGAGGGCCGCGCCGCGATCGTCGTCGCGATGCGTGCGGATCGTGAACGGCGCCCGTTCGCCCTTCGGCCCGTCCATCCGCGTGGGGCTGGTGCAGTGGGCGTGGATGACGGCGTTCTTCGCGAGGTCGAACAGCGGGTCGGTGATGAAGCCCGGCACGCCGAACGCGTACTGGAACATGAGCATCGTCAGCGACGAGTCCATGTCCGCCTCGCACGCTCCGACCAGGCCCGAGTCGAGCAGCCGGGCGAAGCCCAGGCACGGGTAGCCCAGCACGTCGATCGGGATCCCGCCGAGGCAGCGTATGGTGATCGCCTGCGCCCGCTCGGCCGCCATGATGTTCTTCATCGCGAAGTACATCCGGGCCGATTTGATGACCTCCTCGCGGGAGGGCTCGACGACCTTCTTCGCCGGGCGGAGCCAGTGCTTGTCCGCCTCTTCCTCGGCGAGCCCGGGGTCCACGGCCTTGTGCGCCTCGACCAGTTTCTCGACGCTCACGGGCACGACTTCGACGCCGAGCTTCTGCTTCACCTGCGCCGCCGACTGCGCCGGGACCGTGCCGTCCGGCTTGCCCACGACGACGAGGCGCGACCGCCGCATCCGCGCCGGCGCCCGAAGCACCGCCGCCGCTTCGGTGATCTCGCCCCAGTCGCTCGTCGGCACGAGCGCGACGCGCCTGCCCGCCTTCTGCCATTGCACGACGAACATCCACTCGTGCCCGCTGAACGGCTGTGAGAAGATGACCGTCGGCCGGCCGACCTCGACGATCTGCTGCAACTCGGGGAGCGTGCCGAGCGACAGGTGGAACAGGAGCACGGCGTCGGCGTCCTTCAGCCCGGCCGCGACCTTGGCGGCCTCGGCGGGGGATTGGACGATCTCGCGCCCGACGAACTGGATGTCGCCCAGCTTCCGCTCGGTCTCCGCCAGCTGTCTGTCAAGCTTCGCGACCTCGGCCTTCACGTCGAACGGCGGTTTCGGCCATGCCGCGCCCGCCTTGCCCGCGAACACCACGTGGATCTTCACCGGCGGCAGGTCCGACCCGCCGGCGGCGACGTCCGCCATCGCCATCCGTCCGCCGAGGTGCCCGGCAAGGAACATCGCCCCCGCCCCCGCCGCCGTCGTCCCCAGAAACTCCCGCCGACTCAAGCCATCGTTCATGGTGGCCTCCTGTAGACAGCGGCGATTATACCATGATTTGGGGTGGGTAAGGTGGGCGGTTCTCCGCAGCCGCGACCGCGGCATGCGGTCTCTCCCGGATCGGCGAACGAGACGGCGGTGGATCGCAAGACGGACGAGGCTCATCCACGGAGCACAACAGGCCGGGCGGAGGACCGCCCACCCCGTGAGCGCCGTTCGCGTCTACTCGCCCGGGCACGTCGGCAACGGGGAGCGCCAGACGAGGCAGAGCGGTCTGTCGGAACGGCGCCAACCGGGGCGCGACCAGTCCTTGTTCGTTGAATACGCGCGAGCGGGGCCGCTTTCGCCGGCGAACTCGTAAAGGGGCGTCGTCGTTGCCGGCGGGTTCTTCGTGTCGGCCGGCAACGCGTAGAAAAGCACGCCTTCCGGTCGATCCGCGGCCTGCTGGTTCGATGTCGCCACCCGCAGCGCAGCGCCCCGGCCATCGGTCGTGCCGACGCACACCGCGACCGCATCGGGCCTGGGGCGGTCGAGGGCGAAGAAGGCGATCCGGCGGCCCGCCGGGCCCCGAGAGCCGGCCGTCAGCCCGCCGCGCGTGGCGAACCGGGTTGGCGCAACTCCGGCGGGCATCGCCTCGTCGGGCGTGGCGCCGGCCGGCGCGTCGTCGGCAGAGAGGTCGTACACCGGGACCGGCAAGACCACGCGGGGGTCTGCCAGGTCCAGCTTGTACATGATCTGGTTGTAGTCGTAGCGCGGCGTCTGGAACGTGCTGCCGGAGAACGTGTGCGTATAGGTCGCCTCGAAATAGATGATCCGCCCGCCGTCCTTGTCAAAGAACGGGTGCTGCTTCGGGTTGTAGAAGCTGTAGTTGTCGTGCGTCACGATCTTGCGGGCGTAGACCCACGGGCCGAGCGGCGTGTCGGCCTCGAGATACCAGATTTCGCCGAGGACCGTCGTGCCCATGACCTCAAGCAGGATCATCGACCACCGGCGTCGGTACTCGTTCCAGTAGATCGAGCCGCCGTGGACGGTGACGGCCTTGCCCGTCTCGACGTCCTGCACGTGGAACAGGCCCTCGCCGGCCTTGAAATGGCCCGCCTTGACCAGTTCGCCCTGCTCCTTGGGGCCGACGGGGGGCGTGTTTCGCTTCCAGGCCCATCGCAGCGAGCCGTCGGCGGCGCGGTCGAGTTCGGGCTTGTCCAGCCGGCTGCCCTCTTTCAGGCACGTATACGCCTCATACGTCGAAGGATCGCGGAGGGCCTCCGCCGTCGCCCGCACGCGGACGACGGGGAACGGCTGCGCGGTCCGCAGGTACTCCACGCCGGCCGACTCGTGCCGGAACGGGTGGCAGCGGAGCTGCACGGGGGCGTCGAGGTCGTACTCGGCGACCTTTTCGAACTGCTCCTGCTCGTCGTTGTACTCGAGCAGGCCGCGCTGCCACGTCTTCATGGTGCCGTCCGGCTTGATCTTCGCATAGTGGGCGAACATCCGTTCGCGTCCGGCGGCGTCGCGGACGATGAACGGGCCGTCGATCCACGTGGGGCCTTCGCCCGGAACGGGCGTCATCTGCCTGGAGAAGCCGTCCTTGTCCACGAAGTAGGTCAGGTTGACGCCGACGTCCGGATCGAGCCCGCCCCTGCCCGGCAGGAGCGAGGTCGCCCCGCTCGTCTGGAAGTTGCCGAGCGGGTATGACGGCTTGTTCGTGTCGCCCCAGAACCAGTAGATCTTCCCGCGGTAGATGCCGTTGAGGACGCTGTCCTGGCCGAGGACCTTGCCGGCGAGCAGGGGCTGTTCGGTCGGCGCACGCTCGCTCAGGAGCACGGTGTCGCGGTAGATCCCGCCGCCGGTCGTGCGGTAGAGCCGTTCGGCGACGTTGATTCGCCTGACCTTCAGCGTGGCCGAGCCGCCCTCGACGACCTGGAGCGCGCGGCCCCGGTAGCCGAAGCCGTCTTTCGGGAACTCGTACCCGTGGCTGCGGACGTGGAAGAAGACGGACTGCCCCATCAGCCCCGGTTCGTGGAAGGCGACGAGGCCGTTGCTGTCGGTCCAATACCGGATGTTGTTGACCGTCTCGAGTTCGACAAGCGGGACTCCGCGGCCGGTCTGCTCATCGACGACGGCGATGCGGAAGTATGGGCTGCCGCCGTCGGCACTCGCGGCACACACGAACATACCGGCCAACACCGCAACTGAGCCGACCCGCATGGCGGGCCACCACGCTGTTTTCATCAAATGACTCCTTGTGACCGTCCGGGCGATCCGGCTCCAGATTTCGCAGGCGGCAACGATAGCCGAAACGCCCCGCCGGTGTCCATGCCGGATGGAAACGGCGGACGAGAGACGGTAATCTCTTGAAATGCTCTTCACGAAGTCCCTTGCCGCAGTGTGCCTCCTGGCAACCGCAGCGTCCGTCGGCGCCGAGCCGACGCGGGATGCTCGCGAGCGGGCGGTCCAGGACGCGATTGACGCCTTTCGGCCGCCGAAGCTGCCGCCAAAGGGCGAGATGCCGCCGGTCGTCGTGGTCCTCAATCCCGCGCGGACGGGTTTTGCCGATCCCGCACGGCGCGGATGCGAGGAACTTGCGACGCTTACGGCGGGCTACCTGTACCACCTCATCCGGCGAGCCGGCGGAACGGCCTACGTGACGCAGGGGTACGACACGCCCGTCGGCGGGTACGACGCATCCATCGCCGCCCTCTGCCGGGCGACGCGACCGCACGTGTTCCTGCGAATCGACTGCGGCCCGGCATCGGACAGGGCCCCGGCCGGCGCGTTCAGCCACAAGCTCGCCGACGGCCTGCGCGGGCCGATCGAGGCCGCTGCCATTCCGGATGTCTTCGGCATCCCGGCCGTTCAGGTGTGCCTGGCGAAGGCGTCTGCCGGATCGGGCGACGGCGGGACGATCCCTCCTCACCGGGCGTATGCCGAAAGCCTCTACGAAGGCGTCCTTGCATGTGTGCGTGCGAACCGTGACGCGCTCGATCGCAACCGGCCGATGTCGGGGCCGACGACGGCCGCCGCCGCTCCCACGCCCGACGAACTCGACTACTCGCCGCCCGGCAGGATCCGGAGAACCGCGCGGGCGGTCTGGCCCGAGGGCGACCTGCCGACGGAAAAGGCCCCCTGGTTCTGCTCGATGTACCGGGCGACGGCCCTCAGCGACCGGACGATCCTCCACTTCGAGCCGCAGGCGTTGGTCGAGGGCGATACGGTTGTCCTCCGCGGCGTGACCACCTGGGCCCCGTTGCGGAACGCGATGGAGGCGGCCCTGCGGGTTGTCGGCATTTCGAACGTGCGGAACGAGATGCGGCTTCTGCCCGATCGCGCGCGGCTCGACGACCGGCTCTTCGGCGTCTGCGTTGCGCCGATGGCCCTCACGTATGTCCGGCCCGCGCCGACGGCCGGCACGCAGACGCAGCTGCTCTACGGCGAGCTGCTCTTTCTGCTCGACCGGGACGACGGCTGGTGGCTCGTACAGGCCGGCGACGGCTACTGGGGTTGGGTCCGCGAAGACGCGGTGCGTCCGCTGGACGCGGCGGAGTTTCAGAAGCGCCTTGCGGCGGTCCCGGCCGTCCTCCGCCGCGACGTCGACCTCGGGCAGGGACGTGTCCCGCGCGGCAGCCGGCTGGCCGTAGCCGCGCGTACGGCGACGACGGTCACGCTTACACTGGCTGACGGACGGCCGCTCGACGTCGCCGCCACGGACGTTCGTGTCATCGACGACGCTGCCGCGGCCGACAGCCGGGTTCTGCCGGCGTTGAAGCTGCTTTACGTGCCGTACGTCTTCGGCGGCCGGTCGCCGCTGGGCACGGACTGCAGCGGCCTTGCCGGCGGGATGGTCGAACAGGCCGGCCTGTCGCCCGCGCGTGACGCGGCGCAGCAGTTCGCCGGCGGCCGGCTCGTCGCCACGAGCGGCTGCCGCGACGCCATCCGCGCCGGCGATCAGGTCTTCTTTGTGGATGCGGTTGGAAAGGTGTTCCACACGGGCATTGCGATTTCGCCCACGCATTTCGTCCACAGTTCGCCGCCGTGCGTGCAGATCAGCAGCCTCCGGCCCGGCGACCGGCTCTACAGCCCGGAGTGGGACCGGCAGTTCTTTGCGGCGAAGAGGCCTTGAAGTCTGTCGTCAGCCGTCGGCGACAGCGGACGAAGCACTACTTCTGCGGGGCGTCGCTCGATTTCAGATTCGCGTCGAACCAGTCCGCCAGGATCGACATGTCCCTGATCCAGTCTTTCCAGCCGTGGCCTTCGCCGGGCTTGACCACGAGCTTGACCTTCACGCCCGCCGCTTCCAGTGCCTGCCGCATCACCTCCGCCTGCTGGATGGGCACGAGCCTGTCCGCGTCGCCGTGGAGGATGAGCGTCGGCGGATCGTCGGCGCTGACGTGCGTGACCGGCGAGATCTCGCGGGCAATCTCGCGGCGTTTGTCGAGGTCGGTGACCAGCACGAACCGTTTTGCCCTTTCGTCGAATTCCTGGAAGTCGAACGGCGCTTTGAACGGCGCCAGCTCGGCCTCCAGGGCCTTGAAGACGTCGCGGCCGGTTTCCCCGTAGTTCAGGAAGTCCGTCGGGGGGAAGTAGCAGCCGACGGCCTGCACGCGGCTCGATTCGCGGTCGATCGGGTCCTTGGCCTGCGGGTCGCCCGGCTTTCCGCTTGTGCCGATCATCAGCGCCAGGTGGCCTCCGGCCGAGCCGCCGGCGATCGCCAGCCGGTTCGGATCAACGCGGTAGTCCTTCGCGCGGCTCCGGATGAACCGGACCGCGCGGTGCATGTCTTCGAGCACCTCCGGGATCGTGAACTTCGGCTGGCTGCCGTGTACGACGGCGAAGACCGTGTAGCCGCGGTCCACGAACTGCGACATGACATCGACGTTGATCATCTGGTGCGCGGAGAACCACCCGCCGCTGACCGCGAAGATGACGGCTGCGCCGTTGGCCTTCCCCTTCGGCGTGAACACGTCGAGGGTCAGGGCCGTTCCGTGCTTGCGGCCGTAGATCACGTCCTCGGTCCGCGTGTATGTGCGGGCGTCCTCGGCCCGGCCCGCCGCAGGCCATGACAGAATGATTGACACAATCAACGCGGCAATCCATCGCAGGCGCATCATACGTGCCTCCTCAAGACACAGAAGCCCGGTTCGGTACCTCGTCTCAACAGTATATCGCCCGGCGGCGCCGGGGGGGCACCGCCCGCTCCTTCCCGGGGTCATGGCCGTATGTGCGGAAGGGGTCGGGAACCTCTGCCGGGCAGGCAGAACACGGTGTTCACGGGACGTGGACGCCCCGATGCGTTCAGCCCAGGGCCAGAAAGGTCCCGGAACCCCTCCCTGCGTGCAGGAACGGCCATCTGCACCCTCCTTCTCGCGATCGAAATCCCGCCAGGCCTCGCCAGGTACGCCGACCGTCCGCCGGCGGAATCCCGCCTGCTCGGTCCCGTCAGCGTCGTTACGGCCGGCGGAACGTGTCGGCCGGGCGGATTGTCCGGGAGTACGCCGCGTCCCCGGCAGCGTTCGGATGGACCGCTTGCATTTGTTGCGTGAGGAGCGCATCCTATGCGGCGAACAGTTCGGTTCGTTCGACGGTCGGGCGTGGCGGTCGTGCCGGCGCGGCATGGCAACAGGACGTGGAGTTGTATGACGGCTCGTAGTCGGAACGCAAGCGGTCCTATTCGGAAGGTGCGGGCAGGTCGCCGGTGTTTCGGCCGGGCGGCATGGTCCGTGTTGGCGATGCTCAGCTCGCTGGCCGTGGCGCCGGGGACACGCGGGCAGGGGCGGGAGACCGGGGCGTACCTGAACCAGCAACGGGCGATGGAAGAGCAGGTCCGCGCCGAACTGGACCGGGAGCTGCCTGCCACGCAGAAGGTCGATTTCGACTGGGGCGGCTGGTACAACACCTGGGCCTTTCTGTTCAACGACGGCATCCAGCACCGGACCCAGTGGCGCAACGACATCCGGCTCTGGGGCGGGGCGACGCTCGACCAGGGCGCGCACGAGTTCTACGCCCGCGGCATCTGGAGCTTCATCGACTGGAAGAAGGGCGATTCGTTCGACAACGACGACCACGACGTCCAGGGCCCCAACCTCGAACGCGGCTACTACCAGTTCGACCTTCGCCGGGCGATGAGGGCCTACGCGAAGCAGAACATGGAGAACGACTTCAAGCTCAGGATCGGGCGCGATTACGTGGACTTCGGCACGGGGTATGCCCTGTCGCTGCCGATGGACCACGTGACGATGACGGCCGAGATTTCCAAGGTCGAGATCACCGGCCTCATGGGCCGCGCGATCCACAGCATGGCCGACATCGACCGCAGCAGCCCGGACTACGGCAGCAGCGACCGGACGTTCTGGGGCGTGGAGGCGCGGTACATCGGCTGGGACAGGCACGTGCCGTTCGCCTATGTCTTCTGGAACGACGATCAGAAGAACAACCCGAAGTGGACCTGGCCGCAGCAGTTCGACTACGACTCGTGTTACGTCGGCTTCGGGTCGAAGGGCGAAATCGTCACCAACCTGCGGTACAGCACCGAGTGGGTCTTCGAGCAGGGCCGGAGCTACTACTACCGGCGCTGCTCGCGGGGCGCCATCAGCGCCTGGGCGTTCGATTTCCTGCTCGAGTACCTGACGCAGTGGCGGATGAAGCCGCGGTTTCTCGGCGAGTACATGTTTGCCAGCGGCGACCCGGATCGCTACGGCAGCCCGACCAACACCATCGGCGGCAACCGGTGGGGCAAGGACACGAGCTTCGTCGGCTTCGGCTACCGCGACACGGGGCTTTCGTTCGCTCCGTCGCTGAGCAACATCCACATCTGGCGGCTCGGATCCTCGTTTGTGCCGTTCGAGGAGATCGAGTTCCTGAACAAGCTGGAGCTGGGCACCGACTGGTTCCTCTACTGCAAGCAGCGGCGGGACGGGGCCCTGTCGGACCCGACGGCGGACGAGCGGAGCGGGTACGCCGGCTGGGAGATGGACTATTACATGAACTGGCGGTTGACGTCCGACTTGTCGATGACGGTGCGGTACGGGTTCTTCTTTCCCGGCAAGTCGTTCAGCGAGCAGGACTATCGGTCGTTCTTCCTGACGGGCATGACGTGGAGCTTCTGATGCGGGCAGCCGCGGTCACACTGGTTGTCGGGATGATGTTCGCGGCCGGTTGTGCGAGCACGCCGGCCGCAAACGAGGGCGTGGCGTCGTCGCCGCCGGTCGATCCGGCGCGGCTCGATGACGCGGACTTCGTGCACGAGTACCTCGTACGGCGGCCGACGGTCACGGTCGATGAGGCGTACCGGGCGATGCTGATCCTCGCCGACGGCAAGGACGACGCGAAGACCGCCGAGCAGCGACGGGCCGTGCTCGAGCAGCGGCAGATCACGCGGCCGGCGTGGAAACTCGACGCCGAACAGCCGATCGACAAGGGCAGCGTGGCGTACATGGTGTGCCGGATTCTCAGGATCGAGGGCGGCGTGAACCGCGTGATCTTCGGGAGCTGGGGGCCGGGCGACCGGCGATACGCCCTTCGTGAACTGGTCTATCGGCGAATGATGGCCGACGCCCCGGCGTACCGGTACATCACGGGGGCGGAACTGGCGGCGCTGTTGCGCGAAGCGGATCAGTACATGCAGAAGAAGGGGATGTACCAGGCGGAGTCGGTCGAACTCGGTGCGGAGCCGCCGCCGGGCGGACGCATTCAGACGGAGACGAAGTAAAGCGCGGGAAAACGAGAAAGCGAGTAAGCCGACAAGACAAGAGGCCGAAGGCCCGAGCCTACAATAGCCCGGGGGTAGAACGAAGCGGCGTTCCCGGGGAGTCGGCGTTCGGCGCCCCGCGACTGTGAAAGGGTCGTACGCCTTGCCGCAGCGTGTCAGTCGAGAGGTAAAAGTATGAGTTCTTCGAGGACAATTGGCATCGGCGTTGCGGCCGCGTTGGCCCTGTGCCTGACGTGTGCCGTTGCGCCCCCGGCGACGGCGCAGGTCGCGGCGAGCGGGCCTGCGACGACGCAGCCGGCGGGCGCGCGGGATGCGGCGGCCGTCGTCGTGAAGGTCGCGGGCAATGTGCGGGCGGCGCCGGTGCCCGACGCCGGCGGGCAGCCGCAGTGGCGCGAGGTGAAGGTCGGCGACCGGCTCGGCGGCGGCACGCAGATCCGCACGGCCCTGCGGTCGAGCGTGCTCCTCCAGTTCGGCGACAGCACGATCGTGAAGATCGACCGTGTCACCTCGGCGACGGTCGCGCAGTTCTACCAGACGGCGCAGGAGCAGCGCGTCAAACTCGACCTGGGCTACGGGGCCGTGCGGGCCGGCGTCGCCGAGGGCACGCTGCAGAGCGACATGACGATCGAGACGCCCGTGGCGACGCTGACGCGGCGCGGCACGTGGAACTTCGGCATCGAGTACGAGGCGGTGACCGGCCGCTTCCGCATGTTCGTGGACGAGCATGGGCTCATCGAGGCGTTGAACCAGCTCACGCGGCAGCGCCGGCTGGTCGAGGCCGGGCAGTACGTGACCCAGGCGATGATCCGCTGGATCGAGACCGCGAAGTTCGATCGCCAGGTGCGCGTGACGGACATGTTCGGTCTTCGGGGCGACGAACTCGTCTTCGCGAACCTCTTCGATACCGGGCGTGCCGTGGTCAATCCCGGCGGCGGCGCCGGACTCATGACGCCGGGCGCCGGCGGGGGGGCGACGGCACCGGGAAGCACGCCGTTTGTGCCGTTTACTCCTGTGCCGCCCACGCCGGGCGTCACCGACCGGCCGGAGGGCAACTTCGGCACGGGCGGGCTGGTGCCGCCGGCGGCGGCGAAGGCGGTTCGCGCGTTTCGGCGTTGATCGACGGGGCGGCACATGAATTGCCGTTGGCGGATGAGGCGGGGGTACGGGTGTGCCGTTGGGGCCGTGCTGCTCCTCGGTGTGTGCGCGGCGGCAGACGGTCAGCCGGCGCGGAGCGAAGAGGCGTTGCCGACGTCGGCGTTTTTCCCGATTCTGCCGTGGGATCCGTTGCACGGGTGGAAGCCGCCGTACACGGAACCGAAGAACGGTCTGGAGAGCATCGCTGCCTGTGAGTTCACCGTGTCCGGGTTCGTGCGGCCGGGCGACCTGCCGTTGTGTGAGAAGCTCGGACTGGCGGCGATCATCGCGCCCGATCGCGGCCAGGCGCCGTGGTTCGGCGATTGGACGAAGCTGTCCGATGCCGAGATCGATCGGCACGTCAAGGAGATGGTCGAGGCCGCGGGCAAGTGCCCGGCCGTGTTCGGCTACTTCATTACCGATGAGCCGGGCGTGGGCGAGTTCCCGAAGCTCGCCAGGGTTGTCGAGGCCGTGAAGAAGCACGCCCCAGGGAAGCTGGCGTACATCAACCTGTTCCCGGACTACGCGACGCTGGGGGCGCCCGACCGGTCGCAGCTCGGCACGGAGAGCTATACGGAGTACCTCGAACGTTTCGTCGCCGAGGTGCGGCCGCAGGTGATCAGCTACGACAACTACATGGTACAGTACTCCGGTGACATGGCGGATGCGAAGCGGGCGGCGAGCTACTACCGCAACCTGCTTGAGGTCCGCCGAGTGGCGATGAAGCACGGGCTGCCGTTCTGGAACATCGTCTCGTCGAACCAGATCCGCCCGCATACGCCGCCGCCGTCGCCGGCAAACCTGCTTTTTCAGGCTTACACGACGCTGGCGGCGGGGGCGAAAGGGCTGAGCTGGTACACGTACTTCACCCGCCGGTACGGATACGCGCCGATCGACGCCCACGGCGAGAAGACACCGACGTGGCAGTACCTGCGGATGGTCAACCACCAGCTGAAGACACTCGGGCCGACGATGATGCGGTTGAGTTCGACCGGTGTGTTTTTCACGTCGCCGCCGCCGGTGGCGGGTCTGCCGCTGCTGCCCGGGCGGTGCGTAAAGTCGGTGGCGGCCGACGGACCCATGATGGTGGGGGAGTTCACGGACGCCGGCGGCATCGACTACGGGATGGTGGTCAACCTGAGCCTGGAACGGTCGGTGAAGTTCACGCTCGTGACGCACAAGCCTGATGCGAAGAAACAGGTCGTTTCGGCGGAGACCGGCGGGTTGACGGCCTTTGACGAGAAGGGCCTCTGGCTGGTGGCAGGGCAGGGGGCGCTGTTGCGGATCGAAGCGGGGAAGCCGTGACTCGCCGCGCCTCGGCGGCGATGATCTCCGACAGCGGCAAGGCAGAACCGCCGACTCATGCGTTGTTGACGGCGTTGATCAGCAGGCGCAGGCGCCCGTGGCTCTGGTGGTTGAAATGCAGCACCAGGCGCGGTTTGCCGGGCAGCTCTCCGTTCTCCTCGGGCAAGGCGTCGGCGGACTGCTCGATGCGGCCGGTGCTGAGAAGGTCGCCGTAGTCGTGGTTTAACTGCTCCAGGACCTTCTCGCTGACCGGCGAGTTCAGCCGGAGAACCAGCTTCTCTTTGACATAACGCATCGAGTGATATCGCGAATAGAAGTGGATGATCTCGCGAACGGCCGTCTCCGTGTCGTCGGTGATGCGGACGAGGTTCATGTCCTCCGGGCTGATCATGTTGGTGCGAAGGAGTTCGGCCACGACATAGGTGCGCCAGTGTTGCCAGTAGATGCCGCCCGGGGCGTCCACGAGCACGATCGGCATGACCGGTGCTTTGCCGGTCTGGATCAGCGTGATGGCCTCGAAGCCCTCATCCTGCGTGCCGAAGCCACCCGGGAAAAGGGCGATCGCGGACGCTTCCTTCATGAAAATCAGTTTGCGCGTAAAGAAATACTTGAAGTTCACCAGCTTCGAGTCGTCTGCGATGATGGGGTTTGTCTTCTGTTCGAACGGCAGACGGATGGCGACGCCGAAGCTCGCTTCCCGGCCAGCACCGCCGTGGCCGGCGCGCATGATCCCGTCGCCGGCTCCGGTGATCACCATCCACTTTTCCTCCCGCATCCGGCGGGCGAACTGCACGGCGGCGAGGTATTCGGGGTGGTCTTCGGGCGTGCGGCTCGAGCCGAAGATGCTCACCTTGCGTACAGCCTGGTAGGGGGCGAACGTCTTGAACGCGTACCGCAGCTCTTTGATTGCGCGATTCAGCATCTTCAGCTCGCCGCGGCCGGTGCCGTCGCGTCCCAGTCGGCAGATGGTGATCATCATCTCCCCGAGCAGTTCCTTGTCGCCGCCGGGGGCCCATTTTTCGAGGAAGTCGTTGATCGCCCTGTCCCGCTCCGGGTCCCGTGGGAATGCGGGCATGACCGTGCCGGTAAACGCGGCGGGGGAAGGCGGGCCGAAACCGTCGTCAGCTTCCAGAGGCATCGTTGTCCTTTCTCATGCGCAATCTGTCATTATAGCATCGGCGGTCGGCAATGCCATAGCCCTCATTCAGGAGGGCCCAGTGCGGCGAGTAACTCCGGGCCGCGAAGCGGGTGTCGTTGCTGCCAGTCGCGGCCGAGCCGGATGCACGTTTCCTGCCGGAGCGCCTCGGCGGTGTGGGCGGAACAGGTCTGGTATGCCCGTTCGTTTCGCCAGAGGGAAGCGGACAGCAGGACGGCGTGGAGCAGAAAACCGACGGCGGCGGTCGTCGTCAGTGCGTGTTGCCGGGACAGGGGCCACGAAGATCCGCGGACGGGTGGGCGGCATCGGATGCGAGCGATGAGCCGTCGTGCCGGCAGCGCCAGGGCGCAGACCGCGACGATCGCCAGAGAGAACCAGGCGAACAGGCCGAGCATGGTGATCGCGGGGGGGATGATCGCCGGACGTTCCGAGGGCATGTTGAGGCAGGTCAGGAGTGATGCGATCGAGAGAATGGTCACAATGCGCATCAGGTCCTGTGCCCAGGCCCGTCGCCGTTGAGCGCGGGGGGCCTGCCACCGCATCACGAAGCGGACGCCGAGCCATGTCGCGAGTGCCGCGGCGGTGGTCAGCAGCGCGGCGGCCGCCGCGAGCAGGCGTATGGAGAACAGCCACGACCAGTCCTGGCCCGCTCCGTGCGTGATGAGCCAACACCCAGCCATCGCAGGCAACGCCAGGAGGATTCCGAGCGTTGCCCATTGCGGCCATCGGGTTTTGAGGAGTACCGGGGGCCGTGCCTTGCGGAGAATGATCGATGCCAGCCCGAGTGTTGCTGCGGCCAGAAGCACAATCGCGTAGAAGCAGAAGGCACCGGCGGCGAGGGCGGCCTGTGTCAGCGCGATCATCGCGGCGCGTTGGTGGCGCGGGCTCGGCGATGCGGTGCCCGTGTGCGGCAGCAGGCTGGGCGGCGACTGGATCACCGCGTCGCGCCACGCGGCGTAGATCCGGTCCCATTCGTCCGCCTCCGCGCGAAGGCCGGCGATCCATTCCGACGAGATGCGGGTCGCGGCAGTCGTGGCGGCTGCGGTGGGCGGTGAATCGGTGGGGGGCGGGGCTGCCGTCGCAGCCGTATCCGCCATCAAACGGTACACACCGGGCAACTCGCGAGCGGCCAGGAGGACCCCTTCCGGTTCCTGACGTTCCATGGCGTACCGGTGGAGCAACGCGGCAGCGGCGCCGTAGGCGAGCACGGCATCGGCCGCAAGACCGGCGTTCGACCACGACCGGCCCACGTCGAGGAACGCTTCGGCGATACGGCGGTTCCAGTCCGCCTGATATCCGCTGAGGTCCTGCCGTGCCCACCAGACGGCCTGGGCCGGGTCGGCGCCGACCTTTCGGTGGGCGGCGACGCGGTTCTCGAATGCCGCGGCATCGGTTCCGACGGTCATCGAACCGGCCCCGGCGATCAGGGCTGCCAGGTGCGTCCGGAGTTCGGGCGTCGGGGCGGGTATTTCGCGCAGACCGGGCTGCCCCAGCGGTTGCATGGCCTGGCGGAGGATGCTGCGGAATGCTTCGCTGCCGGGGGAGTGTGCGGGTGGGGCGTTTCCGGCGACACCCGGCCGCGTCCACGGCATGGCGAGGCCCAGGATCTCGAAGGTCAGAGACCGGCGGAAGGACCAGCACGGCGTAAGGGTCGCAAACGCAAGACAGACGAGCAGCATGGTCGTGCGGGGCGTCAAGACCCGGTTCGATGTTCGCGGTCGGTCGGTCACGTTGGTATCAGTCATTCGCGGCGTACGACCTCCCTGGTGCGAGCCGATAGGAGTTGTATACGCATTTGCGCCGGGGTTAAAGCAGGGTGGTATTGCCTGGCGTGCCGGATGTGGTAGACTATTCGCGCCGATGTCGAGGCCCCTGCCTGCGGTCGGTGAGGGGCGGTCGGTGGAGCCTCGCCGGGCAGCGGAGCCCGGCGGTGCGGTCAGCTTGCAGGTCGTGCCACGAATGAGCAGGGCGATACGGCGTGAGAGCAGCACTTCGCTCATCCTGCACCGGACGCAGGATATCCTGATCAACTGGCTCGCCATCGTCGCGGCCTACATCCTCAAGGAGGCGCTCGCGGCGCGCGGGTATCGTGAGCCGACGCAGCCGCTCACGGCGAGCATCGTCGCGCAGACGTTCGTCGTGGTTGCGCTGGTGTGGCTCGCGGTGACGTCGGCGCTCGAGACGTATCGGTACAAGCGGCGGCCGTTCCCCGAGATCGTCAACCTGGCGACGGCGCTTGCGCTCACGATCGCGTTCTTCAACACCTACGTCTACTTCACGCGGCTGTTCGTCTTCCCGCGTCTGGGGATCGTCTTCTATGCGGTGATCGGGGCGGGAATGCTGGCCGCCTCGCGCGGGATCAAGGAGGCGAGCCGGCGCGCATTGCACCGGCGCGGCTTGCTCGTCAAGCAGGCGATCATCGTCGGCGACGGTCCCGTGGCCCGGCGGCTCGGCGAGACGTTTCGCAGCGACCCGGCGCTCGGGATGCATCTGCTGGGCTACATCCGCGAGGGCAACGAGCGGGACACGCTGGGCTCCGTGGACGAGCTGGAATCGGTCCTCGATCGCCACGAAGTCGATGAGATCTACATTGCCCTGCCCGGCGAGCAGCACGCCCGGACGCTGGAGGTCGCTCAGCGCTGTCAGGATCGTGCGGTCCGTATCTACGTCGTGCCGGACGTGTTCGACGCCGTGTTGATCCGCGCGACGGTCAACGAGATTGACGGCATCCCGCTCGTCGGTTTGCGCGATCCGGTCATCACGGGCACGCAGAGCCTGGTCAAGCGGGTGTTCGACCTCGTGGTGGCCGGGTTCCTGCTGGTTCTGAGCCTGCCGCTGTTTCTGATCGTACCGATCGCGATCTGGCTGGACAGCAAGGGGCGGATCTTTTTCGTGCAGGACCGCGTGGGGGAGAACGGCCGCACGTTCCGCATGTACAAGTTCCGGTCCATGGTGGAGGGCGCCGATGAGCAGTTGCCGGCACTGGTCGACCTGGCATCGCTCCCGGAGCCGGCCTACAAGATCAAGGACGACCCGCGGGTGACGCGCGTCGGCCGCGTGCTCCGGCGAACGAGCATCGATGAACTGCCGCAACTCCTGAATGTCATCAAGGGCGAAATGAGTATGGTTGGGCCGCGCCCGGAGGCGGCGGAGGTCGTGTCGCACTACCGGCCGTGGCACCGCAAGCGGCTGTCCGTCAAACCGGGGATCACGGGCCCGATGCAGGTCTCTGGCCGGGGCGAGTTGCCGCTGGACGATCGCATCCGGCTCGAGCTGATGTACATTTCGGGCTACTCGCTGCTTGAGGACGTGAAATACGTGCTCAAGACGATCCCCGCCGTCTGCCGCGGACGAGGGGCCTATTGAGCCCGACGTCGCGTGCCGCGACGCACCCGAGTAACCCAGGCAACGTCGTCGCAGGGCTTGCCCTTTCCCGGCGAGATGATACACTGGTAGTGGCAGATGTGAGGTGGCTCCGGGGCGTCCTGTTGCCGGTTCCCGGTCCGATACGCCTGGAATGCTCTGCGGAGGCAAAAATGCACGTGCCTTGTTCGACCCGACGGCGGGCGTTTACGCTGATCGAGCTGCTTGTCGTGGTTTCGATCATCGTGTTGCTTGTTTCCGTGCTGTTGCCGTCGCTCGCCAAGTCGCGTGAGCAGGCCAAACGCGTGAAATGCCTGGCGAATCTCAAGGCGCTCGGCGTGGCCGCCACGATGTACCTGGCCGATTTCAAGGACCGGTTCTGCTGGGGGCCCGTCTACCCGCTGCAGAGTGACGGCTCGTTTCGCTTTCGAACGTGGTACTACGGGGGAATGCAGGGGATCGGCACCGCGCACATCCCGCTCCCGCCGGCGACTCTCAACAACTGGCCGGCGGAGCAGCGCCCGCTGAACCGGTACGTGTACGCGGCGAGCAAGCTGGGCAAGGGGCGTGGGCTCGAGGTGTATCTCTGCCCGGCAGACCAGGGCGTTCGGTGGGATGATGACCCGGCGAGCAACCCATCCGTTTACGTGACGGCGTATCAGGAGATGGGGACGAGCTACGACGCCAACCTGAACTGGCTGTACTACACGGCCGCATACGAGGGGAACTCCAACGCACGCAAGCTCGAACTGGCGAACGGCATCGTGCGCATGATGAAGGGGCGCAACGCAAGGCGGTACATCCTTCTGGACGAGGACCCGCTGGACTGGATTCTGGCGAACTCGCTCGGGAATGTCGTTCTGCCGGGTGGCTATAAGGTGATGGGCTGGCACGGGAAGGTGAACGTTCACAATGTTCTGTTCCTCGATGGTCGGGCGGATTCGGTGTACGTCAACCCCACGTTGAACAAGCACGTCACGGGAGGGCGGACGGCTCCGCCGCCGAGCGGGAACTCGGTCTGGTGCGCCCGCCAGGAATACAACCAGAAGACGGGCCTATGACCGACAGCAGCAACCGAGGCGGGTTGTCGAAGGTCTCGCTCGCGGCGAAGCTGGCGATCGTTGTCGCGGCGTTGAGTGGGGCGGCCTGGTTCACGTTCCGGGGCAACCCGGACGCGGAGCAGATCGACACGCCGGAATCGGCGGCCCTGTACATCTGCCTGGCCGACCGGCATGTGTTCGAGCTGACGCCGGCGGGCTTCGAGCGGCTTCTGAAAAGCGGTGGCCTGCAGACGGTGGCGGCGGACGACGGCAGTCGGGGCGGCCGCCGCCTGCGATGCCCGAAGTGCGGGCGCTTTGAAGCGGTCAGCGCGGCCCGCTGCCCGCAGCACCCGGACGTCGTGCTCCCCGTAAGCTGTGCCCAGACCCGGCCGTCCGCATGCCCGAAGTGCGGATGGGTGCCGGACTGAATCGCACCCGCGGGTTCAGACGGTCAGGGCGTACGCGGCGACGGAATCGCAGCGCCGGCTGGTGTGGTCGAGCATGTTGGCGAGGTCGGCGGCGAGGCGGTCGGCCTCGGCGCGGTCGACGCTTCGGGCGAGATTCACGCGGACGTTGGCGGCGGCGGCCCGGGCGGCGGCATTGCAGAGGACAGCGCCGACGACCAGGTCCGAGAGCAGGTAGCGGTTGCACCGGTCCTTGATGGAATCCATGCCTGCCACGACGGCGGCGGCGACGGCGACCATCTCCATCGGCACGGTCGTCGCGGCGGCCAGGGCGCGGGCTTTCTCCTCGGCGGCATCGGGTTCGCGCGACTTCATCGCCGCCGACAGACGCTGATAGGCGGCGATATCCTCGGCCATCAACTGGCAGAACGCGTCGCGGGCGCGGGCCAGCTCTTCGAGCCACGCGCGGACGGCCGGCTCGTGCCCGGCGTACTTCGCGTTGCCGATCGTGTAGCGGGCGACCATCTGGCCCATCGCGGCGGCGAGGGCGCCGACGAGCGCGGCGACGCTGCCGCCGCCGGGCGTGGGCGTGCGGTCGCCGGCGCGGTCGAGGAACTCGCGGATCGAGAGCGAGAGCAGATCGTCGTCGGCGTTCCGGCTCATGGCGCTGCTCCCGGTGACGTCGCCGGCTTCGCCGCGTCGATGGCCGTCGGCGTGATGCCGATGCTGACGGCCTTCGGGTCGGGCGTGACAACGACCACGATCGGTTGCGTGAGGTACTGCCCGGCGACGCGGCGGACGTCATCGAGCGAGACCGCGTTGATCCGGGCCGCGTACTGATCGCGATGGGCGAAGCCGAGGCCGTACAGTTCATCCGTCGCGGCCTGCGCGGCGCGTGCGTCGTTGGTTCGCGACTGCATCAGGTCCGTGGCGACGATCACGCTCTTGGCCTGTCTCAGCTCTTCGTCGTCAAACGTCCCCGCCCGGGCCCTCGCCACCTTTTCCATCATGATGCGGTAGACCTCGTTGACCCTTTCCGGCTGGCAGGCGGCGTACATGCCGAAGTAGCCGGGCTCGACGCCGACGACGTTCACCGCGTGGACCTCGTAGACGAGGTCGCGGTCACCGCCGCGAAGGGCGTCGAAGAGCCAGCCGCTCGGGTAGGTGTAGCCGCTCATGATCGTGTCGAGGACGGCCATCGGGTAGCGGTCCTTCGTGTTGGCGACATCCATGCCGCGAAAGCCGACATAGATGCCGGCGGCCTTGCGGTCGGGCGGGGCCGTCTTGATGAAGAGCGTCGGCCGTTCGATGGCCGGTTCCGGCGGGATCGCCGGGCGGGGCGCGGCCACCCTGGCGGGCAGGCCGGCGAAAAGCCTGCGGACGAGCGCCTCGGCCTTCGCGTCGTCAATGTCGCCGAAGACGGCCAGCACGGCGTTGGGGCCCGCCATGAAGCGGCCGAAGAAGGCGGCGAGCGACGCGGGCGTGATCTGCCGTACCGAGTCGGTGCGGCCGATGCTCAACATGCGGTAGGGGCTCTTCGAGAAGAAGCGTTCGCGGAAGCAGGCGTCCAGTTCGGACCGCCAGGACTCGTCGATCCGCGAGATGGCGTCGAGCACGCGCGGCCGGAGCCGCTCGAGTTCCTCCGCGGCGAAGGCGGGGTGCTGCACGATGTCGCTGAAGACCTGCATCGCGTCGTCGAAGTCGTCCTTGAGCACCTCGCAACGAACGTAGAACGTGTTCAACCCGCTGCCGCCGTCGATGTTCGCGCCGCGGGAGTCGAAGAACCGTGCGATCTCCTCGGCGGATCGCGTCCTGGTGCCGCGGAGCAGGAGTTCGGCGAGGATATTGCTGATGCCGTTGTTCGACGGGTCCTCGCAGACGAGACCCCCGAGGCAGTACAGCTGCACCGACACGAGGGGCGCGGAGGCGTCGCGCCGCAGGATGACGCGCAGGCCGTTGTCGAGCGTGATCTTGCGGGCGGGGGCCGTGCGTTCCGGCGCGGGTTGCGTTTCGGCGGCGGCCTCGCCCCTGGGGAGAATCATGATCGTGCCCGTTGATTCGGGGAGAAGATACCGGGAGGCGGCGCTGCGGATCTCCTCCGGCGTCAGTTCCTGGATGCGGTCCACGTAGTTGTCGCTGAAGTGCGCGTCGCCGGTGGCGATGAAGTCGGAGGCCATCGAATCGGCGATTTCCTCGGCCGTCTGTCGCGCGAAGACATGCTCGGACATCTTCTGTCGCTTGGCCTGGTCGAGTTCTTCGTCGGAGACGGGCTCCGCCTGAAGCCGGCGGATCTCGGTCCAGACGGCGGCCTTGGCGGCCTCGACGTTCTTCGGGTCGAGCCGCGCGGTGATGACGAAGAGCCCGCGGGCCCACTCGGGCGTCCAGCTGAAGCTGTCGACGGCGTAGGCCAGCTGCTGCTCGCGGACGAGCGTCCGCATCAGGCGGGAACTCTCGCCTTGCGTCATCACGAAGCTCAGCACATCGAGGGCGTACAGGTCGGGGTCGGTCAGGCGGATCGACGGCCACGCCAGCCGCAGCACGGCGGCCTGGACGTTCATCCGCCGGGTGCTGGCCCGGGGCGTGGTCATCTCGGCCTCTTCGGGGAGCGTGATCGTGCGCAGCGGTCGTCGCTCGAACGAGGCGAACGACTTCGCCACGGCCGCGAGCGCATCGTCGAGGCTCATGTCGCCCGCGATCGAGACGACGACGTTGTCGGGGACGTACATGCGGCGGTAGTAGGCGATGATGTCGTTCTTGGTGAGGCTCTGGACGGCCTGCTTGTGGCCGATGATGGGGAAGCGGATCGGGTGGCGGAGGTACATCGTCTCCATCGTCATGTCGGAGAGCTGGCTGTCGGGCTCGTCGATGTCGCGTTCGAGTTCGCGCTGCACGACGCCCCATTCGCGCTTGAACGCCTGGTCGGGGAAGGCCGGCCGCGTGATCCAGTCGCTGAGCAGGTCCACGGCGGTCGCGAGCTTCTGCTTCTCCGTATTGATGAAGTAGCACGTGGTGCCGTAGCTGGTGAAGGCGTTCGTGTTGTCGCCAAGCTCGGACAGGATCTTCTTCGAGTCGGCCTCCGACCGCGTGGTCGTGGCGCCGGCGTGCAGCAGGTGCTCGAAGAGGTGGCTGATGCCGCTTCCGGCGTATTCCTGCTCATAGATGCTGCCGGTCTTGCAGTACATCCGCACGGCGACGACGGGGGCGGTGCGGTGCGCCTTGAGGATGACGGTCAGGCCGTTGGAGAGGACGGCGATCCGCTCGTCCGGCCGATCGACGATCGTTCGCAGGACGGTCAGCGGCGCGGCGGCGGGGCACGTCGTCGGGTCGGCCGCCGATGCCGTCTGCGCGACCGCGAATGCGCTCCAGGCGCAGAGAGCGTACGCAGGGCGGATCGAGCACAAAGGCATTCGGTCTACTCCTCTTCGAAAGGGGGCCTGAGGCGGATGTCGGGCTTGGGCCGGTCCGCCGCTTTACTTGTGGACTGCCGGGCACTGAGGAGCCTCCGCACTTCCGCTGTCAGTTCCTGGCGCTTGACGGGCTTGGTCAGGAAACCGTCGGCGCCGCACTCCCGCGCACGCTCGACGTCACCGAACTCGTCGAGCGCCGTGACCATGATGATGGGGATGTCCCGCGTGCCGGGGTCGCCCTTGACCTGCTTGCAGACTTCGAAGCCGGAGATCTTCGGCATCATGACATCGAGCAGGATCAGGTCGGGGTGCTCGGACGCCACGGCGTCAAGGGCCTCGGCGCCGTTCGTTGCGGTTATCGGCCGGACGTCCGGCAACTCCTCCATGTAGGCCTCGATCAACTCGAGGTTCTGCTGGTTGTCGTCAACGATCAGAATCGTGTACGGCGTTGTCCGACTTCCCGAGTCGCGAAACGGGTCACTCATCGCGGTGCCTCCAGCGGGCCGCACGGGCGGCCTCAATGCACAGGGCGGGCATTATATTGGGAGGGGGGCGGGCAGGCCATTCGGCGCCTGCGGCATGGGCGATGTGAGGTCCATGGCGGCGTCAGAATTGAAATGAAGGCGACACGGCCGACATCCGATTTTAGTCTGGGGTCGCAATGCACGGAACCGTCCTGGTTATCGACCGTTCGGCGGACCTGTCTGGCGAACTGCGTTCGCAGCTTGCCGGAGAGCGTCTGGAGGTCGTTCATGCATCCACGGGCGAAGCAGGCCTGGACATGCTGCGTGAGCGGTCGGTCGATCTGATCGTGGCGGCGGCGGATCTGACGGGCGTGACGGCGCTGGACATCTGCCGTCGTGTCCAGGGGAACGCGTTTGCGGGGGCGGTCCCCGTGATCGTCGTGGCCGATACGACGAATCAGGAGGAGAAGGTCCTGGCCCTGAATGCGGGGGCGGTGGCGTACGTCGTCAAGCCGCTGGACGCGGCCGAAGTTCATGCACGGGTCCGCGCGGGGCTGGCCGCGCGGCAACTCCAGCGGGAACTGGAGCAGCAGAACAACCTGCTCTACCAGATCCACGAGTTCTCGCTGAAGCTGAACACGCTCGAGACCGTCGAGGAGACGCTCGAAGCGACGCTGATCTGCGCGGTCTCGCTCACGTTCAGCCGGAGCGCCTCCATCCTGTTCCCGGACGAAACGGGCCAGTGGCTGCGCGTGGCGCGGGCGCTGACGGACGAGGGGATGGTCACGCCGGAGTATGCCGCGCGGATCGACGGTTCGGTGATCGGCACGGCGTACCGCAGCAACGACGTGCGTGTCGTCAACGACGGGGAGCCGGTCGGCGGGGGCCCGGCGCCGGACCAGCGATGTCTGCACCGCCCGCCGTACGTCAGCGTGCCGATTGCGTCGGAGGCGGGTTCCCTGGGCGTTCTGAACGTCGCCGACAAGGTGGCGGATCAGGGATACACCGATCAGGACGTGAGGATCCTTCGCTGCCTGGCCACGACCGCCGCGGTCGCGATCGAGAGCCAACGGCGCCGGTTGCACCTGGATCGAACGCGCGACGCGGCCCTCGTGGGGCTGGCCGGCCTGGCGGAGTGGCGTGACCCGGAGACGGGCGATCACCTGCACCGGCTGCGCGCGTATTCGAAGCTTCTTGCCGAAGGGTTGCAGCGGACGGAGCAGTACGGCTACATGATGGATCGCGAGTTTGTCAACGCGCTGCACCGCTCGATCCCGTTGCATGACATCGGGAAGGTCGGGATTCCCGACCATATTCTGCTGAAGCCGGGCAAGCTGACGCCGAGTGAATACGAGGTCATGAAGACCCACACCGTCGTGGGCGCGAAGGTCCTGCAGGCGATGTCCGAGCGGATCACGCAGGACAGTTTCCTGGACATGGGCCGGGACATCGCGAGGCATCACCACGAGAGGTGGGACGGCAGCGGCTACCCGGACGGTCTGGCGGGCGAGGCGATTCCGCTGGCGGCGAGGATCACGGCCGTCGGGGACGTGTATGACGCGCTCGCGAGCGATCGCGTGTATCGCAAGGCGTGGCCGCACGACGAGGTGATTCGTTACATTCAGGCGAACAGCGGTTCGCATTTCGATCCGGACATCGTGGCGGTGTTGAGCGAACTGGAGGCGGAGTTCTTCCGGCGAAAGGGGAGACTGGCGACGGCAGAGGCGCTTCGCCGGGTGGAGCCGCAAAGGGTCGTGCTCGCGCCGGCGTAAGGGCGGATTGCGGACCGGTCGCGAACGGCGGAAACCGATGGAACCGATGGCAGCGACAGTTGCACGACAGGAGGCGAGGCCGGCTCCGGCCGGTCGTCTCGAGGCGGCGCTGCGGTCGCGGATCCAGGCGCTGTCGAACCTGCCGACGAGCGCGGCGGTCGCCGTGAAGTTCATTGAGCTGGGCCGCGATCCGGACACGGGGCCTCAGGACTACGCCAAGGTCGTCGCCTCGGATGCGTCGCTGTCGGGCAAGCTGCTGGCGCTGGCGAACTCCTCGTGGTTCGGCGTCCGGCAGCCGGTGACCAAGGTCTCCATGGCCGTCTCGCTGCTGGGGTTGTGCAATGTGCGGGCCCTGGCGCTGAGCCACTGCATGACGGTTCTGCACCGTGAACTCGGGCTCAGCAGGGCCGACGAATCGAGCTACTGGGAAGCGGGGTTGTGCAAGGCGGTGACCGCGAAGCGTTACGTTGAGGCGTTCGATGCCTCGCTGGCCGACGTGGCGTTTGCGGCGGGCATGTTCGAGGATTTCGCGTTGCCGATCATGCACGCGATCGACAAGGGGCAGACGGCGCAGGTCCTGTCCGATCCCGGGTTGTCGCCGGCGCAGAAGATGGAGAGCGAGCGGAGCCGCTTCGGGATGGAGCACAGCGAGGCGGGCCGGCTGCTGGCGCAGAAGCTGGCGTTGCCGGCCCCGTATGTCGATACGACGGCGTTTCACCACGATGCGGCACGCCTCCACCAGGGCCTCGAGAGCCAGCCCCTGGCGGACGGGGTCTATCTGGCGGGGCTGATGCCGCACATCCGCGGTGCGTGGCACGCCGAAGACATCCAGCGGGCGAAGGACCTCGTCTCGCAGAGGTTGGAAGCGATCGTGGGGGGATGGGCGGCGTTCCTGGACGGGGTGCAGAAGGAGTTGGACGAACTGGTCGCCTACTTCCAGCAGGGGAAGGCGCCGGAACTGAAGCTCCGGGAAATGGCGGCGTCATCGCCGGTTGTGTGAAAACCGGTTTGTGATGAACCGGAACGAGCCGCTGCGAAACCCGGGTTGGCTTCGCTCCGCCGCAGGGACGCTGTGTCAGGCCAGCACGTCCCGCAGCAGTCGGCGGACGGTGTAGTCGATCCGTTCGGGGGTCTCGTATTCGCCGCGGGCGATCGCCTCGCGTGCCTGTGCGACCTTGTCCATGCGGATGTCGGGCGCGGATTCGAGGAGGCTCAAGGCCCTCGCGACCGAGGAGATTTCGACCTGGTCCCGGTCGTCCGCCACCAGCGTTGCGACGGTCGTGTCAGGTTCAGGGCGGCTGGCGCTGATACGCTGCTGGATCAGAGTGCCGTTGATCGGAGCCACATCGTTCATTGCATGACCTCACCGCTCGCCACGAGAGCGGTTTGGGCCTCCGTGCCCGGACAAAAAGGGGTTCAACTGATCGCTCTCTGCCGGCAAAAGGACGCGCAGACACCAGCACCCTGCAGGGGCTCTGCCCCTTTGGTTCCTCAGCATTTCGTCCTTGAAACGCCTAGGCTCGGGCGGGTGGAATCCTGCCGCCCGGGGTGTCGTTGGCTGGTCCTTCAGCCGGCTCTCGCCGTTATCGACACCAGTACTATCGTCGGGGTTTTGCCCCATTCTTGAAGGAAAAGCGCTCGTTCGACGGGTTGTCGTCCATCTTTTTTTGGGGCGTGGCGAGGGCGTGGAGCAGGGCTGATAATAACGTGTTTTGCGTTGCGTCCGGGGCGGGTTTATCCGCCCCGGAAAACGGCGTGAACTGCGGCGGCTGTAGCGGTTATAGCGGTTGCGGGGCGTGCGTCGCGCGTGCGGGCGAACGCTTATTCTGACCGTGGGCGAATGGGCTCCCGTCTTGTGTTGTCCGAATGCAGCGTGCTGGTGGTCATGTCGATTGCGTCTTCGCCGGTCGCAATGCGAGGCTTGCCGTCGGCAAATGAGACCTCGACGAAGGCATCATCCTTCTTCAGTGTCAGCCGCAGGTTGTCGGCATGCAGGGTCCGGCCGCACGCAAGGGCAACGCGGACGATTCGTCCCTGCGGATCTCGACGAACAAGGCAGAGGTCGCCGTCAAGTTGGATTTTGTGATCGCGTTGAATGACGGCGGTGTTCCGGGTCGGCGCTGTGGTTGACAGCCGCAACGCGTCGGATGCGATAAGGGTATCGCGTTGGCCGTCGGCGAGTTCGATTTCGACGGCGACGTGGCTGTCGTCGCAGGGGGCGCCGACGGTCGTCTCGAGCGGGAGCCGGCGGATCGAGCGGATGCCGGACTGTCGCTCATAGGGTTCAAGGATCGCGACGAAGGTGGACGAGAGCGGAGCTTGTTTCGCCCGCCGGCGGGTGAAGATGCGCGGGATCCAGAGGTCGTTGTCGCCGGTGAAGCCGGAAGGGGAGATCCACGCCTCGCAGGTGCCGGCTTCGGCGTCACGCGTGAGGTCGGTGCAGCGGAGGTGGATGTCCGTGCCGGGCGCAAGGAGGCGGTGGCGATCCTCGATTCGCCAGTCGGCGGTCCAGCCCGGCCGCGCGCCGGGGTCGGATTGAAAGGCTCGCATCTGTGTGCCGTGGCCGTAAGGATCCGCGGGGGCGAGCGACAGCCCTTCGGTTGTGAGTTGTCCGAAGTGGCTGGCGGTGAACTTCACGTGGTCTGTTCCGCCGCCGACGCGGAAGACGTCGAGGATGTAACAGTCGCGGTCGGAGGTATCGACCATCGCGACGGTTCGCTCGAATCGTGCGCCGCCGATGAGGTCCGGACCGGATGCGCGGACCGCACGCAACCGCTCGCCGTCCGCCCAGAGCGTGGTCCGGCCGGCGGTCGGGCGGGTGTTCCGGCCGTCAACGACGACGGTGTTGTGTGCGGCCGTCATGGTGTACCAGACGGCGTGGGGCGAGCCCCACCCGCCGTATTGCACCGGCGGGTAGCCGAAATCGGGGAGGAGGTCCAGACCTTTCGCAATGAGCCCGATGTTCATGGCGTCGGCGTGGCCGTGTCCGCCGCCGGAGTCGTAGTCGAGCCATACGGCGCGGGCGTCGGGACCGGAGCCGGAACGCAGGATCGCCAGGTGCCACTGCTGTTTGTTGACGCTGCCGATTTGCGGTTCGGGGCCGTGCCGGGCGATTGCGTCCCGGACGGCGGCCTGGAAGGCGTCCGGAGCATCGGCGAACACGTCGAACGGCAGTTCGTCCGTCTTGTTGCCGTTGGCGTGGTAGAGGACTTGCGCGAAGGCGGCATCGCCGGTGGTTTCGTAGAGGCGCCAGAAAAAGGAGTACATGGATCCGTCGAGATCGGCGGTACGGGAGAACGGTGCGCCGACATAGGACCGGACGGGTGCGGCAAAAGAGCCGGTGTCGCCGATCGTCGGGTAGTACGTCTGCATGCACCAGGTGTCGATGTGGAAGCGGTACATGTCGCGGACGCGCGGATGGCGTTTCAGGAGGTCGGGCAGGAACTGCGAGTCCATGCGGGCGTACTGCTCAAGCAAGACGGCGAGCCCCTGGATGGTGTAGGCGGCGTAGCCGGCGAGGCCCTTCTCGCCCGTGACGCCGTCTACGGCCGTCGCCTTGTGGAGAACGCCGTCGAGGTGCGCAAAAACCTGCTCGCGGTTGGCGGGCCAGCCGAGCACGGTGTCGATGACGGCGACGGCGATCTCGGTGCGGGGGTAGTTCGAGTAGATCTTGTCGCGGCTGGCGAGGGCGTCGCGGAGGATGCGGTCCTCGATGTTGCGGCGGATGTCGGCGAGGGTCTCTTTCGGGCGGATGCCCTTGAAGCGGCGGGACCGGTCGGCGAGGAAGGCGGCGAGCGACCGGTCCTCGGCGAGGGCGTCGAAGATCTGGTCGTAGGCGAGGACCATTTCGCGCGTTTCCTCACAGGCGTCGTGCCAGGTGGACACGTAGCCGGCGCGCGGCGGCCCCTCGTACATGACGCCTTCCCTGCCGAAATCGAACGTCGGATACAGATCGGCGACGCGGTCGAGGAGGACGGCGGCCTTGTGGGCGTAGGCGGGCCGGCCCGTCATGACGTATGCGGCGCCGAGGTTTCGGATGCCGCTGACGACCGCCTGCTTCCATTGACCGAAGATGAGATAAGCGCCGATGAATCGCCATCGGCGGTCGCCCTCGGCGTAGCCTTCGCCGTCGTCCACGCCGAAGCCCCGGAGCGGGTCATCCGGGGCCGGGTGATCGGCGTTGAAGAGGAGCGAGCGGTCGGCCCGGCGGGGATCGAAGATGTTGCGCTCGTCGAGGCCGGACTTGTAGAACTTCTCAAAGTCGTTCTTGGGAAACAGCTCCTGGCAGTGGGGGCAGCGTGTCTTCCAGGGGTGGTTGAGGGCGTCCATCTTCCAGTTGTACATGGGGACGGGCTTTCTGCAGGCCGGGCAGTGGCCGTCGGACAGAACCTGCCATGCCCGTTTGATCGTGTTGCCGAACATGAGGCGCCAGAGTTCGTCGTCGGACATCTTCATCCATGGCTCGGCGGCGGCGACGATCTCGTCCCGGGTGCGGGCGGCCCACGGGATCCGGTCGGCGTTGGCCCTCGCGCGGGCAACGAGGGCGGCGGGATAGAACGAGGGCGCCCGTTTCGGCGGGGAGAGAGGGGCGCTCGCCGGCGGCTGGGTCGTCTGAGCGGTCGCGCCGCGGGCATGGATGCCGAGCGAAAAGAGGGCCAGCATCGCGGTCGCCAGTGCGCCGCGTTGTGTGCGGGTTCTCATCGTCGAGTCTCCGTTCCGGGTTCGTCGGCGAGGGGCGGCTCCGGCCGCGGCGGCCGTGGGCGGGATGAGGGCGGCTGCAAGCGTCTGTGAAGCAACTCTGTTCCACATGGCGATGCTCCTTGTGTCTGTCCATACGATAACCGGCGTTGTGGCGAATGTAACCCCGGGAAGGAGCCAGTCCCGCGTGACCGCACCGAGGGCCGCGTGCACTTCCCCGCGAACGGATCGCCTCTCTGCCCGCCCTGTTATGCGGAGTACTGGAGGCGAACCGAGGTCGCCGTTGAGACGCACCCACGCGAGATACCCCGAGCCATACATTCGGTTCCGCCGGTCCCGGCCCCGCGCCAGAAGGCGGGCAGCGGCATACAATGGGGCGATGAGCGACAAGCGTCACGAGCAGGAGTTCTGGGACCGTGAGTACTCCGAAGGGGGCGGCTTCCGGGAGCGGTTCTACGGCGAGATCAACGAAATCGCCTGGGAAGACATCTATCGGAAGGCACAGCCTCTGCGCGGAAGGCGAGTGGCGTTCGTCGGCTGCGGGACGGCCATCGGCCCCGTCCGCAGCATGCGGCGCGAGGGCGCGGACGTCGTCGCGCTCGACATCTCCGCGGAGGCGGTCCGCCAGGTCCGTGACTATCCGCACTACGGCGGCGACGGCGGCATGATCCCGATCGTGGCCGACGCGGAGCGGCTGCCGCTCGCCGACGGGAGCTGCGACGTCGTGCTCGGCAAGGCGATCGTCCATCACCTCGACCTGGATCTGTTCGGCGCCGAGGTAAGGCGGATCCTCCGTCCCGGCGGCCGTTTCGTCTTCTGGGAGCCGCTGGGCACCAACCCGGTCATCAACCTGTTCCGCCACTTCACCCCGCAGATGCGCGTGCCGACCGAGCACCCGTTCACGCCCGAGCACCTGCGGCAGTTCGGACGTCATTTCGAGGACTTCGGCTGTGAGTACCACCTCTGCACCTCGCTTGCGACGCTGCCGCTCTTCTGGTGGGGACTGCAGCGGGCCCCGGTGTGGCTGCTCCGTCGCCTGGACGGCGTGGACCTGCGCTGGGGCCGCCTGTTTGAGAAGGTGCGGCAATTCGCATGGGTGGTGGCCATCTGGGGGCGGAGGCCCCCTGCCGTCGCGTGAAGGGGTGGCGGCAGCCCAGCCCATTCGAAGCCGTTGTCCGCTGCCAAGCTGATCGTCTCGTTTTTATATGGAACGGGAGAACGGGTCGGATCAGATTGCTTGTGCAGGGGCGATGCCCGCCTTCGCTCTCCGGCGACAGATATCGACGGCAGATTCGTGCTTCCGTCATGGCGTAACGAAGTAAGTCTAGAGTGAATTCGGCGAGCGGTCCGGCCATCATTGCGACGGGTTCACTCGATAGCGTATTCGTTCTAGTCCTGCTGTTCCTCGACGTGCGCTCCGTGCATTTACACGCATCCTCGGTCACGCTGCCTGCCATGGGTTCTCCTGTCGCATGTGATGTCCATTGTCGCCAAGCAAAGGCGGCAAGAGTGAATGTCGCCTCAGTCAAATCCCGCGCTTTTCTTGCCGAACCCCCTTGCTTAATGCGCTGACACTGAGTAGAATAGCCGCGGTTCAGTGGCAGTGTTAGAGCCAGGTACCGAAAGTGAGGTTACAAAAGACATGGCGATCCGACACCACATCAAGGTCCTCGTAGTGGATGATGATCCGAACGTGTGTAAGACAGTGGATCTCATCCTGAAAGATCACGGCTATCACGTGGACGCCTACACCCAGTCGCGCGAGGCGCTGATGGCTTCACGGCGTCAGGCGTATGACATGGCCCTGATCGATCTCAAGATGCCGGATATGGATGGCACTGAACTGATCCGCAAGATCCGCGAGGAAGACGACCACATCGGCATCATCATCATGACGGCCTACCCGGACGTGGATTCAGCGGCGGAGACCATGCGGCTCGGCGCCCGGGATTACATCAGCAAGCCGTTCCGGGAGGAACAGCTCCTCGAGGCGGCCGACCGCCTCGCCCACGACATGGGGCTCATCTACACGAATGAGCAGGATCTGAACCGGCTGATCGGGCAGCGGATCCGGCAGGAACGTCTGAAGCAGAGCCTTACGCTTCGCCAGCTCTCGGACCGTGCCGAGCTGACAACATCGCAGCTTTCACAGGTCGAGCTGGGCAAGAACGCCGCGTCGGTCTGGGCCCTCGCCCGCATCAGTGGTGCGCTGGGCAAGCAGATCTGCGAGTTGTTAAGCGGGTTGTGAGAGCGGCCCGCGCGGCGCGGCTCCCCGGTTCGTCCGCGGCGGCGGAAGACCTTGAGGGGAATCGGCTGACGCGCGTGGTGTGCCTGCAATAAAGGGATCTACACAGGCGTTGCCGTTATGGCGACGCCTGTGTCGTTGTCGGGGGGACCGTTCGGCGAAGCTGATCCAGGTCGCGTTCGAGCCGACGGCACCTGCTGCGGAGGATGTCGAGTTCGCGGTCGCGGTCGGCGAGTTCCTGCTCCATGCGGGTGCGGGCTTCCTTGCGGCCGGCAAGGGCCTTCTCCAATTCGGCGTGTTCTTTCGCCAGCGAGCCGGCGGCGGCCTCGAGTTCGCGCCGGGCCGTTTCGAGGTTCCGGCGAAGCTGGTTGATCTCGTTCTTCAGGGAGTCGGCTTCCCGCGAGTCCCTGGCCCGGGCCGACGCCAACTCCGCGGCCCGCGTCTGCTCGGCATGCAATTCCTCCTCCCGGGTCTTCAGGAGGGCCCGGACCTGGTCGAGCTGGGCCTGCAGGTCGGCGCTCCGCTGCAGGGCCTGGTCGTACTGCTGCTGTGTGTAACAACCGGCCGCGCCGAGCAGAAGCGAGGCGGCAAGAGAGCAACGAACGGGCAATACGCTGTGGTTCACGGTCAGTCCTCGCTTTCCGCGAGATCGGACTTGCAGATCTCCCGAAGCACGGTCGTCGCGTAGCAGCCGGATTCGAGGAAGAAGCGGAACTCGTAGAAGGAGCCGCGTTCGTCGGCCCCGGTGGTCACGTCGCACTCGCGCGGCGGGAAGCGGAGGGGACGCCTCGCCCCTTTGACCTTGTGCGCGCCGGGAATGCGGAAATCCCGCGGCGTGAAGCCCTGCGACGCGAGGACGCGGCCCTCGATCTCCGCGGGGCGGCCTTCGGGCTCGGTCATGCGGAAACCGTACAGCGGCCCGCTCGGGGAGATCTCGAACGAGTCCGCCCGCGGCTGCTCGACGGCCGGGTCCTTGACGGAGAACACCGCGCCGTTGGCATGCCGGTAGGCGAGGTCTCCCGCCTCGAGGCGGTCGAGCGAGTCGATGCGTTCCGCCACGACCTGGTTGAAGAGGTAGGACTGGAAGGCCGAGAGGTAGAGGCGTTTCATGGCCTTGTCCACGGCGAAGAACGCGCGCTTGTGCGACCCGTCTGTCCTGGCCATCGCGAGGCAGGCCCGGCGGGCATCGGCAAACGGATACGGCCACGTCCTGGCCGCCTCGTCGTACTTGCCCTCCTCGTAGAGCCGCCTGGCTTTGAGAACGTCGCCGCGGTCGTGTTCCGTCGGACGGCCGAGCAACACGGCCATCGCCTCGGGCCAGTCCTGCCGCATCATTGCACGGCCGATCTCCCACGTGTCGCCCCGGGCCCCGAAACGCTGCTCGCCGAAGTAATTCGGGACGCCGCGACGTGCCAGGTACTCGAGCATCCGGCGGACGTCGGCGAGTCGATCGGGGCTCGCGTCACGCAGGCGAATCACGAATCGGTTGCCCTTGAGATGCCCCACACGAAGCTTGTTGGTGTGCCGCCGCACCCACAACACGCGGAGGTTGGGCACCTCGATCTGCTGAATCCGCTCCGGGGGCACGTGCTCGATGCTGAACACCTGGCGGGTGACGGCGTTCGTGTCCTTCATGCCCGCGTAGCCCACCTCGCGGTGCGGGACGCCAAGGACCCGGGCCACTTCGCGAATGGCCCGCAGCGTGGACATCCCCGTCTTCTCGATGCAGAAATAGCTGTGCGTGCCTTCGCCGCTCGCTTCATAGAGCGGCACTTCCTCCACCTGGAAGTCGGTTGGGCAGACCTTGATCCGGCCGCCGAGCGGCGGGCAGTCCGCGGTGAGGTACGGGAGATTCGAAACCATTCCGGATCAACCTTTCTCCACACCCCGATCGCCGCGTCACGAGGACCGGATCGCCCGGCCTTTGCCGTCCGTTCCGCGTGCGACCGCGTTTCTCCACGACCACGTTCTCATGGCGTTCGGCGGCCATTCTACGTCCTTGCGGCGGATTGTCACAACGGGGCGGGTGCGAACGGACGCGGCGTCACCGGCGGCCGTGGAAGCTTTCGCCGTGTGTTGGCAAGCGGCCGGATCCTGCTCATAATCGCGATGTGCATCGCGAGCGGACCGTTGTTGCTGCCGTGCCGGGCGTCGCACTTTGTGCGGCGGCCTGCCTTGTTCCCGTGCGATGGGTGGCCTTTCCGGCGGCCGTCGTCCTCGTCCTCTGGTGCCCGGGGTGGGCGCTCGTCCGCTGCCTGAGCCGCGTGAGTCGCCTGCCGGGACGCGCATGGATGGCCGTTGCCGCCTCGCTCGTCCTGATGCCCGTGCCGCTGAGCTGGGTCTGGCGGACTTCGAACCAGCGTCTCGTCGTTTGGGCGGCGGTGGTTGCGATTGACGCGATCCTCCTGATGGCGGCCCGGCGTTCGGCCCCGGCGATGCCGCCGCCCCTGTTTGCCGGCCGGCGGCATCGGTTGCTGTTCGCGGCGCTCGTCGGATGGGTCTTCGCCTGCGTCGCCGGTTCCTATTGGCTGACACGGGTCGGCGGGCGACTGGAGCCGTATCCCGCTCACGACTTCATCAAGCACCATGCCGTCATGCTGTCGCTTGAACGGCACACGCTGCCGTTGCGGAGCATCTTCTATGCCGGCGAGCCGCAGACGCCGTATTACTACTACGAGTACCACTACCTTGTCCCGGCCGCCCTTCGGGCCCTCTCGGGCAACGCCGTCTCGATTCCGTTCGCGTTCGGGCTGACGGCGGCGGTTGCGGCCGTGGCGTTCGTCGCGCTTGTGTTCCTGATCGCACGCGACGTGCCGGTCTCCTCGTCCGGTGCGCTCGTGGCCGCCGCGTGTGTGAGCATCGTCGGCGGGTGGGACATCATCCCTGTGCTCGCGCGGGTTGCGTCCGGCGGGCCGATGGTGGTGACGCTCGATTCGTGGATTCCGTCGCCGTGGCGGATCCACAACCTGATGACGCAGTATTTCTGGTGCCCACAGCACGTTTCGGCCGCCGTGGTCCTGCTGCTCTGCGCCCGCTGGCTTCGCCACGCTCCGCGGGAGCGGTGGTGGGTCTGTGTGGCGCCGGTCGCGGCGGCCGCGCTCTTCGGCAGCAGCGTATACCTCGCGATCGGCGCCTTTGCCGCCGTGACGGTGTACGTGGCCCTGGAACTGCGGCCGGCGTCGGTCGGTGGCGTCCCGCGAAAGCGGCTCGCACGGGCCGTCGCGGTGATCGTCGTCCTGGGCGCCGTGCTGATGGCGGCCCAGGCGTGGGGATACCGCGAGATGGGCCGCCGGTATCCGGGCGGCCTCACGACCGAGTGGCCGCGGCTTCAACTGGCCGCGTTCGGACGATTGGCGCCGCCGGGTCCGCCGGCCAACTGGCTGGATGCGCCGTGGATTCTGCTGATCGACCTTGGCGTGGGGGCCGTGGCGAGCCTGCTCGTCGCGCGGACGTTCTGGTCGGCGGTGTGGCAGAATGCGGGCACGCGGCTCCTCGTCGTTGCCGGGGCGATCGGCATTGCCCTGATGCTGACGGTCCGCAGCGACATCAACGAGATCGACTACAGCTTCCGGCTGGCGGTGATCCCGGCGATGGTGGTGGCGGCCCTGGCCGCCGGGGCAATGGTCGAGGGGGGATGGGTGCGTCCCGCCGTTCGCGCATGGCGCAAGCCGATCCTGCTGATCGGTGTTGCGATGGGGCTGCCGGTCGGGCTGTACCAGGCGCCGGCGATGGCGCTGCGAGGTCTCCGGCAGCCGGCCGCGGACGCGCGGGAAATCGGCGCCATCCGGTTCTTGCGCGACAACCTGCCCCGGGAGGCGGTGGTGCAAGGCGATCCGAAGACGCGTCTGGCCCTGCCGCAGCTCGCCGACCGCCCGATGGGCGTCCTGGATCCATGGGATCCGGATGTGCGCGTGTTCTGTCCCGTGGACATGGGCCGGATGCGGGCGGCCTGCGATGAAATCGAGCGGGCCTTTCGCGACAGTTCCGGCGAATCGGCACACCGGGCGCTGCGGCGGTGGGGCATCACGCATGTGCTGGTCGGGCGCGACGAGCGGCGGGTCTTCGGCGCAATGAGCCAGTTTCACGATCGGACGTGGTTTGCTATGCTGTATGATGACGGCGATGCGGCCGTGTATCGACTGGTTGATGAGGCGCTGCCCGCGGCCCGATAAGCGGTCTCGCCGAACCGACGGCCGCCCGACGGAGTGACGATGAACCGTACCGGTGCGAAGGCAGTGTATGGTCCGATGCGCTCCCGGCTGCGAGTCCGTGCCGCCCGCGTCATCATCGCCGCGACCGCGGTGATCGGATGGGGGGGGGCGGAGGGTGCGTTCGGCCAGCCCCGCGTGGTGATCGAAGGCGGATCCGACGAGACCGGCCATGCGTACAACTGGACCGTGACGAACCGGAGCACATCACCCATCGTCTACATCGAGTTCCCGCACTACCGCGCCAGCCTCTTCATGACCCCGCAGGGCTGGCGTCAGGACTGCGTGAACCTGGTGAAGACGGGCGCCAAAGACGCTCCCGGGGTGTGCCGGGCGATGGTCCAGCCGCCGGCCACGGGGATCGCCCCGGGCGAAACGGCCGCGTTCGGCATGCAGATCACCGACGCCAAGGCCATTCCGGGACGAGGGGTCGTGCGAGTCCGCTTTGCCGACGGCACCGAAACAGCCGTGGCCGACGTGCCGCTGGCCACGGCCCCGGCGGCCGCGTTGAAATACATGTCGCTGATCGGGATGGGCCTGATCTTCGTCATCGGCGCCGTGATCCTGACGCGGCGCGGCCGGTCGGCGCCGGCCGGTGCGGGCGATGCCGATGATGAACTCGCGACGGACGCGGACGTCTCGCGATGACAAGGATCGCCCGCCCGCTTCCATCGTCTTTTGAGGGACACTGCAGCCATGTCGGATGAACGTCGTGCGTCGGTGGCCTTGTTTCTGCTCGCCATGGGCGTCCTCGTCCTCGAGGTCACGCTGACGCGGATCTTCTCCGTGATGACGTGGCACCACTTCGCCTACCTCATCATCAGCCTTGCCCTGCTGAGCTTCGGGGCCGCGAGCACGTTTCTCACGGTCTCGCCGCGGTTTGCGGGCCGTTCGGTAAACGCCGGGCTGGTCGCCCGGTACGCCCTCGCATTCAGTCTCGCGACCGTGCTGTGCCTGGCCACCGCGACGAAGATCCGCTTCTATCCGCTCGATGCCTACACGTACGGCGATTACAGCAACGTCTTCAGCCTCTTCCTGCTGTATGTCGTTGTCGGCGTGCCGTTCTTCTTCGCGGGGGTCGCCATCGGCTACCTGATCTCCCGCGCCGGCGAGGCGATCAACCGCCTGTATTTCGCGGACCTCTTCGGCGCCGGGACGGGCGCGCTGCTCGCGATTGCGGGGATCAACCGGCTGGGCGCCGAGGCGACGATCTACGCCGTCGGCGCGGTCGGGGCGATCGTGGCGGTGCTGTACTCGTCCGGCGGCGGGCGCCGGCTCCGGGCGGGGGCGGCGGGGGCGCTGGCGCTGTGCGTGCTGATGACCGTCGTCGGGGCGCGGCGGGAGATCTTCCCCGTCTACTTCCCGCCGGAAAAGATCTTCCGCGACGCGATGGAGCCGCACTACTACCGCTGGCACACGATCGCCCGGGTGGACGTTCTCAAGCCGACGGAGCGGTGGTGGAGCTTCGGCGGGGCGCTCTCGCCGACGTACCAGGGCGTCTGGCCGAAGGTCCGCGGCATCTACCAGGACGGGGCTGCGCCGACGGGGATCATGGAGGTGCCCGGCGGCGATGTGAACGCCTTGTCCATCCTCGGGTACTACCTGCAGGGCGCACCGTACATCCTCAAGCCGAGGCCCGAGCAGGCCCTCGTCATCGGCGTCGGCGGCGGGATCGACGTCCTGATCGCCCTGTACCACGGGGCGCGGCGCGTCGTCGGTGTGGAACTCAACCCGGTCACGATCGACGCGGTCAGGCGGGAGTTCGCCGACTTCGCCGGCCGGATCTTTGACCGGCCGGACGTGGAGATCGTCAACGGCGAGGGCCGGCACTACCTGACGGCCTCGGACCGGCAATTCGACGTGATTCAGCTTTCGGGCGTGGACACGTACGCGGCCGCGTCGTCGGGGGCGTACGCGCTGTCGGAGAACTTCCTCTACACGCTCGAGGCGATGCGGGACTACTGGGACCACCTGCGGCCGGAGGGAGTGCTGTCGTTTTCGCGCTGGCTGTTCACGCCGCCCCGCGAGACGCTGCGGCTCGTGGCGATCCAGTTGGAGGCGTTGCGGCGGCTGGGCGTCGAGCGGCCGGACCGGCACTTCATGGTCTTCTGCGGGCGGATGTGGAAGGGCGAGAGCCTCCCGCCGTGGGCCGAAACGCTGCTGAAGAAGGCTCCTTTCTCCGAGGCCGAGGCCGCGTCGTGCCGGCAGTGGGCCGAACGGATGGGCTTCACCGTGCTGTACGACCCGTACCGGCCGTACGAGCCCGCGACGGCAAAGGCCGTCGACGCGTTCGAGACGCACAGGAGCTGGTTTGACCGGCTCATCCGCGCCTCGGATGCCGAGCGGGCGACGATCATCGACCGGTACATGTACAACATCCGGCCGATCTCGGACGACGACCCGTTCTTCTTCCAGTTCTACCGCTGGAGCAATCTGCTGCGGTCGGCGCCGAGCCAGGGCGGGTATGCGATCGAACGCGTGCCCCTGGGGATCGCGATCCTTCTCGTCAGCCTCGTGCAGATTCTGCTGCTGGCGGCGGTGTTCATCATCGGGCCGCTGGTGCCGCAGGGCGCCGCGCTGCGGCAGGTGCCGCACAAGGCCCGGCTGCTCGTGTATTTCGGCGCGCTGGGGCTGGGGTTCATCAGCGTCGAGATCTCGCTGCTCCAGAAGTACACGGTCTTCGTCGGCGGGCCGGTCTACGCCATGGCCGTGACGCTCTTCGCGATCCTGGTGTTTTCAGGGCTGGGAAGCTGGCTGGCCCAGCGCGCGGGCCGCTCGATTGCCACGTCGCTGGCACTCATCCTGATCGCGTTGGCGATCGTTCTGATCGCCGAGATCGTATTCGCCAATCATGTCGTGCCGCGGTTGATGTTCCTCTCGCACGCCGCCCGCTGCGTCGTGGCCGTGCTGGCCCTGGCGCCGCTGGCCCTGCTGATGGGCATGCCGTTTCCGACGGGGCTTCGCGTCGCGCAGCGGCTCGGCGATGCGGTCGTGCCGTGGGCGTGGGGCGTCAATGCGGCGATGACGACGCTGGGGGCGATCCTCTGCGTGATCGTCAGCATCCAATGGGGGTTCACGGCGACGCTGCTGGCCGCGGGCGTGGTGTACCTGCTGGCGCTGGCGGCGTTGCGTCCGGTGGCACGGACGGTCGCCCCCTGATTCCGGGCGACTCTGGCAGGACCGCCGCGACACAGGCCGTGCAGAGCCTCGAGAGCCTGACGTATCCCGCTCCGTTCCGTGTAGTCTGTGTATTCCGCGGTTCCGTCTTCCCGACCAGGCAGACTCAAACCGCGAAACACGCGGAATACCCGAACCCGGACCGGGGCGGAGCATCACCACCCGGTCGCGGTGCCGCGGTCTGGAAGGCGCCACGATGCGGCGCCGTCTGATCGTGCCGCCGTTCCTCACCGGCCCAGGGCGCGGGCAAGCTCGACGGCACGGCCGCCCGGCGCGGACAGGTGCATGGTGCGTTGCTGCTCGCCCGTCGGCTCGATCGTGATCGTGAGCCGGTCCGCGGGCAGGGCCGCCTCGACGCGGTCCGCCCACTCGACGACGACCACGCCTCGTTCGACGAACTCTTCGAGGCCCAAAGCCTCCAGCTCCCTTGCCGTACCGAGACGGTAGGCGTCGATGTGGTGCAGATGCACCCGGCCCTCGTACTCGTTGACGATCACGAACGTGGGGCTCGTCACGCGGTGCGGGTCGGCTACTCCGATGCCCTCGGCGATCCCCTTGACCAGCGCCGTCTTGCCCGCGCCGAGCGGGCCGACGAGGCCGACGACGTCGCCGACGCGAAGCGCACCGCCCAGCCGGCGGCCGATGTCGCGCGTTTCGTCCAGGCTGTTCGACTCGATGGCCGTCATTTGAAGTGCTCGTATCCCCTCGGCTCCAGCGGCTCCACACGGCCGTCGGGCCGGCGCAGCCGCAACCCGGGCCGGTCGCCGGGCGCGAGGGCCAGGACACGCCCGACCTCCCGTATCGCGTTCGGGGCCGCATTCAGACCCCCCATCGCATCGGCCGGCAAGGCAGCCAGAAGCTCAAAATCCTCACCGTCGTGGAAGGCGTGTTCCAGCGGCGAGCGGCCGTCCTGCCGGGACGCCTCCCGGGCGGCGTCGCTGATGACCGCCTCCACCAGCCTTTCGTCGAACTGGGCGATGCAGCCCGACGCCTCGCACATGCGGAAGGCGTCGATCGCCAGGCCGTCGCTGATGTCCATCATCGCGTGCAGCGACGCGCCCAGCATGGCGGCGAGAAACTCCGCGTCCGCCAGCCGCGGCAGGAACGTCAGGTGCCGGCCGAGGAGCGAGCCGCCGAGCGGGCCGGTCACGGCGAGCACGTCGCCGGGCCTGGCGCCGTCGCGTCGCACGGGGCCGCGGGCCGTCATCGGTTCGGCGAGCATCGACACGTCGATCGCGAGCGGGTGGTTCCAGCTCGTCGTGTCGCCGCCGATGATCGGGCAGCCGAACCGGCCCCCGATCGCGAGCATCCCCGTATAGAGCCGCCTGGCATCCTCCATGCTCATCGTGTTCGGCAGGGCGACCGACACGACGGCCCCGCGCGGCCGACAGGCCATCGCCGCACAGTCGCTGAGCGAGCACGCGATCGCCTTGCGGCCGATGTCCTCGATGCTCTGCCGTGCGGTCTCGAAGTGAACGCCGTCGAGGAGCATGTCGGCGGTGACGAGCACGAGCCGTCCGTCGAGGGCGACGGCGGCCATGTCGTCGCCGATGCCGATCGGCACGCGGGCGGGGTCCGCCTTGCACGTGCCCCGCAGCCACTCAACGAATGCCAGTTCACCTTTGGGCATTGCCGCGCCGCCCCTGCTCGCGGAGGCGTTTCTGCCACCGGGCGACCTGCTTCCGCACCTGCGCCGGCCCCGCCGAGCCCTCGCTGCGATAGCGGGCGAAGACGTTCTCCGCGCCGAGGAACCGGTACACGTCGCGGTCGATCCGCTTCGACGCGGCCCGGAACGTCTCAAGCGGGAGGTCGGCGAGCGGCGTGCCCGCCCGTTCGCACTCGGCCACAAGACGGCCCACGATCTGGTGGGCCTGCCGGAACGGCACGCCCCTCCCGACGAGGTACTCGGCCAGCCCCGTGGCATCCATGAACCCGTGCCGCGTGGCGGCCTCGAGCCGCGTCCGGTCGAAACGGCTGTTCGCGACGATCGCCGCCGCGACCTCGAGCGACGCCGTCAGCGTGTCGTGGGCCGAGAAGACGTGGATCTTGTCCTCCTGGAGGTCGCGGTTGTAGGCCAGGGGCAGGCCCTTCAGGATCGCGAGCATCCCGTTGAGTGCCCCGACGACGCGGCCGTTCTTGCCGCGGATGAGTTCCAGCAGGTCGGGGTTCCGCTTCTGCGGCATCATGGACGAGCCGGTGCAGAAGGCGTCGTCGATCCGCAGGAAGCCGAACTCCTGCGAGGCGTAGAGGATCCAGTCCTCGGCGAGCCGGGTCAGGTGCATCATGGCCGTCGCGCAGCAGGCGATGAACTCGACGCAGAAGTCGCGGTCGCTGGAGGCGTCGATGCTGTTTCCCGCGACGCCGGCGAAGCCGAGCCGCCGGGCCGTGAACCGCCGGTCGATCGGGAGCGTCGTGCCGGCGACGGCCCCGGCGCCGAGCGGACAGACGTTGATCCGCTTCCGCGCGTCGAGAAACCGCTCGCGATCGCGGTCGAACTGCTCCACGTAGGCCAGCAGGTACGCCCCGAGCGAGATCGGCTGCGCCCGCTGCAGGTGCGTGTAGGCGGGCATGACGGTCCCGACCTCGCGGGCGGCCATCGCCAGCAGCGCCCGGGCGAGATTCGTCAGGGCCGGGGCGATGTGCACGTCGATCGCGTCGCGGAGGTACAGACGCAGGTCGAGCGCGATCTGGTCGTTCCGCGAGCGCGCGGTGTGCAGCTTCTTGCCGGGCTCGCCGATCCGTTCGATCAGCGCCGCCTCCAGCACCATGTGGATGTCTTCCTTGCCCGGGTCGAAGTCGAACCGTCCGGCCTCGATGTCCCGCTCGATCGACGCGAAGCCGGCACGGATGCGGCGAACGTCGCTTTTCGTGAGCAGTCCGACGGACGCGAGCATCTCGGCATGCGCGATGCTGCCGGCGATGTCGTGCCGCCAGAGGCGCCGGTCGAACGAGATCGACTCGACAAAGGACACCGTCAGCGCATCCGCCGCCGCCGACATGCGGGCCTGCCAGCTCTTTTCGCCTGTTCTCTTCATGGTCCTCACCGGCGGCGCACGGCCGCCCGCGGGGAATCCTACCGGTTCGCGGGAAACGGAGCAATTCGTGAGGTTGCGGCACGATGGAAGAGCATCGCCGGTTGGGCTATGATCGGTATATGGTTCGGCACAGGCGAGGAAACGGCATGCGAACCGGCGCCGCGATCGCGCTCGTGCTCTCGGTGGGTTGCGGCGTGGCGCTCCCGGCCGACCGGCCGGCGGCGAAGACGTCTTCGCCGTCGCATTCGCCCGCGGCCGCCGCCGGCGGCGAGGCGGCGCTGCGCGGGCTTCCCGACGACGCGAAGTCGCAGGCGGCGCTGATGTCCTCGCTCGGCAGCGGCTTTCGCATCCAGCGATCGCTCCACTTCGCCATCGTGCACAATGCGTCCGCCGATGATGTGAAGGCGTTCGGAAGCCGGATCGAGCGCGTGTATCAGAGCATCCACCGCTTCTGTGCCGCGGCGAAGATCCGGACCGTCGAACCGGCCTGCAAACTGGAGGTCGTCTTCTTCGACACGTTTACGGACTACGAGCGGTACGCCCGGAAGCAGGGGTTTTCCGCCGCCGGCACGTACGGCTTCTACGCCGATGCGGACAACCGCGCGGTCTTCTACAACGTCGCGAACGACCCCGAAATGGTCAGCCTCCGCCGCCAGGTCGAGCGCGCACAGCAGACCGAGTCCCGGCTGGACCGGGAGATCGCGCGAACGCCGCCGTCGGCGACGCGGATCACGCTGCAGTACAACGACGGGAGCGCCCGCACGCTGACGCGCGACCAGGCCCGAAAGGAGCTGGCGCACCAGCGCGACTCGCTCAGGAAGCTCAACGCCCGCGTCGAGGACTACGCCGAGACGATCAACCGCACCGTCGTCCAGCACGAGACGACGCACCAGGTGCTCTTCAACATCGGCGTGCTGCCGCGGGGCGGATCGAGCCCGCCGTGGCTGACCGAGGGGCTCGCCATGCTGTTCGAGGCCCCGCCCGCCGCCGGCGGGTCGAGCATCGGCGTGGTGAACTCGTTTCGCCTGCGGGACTTCCGATCGGCGATCACCGGCGACCGGCCGGGCGGTGCGGCGACGGTCGGCGCCGCCCTGGCGGCGATGCGAAGCGGTCGGCTCGCGCCGCTCCGGGATCTGATCGGCGACCCTTCGCTGTTCGACGCGCGGGGCCAGGCGGGCACGGCCCTTTACGCGGAGGCGTGGGCGCTCGTCCACTACCTTCAACGCACGCGTACGGCCAGGTTCGGCGAATACCTCGCAAGCCTGTCAAAGCGCCCCGCCGGCCGCCCGGTCGATGCGGCCTTCGAAATCGCCGAGTTCGAACGGTTCTTCGGAACGCCCGACGACCGCTTCACGGAACGCTGGGTCGGCTACATCCTCGCACTGTCAGCGCCGCGGCAGGGGAACTCGTGATCCATCGTGAGCGGCCCGTCGGCCGGGCGGCTTCCCGGCCTGTTCCGATTTTGCGTTCTTCCCCGCGTTCTCACTCTCCCGTGCCCTACGCCGGTCCGCGATTCATGAGCACGAATGTGCCGGCCTTGCCCGCGACGACGAGGTCGAGCCTGCCGTCGCCGTCGAGATCGACCGCGCGGATCTGCATCCCGCTCCCCACGCCGGCGTTGTAGCTGATCGTGTCGCGCTCGAACGACTTGCTCGCCGGGTTCCACACGAATCGGAACAGGCAGATCGGGTCTTGCGCGCCGGGGTCGCCGTCGTTGTGGGCGCGGAACCGCTTGCCCGTGACGATCTCGTTCCGGCCGTCGCCGTCGAGGTCCACCCAGATCAGGCAGTGGACCTGCGAGAAGCTCTTGTCGATCTCATGGACGGTCCAGGTCGTCTTGCCGTCCTTCGGTTCGCCCTGCTCGTGCCAGGCCAGCCCGTAGTCGTGGGCCTTGCCGACGATGATGTCGTTGCGCCCGTCACCGTTCACGTCCACGATCAGCGTCGGCAGGCTGAAATGGTCGAAGTGAAAATCCTCGTGGAGCTTCCACTTCGAGCCCCAGAATCCTTCCGGGGCTTCGTACCACCCCTTGCCCACGAGCAGGTCCGGCCGGCCGTCGCCGTTGATGTCGCCGATGCCCATGCCGTGCCCGAATCCCTTCCCGCCGACGAGGAACGCCTCGAACGCCGGCGGCCGGTCCTTCGTCCCCGGTGTCATGCGCAGGATCGTGGCCGGGCGGTTCGCGTCCCAGCTGTTCGGGACGATCTCCGGCACGGCGTCGCCGTCGATGTCCGCCAGGAGCGTGCCCTCGCACGAACTCTGGCCGTCGGCGATCAGATGCTCCTTCCACGGCTCGCATGCGGCCAGGCCGGCCTTGCCCGGGTTCTCGTACCAGCAGACCCGGTCCGAGAACCACGACGCGCTGATGACATCCACCCAGCCGTCGCCGTTGACGTCAAACGCGTGGTCGCCGTTGTTCTGGCGGAACTCGCGGTTGCCCGTCCCGACGAACCGCAACGGGCGGCGCTTCCAGTCCGGGCCCTCGTACCAGTCGGGCCCGGCGATGATGTCGGGTTTCCCGTCGCGGTTCACGTCGGCGACCGCCACGCCTTCGTTGTAGTCATCCGCGATCATGCGGACGTCCCACTTGATCTTCCCGGGTTTCGGAGCGTCCGCCGCCGGGGCCGCGACCGCGCCGCCGAACAGGATCCACAGACCCATCACGCCGACCGACACGAAGCATCGATTCATCTGCACGATAAGTGACTCCAGCTCCAGATCCACGATCCCCCTCACGCCGGTATCCGTTACGAACGACCCGATATGCTAACCACACTGCGACGGCATTTCCATCCCCAGATCCACCTTCCGCCCGTCCGTGACGGGTGGCTTTGCGGTTACGCCGCATGTCCGGTCCGTTGCGCAAGCGGCGGGTGGCTTTGCGGTTGCCCGGTCGCCCCGATTCGGATGACACAGGACACAAGGTCCACCGGGATCAGCCCCGGTGCGTGGCGCATTTTCGGGCAAGGAACGAGAGGGGTCTGCCGATTCGCTTTGACGAGCACGAAGAACGGCGGCCACACGCCGGAGGTGGCACGCCTGGACAAGCCGCGAAGCGGCGAGGGTCTGTCGCCCGGGGCGTAAGCCCTTGGGGGTGGCTTGCCAGGATCGCCGGGCAGATCCAACGAGAGGGCCGATGTTGACATTTCCATTTTCCGGCCTTCAATCGAGTCAGACGACACGGCAGGTCTTGCCCGCGGACGCGGGCTGCGGCCGTGCCCTACCGGAGCTGCACGTGAAGATACATGAATACCAGGCCAAGCGGATACTGAAGGACTACGGCGTGCCGGTGCCCGAGGGGATCGTCGTAACGAACGTCGAGGAGGCCGAGCGGCACGCCGCCGGCGTGCGGTTTCCCGTCGTGGTCAAGGCGCAGGTCCATGTCGGCGGGCGCGGGAAGGCCGGGGGCGTCAAGCTCGCCCGCGACGCCGCTGAACTGAAGCGGCACACCGCCGCCATCCTCGGCATGCAGATCAAGGGCAGCACGGTGCGCCAGGTGCTGATCGAGCCCGGCGTGGACATCCGCACGGAGATGTACCTGGGCATCGTGATCGACCGGGCGGCGCGCTATCCGTGCCTGATGGCGAGCGCGGCCGGCGGCGTCGAGATCGAGCAGGTCGCCGCCGAGACGCCCGGGAAGATCCTGAAGATCCACATCCGGCCCGCGCTGGGGCTGCGGGGCTACCAGATCCGGCGGACGGCGGGGTTCCTGGGCATTCCCGCGGACGCGGCGAAGACGTTCGCGGCAGTCCTCGGCGGTCTCTACCGCGCGTTCGTCGAGCGCGACTGTTCGCTGGCGGAGATCAACCCGCTCGTGGTCACCGCCGGGGGCGAGCTGATCGCCTGCGACGCCAAAATCAACTTCGACGACAACGCCGCGTTCCGTCACCCGGAGCACGAGCCGCTCCGTGACGACGGCGAAGAGGAGCCGCTCGAGGTCGAGGCCCGCAAGGCCCGCGTAAGCTACGTCAAGCTGGATGGGCGGATCGGGTGCATTGTCAACGGGGCCGGCCTGGCGATGGCCACGATGGACGTCGTGAAGCACTTCGGCGGCGAGCCGGCGAACTTCCTCGATATCGGCGGGGCGGCCAGGGCGGAACAGGTCACGGAGGCCCTTCGGATCGTGACGGCCGACCCGGCGGTGAACACGGTGCTCTTCAACATCTTCGGCGGGATCGTGCGGTGCGATCGCGTGGCCGAGGGCATTCTCGAAGCCTTTCGGCGGCTCGACCTGAGGATCCCGATCGTGATCCGTCTTGTGGGGACGAACGAGGACCAGGCCCGCGACCTGCTCAAGGGATCGGCGCTGATCGCCTGCCGGACGATGAGCGAAGCCGCGAAGAAGGCCGTGGAGTTGAGCGCGGCGGTCGTGTAGAATCCCCCCAGCGGTCCGCGCGGACCGCGCGACGCCAGGCCCGCGGAACGGGAGATCGCTCATGGACAGGCACTACATCCTCGGCATTCACATTACGGACCGCGTAAAGCACGCGAGCGAGGTCCAGAAGGTGTTCACCGAGTACGGCTGCAACATCAAGACACGGCTCGGCCTGCACGAGGCGAGCGAGAAGGCGTGCTCGCCGAACGGGCTCGTGCTGCTCGAGCTGTTCGGCGACGACGCCGTCTGCAACGAAATGGCCGCGAAACTCTCCAGGATCGAGGGCGTCGACGTCCAGAAGATGGTCTTCGGTCACCCGTGACGTACCCGCAAATCGACCAACTGCTCGACCTGCTCGAAGTGGATGCCGTGCGCGTCGAGCGCGGCCGCCGTCGGCAGGCCGCCGTCTGGCGGCGCGAGTCGCCCGACGGCGTGCCGATCCTGCTCGGGCGGAGCGAGTCGCGCCAGGTGATGGACCGCGTCGGCCCGCAGTGCCTGCGCCTGTGCGAGCACCAGCTCCGCGGCGGGCGGCCCGTGCCGGAGTACCACGATTTCGACCATTACACGCTCCGGCAGCAGTTCGACAACCCCGAGGCGATGCTGACCGAGTCGCTGTGGGACATCATCGGGTGGGCCCGTTCGCCCGGCGACCAGCAGCTTTCGCTGCGGCCGAACTTCGGCGTGGGGACCGTCGCGAGCATCTTCGGCTGCGGCACCGACATGCGCGAGCACGAGATGCCGTGGGTCGCCGACCGGCCGCCGAAGGAGCGGCTGCTCGACGTCGATTTCGATCGGCTCGACGAGTCCGGCCTGATCCCGCGCGTCATCGCGTTCGTGCGGCTCGCCCGGGAGACGCTGAAGGGCTTCCCGCAGGTCCGCGTCTTCATGCCCGACTTCCAGGGGCCGATGGGCACGGCGTTCCTGTTGCGGCAGCAGGACATCTTCCTCGACATGCTCGATGACGAGGCGTTCTTCCGCCGGCTCATGGACACGGTGACGGAGGTTTTCATCCGCCTGACCAGGCGGCTGAAGCAGGAACTTGGCGAGCCGCTCGACAGCGGCTGGCACGGCAGCCTCTACATGGCGGACGGCGGCGTGCGGGTCGTCGACGACGTCAGCATCATGCTCTCGCCGGAGCAGTATCGGGAGTTCTCGCTGCCGTACGTGCGACGGTGCCTGGAGCCGTTCGGCGGCGGTTGGATCCACAGTTGCGGCGACATCTCCCATCTGCTCGGCGCCTGCCTGGAAACGCCGGAGATCCGCGGCATCAACTTCGGCGAGCCGCAGTACTACGATTTCGACGAGTTGCTGCCGCGGTTCGCGGCGGCAGGCAAGTTCTGCTACGGCGGGCCGGTCCGCCGCCCCGGCGAGCCGGTCTCCGCGTACCTGCGCCGCACGGCGGGCGCCCTGCGCGGGTGCCGGAACACGCTGATTTTCATCCCGCGGTACGGCGGCCCGGACATGTCCGAAGGCGACTGGCCCGACCCGGCCGAGACGGTCGAGACCTGGCAACATTGCGTCGAAGGTTCGTAGCGCGGTCTGCGTCCGCGACCGGCACGCAACCGCCGGTGGCCCGTTCGGCGAACGTCACCGGCCGCCGTATCCGCGACGACGGCGGACGGACGGCGGCGACGTGTTCGCGCCCGCGGTTATCGGCCCACGTGCGGCCGATGCCACACAACGGGCCGCGTAGTCCTCCAGCGAGGACCGATCGCAGCCGATCCCCCTGTCAGACCGATGATCCGTGTTCTGGTGGTCGATGACTCGCTGGCGACCCGGCGATGGGTCGAACGGCTCGTCCGCGGCGATCCCGAGATCGTGATTGCGGGCGAGGCGGCCGGGCCGCAAGACGCCCTCTCCGCAACGCGCACCCTCAAGCCCGACGTGGTCGTGATCGGCGCGGGCCTGCTGAGCGGAGAAGGCGAAGCCCTGCGCCTCATCGATGCCGCGCGGCCGGCGGCGGTCGTTGTCCTCGTCGGCCGCGAGACGTCCCGGGCGCAGCGCGAACAACTTGCCGCGCTGCGATCGGCCGGTCTCCGGATTGCCGACAAGCCGGCACGGGGCGAAGACAAGGCCCGCTGGGCCCACCGGTTTCGCAACACGATTCGCACGGCCTCCGGCGTCAGCGTGGTCCGTCACCTCAGCGGGCGCGCGGCGGCCGCCGCGGGCCGTTCGGCGTTTTCGCGGGCGTCGCCGGTTGATCTCGTCGTGATCGGGGCCTCGGCCGGCGGCCCGAAGGTCGTGGGCGAACTCCTGGCCGCCCTGCCGCCCCTGCCGGTGCCGGTCGTGGTGGTCATGCACTTCCCGGCCAAGATGTTCCGCTACCTTCTCGACTGGCTGTCGTCGATCTCGACGATGCCGGTCGCCGCGGTCCGCGACGGAGCCTCGCTGGATGCGCTGGCCGGCACGGTGTGCGTTGCGGCGCCCGGCCGGCACGTGGCGGTCTCATCCGAACGCCTCGCTATCCTTGACGGGCTGCCGCGGAACTACTGCAAGCCGAGCGTGGACGTGCTGTTCGAGTCGGTGGCCGAGGCGTTCGGCGACCGCTCGCTGGCCGTGTTGCTGACCGGCATGGGCCGCGACGGCGCGGAGGGCATGCTCCGCATCCGGGAGGCGGGCGGGCACACGATCGCGCAGGACGAGGCGACCTGTCCGATCTTCGGCATGCCGCGCGAGGCCATCGCCCTGGGCGCCGCCGTCCAGGTTCTCCCGGATCATGCCATCGCCGGCGCCATCACCGCCCTGACCGGCCCGGCCGTGCCGCAAAGGTTCCCGACCTCCTCCTTACGTGCGGAAGCGGCCATGCGCCCGATAACGGGTTCTCCGTTGACTCGATAGGGGGAAAAGAAGATAATCAGATCGTGGGGTTGAATGTCGGCAGGGTCCGGCCACGGGCCGGCGGCCCGGCCGATGACGCACGGCGGCAAGCGAACCGGAAGGTGCGGATCGGGAAGAGGATGCACGTGGTTGCCTGTGTGTTGTGGTCGCGGCGTGTCGTCGAGTGGTTCGGCGACGAGGTCCTGCGGCCCCGCCGCCGGCGGAAAGCAGATCGGATGCCAGTCCATGGCGTCCCGGAGGTAGCGGAAATGCGTAGCAGACTCCCGAAGCTCGTGATCGCGTCCGTGGCGTTGGGGCTCCTGGCCTCCGCAGGCGTTGCCGAAACGGTCAATGTCTGTTTCCAGCAGGGCGACAGTGTCGTCCTGGCCCCCCGAACCGTTCCGCCGGGCGCAACGCCGCTGGAGACCGCGATCACCCAGTTGGTCGCAGGCCCCACCGCCGAGGAGACGCAGCAGGGCTTTCTCTCGAACATCCCCCCCGGCGTGAAGGTCGTGGCCCTCGAGACGTCGGGCGGCACGGTGACCGTTGACCTGTCCACCGAGGTCCTCGTCGGATTCAGCGAAGCCGCGCTGGCGGACATCTTCCGCCAGTTCAAGACGACACTTGGCGACTTTCCCGGGATCACGAGCATCCGTCTGACCTGTCAGGGGGCTCTCCTCGCGTCGTACCTCCCGCCGGCGCCCGTGATCGGCGTTCCGGCGGCGCCGCCTCCCCTCAGGACGGGGTTTGGCCTGCTCACGGGACTGAGCGGCCGGAACATCACGATCGGTCCCTCGCACGGGCGCTTCTGGAACGGTTCCGGCTGGTATTGGCAGCGGTCGGATCCCTGCGGGTTCGGCGAGGCCGTGCTCGAGGACACCAACAGCGTCCGCCTGCTCCAGTTCCTCTATCAGTATCTCACGCAGGACGGCGCCACGGTACACGTGCCCCGCGAGTTGAACGAGAGCAACTGCTGCCACGGCCTCACCGGCCTGGCTTGGTGGAAGATGTGCGCGCAATCCTGGCTCCACGGTGCCGGCCTTCCGTGCAGCGTCTGGGCGAGCTACTCCGGCAATTGCGGCGCGGACGACGCCGTCAATCGCAACAGCGACGACATCCGCGCCCGGCCGCTCTTCGCCGACTATCGTGGGTCCGACATCTACATTGCCCACCATACGAACGCCGGCGGGAGCGGCACCGCCAACGGCACCGAGACCTTCCGCGACACCGCGATGGAACACCCGACGCACGAGGCGAACAGCTACACGCTGGCCGTCAACGTCCAGAACAGTGTCATCTCGGCGATTCGCGAGATGTACGACGCCGGTTGGTCGGACCGGGGCGTCAAGGACTCCGCCGGCGGCTTCGGCGAGATCCGCATCCCCGACCGGCCGGCGATCCTCATCGAGCTGGCCTTCCACGACAATTGCAGCCGCGACGCCGTCTACCTGACCGACAACTTCTTCCGCTCCGTGACGCAGTGGGCGATTTATCGGGGCGTGTGTCAGTACTTCGGCGCCACGCCGACGTGGGACCGGTACTCCGACGAACTCGTCGGCAACACAATCCCCGCCGTCATGACCGCGGGGCAGAGCTACCCCGTCAGCGTCACGTTCCGCAACCGGGGCGTCGTCTGGACCACGGCGCGGAGCTTCCGCCTCGGGGCCGTCGGCGACAGCGATCCGTTCACCGCGTTCAACCGCGTGGACATCGCCGGCGAGGTCCGCCCGGGCAATACGTACACCTTCAACTTCACCATGACCGCGCCGAGCAGCAGCGGGACCTACGTCACCGACTGGCGGATGGTGCGCGACGGCGTCGCGTGGTTCGGCGCCACGCTGACCAAATCGGTCACCGTGAGCGGCGGCGGGCCACAGCCCCCGACGATCACGCAGCACCCCTCGAACCAGACGATCGCGCCGTACGGCACCGCCACGTTCACCGTGCAGGCCGTCGGCGATGCGCCCCTCTCGTACCAGTGGCAGAAGGACGGAAGCAACCTCAGCAACGGCGGGAAGGTCTCGGGCGCCACGGCGTCCACGCTGCAGATCATCAACGCGGATGGCAGCGATCAGGGAAGCTACCGGTGCGTGGTGAGCAATCCGTACGGCAGCGCCACGTCGAACGCGGCATCTCTGGCGCTGGCCCCGACGGTGTTCATGGTCGAGAGCCGTTCCGGCGGGCAGAACTACGCCAAGTACGCGGAGACGGGCACGTGGGCCGACACGACCGGAAAGAGTTCGGCCGCGGGCGTGACCGGCGGCATCGGCGCCCGCTACGGAAGCACCTACCGCTCGGTCGCGGGCGAGAAGCACGCGAACTTCAACGCCGACCTGGTGCTTGCCGGCCCGTACCAGGTCTACGCCACCTGGGCCGCGAACAGCAACCGGCGCAGCCCCATCCTGCACAGGATTACCCACGCGGGCGGCACGACCGACGTCAACGTCGATCAGGCCGCGACGGCCAACGCATGGGTCTCGCTGGGCACGTTCAACTTCAACGCCGGGACGAACGTCGGAAAGGTGGACGTCAGCAACGTGAACATCGACGCCAGCGGCAGCATGTACGCCGACGCCGTCAAGTGGGAGTATCGCGGCTCGCCGCAGCCCCCGACGATCACGCAGCACCCGGCGAGCCAGAATCCCTGCGCCGGCGGCACGGCTACCTTCACCGTGGCCGCCAGCGGCACGGGCACGCTCACGTACCAGTGGCAGAAGGACGGCGCGAACCTGTCCGACGGCGCGAACGTCTCCGGGGCGCTGACGGCCACGCTCGCCATCACGAACGTCGCCGCCGGCGACGCGGCTAACTACCGCTGCGCGGTGAGCAACGCCGGCGGCAGTACGAACTCGAACCAGGCGGCGCTGACCGTCCGGGCCGCCACCACGATCACGGGCCATCCCGCCGCCCGGAACGTCTGCTCGGGCGCCGCGGTCGCGTTTACGGTCACGGCGACCGGCAGCGGCACCGTGTCGTACCAGTGGCAGAAGAACGGTGCCAATCTCTCCGACGGCGGGAACATCTCGGGCGCGACGACGGCCACGCTCAGCATCAACCCCGCCGACGTCGGCGACGCCGCGAACTACAGGTGTGTCGTCACCGCCGGCTGCGGCAGCGCGACGTCGGACGAGGCCGCCCTGGTCGTGCGTGCCGCGACCGCGATCACGCAACAGCCCGAATCGCAAAGCGTCCACGTGGCGGCCACGGCCGTCTTCACCGTAGCGGCAACCGGCGACGGCGCGGTCGCGTATCAATGGCAGAAGGACGAGGCCGACATCGACGGTGCGACGTCCGCCACGCTGCAGATCCCGGGCGTTCGCCGTGCCGACGCGGGAAGCTACCGCTGCGTGGTGACGGGCGGCTGCGGCACGCTCGTCTCGAACGCGGCCGTCCTGACCGTGCTCGGCGCTCCGACCGACTTCGATGAGGACGGCGACACGGATCTGGCCGACTTCGCCGCGTTCCAGGACTGTTTCAACGGCCCGAACCGGCCGCCGTCGCTGCCGGGATGCGAGGCCGCCGACTTTGACGCCGATAACGACGTAGACCTCAGCGATTTCGCCGTGTTCCAGCTTTGTGCCAACGGCCCGAACAACCCGTCCGCGTGCCAATGAGCGGAGGTCGTCCGTTCTCGGACGCCGCTCGCCGTAATCAGTTCGCCGCGGGCGACCGCGGGGCCGATCCGGTTATCGCCCGCGGAATGCGGCGAATGGCGGCGGTTGTTCGCGTCTGCATTTGAACCGCTTGCGATCTCTTGACGATACAGGAGTGCGACCACAGCGGTCGTAACGGGGACATGCCTGGTTATGGGAACAGGACACGGGCGACGCCGGGCGTGCGTGGCCGCGTCGATTGAAAGAGACGCCTGCGTTCGGACCGTACGGCGATCCCGCGGGGTTAGCTGAGTGGACCTGGCAACGCTCATAGGACAACTGGCCGCAATCTCCATGTTCACGTGGGCGCTGTGGATGAGCTGCGGCGGCGACCTGAAGGTCTACTGGGACCAGCCGTCGGCCATCCTGGTCGTGGGCGGCGCAATCTTCGTCACCCTGTCCAGCGTCATGCTCGGCCAGTTCCTGTCGTTCTTCCGCGTGATGAAGAACACGGTCCTGTCGAAGACTCAGACGGTGGGGTCGGTGATCCAGGAAATGGTCAAGCTGAGCGAAATCGCCCGCCGCGACGGCGTCCTGGCGCTCGAGAATCAGTCGAAGGAGACGCCCGATCCGTTCCTGGCCAACGGCCTGCGCCTCGTCGTGGACGGCGTGGAGGCGGCGGACATCGAAGCGGTGATGAACTCCGAACTCGAGGCGATGGACGCGCGGCACGCCACCGGCAAGCGGATCCTCGACCTGCTCGCGAAATATGCGCCGGCCTTCGGCATGATCGGTACGCTGGTGGGTCTGGTGGCCATGCTGAAGAACATGGACGATCCGAAGAAGATCGGTCCCGGCATGGCCGTCGCGCTTCTTACGACGCTCTACGGCGCGATCCTGGCCAACATGCTGCTCCTGCCGCTGGCGGACAAGCTGAGCCTGCGCAACGAGCAGGAAGTGCTGATTCGCACCGTGATCATCAAGGGCCTCCTCTCGATTCAGGCCGGCGATAACCCCCGTGTCACGCAGGCGCGGTTATCGGCCTACCTCACGCCGCGCGAACGGGCGGACATGGAAAAGCAGACGCAGAAGTAGCCGGCCGGCCGGGCGGCGTTTGCGGGAAGATACGCATGGTCAAGAAACCGCCGGTATTCCAGGGGGCGCCCGAGTGGGTCCTGACCTACGGCGACCTCATGTCGCTGTTGTTGTGCTTCTTCATCCTCCTCGCCGCCTTCGCGAACTTCGAGACGCCCAATCCGAAGCTGGAGGAGGTGCTGCAGTCCATCCAGTCCGTCTTCGGCATCAAGGGCCAGGCGGGCGTCATGTCGACGCCGGGATTCGAGTTCTCGGTCCTCATCAAGGAGCTGGAGAAGGCGGTCCGGCGGTTCCAGGTGGAGACACGCAGCCGGACGAATGTCGAGGGCGTCGAGGGGCGGTATGCCTCGGTCCGCAAGATCCGCGACGGCGCCGAAATCACGCTGGGCGGGCCGATCACGTTTCAGCGGTTCTCGGCCGACCTCACACCCGACGCGAGCCGGCTCCTCCGGGACCTGGCCGGCCTGCTGACGGGCCGCCTGAACCGGATCGAGGTCCGGGGCCATGCGTCCGCCGAGCCGTTGCCGGCCGACTCTCCGTACCGCGATCCGATGGATCTCTCGGTGGCCCGGGCGCAGGTCGTCGCCCGGAGGCTCATCGAGGCCGGCGTCAATCCGCGCACCGTTCGCATCGTCGGCTCGGGCTGCAACGAACCGCTGGTCCCGCGCGCGACGCGCCCCGAGGACCTCGCCGCCAACCGCCGCGTCGAAATCGTCGTGCGCGAATCGGTCGTCGCCGACTACGACAGCCCCGCCGCGCCCGCGCCCACGACCCGTCAGGCGGCGCCGGCTGAGGAAGTTGCCGTGGATTGAAGCGGCGTTCCTAACGCAGGAAGATCAGCGTCACGAGCACGAACAGGGGCACGAGGATCCCGACGCTGTAGGCCATGTAGCCGAAGAAGCTCGGCATCCTCACGCCGCCCTGCTCGGCGATGCTCTTGACCATGAAGTTCGGCCCGTTGCCGATGTACGTGTTCGCGCCCATGAACACCGAGCCGAGCGAGACCGCGATCAGCAGGGGGATGGGCACCACGCCCGTGGCGGTTTTCACATTCTGCATCAGCGGCATGCCGGATTCGTGCAGGGCCCCGGCCGTCTCGAAATAGACCGCGTACGTCGGCGCGTTGTCGAGGAAGCTCGACAGCAGGCCCGACGCCCAGAAGAAATGCCACGGCTGGTGCAGGCCGAGTTCGCCCCCCTTCGCCTTCAGGATCTCGATCGGCACCTGCATGCAGATGAAGATCCCGATGAACAGGCACGCCACCTCCCCGATCGCCACGAAGTTGAAGCCGTTCGCCTCGCGAATGCTTCTGGCCGTCGTCAGCCACGAAAGACCGGCCAGGACCAGCTGTACCGCCTCGCGAAGGTAGTTCGGCACGATCCATTCCGTACCGACGAACCGCTCGCCCGGCACGAGCAGCGCCACGGCCAGAATGACGCCGAGAATCCACACGATGTTGATCTTGCCGGTGAGCCGCATGGGCTCGCGGGTGGTTTCGTCGAGCTGGATGTCGCGCTTCGCCTCGGTCGCGTAGGCCCGCATGTCCCACACGTAGTAGATGCCCAGCAGCAGCCCGATGCAGAACGCCCACTCCCGCCAGAGCTGAAACGTCCACAAAAACGGCACGCCCCGAAGGTAGCCCAGGAACAGCGGCGGATCCCCGATCGGCAGAAGGCAGCCGCCGATGTTCGAAACAAGGAAGATGAAGAAGATCACCGTGTGGCGGACGTGCTTCCGCTCGCTGTTCACCTGCAGCAGCGGACGGATCAGCAGCATCGACGCCCCGGTTGTGCCGACAAAACTCGCGAGCATGGCCCCCACCGCCAGGATGAACGTGTTGGTGCTCGGGTGGGCGGGAATGTCGCCGCGGAGGTTGATGCCCCCGCTGATCGTGTAGAGGCTGAACAGAAGGACGATGAACGGGATGAAGTCGCTGATGACCGCGTGGTGCAGCATCATCGTGACGGTCGGCCACCCGGGCGGCGAGACGTGCTCGCCGTGCCCGATCCCGAAGCCGCGGAATCCGTAGTGTGCCGTCGTGACCGCCGCCAATACGAGCGCGACGAGGAGCTTGTTGCGGTTGTGCTCCCACCAGTGCGACGTCCTTCGGATCAACGGCAGGATCGCAATGCAGAGCAGCAGGATCGCGAAGGGCAGGACCCAGGGAAGGGACGGTATCTGCAATGTGTGGCTGGCCATAGCTCTTCTGATATCGGCACCACAAGCCGACAAGACCAAAGCTCTCTGGCAGAACCGGCACGGAATTGACATCGAACACATTGTCGATGCCGGGTGACGGCTATCCGTCAGTTGCGTCTGGGGGGTGTTGCCCCCTCCGTCCCGATCCGCACGAACGGGAAGACGTCGAGGAAACTGCCCTCGGTGGCGTTGAGGATCACGAGTCCGCGCCGCTCGGCCAGCCGGCGCAACGTCTCGAATTGCCTCCATTCGCGGAGGTAGTGCTCCATCAGCGACGCGTAGGGATACGTGCCCAGGTCGTCCGGCCCGCCGGCCTCTTCCGCCGGAGCGCCGTAGAAATGCCGGTTCACCGAACGGTGCGCCAGAAAGTCGTAGTCCATCCCCAGCATGATGATCGGCGAGCAACCCATGTAGATCGCCAGCATGATCGCCAGGTGGGCCGTGCTGCCCGCGTGCGGCATGGGGCCCGTCATCTCGATCGGATACTGCTCCGCCGGCCACTCCGTCAGGTCGGCGACGGGTTTGAAGTAGTACGCCTTCTCCTCTGGGAGTGTTCCGTGCCGGCGGACGATCGTATGCACGCCGAAGGGGAGGAAGTACGCCTGTGCCGCGATGCCCGCCACGCGTTCACCGAGCGTGCGGACACGCTCCGGCGAATCGTAGCTGCCCGGCGGCTCGGCGCGGCAATAGAACGTGGGCTGCCATTGCTTCAGGATCGGGTGCCGGTTGAACGAGTTCATCACGATCGTGATCTCGCCGCCGAACGGAGCCAGATCGACGTTGGCGAGCGAAGGCCCGTTGCCGAGGATGAAGCACCGCCGCCCCGCGTGCAGATCGCGAAACCGCGCGTTCCGGGAGAGGATCGCCGCTTCCTCGGACGTCAAGGGCCGGCGGATGCGACGGCGGATCTCCCGCTGCCGCAACCAGCGCCGGACGCCGGGTGGCAGGAGCCATTCGCGAATGCGTGGTGAAACGGCCATGCGAATGTCGTTTCCGGTCGGGCGGTTTCCTCAGGACGCCGGCGTCCCGCCCGCATCCGCCGCAGGCTGGAAACCTGCGCCGCAAAACGCGGGCGTCTGCGGGCGCACCCCCCGCGCCGACCCGCGCCGGGCGGGCGCTTCCTGAGTTATCGGCTGTTACGTCCGCCGAGTTGAAGCCGCCGGAAGGGGCCGTTTGACACCGGTCCCGGCGTCGTTATGATGCTGGCTGGGACGAGGCGATAAGAGCGGCGAACCCGGAACTGAGGTCACTGCCTTGTCCGCTGTTGCGATCATCCCCGCACGGTACGCGTCCACACGCTTCCCCGGAAAGCCCCTCGCCAATCGGACGGGCAAATACCTCATACAGCATGTGTACGAGCAGGTCTGCCGGGCGCGTTCGCTCGACCGGGTCATCATCGCCACGGACGACGACCGGATCTTCTCCGCCGTCCGGGGCTTCGGCGGCGAGGCCGCCATGACCCGTTCCGACCATCAGACCGGCACCGACCGCATCGCCGAAGTGGCTGCGGGGCTCTCCGCCGACCTCGTCCTCAACGTTCAGGGCGACGAACCGGAGATCGACCCCGAGTCGATCGACCTGCTCGTGAGCCTGATGCACGATCAGCGGGACGCCTCGATGGCTACGCTGGCCTGCCCTTTCCCCGCCGACAGCGACCCGACCTCGCCCAACGCGGTAAAGGTCGTGATCGATCGGCGGCGAACTGCCCTGTATTTCAGTCGTAGCTTGATTCCTTATCCGAGAGACGACAAGGGCGTCGTGGATACCCCCGGCAACTGGTATCTGCACTTGGGGATCTACGCCTACCGGCGGGACTTTCTCCTCTCGTATGCCAGCCTCCCGGTTTCGCGACTGGAGCAGGTCGAAAAGCTCGAGCAGCTGCGGGCCTTGGAGAACGGGCACCGGATCGTCGTGGGCCTCGTCCGCCAGGCCGGCGTCGGGATCGATACGCCGGAAGACTACGAGGCGTTTGTGAACCGAGTCTTGAGCACGCGCGGGTGACGCATGGATGTCGAAAAAACACTCTCCTCGCTCAGCGGCGTTTCGGATGAAACGGAGTTCTACGCGCCGATGCCCGCCGGCTACAAGCCCGGGCGGACGAAATTCGTCTTCGTCTTCGGTACCGTCATGAGCGGTCTGGGCAAGGGGATCTTTTCGAGTTCCCTTGCCAAGTGTATGCGGGACAAGGGGTTAACGGTCGCTCCGATCAAGCTTGAAGGCTACCTGAACATTGACTCGGGCACGCTGAACCCGTACCGCCACGGCGAGGTGTTCGTGCTGGACGACGGGATGGAATGTGACATGGACCTGGGCACCTACGAGCGGATGCTCGACCAGGACCTCTCCCGGCTGAACTTCGCCACGAGCGGGCAGATCTTTACGCGTGTGCTGGAGAAGGAGCGGGCGGGTTCGTACCTCGGGCGTGACGTGCAGATGATCCCGCACGTCACCGGCGAGGTGAAGAGCCGGCTTCGCGAACTGGCCGTCGCCTCCGACGCGGACATCGTTTTCGTCGAGATCGGCGGGACGGTCGGCGACGTCGAGAACGCCTATTTCATCGAGGCGACTCGCGAGATGGCCTTTGAAGAGGGGCCCGACTCCTGCTGCTTCGTGGCCCTGACGTACATCCTCGAGCCGCCCACGCTCGGCGAGCAGAAGAGCAAGGCGGCGCAGCTCGGCATCCGCGGCCTTCTGGCCGAGGGCATCCAGCCGCACATCATCGCGTGCCGGGCCCATCGTCCGGTCACGCGAAAAGTCCGCGAGAAGCTGGCTCTGTACGGCAACGTGCCCATGGACCGCGTCTTCTCGATGCACGATTGCGACAGCGTCTACGTGATCCCCGAGATGCTCCGCGGCGGCGGGCTGGACCTCGCCGTGATCGACATCCTGAAGATCGGCAGCCGCGTGGACCCCGACGGCGAGGCCCGGGCGCGGCAGACGTGGAACGCCTACATCGAGAAGCTCAAGCAGGCGACCGGGCACGTGACCATCGGCATCACCGGCAAGTACACGTCGCTGCGCGACAGCTACGCGAGCATCATCCAGGCCCTCGAACACGCCGGCGCCGCCAACGGCGTGAAGGTCCGCATCGACTGGATCGACACGTCGGAGGTCGTTGACGAGAATGTGGGCGACATGCTCCGGCACCTGCACGGGATCATCGTCCCCGGCGGGTTCGGCGTCCGCGGCACCGAGGGCAAGATCGCGTGCATTCGCTACGCGCGGGAGCACGGCCTGCCGTATCTGGGCATCTGCTACGGCTTCCAGATGGCCGTGATCGAGTTTGCCCGCAATGTCTGCGGCATGGCCGGCGCGAACAGCACCGAGATCGATCCCGACTGCCCCTACCCCGTGATCGACATCCTGCCCGAGCAGAAGCAGATCGAGGGCCTCGGCGGCAACATGCGGCTCGGCGGCCGCGACGTCGTCATCCGCCCCGGCACGCTGGCGGCAAGGCTCTTCAACAACGCCCCGGAGGTGCGGCTGCGCTTCCGCCACCGCTACGAGGTCGATCCGCAGTACATCAGCGTCCTCGAGGCCAAAGGCATGGTCTTCTCCGGCAAGGCGCCGGACTATCCGATCATGCAGATCCTCGAACTCGCCCCGGACCAGCACCCGTACTTTGTCGGCACGCAGGCCCACCCGGAGCTGTCGAGCCGGCCGCTGCGCCCGCATCCGATGTTCGTCGGGCTCGTGCGGGCCGCCGCCGACCTCGCCGCGAAGCAGACGCCGGCGGCGTCCGGCGACGCCGCGTCCGGCGCGAAAGCCGCCCGGTCGTCGTAATCACAAGGCTCGAAGGGCCGGAGAGGTTGAAACGGCCGAAGGCGGGCCTGCGCGACGCATTCGTCAGTCGGGCCGCTTCCGTGTCTCCGCGTGCAGCACCTGGCCGTCCGCGCGAAGACAGTCCTGGAGCCCGGCCAGGCTCACGAGATGGACCGGGACGGCGGCTTTGGCGGCCAGGGCGGCGGCCACGCCTGCGCTCTGGCCGGCGATCATGTAGTTCGGCTCCATGCGGAAAGAACCGTACGCCACCGTCGAGGCGGAGATGCAGACGGGCACCAGCAGGTTCGAACACTCCGAGTATCGCGGCAGCATCGCGCGATACGGGATCTCCCACGGCTCCACCGGCTGGCTCAGGTAGCCCTCGACAAAAACCTCATCCTCCGCCTTCGGAAAATGCGTGTTGCGAACGGAAACCCACTGCACCTCGCGGATGTCGATGTTGTAGCCCGCCATCCCGATCGTGTCGTGCTTGCGCCGGTGCGTCTGCAGGTCGTGCTGCGTGAGCACGTATTCGCCGAGCATCCGGCGCGCCTCGCGCACGTAGAGCTGATGGGGCCAGCCGCCGGTGTCCTGGAATTCGTCCCTGCACAATCCCCACGGGGCGTACACGGCGCGAACCTTCTCGGGTACGGCCGGATCATTCTGCAGGAAATAGAGCAGGCCATGTGCCCAGCTGCGGTGTTCCTCCCGGATCTCCGCCCGGCGCTCCGGCGACGCCTCGGGGTAGTCCTGATTGGCCCCGGGCAGGTCCGTGGAGACCGGCCCGGTGCTGTTGGCATCGCATTTCCCGTTGGGAATCTCCCCGCAGTACAGGAACGCGGGCATGTCTTCCTTCCGGCCCAGTGCGACGATGTAGCGTCGCAGAAGCTCGTAGCGCGATGGGTCGTAGCCCTCCGGCTTCACGATCGGCAGGCGGTTCTCGGGCCGGTTGGTCAGGCAGAGGCGGAAGCAGTACGCCTGAAACCTGCCGTCGCCGGAGCCGACCGGCAGGAGTCGGTCCTGCGGTGTGACGAACGGCAGCAGCCTGCCGTCGCGCCAGGGCGAGACTGCGGCCTTGAACTGGTGCTTGTGAGGCAGCAACTCGCATCGGCCGGCGAGCGATTCTCCGTAACGGTCGCGCCCTTCCCGTCCGACGACGTAGGATACGCCCGCCGCCTTCAGAAGATCGCCTTCGTAGGTCGCGTCGATGAAGACCCTGGCGGTGTAGCTGTCGCCGTCCCGCGTCCGCACGGCCCGCACGCGAACCCCCTCGATCCGGGCCGTCGCGAGCGACCGGCCGAACCGCACCTCGACGCCCGCTTCCCTGAGCATGGCCTTGAACGTGTCCTCGGCGACGTGCGGCTCGAACTGCCAGGCGACGGGCTTGCCGTAATGCTTTCCCACCCGTTCGAAGAACTCGATCGCGAGTCCGCCGATGAGGTGTTCCTGCCCGAGCACGTCGCAGCGGCCCAGGCCCCCGGACACCATGCCGCCGACGTGCCTGCCGGGCTCCAGAATGATCGCCGACGCCCCGTGCCGTGCCGCCGCGATTCCGGCCATCACCCCCGCGGCGGTTCCCCCGCATACGACCACGTCTCGATCGACCTCATCGGCGCGAACCGGTCCCGGCGCTGCGAGAACGGCGACGAGAAGCGCCCCGTGGACGCCCGGCCACCGGCGGCATGCCCTCCCGGAGGAATCGCGCCGCTCGCGACGGCGCCGCCATGCGTACACGTGAGGACATGATTCCGGCATGACCTGTCATCCCCTTGCGGTGAATCGACCGGGGGCATCCTGCATGACGCCGCCCGGCTCCAGCGGCAGCCCGCGTTCGCTCATTCTAGGGCTCGCCCGCCGTGGCGCCCAGCGTGCCCCTCCCGGTTCCGGCGTAAATGAGGTGAGGATAGGGTCAGATCGCTTTCAGGCATTTGCCTTGACGCGAGCGGGGGGCGGGCGCCGCGTTCATGGCCCGACCTCTCCGGATCGAGGTCGGCGGCGCATAGACGCGGTCGGCTCTACAAACACCACGAACCCCCGCACGCCGCGTTCCACTCGGCCGTCATCCATGAACTTCAGGGGGTGTGGTTTGTGTAGCGGACACGAGCGTGTAGATGTATCCGAGCTCGCGTACCGTCTTGATTCGTTCGTGTTCGCCGCTCATGTGGCCGAGCTTCTTCCGCAGGTTGCTGACGTGCATGTCGATACTGCGATCATAAGGCTGCAACCTTCGGCCGAGCACCGTCTTGGACAACTCCTCGCGTTCTACCAGGCGACCCGCAGTGCGCAACAGCGTCTCCAGGAGATTGAACTCCACGCCGGTCAGTTCCACGACCTTCCCATTGCAGCGAACCGTGCGCCCGCCCGGGTCCAACTCGACGTCGCCGACGATCAGCTTCGTGGCCCCGGCGATCCCCCGCTCGGCGCTTCCCGCCGCTCGGCGGAGGATCGCGTGGACCCTCGCGACGAGTTCGCGCGGGTTGAACGGCTTGGGGAGATAGTCGTCCGCCCCGGTCTCGAGCGCGACGATCCGGTCCACGGCTTCGCCCCTCGCCGTGAGCATCAGGATGGGCACGCCGGACCGCGCCCGGATGCGATGCAAGACCTCAAATCCATTGAGGCCGGGCAACATTACGTCAAGCACGACCATCGCGTGCTCGCCGCAAAGCGCCCGGTCGACGCCTCGCTCGCCGTCGTGGACCGCCTCAACCTCAAAGCCCTCCGGTCTGAGGTATTCCGTGACCAGCTCGCACAACTCGCTGTCGTCGTCGATCACCAGCAAGCGGCCGGCGGCAGGCTCCGTTCTTCCTTCTGCCATGTCTTGAACTCGCCAAGCCTGGCAGCAGACTGTACCTGCGGCGACGTCGCGGGGCGAACGTGCTCGTGTAAAGAAACGTCGATGTGAGGTTTACACAGCTTTGCGCTTCGTTGACCCACCGTTTACCTGGTTTCGCGGATAATCGATCGCATGGGAACTAGGTCTCTTGGGGAAAGAATCGTTGGGATGCGGAATGCCCCATGGGAGACGCGTTGCCCCTTTGGGGGTTTCGCTGACTCTGGCACGATGCGATTTGCGCCTCTCGGTGCGGAGCAGCGGCCGCGTGCATCGGCCTTCTTCAACTGCGTTGCCAGACGGCGAGCAGAAAGAGCCCGCAATGACATCGCACCGTATAGTGTCCTCCCGCTGTAGCCGTCTTGATTCCGCTTCGGAACAAAGCTCGGGGGCTAATCGCCGCTTGTCCGATCGTCCCGATTGGGCGTGCGGGCACGCCGCGGGCACGGCGTTGCTTCCGGTTACAGCGCGTTTCGCCAGCCTGGACCTTGTGACGAGGAGTTCCTGTATCCCAGCGCCGGAGTGGGAAAGAAGCTTGTGGCTTCATCCCCGCGACTCCGCGCATTTGCATGAATGGAGGAGAAGATCATGAGACTGTTCGTGGTGGTCAGCGTGGCGGTTTCCTTCGCACAGGTTGCTTCGGGTAGCATGGTGATCTCCGAATGGATGTACAACGGTGCCGGAACCGGTAGCCTGGGGGAGTTCGTCGAATTCACCAATACCGGTCCAGACCCCGTGGACATGACCGGTTGGAGCTTCGACGACAACTCGCGGATGCCTGGATCACAGTCTCTCAGCGCGTTCGGCGTTGTCGCCGCGGGCAAGTCCGTGATTCTCACCGACGACACGGCGTCGAACTTCGCCGCCGTGTGGGGTGGCTTGGCTGGAGTCAGTATCATCGGGGGGAACACTAACCCGCATTTCTCACCCCCCCTATGGAAAAAGGCTGGCCTCTGTGCGATA
>CAZUAI010000025.1:0-64808 GCA_964617875.1 uncultured Planctomycetales bacterium | reverse complement strand
CCGCCAACGCCGATTCTCGCTCGCGATTTCCATCGCCGTGCGAAGGTTGGGCTAAACCACTTGGGACGGCAGTGCCATTCGTTCCTGACCCCCTCCTTATATGCCTGCGCCACAATGGGACACGGTCCTCCTGCCGAGGGCAGCGCTATCGAAGCTCGATGAGGTGCTCGGACCGCGACGGCGCCCCTCTGGCCGTCAGCCAGTTCGGCCGGCGCTGCGAGGCGATGGCGACGACGGCAAGGCCGATTTCGCTTGCGATGCGGCGGATCAGCTCGTCGGCACGGACGACGTGCTTACCCACGGTGCCGTCGCCGAGCAGCAGGACGATGCTGCCGCACTCGCGGACCGCTTCCTTCATCCGCGCGAGCGCTGCCGTCATGTCCTTCGCGTACGCCTCGATCGCCGTGGCCGGAGCCGCGCGCGCCCGGCGGCGGGCGCCGATCTCGTGTCGATCCGCAAACTCCGTCGGCAGGCCCAGCGCGGCATACCGGCGGGCGTGATGGAACAGATAGTCGTACGTGCCGAGGTACGGCGGCGAACTCAGCACGAGCGCTGCGGTGCGGGGCTCGACGAGGCCGGCCGTCCTCGCGTCGGCCTGCACGAGATGCGGTTCGGGCGGCCGTACGCCGCGACGATCCAGGTCCTCGCGCAGGGCGTTAAGCTGGCCCGCCAGCTCGTGGGCCCGGCGGCGAAACAGGTGAATGGCCGTGCCCGCGCGGACGGGGCGGTGGTCGATGTCGCGGACGGTGGTCGCGTCCGACGCCTGGCGTGAGACCTTCACAAGGATCGACGACAACACCATCCGCAGGACCCTTCGCAGGTCGGCGTCTTTCTCCGACTCGACGGCGTCGCGAAGTGCCCAGACATCGCGGAGCGCCGCCCGGTCGTACCAGGACGACTCCTCGAAGACCCATCGCGGCGGGCGGCGTTTCGCGCGGGCGAGATCCGTCGCCACGCGGGCGGCGCGAGCGGCGCCCGCTTCGATCCCGCGGCACCGGGCCGCCGGCCAGCGCCGTGTGCGGACCCAGGCGATTTCCAGCGCGACCGGGCTCACATCGCCGCCGACGAACCGACAGCCGGCCCGCAGGGCCTCGACGGCCACCGCGCCGGAGCCGCAGAACGGGTCGAGGATCGTCGCGGCGGACCTCTCATCGCCGGCCGAGGGGGTTCCGGCCAGCCTCGCCGCGATCACGCGTTCGGCCGTCAGCGGGTGCATGCGGGCGGGATAGGCGTGGAAGCCATGCGTGAGGGCGCGGCCTTCGTCGTCGCCGGTGTCGAGGGCTCGGGCGAGGTCGGCGGCGTGCCGCGCATCGCCGACGGTGCGCGTCGCCCCGCCGAGGTGCGAAAGACTCCGTCGATGCCGACGAATGCCAGGGCGCCCGTCCGGGCGTTCATGCGGGCCGGATCCTGATGGTCGTTCGCAACGCACGCGGTTCTCCGGACACGACTATACCCTGCGGCTCGGCATGCTGCACCACAGAGGGTCGAGTGGAGGGCGAAGCCTCCGCCCGGCCGTTCCCGGCGGTCGGGGGGGCGGATTGTGCGGCGGAGGCCGGCGGCGATAATGGCTGTCATGGATGCGAATGCAACCCGTGACGCCCTGCGTCGGGGCCTGGTGATTCCGGCGCACCCGCTTGCGTTGACGGCCGAGCGGAAGCTCGACGAGCGCCGCCAGCGGGCGCTGAGCCGGTACTACCTCGCGGCGGGGGCCGGCGGGCTGGCGATCGGCGTGCATACGACGCAGTTCGAGATTCGCGACCCGAAGGTGGGGCTGTACCGGCCCGTGCTCGAACTGGGCATCGGGGCGATCCGCGAAGATGCCGCCGCAACGGGCCGGTCGGCGGTCGCCGTGGCAGGCATCTGCGGCAGGACGGCACAGGCCGTCGCCGAGGCGCGTGTCGCCGCCGACCTCGGCTATCACGCCGGGCTGCTGAGCCTCGGCGCGATGGCCGCCGCAACTGTGGACGAGCTGATCGCGCATTGCAGGGCCGTGGCCGAGGTTCTGCCGCTGTTCGGTTTCTACCTTCAGCCGGCGGCGGGCGGGCGGGTGCTGGGCTTCGACTTCTGGTGCCGCTTCGCGGAGATCGCCAACGTTGTCGCGATCAAGATCGCCCCGTTCAGCCGTTACCAGACGATCGACGTCGTGCGGGCCGTTGCCGAGACGGGCCGGGCGGGCGACATCGCCCTCTACACCGGCAACGACGACAACATCGTGGCCGATCTGCTGACGGCGCATCGTTTCCGCGCCGGCGGCCGGGCGGTCACGCTTCGGATCGTCGGCGGGCTGCTCGGGCACTGGGCCGTCTGGACGCGGCGGGCCGTCGAGCTTCACGCGGAGCTTCGCCGCTTCGTCGCGGCCGGCGGGTCCATTCCGCCCGAGCTGCTGGCGCGGGGCGTGGAGGTCACCGACAGCAACGCGGCCCTGTTTGACCCCGCGCACGCCTTTGCCGGCTGCATCCCGGGGATCCACGAGGTGCTGTGCCGCCAGGGGCTGCTGGCCGGCCGGTGGTGCCTGAACCCGGCGGCGGACCTGTCGCCCGGGCAGCTGGAGGAGATCGACCGCGTCTGCCGTACGTATCCGCACCTGCGCGACGACGATTTCGTGGCGGCGCATCGGGACGAATGGCTGCGCTGAGGCTGCTTCCGGTCCATGAGCGTCGTTATGGTGCAGGCATCGTGCCTGCATCCGGAAGCCGGCGGGAAGCCCGTGCCGCAAGGAAGCCGGACGATCGGAGAAGCGTATGCCGATGACGACGATCTTCGTGTGCGGTCCGGGCGGGGCGGGCAAGTCGATGCTGGCGAGGCTCCTCGCCCGCGACGTGCTCCGTCGCCCGCCGCACTATGTCCGCCTGTGTCCGATCGACCTCGACGGGTTGCCTTCTCGCGGCGAGCCGGACGTGACGACGGCGGAGGGCGTGGCGTCTGCGCAGTGTGTCGGCTATACGCCCGAACGCGTGTTCGAGGTGCTGCCCGACGTGCTCACGAAGATCCGCCGGCAGCAGAAAATCGTCACGGCGATCATCGAGGCCGACTCCGATCCGTGCCTGCGGCACGCCCACCCGTACGATCATCGCATCTTCGCGATGACCGCGCCGGACGACCTGCACCGGGTTTTCCGGCGTCCGGCGGAGGCGTCGGCGGCGATGAAGCAGGTCATGGAGGACACGGCCGCGTTTGCATCGGAAATCTTCGGCCTGTTCGACGATGCGTCGATGGACGACGACGAGGGCGTTCGGCACCGCAGGGGCGTTCGCACGCCGCACGGGATCGAGGAGCAGATCGAGGTGTCGGAGCACCACGTACGGCGGTTTGCCCTGTCGCCGCTCGGGGCCGAGATCGCGTCGCGCATTCAGCTTCAACCCGAATACCATGCGATGATCGAGAGCGACGTCGTCGTGCTCAACGGCGCCGCCGGCCCGCGCTCGCCGACGCTGGAAGCGTGCGCCCGCCGCATCGAGACGCTCCTGGGCCGCATTCGCGAGCACGGCTGCCGCGAGAGCACGCTCTTCTGTTGCGATCCGTCCGACGCGAGCGACGCACGCCGCCGGGACTTGCTGGAGCGGCTGCGCACGATGCTGATCGCCTGATGCCGCGGGACGCGGGCCGCGAGGCTGCGGCAAGACCATCCGTCGCCGGCGTCCCGGGCTCTGTCGTGCCGGCGCCCTGTGCCCCGCCGATCCGAATCACATCTCCTGCAGGGCCTTTTTCATCGCCTCAAGCAGGCGCGGGGTGTAGCTTTCGGTCCGTCGGAGGCTGTCCTGGATTTGTTCGAGGGGCGTCTTCCTTGCCTTGGAGTCCGGGTCGGCCTCGATGCTGAACTGAGTGTCCACGACCGCGTTGATCGCGGGCAGGTTGAGTTTCTTCAGGGTCTCCTGCAGGCCCGGCCACGACCATGCGTTCTCGTAGCCGTGCTGCCGCTGCCAGATCTCCGCGGCGTCCACGAAGCGCGCAAACGCCGTCTTGAGTCCGGCACCCTTCTCCGTCGTCTGTTCCTTCTCGCCCTTGTCCCTCTCTTCCGCTGCCGCCAGGAGAGCGACAAAGGCAGCCCGTAGCCGCAGTTGCATCACGAGGTCGTTCACGAACCGCCGCGGGCTGCCGAAAAGCAGGCCCTTCAGCCGGCCGGGGCGCAGGTCTGTGTCCGGCAGGCGTTCGAGCCGATCCGCGAGGCGGGACATCGCTGCCGGGTCATTGCCGGCGAGGGCCTTCCACGCGGACACGACCGTCTCGCCCTGGCCCGGGATCAGGTCGTCGGCGAAGCGGACGTAATCCGCATCGTCCAGCGGCCGGCCCGTCGCGCCGCGGACGAAGGCAAACGTATTCGGCAACTGCACGCAGTGCGTCTGCGCGTTGCCCATGACGCCGCGGGCGGTCGCGCCCCTGCCGCCCTCGTAGGCGCTTGTACCGCCGAAGTTCGTCATGGGAAACGACGGCTCGCCCTCGATCCGCCCGTAGTTGAAGCTGATGACGCGGTCGGCCAGGCCGAGCTTCTCCGCATGGGGGAGGCCGTTGGCGAGGCCCCAGGGTTCGGGGTTCAGATCCTTCAGCCGTCGGAGCACGTCCACCTGCTCCTCCGCCGTGCCCCACGAGAACCGCGCGGTCTTGTAGAAGCGGCAGTAGCCCTCCCAGCCGACGTGCATCCAGTAGTACAGCTCGATGCCCGGCCGCAGCCGGTCGAGCATCTTCCGGTGCTCGCCGAGCAGGTTGACGAACTCCGCGTTCGTCGAGCCGGGGTAGCCGCCGGGATCGCTGTCGATAATGGCGACGCCGTCCGCCGCCGCCAGCGGGCGGAGGAGCTTCTCGCGCCACGCGATCATCGCCCGCATCGCCGCGGGATCGCCGGGATTGATGCGGGTGTCGCAGTGGAAGAAGCGCCGCTTCTCGAACGTCGCCTTTGCCGCTTCGGCGTTGTCGGCGCCGACGTTCGGGCACAGGGCCAGGTACACGCGCATGCCCATTTCGTTGTGCAGCATGTCGATGACGGCGGCGATCTTCGCGAGGCTCGCACGGTCGCTCGGCGTGAGCGGGTCGGGCATCGTCTCGAGCACGGGCCAGACCAGGATCGTGTTATAACCGATCTGCCGGAGGCCGTCGGCGTAGCCGCGCCAGTCGTCGAGCGTCCACGTGCGGGCGGCGTAGGGGTGGTTGTACGACCAATGCTGGTGCACGTACATGCCGATGATCGTCGCCGGCCGCGTGGCCTCCGGCCCGGTGGCGAGGGCCGACCCCTGGAGGAACCCCGCAACGCCCGCGGCCATCCCGACGACCCGCCATAACGCTCGCTGCCCGCGCATGTGCCACCTCGCACGAATGAGACCCTTGTTCGATCGGCTGCTCTGCCACGCATAACACATTCGCCTGGTTCCTTCCTGCCACGGACCGGCAGTTCGCGGTCGCGACTACCGTTTGGGCCACTTCGCGTTTCCTCGGGGTGCGGGGGAATTCGGCGGTTTCGGGCTCGCCTGCTGCGCCTCGCCGCCGCCTCGGGAGCCGCGTTTCTTCACCGGGCGGAGACCGCGGGACTCGGCCTCTTCGGCGGAGCTGAACCATCGGCGGTTCTCGTCCTTGATCCGCTGGGCCATGCTCGTGCCGGGCGCGTGGTACACCTCGCCGTCAAGTGTCGCGACGACGGGTTCGCCGCCGGGCCGGCCGGCTGCCTGTCCGAGGAAACCGACAATTGTACGTTCCAGATCCCTGGCCTTGCCGAGCAGATCGATGCCGTGCGCGGCGGCCGCGCCGGCGTTCCCCTCCGGCTCATCGACGATGCGGAGCGTCGCCTTCGGAGCCGCGCGCTGGAACAGGCTTGCGGCATCGCTCTCGGCCCTGGCGGCGACGAGCAGAACGGCCCGCGGCTGGCATCGGGCGATGTGCGCCGCCGAGTCGAGCCCGCCGTAACCGGTCGCCGGCGAGAGGCACACGATCGCGTCCACCGATCTGTCGCGCGAGGCGTAGTCCATCGCCACGCTCGCTCCAAGCCCGGCGCCCACCAGAACGAACCTCGCCGCGTCGAGGTTGCCCTGCTTCGCCAGCCACCCGTATGCCGCGGCCACGTCCTTGTGCATCGCCCGGAAGAGCTTGCTGTCGCGCTTCTCGAGTTTCTCCCGCAGGCGAAGGCCCTTCGGCTCGACGCTCTCGCCGATGCCGCGGAGGTCGATCGCCAGCACGGCGAAGCCGGCCGCCCGCAGCGGCGCAACCAGCGGTCCCCACGCGGAGCGGTCGGACGTCTCCATCGGCAGCAGGATCGCGATCGGCGCCCGCTCGCCGGCCTTGGCGGTCGGCGCGCAGTAATCGCCGACGATCAGCACGCCGTCTTCGGTATCGAAGGTCACTCGCTGTGCGGCCGACGGCTTCGAGGTCGGCGCTGCTCCGAGGCACACGGCGGCGGACGCCAACGCAGCCGCAGCGACGAACCGGCCTGCAGACGCGCCACGACGGAATTGCATGCGATTCTCCCAGCGATGAGCAACGCTTCCGAGTCTCCTTGCCGATTTGGGACCCGGGGCATCCTCTTGGTGTTGAGCTTATGCGGGCACGTGGCGGTGTCAAGTGCCGGGGACCTCGCGGGTGCATGGCCGTATGGGCGAACGGACGCCGTCCGGAACGTCCTCGTCGTCGAGGTCGGGCATTGACGCGTCCCTTGGCCGGCACGAGGACTCTTCGAGCGCTGACACGCGTTCGCCGGCGGAATCCAAACGCCGCGCAAGCCGGCGTGAATGCCCGGATCGTCCGCCAACAGGCCCGAGGCCGAATCCGCCGTCGCCTGGTGCAACCCTATGGCAAAACGCCCGCGCTGATTATAAGATCCCCCGCGAGGGGCGTCCACGGCTGTGAGGAGTGTCTTCATGCCCTGCATTCGCCGGCCTCCGTCCGTTGTCATCCTGCTCTTGCTCATGGTGATGCCGTGCCGGCAGGCCCTGGCCGAGACCGGGACCGATCACTGGAGCTGTCCGATCCTCCCGTCGGAGCGCGAAATCGAGATCGACCCCCATTCGGGCGCGAAGATCGTCTTCGTGACACGGCACCCCGGCACGGACTGCAACCTCTACTTCCACGAGCGGTCGTGGCTGGCGGACGGGTCGATGCTCGTTTTTCTCAGCGACCGCACGGGCCGTTCGGAGCCCTTCGGCTACCTGGAAGCGACGGGTCACCTCGTTCGCCTGGGCCGCGAGGGTGATGCCCCCCTCGGCTCGCTCACATGCTCGCGCAAGGGCAACCTCATCTACGGCGTGCAGGACCGCACGATCGTCGCCTGGGCCGTCCGGGCGGCCGGGGACGTCGAGCCTGGCGTGAACATCCGCCGTCGGAAGATCGCCGACCTGCCGAAGAACACCGGCATCACATCGGCGTTGACGGAGAACTCCGAGGGGCGGCTGCTCGCGTTCTCGTACCAGGATTCCGGCAAGCCGGGGACGTACGGCATCGCCGCCGTTGAGATCGAGACGGGCAAGCTCATCCACGTTGCGAGCGTCGGCTTCCGGAACTACCACCTGCAGTTCAGCTGGAGCCGCCCCGACCTGCTCCTGTTCGCGCGGGCCTATCCCGGCGGCGATCGCATGCCGACCACGGCGCCGGCGGGCGACCCGCACTACCGCACGTGGCTGGTGGACATGTCGGGCCGGCCGCCGCGGCCGATCTACCCGCAGAAGCCGGGCGAGCTGGTCACGCACGAGTGCTGGTGGACCGAGGACCGCATCACCTTCTGCGGCGGCCATCACGTGCCGGAGGAATCGCACCTGAAGGTGTTCGACATGAAAACGGGGCGCGTGAGCATTATCGGCGCCGGGAGCTGGTGGCCCGGCGGCAACCCCGACGAAATCAAGAAGCGGGCCTGGTGGCACGCCGCCGGCTCGCCGGACGGGCGGTGGGCCGTCGCGGACAACTTCTACGGCGACATCGTGCTCTTCGACGGCGACACGACCGAAGAGCGGCTGTTGACGGCGGGGCATCGGAAGCTGGGCGAACAGTCGCACCCGCACCCCGGCTGGGCGCCGTCCTCGGACCGCGTGGTGTTCGCGAGCACGCGAAGGGGCAACATGGACGTCGTGATCGCCCACGTCCCCGCAACCTGGAGGAGCGGAAAATGAATCGCGTTGCTGTTCCATGCCTGTTCGCGATCGCGGGCCTCCCGCTGTCCGTCGTTGCCGCCGAACCGGCCAGCCACCCGGCGCGGACGCCGATCCTCGACCGGCTCCTGCCGCTGCGGCTCGCACGGTTTGACGAAGACCGGGCGGCGCTGGCGGCACGCGTGAAGAAGGTCGATGTGCCGTACCCGTTCGTCCGCGGCACGTTTCACATGCACAGCCGCCTGTCGCACGACAGCCGCGGTACGATCGCCGAGATCGTCGCCGCCGCCAGGGCGACGGGCACGAGAATCGTCGGCTTCAGCGAGCACCCGAAGAAGGACGCCGATGTCATCGCGGAGAACGTCAAGGGCTGGCAGGACGGCGTGTACTTCCTCGCCGGGACCGAGAGCAACAACACGCTGTACTGGCCGGGCCGCGAGGGCGAGGCCGACCTGCGGTTTGTCTGCCACCCGGAGGAGGTGCCGGAGTTCGACCGCACGAAGTTCGACGGCATCGAAATCTACAATACGCACGTCGATGCAAGCGATGAGCCGTTCAAGGCGCTCTTCGCCGCGATGATCCTGAACCTGCCGGCCGTCAAGGCGCACCCTGTGGCGGCGTTCGAATCGTTCTTCGACTACCCGGCGGCGTTCCTGCAGCGCTTCGATCGTCTGACGCTCGAGGCGCCCTTCGCGGGGATCGCCGCGAACGACAGCCACCAGAACGTGCGGGTGACGCTGAAGGCGCTGCCGGACGGGACCGTTGAGGCCCTCGACATGGACGGCAAGCGAGCCTGGAAGGGCGAAGGACTGCGGGCGGCGATGCTGATGGCGGCTTTCGGGCAGAAGGGCACGCCGGGCGAGCCGGTGACGCTGACCGACGTGCAGTTGGACCCGTACGAGATCAGCATGCGGCATGTCGGAACGTTCCTGCAGATGGGCGAGATCAACGAGAAGAGCATTCGCCACGCCCTGCGGAGCGGTCGGGCGATCCTCGGCTTCGAGAACCTCGCACCGCTGCCGTCATTCGGGTTCTGGGTCGAGGCAGACGGCCGGCCGGTCGGCACCGTCGGCGACCGGGTGGCGTGGCGGCCCGGGCTGAAGCTGCGGTGCGTCCTGCCGGCCGAGGCGACGATCCGTGTCGTGCGCGACGGCCGCACGGCGGGCAAGGCCGTCGGGGCATCGCATACGGTTGATGACGTCACCCCCGGCATCTACCGCTTCGAGGCCTTCGTGATGCTGGCGGACGAACGCTGGCCGTGGGTGATTACCAACCCGATCTACATCAGGAAGGCGGATACGTGACGGGGGCGTCCCCCGGCCGTCGAGTCGGCCATCCCCTGGGTCAGGGCGTGCCGGGCCGCTCGCCGCCGTGGCACGCCTTCCACCGTTGCTCGAGGGTTTGCCGCAGGCGGGCCTGGAAACCGACGGGCATCTCGTACGGCCGGCCGGCCCGATACAACGTGATCGTCTTGCGGATGTTGTCCACCACCACCTGGCACGGGTTGCAGTCCGCGAGATGCTGTTCGAACTCCCGGCAGACGGACGGGTCGAGCCGGCCGTCCACGTACTCGTTCATCGCTTTGAGCAACTCGTCGCACTTCATGGTGTTCCCATCTATCCGATCCGCGAGAGGGCCCTTGCGTTACATCAATCCGGATGATCGTGGCCCCCGGTAACCGCCCGCTCCGGATCGCCCAGGGCCAGCGTGAGCCGTTCCCGCAGCATGAGGCGGGCCCGCAGCAGGCGCACCTTCGCATTGGCCACAGTGATTCCCAACACCTCGGCCGCATCCTCGGTGGACAGCCCCTCGACGTCGCGCAAGAGAAAAACCAGTCTGTATTTCTCGTCGAGCTGATTCAGCGCGTCGGACAGCAATTGCTGCGTCTCGTGAGCCGTGGCGGCCTGCTCGGGCTCGCTGCGCCAGGGGGCGATAAACCGGGGACGGGGCAGGGCCGCCTCCTCGTCGGGGCCGACGGATTCCATCGACACCGTGGGCAGCCCGCGGCGTTTCCGCAGAATCTTCAACGCGTGGTTCGTCGCGACGCGGACGATCCACGTGCGCAACTGCGATCGGCCTTCGAATTCGTTCAGGTGCTCCAGCAGGGTGAGAAACGTCTGCTGGACCACGTCTTCGGCATCTTCGGGACGGCGAACGATCCGGAGGGCCAGCGTATAGATCGATCGTTCGTGGCGCCCGACAAGCCGCTCGAACGCCTCGTAGCTTCCCTCGCGGGCGCGGCGCACGTATTCGGCGTCGGGATCCGGGGCTGACGGCATGACGGCGGGTTCGCTCATGAGGTCCTGCGGCATTATAACGTCGGTCCCTTGTAACCCATCACGCCCACGCGGATCAAACCTTGTGGAAACAAGATTGGAGGTTCGAGATGGTGATCGAAAACGCACTGCGATCCATCGCCGGGGCATTCATTCTGGCGAGCGTCGGGCTTGGCTTCTACGTCAGTCCGTGGTGGCTCCTGTTCACGGCCTTCGTGGGTGTGAACCTTCTGCAATCGGGGTTTACCGGATGGTGCCCCATGATGTGGTTCCTGCAGCGGCTCGGCCTGCGCCACGAAGGCCAGGCCGTTTGCTGCGCCGCACAGGAGGATCCGCGGTCATGACCCACAGCAGCATCAGCCCTGACGCGTTGTATGAACGGATCCGTACCGGTGAACCGGTGGATCTTATCGACGTCCGTTCCCCCGGCGAGTTCGAGAAGATGCACGCCGTGGGGGCCCGTCTGGTGCCCTTGGACACGCTCAACCGGGACGCCGTCCTGGCCGGTCGCACCGGCTCCCCGGATCGCCCCGTATATGTGATCTGCCAGAGCGACAGCCGATCGCTCGCCGCGTGTGCCCGCCTGACGCAGGAGGGTCTGGACAACGTGGTTCGTGTGGAAGGCGGGACAGCGGCGTGGAAGCGGGCGGGACTGCCGGTGGAGGGTGCGGACGGCGCCGGCCCGGGCCGATGGCTTCGCACGGCCGGGCTTCTGGGGGCGGCGGCCGCTCTCCTCCTGGCGATTACCGTGCATCCCGGCTTCGCGTTTGCGGCGGCCGGGATCTGGCTGGCCCTCCTGCTCACGGGCAACGCCCCCTGCTGCTGCTGCTCGTCCGGCTCCTGCTCGATACCGAGAAAGCTTTGAGCGGCCGGGCAGCCATACCGATGGCGGTACTTGTCGCGTATTGACGGCTGGCTGTGTCTTTCTATCATCGGCGATGCGGTGCGTTCAATCGGGTCTGCGGTCCATGCGATGTGACGAGTCGAAGCCCATGAAACGCTGGCAACCAATCGTTCGATGGGTCCTGGCCACGACGGGGGCGATTGCCGTCATCGTGCTGATGCTGCTCTGGCTTGGCGGGGCGTTTCACCACAAGATCGCCCCCGGGCAGGCGATCGCCGCGCCGGCGGCCGTGCCGGGCGATCGGCCCGTGGTCGAGGTTCGGTCGGTGCAACAGCCGTTTGCCGAGTGGGCGGTCGGCACGACACGGGCCGTTCACGAGACGACGCTGGGCTCGCGCCTGCTGGCCAAGGTCGTGGCCGTCAGTTTCCGGGCGGGCCAGCTCGTCGAGAAGGACCAGGTCCTTATTGAATTGGATGACGCCGACCTGCGTGCCCAGGTCGAGCAGGCGACCGCCGTGGTGGCGGCGGCCTCGGCCGTCCTCGACCAGGCCCGCACCGAGTCGGACCGCATCCAGAAGCTCACGACGCAGCAGGCGGCGTCGGAACTGGAGCTGAGCCGCGTCACGAACACCCTGCGAGGCGCCGAGGCCGACAAGCGCCGCGCCGAGCAGGCGTTGAACGAGGCACAGACCCGCCTGAGCTATGCGAAGATCCTGGCGCCGGTCGCCGGCCGCATCGTGGACAAGAAGGTGGACGTCGGCGATACGGTCACGCCGGGTCAGCCGCTGGTCACGCTCTACGACCACACGCGGATGCAGCTGGTGGCGGTCGTCCGGGAGTCGCTGGCGCAGCGGCTCAAGGTGGGCGACTGGATCACCGTCCGGCTGGAGGCGATGGGCAAGGAATGCGAGGGCCGCGTCGAGGAGATCGTCCCGCAGGCCCAGGCGGCAAGCCGTTCGTTCGAGGTGAAGGTCAGCGGCCCCTGCCCGCCGGGCGTCTACCCCGGCATGTTCGGGCGGATCAAAATCCCCCTGGATCCGCAGGAGGTCGTCTACATCCCCCGGGCCGCCGTCACACAGGTCGGCCAGCTCGATCTCGTGGACGTCACGGACGGCCGGACGATCCAGCGCCGCCTGGTGCGGCTCGGCCGGTCGTTCGACGAGAACGTGGAGGTCCTCGCCGGCCTGGCCGTCGGCGAGAAGGTGGCTTTGCCGGTCGGTTCCCCACAGACACGCCCGAGCAGTCATGGCAACTGAACCGAAGCACGACATCACGATCGCGATCGTCAACAAGTTCCTCCGCTCGAACCTGTCGATCATTCTCATCGTGCTGTCGCTGGTGGTCGGGGGCGTCGCGCTGTTCATCACGCCGCGCGAGGAGGAGCCGCAGATCGTCGTGCCGCTGGCCGACGTGTTCGTGCAATTCCCCGGCCATTCGGCTGCGGAGGTCGAGCAGGTCGTCAGCACGCCGCTCGAGAAGCTCCTGTACCAGATCGACGGCGTCGAGCACGTTTACTCGATGTCGAAGCCGGGCCTGGCCATCGTAACCGTGCGGTTCTACGTGGGCCAGGACCGCGAGCGGAGCCTGGTCAAGCTCTACAACAAGATCGAGCAGAACCGGGACGCCATCCCGCCGGGCGTCGCGGGGTGGGTGGTCAAGCCGGTCGAGATCGACGACGTGCCGATCGTCACGCTGACGCTGACCGGCGGCGAGGACTATTCGCTCCGCCGCGTGGCGGAGGAACTGGGCGAGCGTCTCGCGCGGCTGCCTGACATCTCCCGCGTGCAGATCACCGGCGGCCGGCCCCGGCAGTTGCTCGTACACCTGTCGCCCGAGGACATGGCCGGCCACAACACCTCGCCCGCCGAGGTCGAGCGGGCGATCCGCGGCGCCAACGTCTCGCTGCCCGCCGGCGGCTTCGACCGCGTGGACCGGCAGCGGATGGTGGACGCCGGCCAGGCGCTCGTGCACCCGGACGAACTCGGCGAGATCGTCGTGGGCGTCTGGCAGCAGCAGCCGGTGTTCCTGAAGAGCGTGGCCCGCATCACCGACGGCCCGGCGGAGGTGGTCCACTACGTGCGGTACGGCCGCGGGCCGGCGTGGTACGACGCTCGCTCCGGCGGCGTCGCCGTGGACCCGTCGGCGGCCCGGGCCGGTGCCGCCGATTCCGCCCCCGCCGTCACGATCGCCCTGGCCAAGAAGAAGGGCACCAACGCCGTCTGGATGGCCGCGTCGGTCATCCGGGAGGCGGACCGGCTGCGGGCCGAGGTGCTTCCGTCGGGCATGGAGCTGGTCGTCACCCGCAACTACGGCCAGACGGCCGACGACAAGGTCAACGAGCTTGTCGAGGCCCTGGCGGTGGCGATCGTGATCGTGATCATCCTGCTGGCGTTCGGGCTCGGCGTGCGGCAGGCGCTGGTGGTCGCTCTGGCCGTGCCGATTGTCTTCGGCCTGACGCTCGCGGTGAACCTGCTCGCCGGCTACACGATCAACCGGGTGACGCTGTTCGCGCTGATTCTGGCCCTCGGCCTGCTCGTGGATGACCCGATCGTCGACGTGGAGAACATCCACCGGCACTTCCGGCTGCATCGGCGTGCGACGGAGGGGATCGTCCTCGAGGCGGTCAACGAGGTCCGCCCCCCGCTCATCACGGCGACGCTCGCCGTCATCATCTCGTTCCTCCCGATGATGTTCATCACGGGCATGATGGGCCCGTACATGCGGCCGATGGCGTTGAACGTCCCCGTGACCATGGTCATGTCGATGGTCGTGTCGTTCACGATCACGCCGTGGCTGGCGTACCACGTGCTCAAGGGCGAGTACCGCGCCCCGTCGCTCGAAACGGACACGACCGATCCGCACGACATGACGGCGGTGAAGCAGTCGGTCCTCTACCGCATCTTCTACCCGCTGATGGCCCCGCTGCTGAAGTCGCGCGTCGCGGCGTGGTCGTTCCTCGGCATCATGCTCCTGGCGACGGCGGGCTCGGCGCTGCTGGCGTGGACGCGGCACGTGCCGTTGAAGATGCTGCCGTTCGACAACAAGAACGAGCTGCTGTTCGTCCTGGACTTCGACCGCGGCACGACGCTCGAGCGCGCCGACGCGGGCGTGCGGCAGTTCGAGGCGTTCCTGAGGACGGTGCCGGAGGTGCGGGACTTCCAGTCGTACGTCGGCACCGCCTCGCCGATCGACTTCAACGGGCTCGTCCGCCATTACTACCTGCGGAAAGGGCCGAACGTCGCGGAAATCCGGATCAACCTCGCCTCGAAGAAGCACCGCGCGCAGCAGAGCCACGCCCTTGCGCTCCGCCTGCGGCCGGAGCTGGCGAAGATCGCCGCCGCGTGCGGGGTCCGGCTCAAGGTCGTCGAGCTGCCGCCGGGCCCGCCGGTCATTGCCACCGTCACCGCCGAGGTCTTCGGCGGTCCGAGCCGTTCTTATGACGAGATCATGCGGGCGGCGCAGACCGTCCAGGCGCGCCTCGGACGCGAACCCGGCGTCGTCGATCTCGACAGCACCATCGAGGCCCGGCAGACGAAATACGTCTTCGTCGTGGACAGGACGAAGGCGTCGCTCAACGGCGTGACCAACGAGGATGTGGCAGAGGCGTTGACCGCCGCGCTCGAGGGCAGGGCCGTCGGCACGCTCCGCGCCCCGCGTGAACGGCAGCCGCTCGAGATCGTTCTTCGCGTGCCGGAGGCCGATCGGTCGAGCCGGCCCGATCTGTCCCGGATCTACGTCAAGGGCGGCACGGGCGGGCTTGTGGCCATCGGCGAACTGGGCACCTGGCACGAGCAGGCCGAGGACCAGACCATCTACCACAAGGACCTGCGCCCGGTCGTCTACGTCTTCGCGGAGGCCGCCGGGCGACCGCCGGCCGACATCATCGTCGATATGGAGGCGGACCGGGTGAGTGCGGACCCTGCCCCCGGCGGCGACGCACAACGACGGAGCGTGGGCGACGGCTGGGTCTCGACCGCCCCGGGCCGACCGGCCGAAGGTCGCACGTTCTTCCGTGCCGGCAGCGATATTCCCTGGTGGCTGCCCGACGGCTACACGCTCCGTTTTTCCGGCGAGGGCGAGTGGCAGATCACGCTCGACGTGTTTCGCGACCTCGGCCTGGCGTTCGCGGCCGCGCTGGTCGGCATCTACATCCTGCTCGTCAATCAGACCGGCTCGTTCACGCTGCCGCTGGTCGTGATGCTCGCGATTCCGCTGACCATCGTCGGCATCATGCCGGGCTTCTGGCTCCTGAACGTTCTGACGGCCGGCACGGTCGGGGGCTTCGCCAACCCGGTCTTCTTCACCGCGACGGCCATGATCGGCATGATCGCCCTGGCGGGGATCGTCACGCGCGACTCGATCATCCTGGTGGACTTCATCCACCTGTCGCTGGCCCGCGGGCGGTCGCTGTTCGACGCGATCATGGAGAGCCGCGTCGTCCGCCTGCGGCCCATCCTGCTGACGGCGGCAACGGCCATGCTGGCGGCGATCCCCATCACGCTCGATCCGATCTTCTCCGGCCTGGCGTGGAGCCTGATCTTCGGCCTGCTGGCCTCGACGGTCTTCACGCTGTTCGTCATCCCGGTGACGTACTGGCTTCTCTACGCGAACAAGCCCGGGCACGGACTGCCCGCCGGGGCGTAGGCATCGCCCCCGGCGAACGGGCTGCCAACGGGCTCAGTGCGGATGAAGGTGCCGCAGAATGTGCGGACGCTCGAGCCTGTGCCGGAGCATCAGCTCCTCGTCGGACAGCAGTTCCACCGTCGGTCCCTGGGCGACGATCGCGCCGGCATCGAGAACCAGTACGCGCGAACACAGTTCGACGATCATCTCCAGGTCGTGCGTCGCGATGAGCTTGGTGATGGGGATCTGCCGCAGCAGTGCCTTCAGTTCGCGGCGGCCGTGCGGATCAAGCTCGCTGGTCGGCTCATCGAGGACCAGAATGCCGGGGTCGCACGCCAGGACGCCCGCCAGGCACACGCGCCGTTTCTCGCCACCGCTGAGATGATGCGGGCTGCGGTTCTCGAAGCCCCGCAGGCCGACGCGGGCGAGACAGTCGCTCACGCGGCGGCGCACCTCGGCCTCGTCGAGCCCGAACTGCTGCGGGCCAAAGGCCACGTCCTCGAAGACGGTCGGGCAGAACAACTGGTCGTTCGGGTCCTGGAAGAGCAGGCCGACCTGCCGCCGGATCGCGTGCAGGTTGGCCGGCGTCAGAGGCTCGCCGCCGACGCGCACGGCGCCGTCGCCGCGGAGTCGCTCGGGCAGGAGGCCGTTCAGGTGGAGCAGCAGCGTGCTCTTGCCGGCGCCGTTGGGCCCGATGATGCCGACGCACTCGCCCGGGGCCACGGCGAAGCTGATGCCGCGCAGGGCCTCCGTGCCGTCGGCGTAGCGGAACGTGAGGTCGCGGACCTCGATGGCCGGCGTCATTGCCACCCCCGGGCGCACATCGCCGCGTAGATCCGCTCCGCGCGCTCGCTGGCGCGAATGAAGAGCTGGCTGACGACCGCCGCGAGCGCCCTCCACTGCCGCCCGTGCTGCGGCACGAACGTACGGCTCATCCGGGCCCGCTTCATGCGCAGTGCCTCGTCCGCCAGGACGAAGAGATAGCGGTACATCAGCGCCAGCGTCGTGATCAGAAGCCCGGGCGCACGAAGCGCCTTCAGCACACGGAGGATCTCGGCAAACGGCGTGGTGTTGGACAGGAGGATCATCGTCAGCAGGCACAGCGTACACCGGACGACGAGGAGCAGCACGAGCCGACCGCCGCCGGGCTGAAACACCGCGAGCAGGGCCACGCCCAGCACCAGCGGCTCGAGCAGGAGCAGGCGTTTCAGGAGGAACCACGGCGGGATCCGGCTCAGGGCGGCCACGATCATCAGGACCGCGGCCGGCACGGCCATGAGGGGCAGGTGCCTCGCCGGCCACAACAGCGTCACGACCACCAGTGCCAGCGCGGCGGCCAGCTTGACCCCGGCGGGCAAGCGGTGGATGGCGCTGTCGGACCGGCTATGGCGGTCCAGGAAGTCCTGTCGCATGCGACCAGCTTACTGCGGGGGGGGCGACTCGGCCACGTCTTCGCGACGCGACCGAGGTACGAGCGCCAGGGCCAGAAGCCAGGAGAGGCCGAACGCCATCAGCGTGCCGACGGCCCCGGCGACCGCGGTGCCGACCCGCGATTCCGCGATCCGTTCAAACCCGTACTCCGGCATCGGGGCGGGAACAACCACCCGGGCCTTGTCCTCGAAGCCCAGTTTGCCGGCCGTCCTGTCCAGGCCGTCGGGCGACTCCGACGCCCACGGCGACACGAACAGGGCCAATCCCAGGGCGAGCAACATGCCGTAGACGGCGACGACGCCGTAACGCCGGGCGGAGGCCGCGTGAGCCGGTTCGAGCACCAGTTCCGGCCGGGTGCGGCTGACGGCCACAAGCACGAGGGCGGTAATGAGCCCCTCGCCCACGCCGATCAACATATGAATGCCCGCCATGGCCGGAAAGACGATCGACCAGCGAACCGTGCGTGAGGCCGCCAGTTCCGCGGCGCAGGCGACAGAGGCCATCACCGTACCGCACCATCCGGCAAATGCCGCTGCCAGCACGCGGCCGAAAAGGCCCTTGAACAGGCGGGTAACCAGGTCGTAAATCGCCCAGCCGCCGACGCCGCTGACGAGGGCCATATTGAAGACGTTGGCCCCGAGCGCCGAGATGCCGCCGTCGGCAAACATCAGGCACTGCACGATCAGGACGGCCGCGAGGACGATCACTGCGGCGCTCGGCCCCAGCAGAACGGCCGTGAGCACGCCGCCGGTCAGGTGACCCGACGTGCCGCCGGCGACGGGAAAGTTCAGCATCTGGGCGGCGAAGACAAACGCCGCCGACAGTCCAAGCAGGGGCACCCGTCGCGGCGGGAGGTGGACGCGGGCCTGCCGCAGCGCGAAGGCCAGCCCCGCCGCCGCCAGCACGCCTGTGCCCGCCGCCGTCCGGGTGTCGAGAAAACCGTCGGGAATGTGCATTGTGTTGTCCGCCTGCCGGCTCTGGTTGCAGGATTCTATGCGGGGCCGCGCCGACGAACCAGAGAGGCACCGCCCGAAGCGAGGACCGTGCCGCTCGCCTCCGAAAGGGCACGTCCTGTCCGCCCAGGCCGGCCGCGACCGCGTCTGACACGGCCACCGTCCGAAACCCCACGTCCACGCGCCGGCAGGGCCCGAGGACAGTCAAGATGCATCCACTGCAAAAGGCCGCGGCCGCCCTGCGTGTTCACGGGCGGATGTCGCATTGTTGACGAGTACGGCCTTAGCCGATACCGTACTTGTGCCTGGCTTCTCGCCGATCGGGCCGGGGCGCGGTCCCGCCCGTTGGCTGAGGTTGCTATGTCTCTGTTGCGACAGAGGTTACGTTTAGTATCCTGGGGCCACGCAGGGGGCCTGCCTGCGGCGGGTGGCCTTTGGATGCCGGGGTATACGACGGACTGGCCGCCGAGTTTTTTCCCTGAGGATCGAATTCGCCACGGGGTCTTCCACTTATGAGTACCGCTACCGCTGTTGCTGCCGCTTCCTCCGAACAGGGTGCCTCTGCGCTGGAGAGTTGCCGGAATCTGGACGGGCTCTTCCAGCCGCAATCCATTGCCGTGATCGGGGCATCGCGCAACCCGATCGCCGTGGGCCATACGCTTTTCAAAAACCTGCTGAACGGCGGGTATACGGGCGTGCTCTATCCCGTGAACCCGAAGGCGAAGAGCATTGTCGGCGTCCGGTGTTACCCGAGCCTGAAGGCGATCGGGGAAGCCGTGGATCTGGCGGTGGTGGTGGTTCCGGCGGCGGCGGTCATTCCGACGCTGGAGGAGTGCGCGGCCTGCGGCGTCCATAACGCGATCGTGATCACCGCCGGGTTCAAGGAAGTGGGCTCGGCCGGCCTGGCGCTGGAGAGGAAACTGGTCGAGGTCGCCCGGGCGAACAAGATCAACATCATCGGCCCGAACTGCCTGGGCGTCAGCAGCACCGACCCGAACGTCATGATGAACGCGACGTTCGCCCGCGAGATGCCGATCCCGGGGACGATCGGTTTCCTGTCGCAGAGCGGCGCGATGGGTTGCGCGGTGCTCGACTACGCCAAGGGCGCGGGCATCGGCTTCTCGAAGTTCATCAGCTTCGGCAACAAGGCGGACGTGACGGAGATCGATCTTCTGGCGGCGCTGGGCCGCGATCCGCTGACGCAGGTCATCCTGATGTACGTCGAGGACCTGTCGGACGGGCCGTCGTTCATGAAGGTGGCGCAGGAGATCACGCACGGGCCGCACGCCAAGCCGATCCTGGCGATCAAGACCGGCCGTACGCCCCAGGGCGCGGCGGCGGCGGCCAGCCACACCGGTTCGCTCGCCGGCTCCGACGAGGTCTACGAGGCGATCTTCAACCAGAGCGGCGTGCTGCGCGTCGAGACCATTGCGGACCTGTTCCACTACGCGCAGGCGTTCCCGAACCAGCCGGTCCCGGCCGGCCGGCGGGTGGGCATCGTGACGAACGCCGGCGGCCCGGGCATCATGGCGACCGACGCGTGCGTCCGCTACGGGCTGCAGATCCCGCGGCTGCGCGACTACACGGAGAAATCGCTGCGGAACCAGCTCCCCGCGACGGCGAGCGTCCGCAACCCGGTGGACGTGATCGGGGACGCCAAGCACGACCGTTACCAAGCGGCGCTCGACGCCGTCTGCGCCGACGAGAACGTGGATTCCGTCGTGGTCATCATCACGCCGCAGACGGTGACGGACGTGGTGGAGATCGCCGAGGTGATCGTGGAGGCGGCGGGGTTCTCGAAGAAGCCGTTGTCGGCGTGCTTCATCGGAATGGTCGATGTGACGCCGGGCGTCGAGATCCTCCGCAAGCACAACATCCCGAGCTACACGTTCCCCGAGGACGCGATGCGGGCCCTGGCGGCCCGCTGCCGCTTCGCGGAGTGGGCGCGGACGCCGATGCAGGCGGTCAAGGTGTTCGACGTGGACCGGGCGACGGTGCAGCGGGTCTTCGACGACGAGCGGAAGGCGGGGCGGCATCGGATCATCGAGGTGCGGGCGCTCGAGGTTCTGCGGGCGTACGGCATTCCGACGGCGCCGTTCCGGCTCGCCGCGACCGCGGACGAGGCGGTGCAGGCCGCGGGCGAGATGGGCTACCCCGTGGTGCTGAAGATCGCGGCGCCCACGGTGCTGCACAAGACGGACGTCGGCGGCGTCCGCGTGAACCTCGCCGACGAGGGGGCCGTGCGCAAGGGCTTCGAGGACATCCTGAGCAACGTGCGGTCGAGAGTCGGCGCGAACACGGAGATCTGGGGCGTGCTGGTGCAGAAGATGCTTCCGAAGGCCAAGGAGGTCATCCTTGGCGTGACGCGAGACGCGAAGTTCGGGCCGCTGATCATGTTCGGGCTCGGCGGCATCTACACGGAGGCGCTGCGGGACGTGTCGTTCCGGCTGGCGCCGCTGCGGCCGAACGTGTCGCAGGAGATGATCCGCAGCATCCGCAGCTACCGCCTGCTGGAAGGCGTCCGGGGCGAACGGCCCTCGGACCTGGCCTCCGTCGCGGATGCGCTGCTGCGGCTCTCGCAACTGGTGACGGACTGGCCCGAGATTCAGGAACTGGACATCAACCCGCTGATGGTCTTCTCCCACGGGGAGGGCGCGGCGGCCGCGGACGGCCGCATCATCCTCGCCCCGCCCGAGAAGCCGGCGGAACCGGAGTAAACGAAACGCCATGGCAACACGCTGGCAGGACGAATACGCGGACAAACTGACGACGGCAAAGGACTCGATCCAGCTCATCAAGCGGGGCGACCGCGTGTTCATCGGGTCGGCCTGCGGCGAGCCGCAGGAGCTGACGCGCGCGCTCACGCGGTTCGGCGAGGACCTCGCGGACACCGAGCTGCTGCACGTGCTGACGCTCGGCGTGGCGGCCTACTCGCAGCCGCGCTACGCCGACCGGTTCCGCGCGAACGCGTTCTTCATCGGCAACAGCGTGCGCGACGCCGTCAGCGAATGCCGGGCCGACTACACCCCGATTTTCCTCTCGCAGGTGCCGGCGCTGTTTCGCAGCGGGCGGATCCCGATCGACGTCGCGCTCATCTGCGTCTCGCCGCCCGACGTGCACGGGTACTGCTCGTACGGCGTCTCGGTGGACATCACGAAGGCCGCCACCGAGTCGGCCCGGATCGTGATTGCCCAGGTGAACGAGGCGATGCCCCGCACGCTCGGCGACAGCTTCATCCACGTGAGCGAGATCGACCACCTGGTCGATCACACCGAGCCGCTCCTCGAGTGGCCCCACGAAGAGGCCGACGACGTCACGCGGAAGATCGCCCAGCAGGTCGCGCGGCTCGTGCGCGACGGCGCCACGCTGCAGCTCGGGATCGGGCGGATCCCCGACGCCGTCCTGTGGGCCCTGAAGGACAAGAACGACCTCGGCATCCACACCGAGATGTTCTCCGACGGCGTCCGCGATCTCGTCGAGCGCGGCGTGATCACCGGCAGCCGCAAGACGCTTCACAAGGGCAAGATCGTCGGCAGCTTCGCCGCCGGCAGCCGCGAGCTGTATGAGTTCATCGACAACAACTCCGCCGTGGAGATGCACCCCTCGGAGTACACGAACAACCCGTTCGTGATCGCCCAGCACGACAACATGATCGCGATCAACTCGGCGCTCGAGGTGGACCTGACCGGCCAGGTGTGCGCGGATTCGATCGGCTCGCGGTTCTTCAGCGGGATGGGCGGCCACGCCGACTTCATGCGCGGCGCCGCGCTGGCGAAACACGGCGTGCCGATCATCGCCATGCCGTCCACCGCCGGGAAGGGCAAGGACGTCGTCTCGCGCATCGTCGCGGCGTTGCAGGACGGGGCGGGCGTGGTCACGACGCGGGGCGACATCCATTACGTCGTCACCGAGTACGGCGCGGCCTACCTCCACGGCAAGACGATGCGCGACCGGGCGATGGCGCTGATCAACATCGCGCACCCGGACTTCCGCTCCGAGCTGCTGCACGCGGCCAAGCGGCGCCACATCGTCTATGCCAACCAGATCATGCCGTCGCCCGCGACGCTCTATCCGGCCGACCTGGAGACGAGCACCACGCTGAAGGACGGCAGCACGCTGATCGTGCGGCCCATCAAGCCGACCGACGAGCCCATGATGAAGGACATGTTCTACGATTTCAGCGAGCGGACGGTGTACCTCCGGTACCACGCGACCCTGAAGTCGATGCCGCACAACTCGCTGCAGGTGTTCTGCAACGTGGACTACGACACGGAGATGGCCATCGTCGCGATCGCCGAGCGCGACGGCGTCGAGGAGATCGTCGGCGTCGCCCGGTACATGATGGAGGCCGCGGAACAGACGGCGGAGCTGGCCTTCGCCGTGCGCGACGAGTGGCAGCGCAAGGGCATCGGGACGTTCCTTTTCCGCCATCTGGTGCGGATCGCGAAGCAGCGGGGCATCCGCCATGCGACGGCGTCGGTCCTCGCCGAGAACCAGGGCATGATGCGGATCTTCCACCGCTGCGGGCTCCCGATCCAGCACAAGACCGAGGCGGGCGTCGTCTCGGTCGAGCTGGATCTCTCGGGCCCGCTTCGCGAGGAGCCGGGCGAGGGGCGGAAGGACAAAGAGCTTGCGAAGGCGTGAGCGGCGTCCGCGGCGCAGGCGACGGAGCGACGGGGAGATGGGGGGAAAGAACAGCCGGAAGGGGCAGGTCCTGCCCGCGTGCGCGGGCTGCGACCGTGCCCTGCATCTGCCGGCGGGCGTGGCGACGACGGGGTTGACATTCCTCGGGCCGCCGTTACGATCCGCCTCCCGGTGGGCAGCAGATTTTCCCGCGCATGACAGGCTGTCGGTTCGCAAGGAGATGCCATGGGCTTTGCCGCGGGTCCTGTTACGTTCAAGCGGTTCTTCGTCACCGGGTCGTCGCCGAAACGCGTGGAGCAGGACCTGCTCGACCGGCTCGCCGCGCGGGCGATCGGCAAGGGCTCCGTCGCCGCGAGCGACGGCAGCGAATCCGGGTGGGTGACCGGCGACCACATCCTCGACACGGAGTTCGAGTTCGCCAAGAACGCGGTCGCCGACTGCCTCTTCGCCGCGATCCGCATGGACACGAACAAGCCGCCGTCGGACATCGTCCGCTCGTACCAGAGGCTGCACGAACAGGCGATCCTCGCGCAGTCGGGCCGCGAGTTCCTCAGCCGGCAGGAGCGTCGCGAGGCTCGCGAGGCCGCGAAGAACCAGGCCGGGAAGGAAGCGAAAGCCGGGCGCTTCCGCCGTATGCGCCAGTACGCCGTGCTGTGGGATCTTCATCGGAATCAGGTGTACCTCGGTGCGACATCGCCGGCGGTCGTCGAGCGTTTCGGCGTGCTGTTCAAGGAGACGTTCGGCCGGACACTGACGGCGGCGTCCGCCGGCGAGATGGCCTCGCGATTCGCCGCGGGGGCCAAGCTCGGCGGCGCCTACGAGGAACTCCGCCCCGCGCAGTTCACGCGGCCGCCGGAGGGGGCCGACGCCGAGCGAGGCTTCCTTCCCGAGGAGGAGTCGCGCAGCAAGGACTTCCTCGGCACGGAGTGGCTTGCGTGGCTGTGGTACCGCGCGCGGCACGAGGGCGCCGAGGAAACCGCCGCCGACGGCGATGACGAGGCCGTCGTGCGGTTCGAGAAGAGCCTTCAGCTCGACTGCCCGTACAAGGTGACCGGCTCGGTGTCCGTGCGCGGCGACGATCCGGCGCACATGCCCGAGTCCGTCGCCGGGCTGGCCACCGGCAAGCTGCCGACGCGGGCCGGCGTGCAGATCGTGCATCGCGGCGAGGCGTACGCCGGCGCCGTCCGCGGCGACGTGATGCACTTCAGCGGCGTCACGCTGCCGACGAGTCCGGAGCCGGCCAGCCCGCGCGCGGTCTTCGAAGACCGCACCGCCCGCCTGCGCGACTTTGTGGATGCGATCGCAGCGTCGTACCACGAGTTTCTGCGGGCGCGGCTTTCGTCGCGGTGGGCCAAGCAGCTCGCCGCGATCCGGGCGTGGATCGCCACGGGCGGCGATCCGCCGCTCGCAGGCAACGACGCGCTCCCCGGCGTGGCCGCGGCCTCGTAGCTCGCTGCCGGGAAACGACGAATTGCCGCCCGGCGGGTCGCGACCGGTCCCGTGACGAACGGGAATCAGCCTGCCTCCGCCGGCCAGCCGCCGCCGAGCGACTTGTAGAGCGTGATCAGGTTTGTGATGACCGTCACCTCGCTCTGGACGAGCTGGTCCTGCGTGGCGTAGAGGGCCCGCTGCGATTCGAGCACGTTCAGGAAATCCGCCATCCCGCGCGAGTAGAGTTCGTTGCTCAACTCGGCCGATCGCTGGTTCGCGGCCACCGCCGCCGCGAGCGAACGGCGGCGGACCTGCTCCTTCGTGTAGGCCACCAGGGCCTTCTCGACCTCCTGGAACGCCGTCAGCACGGTCTGCTCATAAGCGATCAGGGCCTGTTCCTGCCGTGCGTCCTGCACCTCGATGTTCGAGCGGATCCGCCAGCCGTCGAAGACCGGCCACGTCACCCCCGGGCCGACCGACCAGGCCAGGCTGTGGCCGTCGAGGATGTGGTTGATGTCGCGGCTCTGCGGGCCGAACGAGCCGGTGAGCGAGAACTTCGGGAACAGGTCGGCCGTCGCCTCTCCGACGCGCGCGACGGCGGCCTCGATCTGGCGCTCGGCGGCGCGGATGTCCGGCCGGCGACGGAGCACGTCGGACGGCAGCCCGATCGGCACCTCGGGCGGGTTCGGCGGAATCGGTCCATCCGGCTCCAGCTCCGCCAGCAGCGCCGCCGGCGGCTGGGCCAGCAGCGTACCCAACTGGTAGATGGCCTGTCGGATCTCGCTCTCCAGCAGCGGCACCTGCGACTGCGTCGTGGCGAGCTGCGCCTGCGCCTGCGACACTTCCAGTTCGTTAGCGAAACCGGCCTTGTGCCGTGTCCGCGTCAGTTCCACCGTGTCCTGCTGGGCGCGGATGTTCTCGCGGGCGATGGCCAGGCGGCGCTGAGCGCCGCGGAGCTGCACGTAGTTCAGGGCGACCTCCGCCATCAGCGTGACGAGTACGCCGTGGCGGCTCTCCTCATAGAACGCGATGTCGGCCTCGGCCGCCTCGATGGCCCGCCGTGTGCCGCCGAACACGTCCAGCTCCCAGCTCGCGTCGAAGCCCGTCTGAAAGAGGTTCTGGCCGCGCGAGACCGAACCGCCGTCGCGGAACCGGTTGTTGATCACGGTCGAGGCGGCCTGGTTCAGTGCGGCACCGGCCACACCGGCCGGCGTCACGGCCTGCCCCGAGGCGAGGGAACGGGCGGCCGCCTCGAAGGCGGCGCTGCCCGCCTGCTTCGCGAGGCCCTGTTGGCCGCCCGATTTTGCTCCGGTGTTCAGGCTTCCCCCGTGATAGTTGTACGACGCCCCGAGATTGACCTGCGGCCAGAGGCCGGCGGCGACGACGCCGCGCTCCGCCCGCGCCTCGCGGACCCGCGCCGCAGCCAGCCGCAGGTCGAGGTTCGACGCGACCGCCCGGTCCAGAAGCGAATCAAGACCCGGGTCGCCCAGCGACCGCCACCAGGCCGTGACATCGACCGGCCGTGTACTCGGGCCGGCCGGCCGCGTTGCGGACGTCGTCGGGCTCGTCCCGCTCCAGGCCGCCGGGGCGGTCGTCACGGGCGGCTGGTAGCTCGGCCCGACGGTGCACCCTGCCAGGATCGTGACGCCGAAGAGCCCGGCCCGAAGCTGCCTTGTGTTCATGTGCATCCTCCATCCGCGGGGCGCGAAGGAGTCCGGGGCCTTCCGTTCCGCGGGTTGCCCCCAACTCGTGTGGAAGCCGGTCATTCGTATCGCAACGCCTCGATGGGATCCAGACGGGACGCCTTCCACGCCGGATAATAGCCGAACACGACGCCCACGGACACCGACACGGCGACGGCGGCGAGGATCGCCCCGGGCGAAAGCTCCGTGGGCCACTCCAGCCTGTAGCGGACGACGAGCGAGGTGCCGCGGCCGGCGAGGATCCCGACGGCTCCGCCGAGAAGGCAGAGGATGTTCGCCTCGACGAGAAACTGGCGCAGAATGTCGCGGGCGCGTGCCCCGACGGCCATCCGCAGTCCGATCTCCCGCGTCCGCTCGGTGACGGAGACGAGCATGATGTTCATGATGCCGACGCCGCCGACGACGAGCGAGATCATGGCGACGATGAGCAGCAGCCGGGTCATCACGGCCGTGGTGGAACTCATCGCCCGGGTGATTTCGCTCATGTCGCGGATGTTGAAATCGTCGGGTTCGCCGTCGCGGATGCGGTGCCGCTCGTGCAGCAGTTCGGTGATCTGGCGGATTGCCGCGGGGAGATGCTGAGGCGACCGTGCGGCGACCATGAGGTGATCGACGTTGACGAACCGCACCGGGAGTGGCGTGTTCGCGGCCTGGACGGCGGACGGTATGGGGTAGAGGCTGACCCGGCCGGGGTAGAGGTCGCTCAGCGTGTTCACCTGCTGCGCATCCTGCGCGGCCGCGCTCTGGTTGACATTCGCAAGCATCGAGCCGGAGATGCGGCGCTTGATCGTCGTCCAGGGCGCGAGCAGGACGTCGTCCTGGTCCATGCCCACCATGTTCGACCCCTTGGCCCGCAGCACGCCGACCACGCGGAACGACACGTTCTTGATGCGGATTTCCTGCCCGACCGGCGACACCCCCTGAAACAGTTCGCGCACCAGCGTCTGGCCGACGAGGCACACTTTGGCGGCGTTGCGGACGTCCTGCTCGGTGAACGGCTCGCCCTCGGCGAGGGTCGCCCAGTCCCGCACGTCGAGATAGGACGGCGAAACGCCATCGGCGAAGGCGGGCACCCAGTTGCGGTTGCCGTACACCACCTGGGCCCGCGCGTGAACCTGCGGCGAGACCGCGCGAACCGCCGGACACTCGCGCAGGATGGCCTCGCCGTCTTCGGGCGTAAGGGTCTGCGCACTGCCGCCGCCGAAGGTCACGCCGCCACTGGCCGCCGCGCCCGGCGAGACGGAGAGGATGTCGGCGCCCATGCTGGCGATGGACTTCTGGATCACCTTGGACGAGCCGCCGCCGATCTCCATCATGGCGATGACGGCGGCCACGCCGATCACGATGCCGAGAGTCGTCAGGGCCGACCGCAGCTTGTTCCGCCGCAGCGCGTGAAGCGCCGTCCGCAGCGTACGCGAGTGGAACCGGGCGCCGAGCCAGCTCATCGCCCGCCCTCCGCGGCCGCCGCCGGGGGAGTCGCGTCCGGCGCCGCATCGCTCTGGATCGTGCCGTCGTGAATGCGAACGATCCGCCGGGCGTGCTGCGCAACGCCGGCGTCGTGCGTGACCAGGATGATGGTGATGCCCTCCTCCGCGTTGAGGCGCTGGAACATCTCGAGGATCTCGCGGCTGGTGCGCGAATCGAGGTTGCCGGTGGGCTCGTCCGCGAAGAGGACCGAGGGGCGATTGATCAGCGAGCGGGCGATGGCCACGCGCTGCTGCTGGCCGCCGGACAGCTGCGAGGGCTCGTGGTCGATTCGGTCGCTCAGACCCACCCGATCCAGCAGGGCGGCGGCCCGCTTCCGTCCTTCGGCGGGCGACACTCCCTGCGGCGCGTACAGGAGGGGCATCATCACGTTTTCCAGGGCACTCGTGCGGGCCAGCAGATTGAAGTTCTGAAACACGAACCCGATCTGGCGGTTCCGGATCATGGCGCGGTCGTCAGGCGAGAGTTGCGAGATCTCCCGACCGCTCAGCCAGTAGCGCCCCGAGGTCGGGCGATCGAGGCACCCCAGGATGTTCATCAGGGTGGTCTTTCCGGACCCGGACACGCCCATCAAAGCGAGCATCTCGCCCGACCTGATCTCCAGCGAGACGCCCTTCAACACCGGCACGTCCACCTCGCCGAGGTGGTACGTCTTGTACAGATCCTCCAGCCGGATCAGTTCCACGACGTCGCGGCCTCCCCCCGCAGTCCCGCCTGAAAATCGCGTCCGCAACTCATCATCCCATCCGCCGGCCGCCGCCGAACAGCCGCGGCATGAATGGGCTCGCGGTGTTGTCGCCTTCCCGGTGTTCCTGTTCGCCCACAACCACCTCGGCGCCCTCCGTCAGGCCCGCGCCCTGAACCTCCGTGAAGGTGCCGTCGCTCAGCCCCGCATCGACGGCGATCGGCCGCACGTACATCCCGTCCCGGACCCACACGGTCCTGCGGACACGCGCCGGCCGCGTCTCGGCTTGACCGCCGCGGTCATCGCGGGGCGGACCCGCCCCGCGCGCGGACGGCGACGGCCGCCCCTGGCGATCGGCGTGGTCCTGCCTCGCGTCCGGCGCGATCTGCGCGGGCGACGGCTTCCACCGCAACGCGCTGTTGGGGACCATCAGCACGTCCTTCTGCTGCGCGACCTCGAACCGCAGGTTGGCCGTCAGGTAGGGAAGCAGTCTGCCGTCGGCGTTGTCCGTGTTGATTTCGACCGTGTAGGTGACGACGTTCTGCGTCATGGTGGCGTTGAGGCGGACCTTGCCCACCTCGCCGCGGAAGGTCCGGCCCGGGAAGGCGTCAACGGTGAAGGTGACCGTCTGGCCGGGAAAGATCGTGCCGATGTCGGCCTCGTTGACCGACGCCCAGACCTGCAGCTTTCGAAGGTCCTTGGCGATCAGGAAGAGGCTGGGGGCATTGAGGCTGGCGACGACCGTCTGGCCGATGTTCACGCGGCGATCGATGATCACGCCTTTGACCGGCGAACGGATGGTGCAGTAGCCGAGGTTCGTCCGCGACCGGTTCAGCGCCGCCTGTGACTGGAGGACGTTCTTCTGCGCCTGCACGACCGTCGCCTCGCCGACGGCAACCGTGGCCTTCGCGGTCTCGTAGGCGGCGAGGAACGATTCGTAGTCGGTCGCCGCGAGCGCGCGCGAAGGGCCGAGTTCCTGCGCCCGCTTCCAGTTGTGCTCCGCCTGCTGCAACTTCGCCTTCATCTGCGCGAGATCGGCCTCGGACCGCCGAACGTTCGCCTTGGCCTGTTCGACCTGTGCCTCGGCCTGCTGGACGTCGGACGCGTAGAGCGAATCGTCGATCCTTGCCAGAACCGTCCCCGCCTCGACCGCCGAGCCGTAGTCGATCGGCTTGCCGCTGCCGTCAGGATCGATCCCGAAGGACTGGATCTTGCCCGCCACCTGGGCGCCCACGTCGATCACCTCCACGGGCTCCACCGTCCCCGTGGCGCTGATCGTATACAGCAGGTCGCCGCGCTTGACGGCCGCCGTAAGGTACGACGTCGCCGGCTGCTCGGATCGCTGCCAGTAGTGGTACCCTGCCCACGCCGGCAGCGCGGCCAGGACCAGCAGAACAAGTATCTTTTTCATGCCAGGCTCCGCACGCGGCGGGGCCGGCCGCGTGTCGTCGTTCCCGCTCCGGTGCCGACGACCGTGGGCCGACGCACGAACCCCGGGTCATGCCCCCTGGCCGCGTCGAGACAGCATGCACAATAGCACGAAAGCGGGCAGACACGCAATAGGCTCAGCGCGATGCGCCGGGCCTCATCGCGACTTGCGGCGGCCGGATTTCCCGGCCGGGCGCGTAAGCGCGTGCTGCAGGACCTGCTCGACCCGCTCGACGAACACGAACCGCATCCGGTCGCGAATGTCCCTGGGGATGTCCGTCAGGTCCTTGCGGTTCCGTTCCGGCAGGATGACCGTACGGATTCCGGCGCGGTGCGCGGCCAGGACCTTTTCCTTCACGCCGCCGATCGGGAGCACGAGGCCGCGGAGCGTGACCTCGCCGGTCATCGCGACGTCGTGACGGCACGGCCGTTGCGACAGCAGCGAGACCAGCGCGGTGAACATGGCGACGCCGGCCGAAGGGCCGTCCTTCGGGATCGCCCCCGCCGGCACGTGGATGTGGATGTCCTGCCGGGAGAACCCGTCGCCCGCCAGGTTGAGTTCCTTCGCACGGCTGCGCACCAGCGAATACGCCGCCTGCGCCGACTCCTTCATCACATCGCCGATCTGGCCGGTGAGCAGCAGGCCGCCCTTGCCGGGCATTCGTGTCGCTTCGACGAAGAGAATATCGCCGCCCGTCGGCGTGAACGCGAGGCCGGTCACCACGCCCGGCACGCTCGTCCGCTGCGCCGTCTCGCCGAGGAACTTCGCCGGCCCGAGGTAGCCTTCGAGGTTCCGCGCCGTCACCAGGATCCGGCGGCCCTTGCGCGGACGACCCTTGCGCCGCGCGATCTTCGCCGCCACGGCACGGCAGACGGTGCCGATCTCCCGCTCGAGGTTCCGCACGCCCGCCTCGCGCGTGTGGTTCTCGATGATCGCGCGGAGCGCCGCATCGCGGAACGACAGCCGGTCCGCCGTCAGTCCGTGCTCGTCGAGCTGCCGGGGGACGAGATAGCGCCTGGCAATATGCAGCTTCTCCGCCTGCGTGTAGCCGGGAAGCTCGATGATCTCCATGCGGTCGCGCAGGGCCGGCGGGATCGGATCCATGTAGTTCGCCGTCGCGATGAACATGACCTTCGACAGGTCGAACGGCACGGCGAGGTAGTGGTCGGTGAAGCTGTGGTTCTGCTGCGGGTCGAGCACCTCGAGCAGCGCGGACGACGGGTCGCCGCGGAAGTCCTGCCCGATCTTGTCCACCTCGTCGAGCATGAACACCGGGTTGCGGCTGCCGGCCTTGCGGATTTCCTGGATGATCCGCCCGGGCATCGCCCCGATGTACGTCCGGCGATGGCCGCGGATGTCCGCCTCGTCGCGGATGCCGCCGAGCGAGACGCGGATGAACTTCCGCCCGAGCGCGCGGGCGATCGACTGGCCCAGCGACGTCTTGCCGACCCCCGGCGGCCCGGCGAAGCAGAGGATCGGCCCCCGGCCCTCCGGCTTGAGCTTCCGCACCGCGAGGAACTCGAGGATCCGCTTCTTGATCTTCACCAGGTCGTAGTGGTCGGCGTCGAGGATCCGCTCGGCCTTTTCGATGTCGATCGTGTCCGCCGTCGCCACCGCCCACGGCAGCTCGCAGAGCCAGTTCACGTAGTCGTGCGCGACCGAGTATTCGGGCGAGGCCTGCGGGATCTTCCCCATGCGGCTCAGCTCGCGGTACGCCTCCTTCGCCACGGCCTCGGGCATCTTCGCCGCCTCGACGCGGTTGCGGAGTTCGTCGATCTCGGTCGTGCGGGCGTCGGCCTCGCCCAGCTCGTGCTGAATCGCCTTCAGCTGCTCCTGCAGGTAGTACTCCCGCTGGTGCTTGTCGATCTGCCCGTGAACCTCGTTCTGGATCTTCTGCGACAGTTCGAGCACGTCGAGCTGCGACGCCAGCGCCTTGCTGATCTTCCGCAGCCGTTCGGGCACGTCGAACGTCTCGAGCAGCTCCTGCTTCCGCGCCGCCTCGATCGAAAGATTCGCCGCCATGAAGTCCGCCAGCGAGCCCGGCGTGTCGATGTTGTTCAGTACGACGATCGCCTCGTCCGGCACGTTCGGCAGGAGCTGGATCACGCGGGTCGCCGACTGCCGCACGTTGTGAACGAGCGCCTGCATCTCGGCCGACTCGACCGCCTGGTCATAGTGCGTGCGGATCCGCGCCCGCAGGAACGGCTCGGCGGCCACGAACTCCTCGACGGAGAACCGCACGATCCCGTGCGCGATGATGTTCTGCGTTCCGTCCGGCATGTTCAGGAGCTTCAGCACCAGGCAGACCGTGCCCACGCCGTACAGGTCCTCGGGCCGGGGGTCTTCCGTGTCCGGCTCGCGCTGCGTCAGGATGCCGACGAGCTTGTTCCCCGTGAGCACATGGTCGATCGCCCGCCTCGACTTGTCGCGGCCGATCGTCAGCGGAATGATCGTGCCGGGGAACGCGACGGTGTTGCGGACGCTGAGGATGGGGATTTCGCCCGGGACCTCGACACGGGCCTCCGGCGTGAGGGGGGCCTTCGCGTCGGCGGGCTTCGATACCGGGACGACCGCGCTCTCGTCACGCGGCTCGGACTCGGGGGCCTTCGCCTCCGGCGGAGTCCGTACGGGTTTGTCGACAGGGTCGCTCATGGTTCTCGTGCCGACACCGGCTTCGCCTCGCGGTCAGGTCTCCTGCTTGGGCATGTGGACCCACAGAAGCCCGTCCCGGTACGTCGCCCGGATGCCGTCCACGTCGATCGGCGACGGCAGCCGGACCTCCCGGCCGAATGGGCCCACGTCGATTTCCATCAGGTGGACACACTGCGGGTCGCCCTTCCGCGGCGGCTGCGGGTCGGCCCGGTCGCCGCGGATGACCACGCGGTCCGGCTCCGCCTGCACATCGATCTGGTCGCGGGGCATGCCCGCCAGATCGACGCAGAGCATGAAGTCGGACGCGGTTTCGTACAGGTTCACTGCCGGCCGCCAGCCCTCGCCGCCCGAAAACGGGATGTACTGGCCGCCGATCATCTCGTCCACCATGCGGCCCAGCCGGTGGGCCATCGAGGAGAACGAGTCTTCCGTTGCTTCCAAGCTGAGCGGAGTCATGGCGCGGTCTCCACAGCCGGGGAACTGGTGTTCACGTCAATCCAACCATTGTAGCCGCCGGCGCGCCGTGGTGAAAGGGCGACCGCGACCCGGGGCGATACGGTTTGCGAATCGACACGATCGCGATCGCCGATTGGTGGCCGAAGTGCCGGACCTCGATCGCCCCGGGCAGGTGGACCGTGCCCCAACGCGGCCGGCGACGTTGCGGCGAAGCGGAACGGGTGGTACTTTCCGGGTGGATGCGTGCCCCATGAGACGAGACGAAGCCTGGAACCTCTTGAACGAGTTCACAAAGTCCGATTCGCTGATCAGACATGCGCTCGCCGTCGAGGCGGCGATGGGGTTTTACGCCCGGCGGTTCGGCGAGGACGTGGAGACGTGGCGCGTGGCGGGCCTTCTGCACGACTTCGACTACGAGAAATGGCCGGAGCCCCCCGCGCACACCCGGGAAGGCGCGAAGATTCTCCGCGAACGCGGCGTCGATGACGAAATCGTCGGCGCGATGCTCTCGCACGCGGAATGGAACCGCGCCGACTATCCGCTCGACCGGCCGATCCGCAAGGCCCTTGCCGCGGTGGACGAGCTGTGCGGGTTCATCACGGCCTGTGCCTGCGTACGGCCGGAGAAGCTCGCCGGCATGGCTCCCAAAAGCGTCCGGAAGAAGATGAAAACGGCCGCATTCGCCGCCGCCGTCAGCCGCGAGGATATCAGCCGGGGGGCCGAGTTGCTCGGCCTCGACCTCGACGAGCACATCGCCAACGTGATCGCGGCCATGCAGACGGTCGCCGTGGACCTCGGGCTCGGTTGACGAGCCGGCTCGATGCGGTGGGGCCGTGCGTCACGGTTGGGTCGCGGCGCCGCGTCCGGCGGCCAGTGCCGAAAGCCGTTGACGCGCCCCGGCGTGCCCCGGCTGGATCTCCAGGACCCGCTGATAGTGCTTCACGGCCTCGTCGGCCCGGCCCAGGTCGTGCAGGGTGACACCCAGGAGGAAGTGCGCCGTGACATCCTCGGGATGCGTCGTCGCCGCCTCCCCGTACGCAACCGCCGCCTGCTCGAGCCTGCCCAGGGCGCGAAGGGCGTTGCCGAGGTTGACCTGTGCCGCCAGGAATTCGGGGGCGATCGTCAGCGCCTCCTCGTAGTGCGTGACGGCCTCGTCGAACTTCTTCTGGCGGCAGAGAACATTGCCGTAGTTCGTGTGAATGCGCGGCGAATGCGGTTCAAGCCGCAGCGCCTCCCGGTAGTACCTCACCGCCTCGTCGAGTCTGCCCTGTTCGACGAGGATGTTCGCCAGGTTGTAACGCATCTCCGCGTCGCGCGGCTCGAGCTGAATCGCTGCCAGCAGGCGCGCCACGGCTTCGTCGCTCCTGCCCTCTGTCGCGAGCACGACGGCCATGTTGTTGAGGCAGTTCGGGTCCTCCGGGCGGAGCTTCAGCGAGGCCGCGAAGTGCTCGATCGCCTCGGCGTTTCGTGCCCGCCCCGCCAGCACGATCCCCAGATTGTAGTGAGCCATCTGAAACGACGGCGCCAGTCGCACGGCCTCCTTGTATGCGGCGATCGCCTCATCCGTCATGCCCTTCTCCGCCAGGGCGACGCCCAGGTTGTAATGGGCCATCTCGAGGGACGGGTCGAGCTGCAGGGCCTTCCGGTACTCGATGATCGCCTCTTCGGTTCGGCCCTTCCGTGCCAGGCCGCCGCCCAGATCGTTGTGAAGCGACGCCACCCCCGGCGTAAAGTCCAGCATCCGCCGACACAGCGTCTCGCTGTCCCGCCAGTAAACCAGATACGACCGGGTGGCGACGGTCTCGACCGCCGCCAGCGACAGGACCGCGCCCGCCACGTACGCCCGGCGCAGAAGAGGCGTGCCGGGCTTCGTTGCGTCTCCCCAGAGCCACACGAGCAGCGCCGTCAGCGAAATCAGAAGGCCGACCGCGGGCAGGTAGACGTACTTGTCCGACGCCGCGACCCAGCTGTACCCGATCAGGCCGAGCGTCGGCGCGATGGCCAGGACGAAGAACAGGCCGCCGGCCGTCGCCGCCCGCGTTCGCCGTAGCGAAAGCACGCAGCCCGCCGCCAGCACGAACACGCCGATCACCGCGCCGAGCACGAACGGATGCGACAGGGACATCGGTTCCGGCAACAGATAAACCGACGAAAGCCGGACCGGCCGGATCATCTTTGTCAGGTAGAACATGAGCAGGTAGCACACCCTCAGCGGGCCCTGCGTCAGTGTGTGCCCGCCGGGCAGTGTGAGCGAGGCCGTCCGTCCGGTGGAAACGACCGTGACAACCGCCGAAAGCCCCGCGACGAGAAAGAACGGCGTTTTCTCCCAGACGGCCCGCCGGCTCAACCGGCGCAGCGGCCAGAAGTCGAGCACGAGCATCAGCAGAGGCAGCGGCGTGCTCGTCGGCTTGGACAGGACTGCCAGGACGTACGCGACGAGACAAAAACCGTACGCGGCGCGGCCCCTGCCCCGGGCGTACCGCACGTAGGAGACCAGACACAGCATCGCGAAGAAGGTGGCGAGCAGCGTCTTGCGCTCCCATACCCAGGCGACCGGCTCAACCGTCAACGGGTGGACGCCGAAGAGCAGGGCCACCAGCGCCGCCGGCCACGGCGAGCCGAACAACATGTGGAGCAGCACGAGCAGCAGGCCCGTGTTCAGCAGGTGCAACGCGAGGCTCGTCCGGTGAAACGGCGCGAGGTTGTCGGGGGTTCCGCCGAGTGCCACGTCCGCCATCAGCGACAGAAGCGTGAGCGGCTCGTAGTAGCCCTCGACAGTGGAGGAGTTGACGACCTCGCCGATCACGCGGGCCGCCGAGGCCAGGCCGGGCCTCTGGAGGTTGCGGTTCCAGAAGAGATACTGGGTGTCATCAAACGAAACGGCGCCGGCCGACAATACGGGCCAGTGCGCGAACGCCGTCGCGATCAATACGCCGATGAGCAACGTCGCCAGCAGGGCCGCTTCACGACGCGTCGTTCGAACTGCCCCGGCATCTGCGGCCCGCCCGGGATTCGGGCGAGGTCGCTGTTTCTCCCGTTGCGTGCGAGCCATTCGTCACAGTCTATCCCGTACGCCGCAAGCGGAGCAATGCGTACCGGCGACGACTGCCCGGCGGGACCGCTGGCCCCGGAGTACCGGGATCGGCGAACGACCGCGCGTTGAAATCATGGGCGAGCGCGTCACGCCCATGACGGCGTCCACAAAACAAGACGGAGCGTCCGGCTCATCACCAGGACGCCCCGTCGTCAGCTTCGATCCCGCCGATCCGGCGCCGCTTACGGCACCAGGTTCAAGAGATCGGCTGTCCAGCCGATCGCCAGCAGGTGGGCCGCCACATCGTGGACGGCCTTCCAGCCGCTGCAGCCGAACTGGCACAGAGCGACCAGCGCCGCTGCCAGCACAAACAGGGATTTTCTCATTCGTATGCTCCTCGAATAGAACACGTCCCGGTGCATTCAGAAGCCGCGCGGCCTCCTGAACCGGAAACTCACTCGTTGCCGAGACGGCGCCACGCGCCCAGGCGCCGACTTCGAGCCCCATAACTAACATCGACCACAACCTTTGTCAAGATCGAGGATTACTGCCCCGCGCGGTCGGTAATTCGCCGTGATGGCGACGCACCGAGTCCGATCGCCGGCGCATCCCCATCCTCATGTTGCGCTGCAGCTGCGGCGTCGTCCGCGACTACCGCCGAACCTCACCAACGCCGATGCCCGTGCCGCGCGACGCGTGCTCGCAAGCCGGCCTCACACAAGGTACCATCTCGCAGTGCCGACACGCGAAGGTCGGCAGAAGACCGCAAAGGAGACGACATACGATGGCGCGCATTCACGCAGTTTCAATTGCCATGTGGTCCGCTTTGGCCGCCGTGTTCGTTCCGGCCGCGATCGCCCGGAACGCTCACGCACAGGTGGCCGCCAAGGGGCGTCCCAACATCCTTTTTCTCTTCACCGACGACCAGCGGTTCGACGGCGCCGGCGCACTCGGCAACCCGATCCTCAAGACGCCGACGCTCGACTCGCTCGCCCGGCAGGGCATGGTCTTCCGCAACTGCTACGGCCTCGGCAGCAACGTCCCGGCCGTCTGCCTGCCCAGCCGCAACATGTTGCTCAGCGGCCGGGCATACTTTCGCTGGGAGGGGCCGCAGGCCCCGGCCGACCCGCCAAACTTCCCCGTGACCCTCAAGCAGGCCGGCTACGCCACCTATCACCACGGCAAGAAGGGCAACAGCGCTCTCCGCATCCAGGAGAAGTTCGACACAAACAAGTACGTCAGCGACGACGCCGACCGCGAATCCGGCGAGCCCGGCCAGACGATCGTGGACGACGCGATCGCGTACCTGAAGGCCCGCCACGGGCATGATGACCGCCCGTTCTTCATGTACCTTGCCTTCGGAAATCCACACGACCCGCGCGTCGCGGCGAAGAAGTACAGCGATCTTTACGAACGCGACCGCATCCCGTTGCCGAAGGACTACATGCCCCTGCACCCGTTTGATAACGGCGAAATGCTCATCCGCGATGAGTTGCTCGCCCCGTGGCCCCGCACCGAGGCCGAGATCCGCCGCCACCTGCACGAGTACTACGCCGTCATCAGCGGCCTGGACTACCACCTCGGACGCCTGCTCGCGGCGCTCCAGGAACTCAATCTGACGGAGAACACCATCATCCTCTTCGCGTCGGACAACGGCCTGGCGGTCGGCAGCCACGGCCTCATGGGCAAGCAGAACCTCTACGAGGCCGGGGCCAAAGTGCCGCTCGTCGTCAGCGGACCGGGCATTCGCAAGGGGCAGACGGACGCGCTGGTCTACCTGCTGGACATCTTCCCGACCGTTTGCGATCTCGTGGACGCGCCCGTCCCGGCCGGCCTCGACGGCCGGAGCCTCAAGCCGGTCATCGACGGCAAAGCCGGCGGCGTTCGCGACACGCTCTTCCTGGCCTACGGCGAGTGCCAGCGGGCGATCCGCGACGACCGATGGAAGCTGATCCGCTACCCCCAGATCGACAAGACGCAGCTGTTCGATCTGCGGGAAGACCCGTACGAACTCCGGGATCGCGCCGCCGACCCCGACCAGACAGGCCGCATCAACCGGATGATGGCCGAACTGAGCAAGTGGCAGAAGCAACTCGGCGACAAGACGCCGCTGAGCGTGGACAAGCCCAGGCCCGCTGCCTTCAACCCCCCGACCGGCCAGAAACTCGACGAGTTGTTGAAGCGATCGAAGACGAAATGAGGTCGCAGGAGCCACGCCGCCGTCGCGACGCAGGGCCGTGGCGATTTGACGCGAACCGACGGCGGCATTGGATTGAAAGGCCCGTATCGCTACAATAAGCCAAATCGCCTGTGAGTTCGTTTGCGAGGCTGTTTGTCTGGCTTTTTGGCAAGGCGACGGGCATCAGTAACCGGACAAAGCGCCTCTTGTCCGGCTCCAGGTGTTGTATCTTGTGAGTGAGCCGGAACATAGGCGCGTTGACGTTTGTTTCGGCGCGGGGCCGAGGGTGAAACGGCCTGTATTGCCGATGAGTGACTAGTACGCGGCGGGAGCCGACGGGCCGTGCCCAAACTTCGCATGGTGACCAGGCGTAGTAGTACGGAAATGGATGTCATGGACGGCAGAAAGTGGCTAGCGCTGATGGCCTTGGCGGCAGGATTCGCCACGGCGGGTTGCGCCGTGCCCCAGAAGCCGGGCAACGGCAAGTTGATGCACATCGTCGAGCGCGAGACCGGCGGGGGATATTTCCTCTACCTGCCCGAGGACTACGTCAAGCGCGACGGGCAGCGGCCCGGCGGCGAACGATGGCCCCTCGTCGTCACGTTCCACGGCCTGCGCCCCTACGACGACGCCGGCCCGCAGATCCGCGAATGGCAGGAGGAGGCCGACCGCTACGGCTTCATTGTCTGTGCGCCCGAACTGCAAACCTGCGACACGCTCGTGATCGTGCCCCCGCTGAACACGGCCGACAAGCCCTCGGTTGTCCGCGATGAGAAGGTCACGCTCGCGATCGTGGACGACATCTTCCGGCGGACACAGGCCGACCCGACGCGGGTCCTCGCCACGAGTTTCTCCTCCGGAGGCTACCTCGCGCACTACATGGTCAACCGCCACCCGGAGCGTTTCTCGTGCATCGCGGTGCGGCAATCCAATTTCTCATCCGAGATGATGGATCCGCGCCAGGTCCCGAAGTACCGGGACATGAAGGTCGCGATCTTCTTCGGCGAGAACGACTTCGCCATCTGCCGCGAGGAATCGACTGAGGCGGTCGCATGGTATCGACAGCATCGCTTCGACACGACGGCCAAAACCGTCGGCGGCCTCGGCCATGAACGCACGCCGCAGACGGCGGCGGCTTTCTTTGCCCGTGTCGTCGGCGTCGAGCCCAAGACGCCTCCGCCATTCGGCGCCATCGTCCTGCACGACGTGATGCCGCTGACCCCGGCGCGCCCGGAACCGACGCCGGTGGTCGCAAGACCGTCCGAGGCGAGCAGTCCCGCACGGCTGGCGACGGCCACAGACCGCCCGCCCGCCCGCTACGGCACCAACGCCATCTTCGCGCCGACGACAAGGCCGGCGCCGACCCGGCCGCCGGCCCAGACGGCGGAACTCGCCGCGGCAACGCCGCGTTCGCCCGCGCCGGCCGCGCCGCCGCCGGTAATCGCCAGCGCGCCGCCGCCGCAGAAATACACCTCGACGTACAAGCCCGCGCCTCCGGCTCCCCAACGGACGCCGCCGCGGACGGTGCCGCTTCGTTCGGCCGAACCGCCTGAACCCGCGTCGCCGGCCACGATTCGCTTGAGTTCGAACTTCGGCGTCGCGCCCCTGTGGGTGAGCTACCGCCTCGAACTCCCGGAAGAACTGCAGAAGGGCTCCAGCGTCCTGTGGACCGACAACGGACGGCCGATCAGCACGGCGTTCAGCGGTTACGCCGTTCTGCGAGACGCGGGCGCGCACCGCCTCGAAGCTCTCGTGATCACCGCCGACGACCGCGAGATCCGCGTCAGTCAGATCATCAACGTGCTCCCCAAACTCAGCACGCGGCCGGTCGCCAACTGACAGACTCACCACGCGTGGATTCGCCCTCCGCTCTCGCCTCGGCCCCGCGCCGCCGCGCGCAATCCGCTTCCGCCTGTCGGCAATACGACCCCCCCGGCGTTTCGGACGTAGTACAAAGTAGGTCGTGTTGCGATCCGGCGATTTTTCTGACCGGCTGCGGCCGGGGGCCGCGTCTTGACAGGTGATGACCGCGATGGCTCTTCCGCTCGAGCAAGACAGCGAGACCGGCGTCTTCCAGGCGGTCCAACAGGGTGATCGATACGCCTTCGAGGAGCTGGTCGGCCGCCACTCGCGCTGGGTCCGCGGCATCGTCTTTGCCCAGCTCGGCGACGAGACCGCCACGGAAGACGTCGTGCAGCAGATCTGGCTGCGGCTGTGGCAGCAGGCCGGTACGGTTCGCGATCCGCGAACGTGGCGCGCGTGGCTGGTGCGGATCGCCCGCAACGCCGCGTACGACGAGGTGCGGTGGCGTCGCCAGCAGCGCGAGGGCGTCGCGCGGGTTGTCGCGGAGCGCCCGCCGGAAGAGCGTACCGAACGCGGGCCGGAGGGCGAGGCGACCGTCGAGGAGCAGAAGCGGTTCGTTCGAGAGGCCATCCGCGGACTGCCGGCGATCTACCGCGAGCCGCTCGTGCTGCGGCAACTGGAGGGCTGGAGCTACCAGGAGATCGGCAACGTGCTCGGGATTCCTGTGGATACGGTCGAGACGCGGCTCGTGCGGGCAAGGCGCCTGCTGCGGGAGGCCCTGGCCGGCCGCGTCTAACGTGCGGGATGCGTTCGATGTCCATTCGTGATGACAGACTGGAGCGGCTTATCACTCGGCGCCTCGACGGCGAAATGACCGAGGCGGAGAGCTACGAGCTGGACAAGCTCGTGATCCGGTCGCGCGAGGCGCGACAGCAGCTCGAGGCCGCGCAGCGGCAAGACGACCTGGTGCGGTCCGTTCTGCAGGAGCTGGTCAGCGACGCCCCGGCCGTTGTGCCATCCGTCGAGCGCCCGAGGGCGCCGGTGTACCGAATCCGCGTTCGCCGATGGCCGCTTCCGCTGGCGGTGGCCGCCGCGGTCGTCTTTCTGATCGGCGGACCGGCCTATCTGGGGCAGGTGGCGTCGAAACGTCCGAGCCTGCCGGCCGGCGGGGCGGCGTCTCCGGAACCGGTCACGGTCGCCGGCCTGCCTTCCGTCGCCGCACCGGTGGCTGGAGAGATCGATCCGCCGGAAGTCCCGCACTATCGCCGACGTGCCCTGGACCGGGACGTCTTCGGCGTGGTGGGGGAGGACGGGAAAACGGTGTATCTGCTGGAGCTGAACCGCGAACGCACGGGCGTCGTTCCGGTCAGTGGCGACCTGTGAGACCCGCTCCGGGAAGAGGAGCCGAATCATGACTCATGCGTGGCGATGGGCGTTTGTCTTCTGTGTCGGGATCGGAACATTGCCGGGTATCGCATTTGCGCACGAGCCGCCCGACGGGCGGACGTGGACGGTCCGGCTGCCGGATCCGCCCGATGGGGATGCCGGCTGGCTGGGCGTGCAGATCGGCCCGGTGCCGCGGTCGCTTGCGGCGCATCTGGACCTGGACGGGCCCGCGATGATGGTGCAGAACGTCGCCCAGGACAGCCCGGCCGATCGCGCCGGGATCGACCAGTACGACGTGGTCCTGAAGCTTGACGGCGAGCGGGTGCCCGCCGAGTGCCCGAGGTTCAGCGAGATCCTGCGCGGCAAGCGCCCGGGAACCGAGGTCCGCCTGGACCTGATTCACAAAGGCAGGCCGCGCGACGTTCGCGTCATACTCGACCGGATGCCGCCGCCGGACCGGATCCGGTACAAGCATCCGCGCCACCCGGAAGAAATGATTCGCGACAGCTTCAGCATCCGCGGCAAGATCCTGCGGCCGAACCCGCACGGCCCCGGTTACATCCTCGAGGATCTCGGCGAGCGACCGGACCTGGAGCCGCACATGTTCTTCTTCAACGAGCCGCCGCCGGGCGCCGGCCAGCCCCCGAATCCGGATCGCCTGCGCGAGTGGGGCGAGGCGCTGCGGAAATACCGGGAACAGATCGACAAGTACCGCGACCTCTACAGGTATGTCGATCCCGACAAACTGCGCAAGAAGCTGGACGAGTGGGTCGGGAAGCGCGAGGATCCCGGCAGTTCTGCGGAAAGGGAACGTCCGGGCGACACGGACAGGCGTTTTACCTCCTTCGCCGTGGATGCGTCCGGCAGGATCACCGTGACCATCCGCCGCGCGAACTCCGAGATCCGGATGGAGTTCGAAAACGCGGAGCAGTTCCGGCAGAAGAGCCCCGACCTGTTCAGGGAGTTCGAGGACATCCAGAAGCGGACGAAATAGGCTTGCACGAAACGCCACGGCGTGCGAAGATGACGCGATGCTTCGCTTGATGTTTCGCGGGATGGTCGCAGGAAGCGTGCTGCTGGCGGCGGTCGGTTGCAGTTCGTCGCGAGAGACGACGACCGGGTCTCGCGGCGGGCAGGCCGCGCCGCCTCGGCCCCTCGGCGCCCCGACCGCGGAGCAGGTCCAGGCCGCGGCGCCCGCGCTGTCGCGCGCCGTCGGCGCATGGAAGGCGAAGGCGCACGCCAACGACAACGTCGTCGTGCGCGGCCCCACCTTTGTCGGACTGGAGGATGTTGCGGCAAAGGACGCGACCGCGCTCGGCGCGCTGCTCGGCGACGCGATCAATCGGCAGGCCGAAGCGGGTGTTCGATTCGTGCCGACCGCGGCCGCGGAGCCGGAACCCTCCGACACCGTGCTGGACGCGCGCGATGTGGGAGCCGCGGGGGGTGAGCGGCGCCGACGGAAAGCGGTACTCCCGACTCGTGCTCGAACTCGTCAATCCGCGCAACGGACGAACGGTCTTCACGGCCGACTCCGGTGCCGTGCCGGGGCCCGCGACCCCCGTCGCGGCCCAGCCGCCGCCGGCGACCGCCCCGGCGGCAACCCCCGGCGCGGTGGCGAAGGCTTCGCCATCGGAGAGCCGCCGGCGCGCGAAGCCCCCCGCGCCTCCGGCAAGGGCGAAGGAGAACACGCCCGGCGCTGCAACGGAGGCAGCCCCCGCGGCCCCCGCCCGGTCCGGCACGCCCCAGGCCGGTCGCTCCCCCGTCGCCGCTGCCGCTTCGAAGAAACCGACGGCCGCCCGCGATCGCGCCATCGAAGGCGGGGGGACTCGTGTGCCCGACCGGGACGCAAGGCTGGCCGGCCCCGTTCAGGATTCTTCACGCCCGCTGTCCGGGCTGTCGGCCCCGCCGCCGGTGCCGCGCGATCCGCGCCGACCGTCGCTGGCCGCCTCGTCGGCTCACGGCACCGTGTACTTCGAAAACGCCAAGCTGGCCGAACGCGTGGCAATCCTTCAGGAACGTGTGGCCACGCTGGCCGACGGTCAGATGAGCGTCCGGTTCGTCATGACCTGCCGCAAAGGCAAGAAGACGCTGGAGATGCGGTGCGAGTTCTACGACGACCGGGGGCTGCCGGCCGGCACCGTCGAAAACGTGGAACTCGAGATCCGGGAGGGCCGTCCGGACACGATCTCGCTCGCCTCGCGAAAGCTGGCTGTCCGATACGTATTGTTTATACGCGACTGACCCGGCCCTTCGCTCGTGCGTTGCCTGCGGCGCCGACGGTGCCACGGCGGAATCACGGCACATCGAGGAGGGAGTTCCACACGCGCGAGCCGCCGACCTCCTGCAGGGCGAGCCGCATGCGGCGGCCGGCCAGTTCGGCGGCGTTCTCGAGCACGAATTCGCGCGTGGCGGTCTGGCCGGGCTGCAGATTCGCGATGAGGCGGGTCTGGCGCTCGCGCTGGGCGGCGGTGAGGTGACTGTAGAAACTCACGGCCGCATCCGTGCGGTTCGTCACCGTCTGGCGGATGACGGCGCGCCCGTCCGTGCGCTGCGTGAACGTCTCGACCTCGATGCCTTCCAGGCCGAGTTCGAGCCACGCCGGGATACGCAGCCGATGGACGCGGTCGGCGTCGATGACGAACTCGCTCAGAATCACCTTCGTGCCCGCGGGTTCGTTGATCGAAAACGTGAGCGCCACCCGTTCCTCGTGGACCTGCCCCGGCGCCAGCGCGAAGCGAAACGACGACGGACGGATTTCCCATCCGGCGGGCGCTACCAGCCGGACCTCGCCGCTGATCGGCTCGGCGAGGGGGTTCTCGAACCGCACCGTTCGCTCGTGCTGCGCGAGACGCGCCTCGATGCGCGGCGGCGTCACCGCGAATCCCTGACGAAGCCGGACGATCCACGTGGGCAGCGGCTGCACGAACGTGGGCATGCGGCCGATCCGGACGGGATACTCGTCTCCGACCGCGGTGAGCCGGGTCACGCCGCCCCACGGGTCCGTCTGCGTGGCGCCCGCGTCGAGCGACATCCAGCAGATGCGGCCGGACGGTGGTGCGTAATCATCCCATACGGCCATCACGGCCCGCCCGCCACGGTCAAAGACGTGGCATTCCACGCGGCCGTCGATGGCGAGCCGGCCGATGCCGGTCGAGTCCTCCAGCGACGCCGAGACGGTCCGGAAAAAGACGTAGTCCTCGGTCGGGGCCGCTCCGCCGGCCGCGCTCACGCTCCACGGCTGACGAAGGAAGATCGCCGAGGCGTTGTTGGCCTTCGCGAGGATCAGCCGCTTGGTCAGGTCCGTGAGACGTTCCAGGCGGGGGTAGCGATCGACCGGCAGCGGCTCGATCGTGAGCCACAGCCGAAATCCGTTCGACAAGCCGGATCGGGGCCAGTACTCCGAGAACCTCTCGGGCGGGATGTCCGACGGCAGGTAGGCCGCCAGGGCCTGCGCCGGACCTGGCGCCGGGGCGCCGTCCGTGAGCCCCGGCGAGCCGAGAAGATCGGCCGGCATCACGATGGCCGGATTGTTCAGGATTCCCGTCATCTGCTGGCGCACTGCCGTCATGACGCCGGGCAGACGCGGGTCGCGGACCAGTTCGGTGTCTTCCTCGTCCCCGAACTGCCACCAGCCGATCAATCCGGCATAGAGCGACCAGGTGTACGCCAGCCGGGGTTGCCACGTCTCCGCCGGGCCGCCAAGCAGGTCGAGCAGCGTACCCGTCTCGCGCCGAATCGTTCTTGGCGGGCGGTCGCGGCCGATCCAGCCGACGGGTTCGTGGCCGGCGGCGGCAAGCCGCGACAGGTGCGCGTCGATGGCCGGCTCCCGGGCGGCGGCGGAGGAGGAAGCCAGGGACGCCATGTGCCATACGGGCACCTTCACCCACTCCGGATTGAGGTGCTCGATCAGCGCCAACTGGTCCGGCATGTGCGTCTGGAGCAAGTCCACGACCTCGACCCCGAACCCACGGCCGGCCCTGTGCGCCGGATCGCCGCGGGCGGCGCCCGCGCCGAGCCGGACGAACTGCAACGTCCGCGAGGCCAGCGTGCCGGCCGATGTGGAGACGGAGAGTTCGGCCGAATACTGGCCGGGCCCGCGGTCCGGGAGTTCGATGCGATCCGGCTCGACGGCGCGGACGGGCCGGATCGGCAGGGTGCGCCGCAGCAGTTCCGCGCCCTCGGCATCGCGCACCGTGAGGGTCGCCTCGAGGCCGGTGCCGTCGGGATCGCTCACGCGGACGAGCAGCACGGGCGGCCGGCCCGGCGGGAAGACGTTGCCCGGCATCCCGGTCTCCAGGTAATCGTGCGGAACGCGGTATACTTCGATGTCGTCGAACCAGGCGGTGCCGTGGATGTCTTCGATGTCGTCGGCGGAGGCGGGCGTGCCCCGCTCGCCCTCGGGGATTGCCCCCGGCTGTGTCAGCCAGAGGCCGAGGGCGACGAACCGCGCCTCGCGGACGCCGGCGCGCAACTCGATCTTCAGGCGGTGCCACGGGCCGTTGTCGGTCCCGCCGACGGGCCGGCTGAAGACCTCGGTGTTCGCCAGCACGGCGCCGGTGCGGTCCATGTAGGCGGCGCTGATACAGGCCCGCGCGCGGCGGAGTCCTTCTGTCCGGACCCAAGCAAGGATGACGTAATCGTTCGCCGGCACGACCTCGATCGTGCGGCTGACGTACAGAAACGCGACGCTGCCCCCGTTCAGGTCGAACCGGAAGCTCGGCGGCGCTCCGTGGCCCACCGTCTCGTCGAACCCGGCCGCGAGATAGTGCGGATAGCCCCACGCCCTGTACCGCTCCCAACGCATGGGAAGCGACTCGTAGTTGCCGAGCGGCCGCTCGTTGAAATCGAACTGCGCCGCGAGTCGTCGTCGGTCGCCCGTGAGCAGATTCTCGAACGCGGCGCCGTTTACACCCGCCTGCGGGGAAGGCGGTGGCGCAACCTGACCGCTGGCCGTCGAGGCCCCGCCGGCCAGCGTCGCCGCAAGCACAAGGGCCAGCCTGGTTCGCGAGTTATCGGACATCAACGCCTATCCGACTCCTGAAACGGGGTCAGAATCTACTGGTTTATCGGCAGTCCGCCCTCGTGGAATCGGTGATTCGCCGATCGCGTGCCGCTTCGGATCGCGGGGCGTGGCGGGGCCATCGATCGTGGTGCTTGACAGGTCGCGACGGCAGGTGATAATAGGGGGGCCTGAACGTGGCTGCGGGGTGGAGCAGCTGGCAGCTCGCGAGGCTCATAACCTCGAGGTCGCAGGTTCGAATCCTGCCCCCGCTAGTGTTGTAACGCACGCCGAACGCTTGAGTTAGCGTACCTTCCCGTGTCGGGAAGTGCGGCTTCGGTGGCCTGAAGATCCGGTAGTCTACCGGATCCGGCCGCAGGAGGTCGCTCATGCCGGACACCTATCCCAGCTACCGTTTGCACAAGCCATCAGGTCAAGCCGTCGTTACCCTCGGCGGCAAGGACTTCTACCCTAGAAAGCACGACTCGCCTGAAAGCCGCGCGGAATACGATCGGGTCATCGCCACGTGGCCGGCAGCGGGTCGCTGCCTGCCGCAAGGCAAGGACGGAACGCCGGACAGCACGGTGGATCAATTGGTTGCGTCCGGCGGCTCGTCGTGGCACACTGCCCGCTTATGGTCTCGACGAAGGCGGTTACGGCAGGACGTGCCGACCAGGCAAGGCAGGTCGAGCCTGCGGGATTGGCCGTAATCCTCGAGACGGTCGCCCTTTACCTGCTCCTGATCGTGATCGGCGCACGCCCGCTGGTCAGTGAAACGTTCGACTCCGGGATCGACCCCTTCGGCCTCGCGCTCGGCCTTCCCTCCGGTCCGGGGCCGGTGCTGCCCCTTACGATGAGCCTGCTCGTCCTGGCGGCGGCGGTGCTCGCGGCGATCGGCTGGGCAAAAGGCCCGGGCCGGGCCGACAACCGGCGGTCCGCGGGGATCCTGTTCGGGGCGATGCTCCTGGCCCTCGGCATGCTGAACTCGCTCAGCGCGGCGAGCGGCAAGCGAATCGCGCTGAACGCCTCGAGCGACTGGCTCACGGCGATCATCGTCTGCGGCGTGCTCGTGCGGCTCCTCCGCCGTCCGTGGCAGATCCGGCTGCTGCTGTCCGTGCTCGTCGCAACCGCCGTCACGTTCGCGGCCCAGTGTGCCTTGCAGCGGTTTCTCGAATACCCCGAGACGATTGCCGAGTACCAGAAGAACCGGGAGACCTTCTGGGCGCAACAGGGCGTTCCGCTCGACGACGCCCGCGTCCTGCTGTACGAAAAGCGCCTGGAGGCCCGCGACGCGGGCGGGTTCTTCGCGCATGCCAACGTCGCCGGCAGCTTTCTGCTGCTTTCGACGTGGGTCGCGGCGGCGCTGGCGGCCGCCAAGCTGCGCGGTCCGGCATCGCCGTTCCGGCTCGTGTTCGCGGCGGTCACCGGGATTCTCGCGGTCCTCCTCTTCGCCTCCATTGTCATGACAGGGAGCCGGGGCGCGCTGCTCGCGGGGGCGCTCACCGCCGGGCTCGCCGTCGGCTGGGTGCTCGTCTCGCCGCGGTTTCGGGATCGATGGGCGGCCCGGTGGGCCGCCGGCTGGGCGCTGGCGATGATTGTCGGCGCGGCCGTCGTCGTGGGGGCCAAGCACTCGTCGCCGTGGAGTTCTCTCGGATTCCGCTGGAACTACTGGCGAACGACGGAGCCGCTCCTTCGCGATTTCTTCTGGACAGGCGTCGGGGCGCAGAACTTCGGCAAGGTGTACCTGCGGTACAAACCGATCGCCGTGGCGGAGGAGATCCAGGACCCGCACAACTGGCTGCTTTCCGCGTTTTGCCAATGGGGCGTGATCGGCCTGGCCGGCCTCGTCGCGCTCGCGGTCGGGGTTTCGCTCCATTGGACGATGACGGCGCCGGCCCGGCCCGATCCGCCGCCGGAGGCGAGGCCCCCGGCCGCCGATCGCTTTTCACCGTGGCCCTGGCTCCTTTCGCTGGCGGCGGGCGTGCTCGCTGTCCGCGTCTGGAGCCTCTGGGGCAATTCCACTGACTACGTCCGCTACGCGGCCGGCGTGCCCCTGCTCATCTGGTGCCTCTCGTTTGTCGCGGCGATGCTCGAAAGCGACCGGCTCGCCTGGTCCGATCTCCCCATCGCGCCCGCCGCCGGCTTCCTTCTGTTCGCCGGGGCGCTGGCGTTTCTGCTGCACGGCATGATCGACGTGTCGGTCTTCTATCCGGCTACGGCGACCGTTCTGTTCGCCGTGCTGGCGGCGGCGCTGGCGGTCCGCTACCAGAACGCGGCGCCTGCGGAAGGGCCGACCGATCGGCCCGCCGCGGTCCGGCCGGCGGTGGTCATGGCGGCGGCCTTCGCCGTTCTCTTCGTCGCGCACGCGGTCTGGCTGTGGCGACCCGCGGCCTGTGTGCAGTGGAACGTCGAGGAAGCCCGACGGCTGGCCCGCCAGGAGAGCGCTACGGCATCGCCGCGCGGCATGATCGACCCGGTTCGCTCGGCGGCGATGGCCGCGTACCGCGAGGCGATCGCCGCGGACCCGCTGGATGCGACCGCGCCGCGGGAAGCGGCCGAGTGGCTCCTGCGCGAGCTGCACCGGATCGAGGCGCCGGCCGGCGAACCGTCGATCTTCTGCTCGGCGCCGACGGACGCTCCGGCGGCGGCGTTTGTTGTCTGGCCGGCGAAGATGATCGAGGAGATCGTCCGGCTCCTTCAGGTCGCCGAACAGCGGGATCCGCTGGAGATCGGCATCCAGCGAACGAAGGCGACCGCCCACTCATTCCGTGCGAAGGCGTGCAGGGGCCTGGCCGACGCGCACGCGGCGATCGGGGCGGCACGCGGCGCCGTCAGCCGCTACCCCCAATCGCCGCAGGACCACCTGCTGCTCGCGGAGATGCTCTCGCTGCTGGCCGATCTGCTGCCCCCGCAGGGTTTCGAGATCGCCGAGGTCAGGCGAATGGCCGCGGCGGAGTGCCGTCTCGCCCTCGACCTGGACGCCGCTCGTCCGGGCACCGTGGAACTCCGTCGCTGGTCGCCGGAGAGGCGGCAGCAACTGGAGGACGCCTTCTGCCAGGACCCGGAAGCTGCCGCGACGCAGACCGCCCCCACCTCGGGGCCGGCCCCGGCATCGGAACCTTCGCCGGCATCGGAACCGGCCGCGGCATCGCAGCCTTCGGGTCGTTCGTCCGGTTTCCCGCCACTGGGTCGCGCAGCCGCCGTCGCGCGGGATCAATACGCCAGCCTTTTGGTTCGAATGCCGCTGCCCTGACGTGCTCTTCTCGCCCATTGTCGGGGCATATTACCTGCCGGACGCTCCGCCGCTGTTGTCGGGTTCGGCGGCAAAGCGCTCGGTGTACGCGATTCTGGCCACCGAACTGCCGGATCCGTAGAATGGCCACGTCGTCGCTGAGGTGGGTCTCCGTCGGCTCGACCAGGACCGGCAACCGGGCGAAGGAATCGACCGTCGTCTTCTCGGCGCGCTGCCCCGAGATACGCGACCTCCTTATCCTGGGTCAACTGGCGGGTCAACCGCAGTTCAGGCGAGAACCCATCGGAACGGATGTTGGCCGGTTGGGGCCGTGACTGGATGCCGCGCGTGCCGGCGAATGACTCGCACACTGCGTACCCCGGCACCGTCGGGTGGTCTCGGGGGGCTTTGCGAAGCGGATGCCGCCATCCTCGGTGGGGACGCGATGATGGCCGCCCGACGGTGGCGGAACAGCGGAGACGAAACCATCATGGACGCGTTTTCCCGTTCGCGGCCGGTGCTTGTCACAGGTGCCACGGGCTACATCGGCGGGCGTCTTGCGCCGCGTCTCCTGGAGGCAGGCTATCGGGTGCGATGTCTCGCGCGGGAGCCCCGCAAGCTGGCCGATCGGCCATGGGCCGCAAGGGCGAACGTCGAAATCTTTCCAGGCGACGTTGGCGACCGCAATGCACTGCGTGCGGCCATGGACGGGTGCAGCGCGGCCTACTATCTCGTGCACTCCATGGTGGTGGCCGGTCCCGAGTATCGAGAACGCGACCGGTCGCTGGCCAGAGGCTTTGCGGAGGCGGCGGAAGCCGCCGGCCTCGAGAGGATCATCTACCTCGGAGGTCTGGGTGAGACCGGCGACAGGCTCAGCGAGCATCTCGCGTCGCGGCGGGAGGTTGAGGCAGCCCTGGCCTCGGGCCGCGTGCCGGTGACCGTGTTTCGGGCGGCCATGATCATCGGCTCGGGTTCCGCCTCCTTCGAAATTCTGCGGTACCTGGTGGAGCGGCTGCCGATCATGATCACCCCCCGATGGGTATCGACGGAAGCCCAACCGATCGCGGTCCGGAACGTTCTCCATTATCTGGTCGCCTGTCTCGACGAGCCCGCGACCGTGGGCAGGACTCTCGACATCGGCGGTCCGGACATCATGACCTATCGCGAGATCCTGCAGACCATGGCGCAGGCGCTGGGCCTTCGCCGGCGTTGGGTCGTTCCGGTCCCCGTGCTCACGCCGCGGCTGAGTTCACTCTGGATCCACCTGGTCACGCCGCTGAGTCACCGGATCGCGCGCCCTCTGGCCGAGGGCCTTCGCAACCAAGTCGTCTGTCGCGATAACGAAGCCCACCGACTGATGCCGCAAAAACTGCTGACGGTGCGCGAGTCGATCGACGCGGCGCTGGGAAGGCTGGGGACGCATGCCATCGAGACGAGCTGGTCCGATGCCGGCCGCTTGCCGGGCGACCCGGACTGGTCGGGCGGCAAGGTGTTCGTTGATCGCCGCACCCGCCGGGCCAATGCCGGTGCCGAGGCTGCTTTCCGGGCGATCTGTCGCATGGGCGGCGGGCGAGGCTACTACGCTGCGGATTGGCTTTGGCGCTTGCGCGGCTGGATCGACAGGCTTGCGGGGGGGCCCGGCTTGAGACGCGGTCGGCGCAACCCGGAAACGGTCGGCTTCGGAGAGGCTCTTGATTTCTGGCGCGTGACCGGAATCGAGCCCAACCGCCGCCTGGAGCTTCGTGCCGAAATGAAGCTTCCGGGCGAGGCGTCGCTGGAATTCGCGATTCAGCCGCATCCCGACGAAGACCGGCGATGCACCATTATCCAGACAGCGCGTTTCAAGCCACGAGGTCTGTTCGGGCTGGTGTACTGGTATGCGGCGCTGCCGTTGCACGGCATCGTTTTCCAGGGGATGCTGAAGGGTATTTGCCGTGCCGCAGAGGAAGACGGCCGAGAGGAATCGGCCAGCAGGATCGCCGGCGGATCGCGGAGATTCTGAAACCCGGGACCGACACGGCCTCGTCTGATACGGAGCAACGGTGCGGCGATGATGACGATTGTCATCGCGATACACACCCTGTCCACGATGATGATGGCGGGTGTGATCTGGTTTGTTCAACTGGTGCACTATCCCCTTTTCGTACAGGTCGGCGAGCCGGAATTCGTTCGTTTTGAGAAGGAACACGTCCGGCGCACCGCGTGGGTTGCGGCCCCCCTGATGATCGCCGAAGCCGCCGCCGCGATCGCCCTGGCGTTTCTGCTGTGGAGGCGCCCGTGCCGCGGCCTGGCGCTGCTGGGGGTGCTGCTCCTCGTGGTCATCTGGGCATCGACCGCACTCATCCAGGTGCCGTGTCACAAGCGGCTGGGCCGTGGGTTCGACCGTCATGCCGCCCGCCGGCTGGTGTGGAGCAACTGGATCCGAACCGTTGCGTGGGCGGCTCGCGGGGCCCTGGCCATTGTCCTGTTGCAGGCGACACAGCCATGAGATCGAAGCCGATCCGTCGCAGTCATGATTGGATGCCGCAGCCCGCGGTTCGGGGGCGTATCCGGCGGCTCGTGATCATTCCGGGGGACCAGCTGAGCGCGCAGGCAGAGGTCCTCACGAATCTCGATCCATCGCGTGACGCGATCCTGATGATGGAAGTCGACCGGGAATCGACGCACGTTCCCAGCCACAAGCAGCGGACCGTGCTGTTCCTCTCCGCGATGCGGCATTTCGCGAAGGATCTGGCACGGCGCGGCCATCGCGTAATCTACGTTCGTCTCGAAGACCCGGACAACACGCATTCGTTCGGCGGCGAAATCGATCGCGCCGTGCACAAGCTCAAGCCGGAGCGCATTCTATGCACGCATCCGGGCGAGTGGCGGGTCAAGAATCTGATCGAGGAGACGACGAAGGCAGCGGGAGTCCCCCTGGAAATGCGGCCGGACCGGCACTTTCTGGTCGATCTGGAGGATTTCGACGCCTGGATGGCCGGCCGCCGACGGCCCTTGCTGGAGCAATTCTACCGCGAGCAGCGCCGTCGGCTGAACGTGCTGCTGGAGAAGGACGGTCGGCCGACAGGAGGCGTCTGGAACTTCGACAAGGAAAACCGGCAGGCCTTCAGACGGGCGCCGAAGGTGGCCAGGCCTTACTCGCCTCGACCGGATGGCATCACAAAGACCGTGATTCGAATCGTCGAGGAGCGATTCCCCGATCACCCCGGCTCGCTCCAGAGCTTCCGATGGCCGGTGACGCGTACGCAGGCGCTGAGGGCTCTCGATGACTTCACGGAGAATCGGCTGGTCGAGTTCGGTACCTACCAGGATGCGATGTGGGCCGATGAACCGTTTCTTTACCACTCTCTGCTCTCGGCGCCGCTCAACCTGAAGCTGCTCGATCCCCGCGAGTGCATCGGCAAGGCGCTTGCGGCATTTGAAACGGGCCGGGCTCCGCTGAATTCGGTCGAGGGATTCCTTCGGCAGATCATAGGCTGGCGCGAGTTCATCCGCGGCATCTATTGGCATGAGGGACCGGCGTATGCGTTGCGGAACGGGTTGGACGAGCACGGAACGCTGCCGGAGTTCTACTGGACGGGGCAGACGGACATGGTCTGCATGCGGCAGGCCATCAGCCAGGTCCTGGCCTTGGGTTACGGGCATCACATCCAGCGGTTGATGGTGACCGGCAACTTCGCCCTCATTGCCGGCGTGGATCCCCGTCTGATCAGCGACTGGTACCTCGCGATGTACGTTGACGCCGTAGATTGGGTGACGCTGCCCAATACGCTGGGCATGGTCATGCATGCCGACGGCGGCGTGGTCGGCACGAAGCCCTACGCGGCCAGCGGCAGGTACATCGAACGGCAGAGCAACTACTGCCGCAACTGCCCCTTTGATCCGTCGAGGCGCGTCGGCGTGGCGGCGTGCCCCTTCACCACGTTCTACTGGGACTTCCTGATCCGAAAGCGGCAGCGATTCCGCGGCAACCGCCGAATGAGTATGGTGCTACAACATGTCGATCGCATGACGGCTGAGGAACGTGCGGCTGTTTGCGCCTGGGCGAATCGACGTCGCCGGGAGTTCGGAATCCGAGGTGTTCTTCGCCCCGGAGGGAATCGATGACGCGCGCGCGTTCGGGTGGTGTCGTTCCGACGTGCGAATCGATGATGAGGAGGCTTCCCCAGCCCGGTAGATCAAGCGATGAGCAGACGCGCCACGACCGGCCACCGGATCCACGCGATACTCGCGCAGCAATGGGGTCCATGCGGTTTCGCGGATGCACCCGTGGCGACGGGGGCGGGCTTTTGCAGACCGGACCGCGGGCTCTATCATCTGGGCCGATGAGCATCCCGCGAATCGTCATCCTGGGCGGGGGTTTCGGCGGGGCCTACTGCGCGCAGCGCCTCGAGCGCCGGTTGCGGCCCGGCGCGGCAGAGAGCCTGGTGATCGACCGGAACAACTTTTTCGTCTTTTACCCGTTGCTCGTTGAGGCCGGGACGGGCAGCCTGCAGCCGCGCCACGCGGTGGTGGGGATCCGGAGCTTCCTGAGGCGAACCCGGTTTCGCATGGGCGAGATTGCGGCCGTCGACCTGAAGAGGCGAATCGTCGTTCACCGCGTTCCCGGAGAGGATGTCGTTCGCGAGGAACCGTACGACCATCTGGTCCTCGCCCTCGGCAGTATCACGCTCCTGCCGGACGTGCCCGGGCTCCATCAATGGGGATGGGAGATGAAAAGCCTGTCCGACGCCGTGGCACTGCGGGACCGGGCGATCCAGCTCCTTGAGCAAGCGGACGCCACGGCCGATCCGGAGACGCGGAGGAAGCTGCTCCACTTCGTCGTTGTCGGCGGCAGCTTCACGGGGGCGGAAGTGGCGGGCGAGTTTCACGTCTTTCTCCGCGAGGCCAGCCGGGCATACAGGAATGTGGATCCAGCCGAGTGCTCGGTCACCCTGATCGAACAGGGCGGCCGCATTCTTCCGGCGCTGGATCCCGGTCTCTCGGAGTTCGCCCGAGAGCATATGACGCGGCGCGGGATCGACGTCCGGCTCGGCACGTCGGCTGTCGCCGTCGATTCGGACGGCGTGACGCTCAGCTCGGGCGATCGCCTGGCGACGCGGACGGTGATCTGGTGCGCCGGCATCGCCCCGAGCCCGATCATCCGCCAATTGGACCTGCCCCTCGACGCTCGGGGGTACATCCTTTGCGAGCGCGACTTGCGTGTGGCCGGCCATGGAAACGTCTGGGCCATCGGGGATTGTGCCGTCAACCCCGATCCGGACGGCCGGCCGTACCCCGCCACGGCGCAGCACGCGGTTCGCCAGGGGATGCAGCTGGCGGACAACCTCGTGCGGGTGTTGCGCGGCTCCCCGACGCGCCCCTGCGACATCGTGTTTCGCGGCGCGCTGGCCGCCCTCGGATGTCGCACCGGTGTGGCGAGCGTGTTCGGCATCCGGCTTTCCGGTTTCCCGGCGTGGTTCCTCTACCGCACGGTATACCTCATGAAGATGCCCGGTTGGCCGCGCAAGGCCCGGATTGCGCTCGACTGGACGCTCGACCTGCTGTTTCCTCGCGAGTACGTCCAGCTGGGCGCGTACCGAAGGGCCCAGGAGAATCGCGAGCCCGTTGTGTGAAGTCCCGGCAGGGGGCATTCGGAGCCCGACCGCTCCCGCCGGGCGGCCCGGCTACGGACGATCGAGAGCGGCGAAGATCCGGTCGTGCGGCACGACGCCGCGCTCGGCGAGCAGGACCTTGCCGTCGCGATCAATCACGTACACGGTGCGCTTGGTGAACAGCATGCCGCCTGCCCCATAGGCCGCGGCGATGCGCGAATCCTGATCGACCAGCACGGGGAACGGAAAGCCGTGTTTCGTGGCGAAGGCGGCGTGGGAGTCCTTGTCCGCCGGGTTGATGCCCAGCACGGCGACCTTGCGTTCCTGGAACTTCGACCAGTCGTCGCGCAGAGCACAGAGCTGCTGGGTGCACACCGGCGTGTTGTCCTTAGGGTAGAACACCAGCACCGCCCGGCCGTCCTTCAGGATCTCGCCGAGGCGCACGCGGCGGCCCTGATGGTCCGTCGCTTCGAAGTCCGGCGCCGCCCCGCCCACGGGGATCAGGTCGCTTCGCTCCGGCAGCGCCGGAGCGGACGAAGTCGATGGCACGGCGTCACGCTCCTTTCCGGATCCGCGGTTGTGTTGGGAGCCGCATCCCGCCATTACCGCAAGACCCAGACCCGCGACGACCAGGCGGCCCGGAATGTCACGTTTGCGTTTCACGTCGGCTCCCCGCGGTCGGATCTCTCAAGCACGGGATCCGCGAAGACGGCCGATGATAGGCCCGCCGTACGGCCCGGACAACCCGCTCGGCGGCAGACCGGTGATTCGGGGCAGGGCGACCGCGTGGTTGCGGACTATAATCTCGCGGTTGCGTGCCGGGAAGGTTTGTCGCCCAGTCGGGTTGGCCGGAGATGGACAAAGGCCCGTTCACGGTTCTGATCGACGGTGAGTGCCCCCTGTGCAGGCGGGAAGGCCGTATACTGGCGTGGCTCGACCGTGGGCGAAACCGGCTCGTGATCGAAGACATCACTGCCGGCGGCTTCGATCCGACGGGGCTCGGCGTCTCCATGCAGGAACTGATGGGGCAGATCCACGGCGTTCTGCCGGACGGAACGCTGGTCAGGGGCATGGAGGTCTTTCGCCGGGCGTACGATGCCGTTGGCCTCGGCTGGCTGTTGGCACCGACTCGATGGCCGGGCCTGAAGTCGCTCTCCGATGCGGCCTACGCCTGGTTTGCCCGAAACCGCCTTCGTCTGACCGGACGGTCCGGCGCTTGTGATTCCGGGCGCTGCCGGGTTTCGTGACCCTCCGCCGCAATGCTCAGGTCTCTGCGGCCCCTGCGCCGTTTTCTCGCAGAGCAGCACGATCAGACCGCCGTCAGCCGGCCTCACCGCGATGGCGCCGGGCCTCGCAGAAATGTTGCCTCGTAGAGATAAACGCCATAGGGTTCCCAGGTGGTGGCCACGAAGTACATCAGCCTGCCGCCGTCCTGGAGAAGCGCATCCGTCGTGTACGTTCCGTAGAAAGTCCATTTCAGACCCCCGTCCGTGCTGTTGGGCATCAGGAGTTTTTCCCTGCTCCACGGCCCGGTGATCTTTGGCGCGGTGTAATACCAGACGCCGCCGCCCGCCGTGGCCGGCGCCGGCCGGCCGGTGATCAGCAAAAAATGCTCCAGGTGGGGGTTGTAGACCAGGCAGAACTCCGCGATGGTGATGAGCGGTTCCTGCGCGTCGCGGGACAGGCGATCGTAGTTCCTGGCGAGACTCCATTTCTGATCCTTGGGCGGAATCAGCCAGACGGCCTGATTGATGATGCGCTCGTCGAGGGTCGGGGGGGACCAGCCCGCCCGTCCCACGAAATACTCCCAGGGTCGGGCTTCTTCGGGGGCGACGAAGCTCGCCAGAGGAATCCTGGCCAGCTTGACGCCGCCGAACCGGCCGGACGGACTGCCCAGCATGTAGACGAAGCCGTCGCGGACATCGACCCGGAACGAAGCCATCCCGAAGTGAAAGTGCGCTTCGGGTGCGCCCGCTCCGGTCCATCGGTAGACCTCTGGTTTATAGGGCCTGAAGATTCCGGGCTTATCCTCGTATCGGGCGATGCGGGAAACGAAGATGTGATGATCGTGCCCCTCCACCTCCGCGACTTCCATGTAGTGGGCGAACATGTGTTCACGCCCGCGTTCCCTGACGGTAAACATGGCATTGGGGATCGGGTAGGCGGGCCTGGGGGCCAGGGCCGTCCTTGGCCTGTCCGTGGAGTTGAGAAACCCATCGATGCGGATTCCGTCGGCAAACCCGGATTTCTGCGAGGAGCAGGCCACCAGGAAATTCATCTCCTTGCCGGGGTCCAGCCCCTCGCCTTCGATATGTGTGTCCCCCAGGTTGAACCACAGCTTGCCCTGATAGAGGGTCATGGCCCCCAGGTCGGTGCCGACAATACGTCCCGGACCGTTGTTGACCACGCGAATGCCCGCCCGCCGGTCCCACTCGTGGGCCTGTCCGAATACCTTGGCGATCCGTCTTGTGGTGACTTTCTCCTGCGCATGTCCCAGGCAGGGGGACAGCAGGCAGGCGGTGGTCAGCGCCATGATTCCCGGAAGCGGCGAACTCCTCGTTGTTCGGTTCGGGCGTCGTTGCATGCTCATGCGGCACCATTACAGGCCGGACATCGAATGCGCAGGTGCGGCGTCACCGATTCAGGTTCCAGATCGCCACATTGAGCGCCACGGCGAAACTCACCCACGCGAGGTACGGGAGCATCAGCCATCCCGCGAGCGCGGATCGCCGCCGGAATGCGACCATCGTCGCCAGGATCGCGCACCACAACAGAAGGATATCGATCAGCGCGGCCCCGGGACTTCGCAAACCGAAGAACAGCCCCGACCACGCCGCGTTGAGGAGAAGCTGGATGCCGAACAGGGCGAGCGGCACAGCGGCCGCGCGGAGCCCGGTCCGGCGCCACACCTGCCAGGCGCTGATGCCCATCAGGAGGTACAGGAACGACCAGACCGGCCCGAACACCCGGTTCGGGGGGGTCCATGCCGGCTTGTCGAGGTTTGCGTACCAGCCCGGCACGTTCGGGTTCGTGAACGCCGCGCCGATCGCCGCTGCGGCGAAGCAGACCGCGATGCAGAGGACGAGGACAGCGCCTTGATAGAGGATGACTCTCATGTGCGGTACCCGGGCGGCCATGCGATGGCGCCTGGAATCACGTCTGCGGCGCTCGAAACGTTCTCGGGGACGGGCATCGTCTCTCCCGCCTGACCTGCCGCCCGGCAGGCTGGAGCCGCGGATCGCCGTTCACGGTGGCGGTCCCCGCAGGGCCTTCGGCACCGTCATTGCGGTCGTGGTCCCGGCGACCGACTCCACAGGGCATCCAACCGCCAGCGGTCGTAGCGGCTGACCAGCAGGCCCGCGCAGCAGATCAGGACATAGGTGTAGTTGTCCGCCGCCGTGTCGAACTTGCCCGCCACCGACATGCCGAACGCCAGTGATGTCGTGAACAGGGCCGTGAACACCCACGCCGCCGTAAGGCGAAAGCCGCTGATCAGCCAGAGCACGATCAGCGCCTCGACAAAGGGCGTGGCGTACGCATGGAGGTTCACCAGCCCGGCCGGCAGCCATGTGTTCTCAAACGTCGTCTGGAAGAAGCGGACGGTCTTCTGGATCGTCTCGGCGCCCCCCTGGAGCTTCCGCACCGCCGCTGCGAAAAACAACGACCCCACCGCCAGGCGCAGCACAAGCGACGCCCACTGCCCCGCTCCGCCCGGTTCGCAGGTATGCTGATAGCTCATGATTGGCTCCAGGTCCTTCGCGGAAGCAGTCCGCCGGGACAACGCAACGATCGCCAGACTGCCCGAGTATAGGCCGCCCGTGAAGAACAGACCATGACGCATCGCCGGGTTGCGGCCGAGTGCGCCTGCGACTATCCTACCGGGGATCGACCGGACATGCAGCAGGGCAGGTGACCGATCATGGAATCCCTCGACGGCCGCGGCGTTTTACACCATTCTGCCTCGCGGCTCGTCAACGTGCATCCGCTCGGCACCGCGTCCAGAGTGCTGTTGACCGGCGTCTTCGGCCCCTACGCCCGAAACGACGAATACGGCAGCCGGGCGATCAACCCGATGGAGCTGTGCCACAACCAGGTGACGCGCGTCGAGGGGCCGTTCTCGCTGCGGATGTTCCACCGGTCCTGGGGCCTGATGCTCATTCAGGCCAATATCTCCGCTCCCTGCGCGCTGCTCGACTTCCCGACGCTGGATCGCTTCGTGCAGGAGATCCGCGACCACCGCTACGACATCATTGGTATCAGCAGCATCACGACCAACCTGCTGAAGGTGCGGCGCATGTGCGAGCTGATCCGGCAGCATCAGCCCGCTGCCGTGATTGTCGTCGGCGGGCACATCGCCAAGATTGCCGATCTGGAAAGCCGGATCGATGCGGACTGGGTCGTCCGCGGCGAAGGGGTCCGGTGGTTTCGACGGTTTCTGGGCGAAGACCCGAATCGACCGATTCGCCACCCCGTGATTCCCACCCGGATCGGAACCCGTTGTTTCGGGATTGCCGTCGGGGAGAAGCCGGCCGACGTCGCCGCCACACTGATCCCGTCAGTCGGTTGCCCCGTCGGGTGCAATTTTTGCGCCACCTCGGCGATGTTCGGGGGCAAGGGAAAGTTCGTGGATTTCTACCGGACCGGCGACGAGCTGTTCGACATCATGTGCCGGATCGAGCAGTTGCGGGGCACGCAATCCTTCTTCGTCATGGACGAGAACTTCCTGTTCCACCGGCCGCGGGCCCTGCGGTTGCTGGACCTGATGGAGCGGCACGACAAGTCCTGGATCCTCTATGTCTTCAGTTCGGCCGGTGTCATCGGTTCCTATTCCATGGATCAGCTCGTCGGCCTTGGCATCTCCTGGGTCTGGATGGGCATCGAGGGGGAGAACAGCCGGTATGCCAAGCTCCACGGGATCGACACCTTCGACCTGGTTCGGCGGCTGCAATCGCACGGAATCCGCGTGCTCGGCTCGACCATCATCGGCCTGGAGAACCACACCCCCGACAACATCGGCGACGTGATCGAGTACGCGGTCCGGCACGACGCCGATTTTCACCAGTTCATGCTCTACATGCCTCTGCCCGGCACGCCGCTGCACGCCGAGGTTGCGTCGCAGGGCCGCCTGCTCGATGAGGCGGAATGCCCGACACCCGATACGCACGGGCAGTTCCGGTTCAACTACCGCCATGCCCATATCCCCGCGGGGATGGAATCGGAACTGCTGCTGCAGGCGTTTCGTCGCGACTTTGAGGTCAACGGCCCGAGCATGCTGCGGGTGCTGCGGACGACCCTTCGCGGCTGGCAACGCTACAAGAACCACCCGGATCGGCGGATCCGGCGGCGTTTCGCGCTGGAGGCAGACCGGATGGCGACCACCTTTTCCGCCGTCATCGCCGGGACGAGAAGCTACTATCGGAGCAACAGGGCCATGCACGCCCGGATGACGCGACTCCTGCGGGACGTCAACCGCGAGTTTGGATGGCGGTCGCGATGGTCGGCGTTGCTGGGAGGTCCCTACGTTGCATGGAAGATCCGCCGGGAAGAGCGGCGGCTTGCCGCCGGGTGGACCTACGAGCCGCCCACGTTCTATGAGATCAACGAGGCCGCCGACCCGGGTGAGTACCGCACGGCGTTGCGGTGTTCGTATGTGATTCCGCGGGCCGCCTGTCCGTCGGCGAGCGCCGATGAGCGTTCGCCGGAACTCCTTCCGGGGCCTCTCCGGGCGCAACCGGTCGGAAATCCGCGGCATACGGCGGCGGTCACGGGCCGCGCGAGCGACTCTGAACGCTGAGCGGGGCGGCCGCGGGGGACGGAGATTCATCATCGTGTCGCCGGCAATCGGCACGCAACTGCTGCTGGGGTGGTTCATCGCTGCGTTGATGATGATTGTCCTCTGGCTTGTCCAACGGAGGACGCGCAACGCCGGCATCGTGGACGTCGGCTGGGCCGCCGGCGTTGGTGTTCTGGGTGTCCTCTTCGCGGCAACCGCCGACGGGTGGCTGAACCGCCGCATCCTCGTCGGCCTGCTCATCGGTGCGTGGTCGGCCCGGTTGGCGATCTACCTCCTGGCGGATCGTGTTCTTGGACACACCGAAGAGGGCCGCTACCGCTCGCTGCGGGAACGATGGGGGCCGGCAGCAGATCGAAACCTGTTCTTCTTCTTCCAGGCCCAGGCCCTGCTCGACGTGTTCTTTGCCCTGCCGATCCTGATCGTCGCTCACCGCTCCGCGCCGCAATGGACGGTCTGGGATGTGGCCGGTGTGTTGATCTGGGTCGTCAGCGTCGGGAACACGGTCCTGGCCGACCGCCAGCTCGCCCGCTTCCGGAGGCGGCCGGAAAACCGCGGGAAGACCTGCCGTGACGGCTGGTGGCGATACTCGCGGCACCCGAACTACTTCTTCGAGTGGCTCCACTGGTGGTCGTATGTGGCGCTGGCCTTCGGGGCCGATCATGGGTGGGCGACGCTACCGGCCCCGGCGGTCATGCTGTTCTTCCTCTTCAAGGTGACCGGCATCCCGCCGACCGAAGCCCAGGCCCTGGCCAGCCGCGGCGACGAGTATCGCGAGTACCAGCGCACCACCAGTGTCTTCATTCCCTGGTTCCCGAGGAAAGGCGGCGACACCTGATGGACCTCATCGATCTGGCTGAACGCGCGATTCTGCCCGACCGGCTGATCCGCATGGGAATCCGCCGGCTGCTTGCCACGCGTCTTCGCGAAGAATCGCTGAAGGAGTTCCGTTCGCCGGGCGAGCCTCTTCGGCAGTTTGTGGCGGAGCTGCGCCGCAGCCCAATCGCCGTTGCCACGGATGCGGCCAACGTGCAGCACTACGAGGTGCCGGCCGAGTTCTTCCAACGGGTTCTCGGTCCCCGGCTGAAGTACAGCGCCTGCCTGTGGCCCCGCCCGGACACGACGTTGCCGGAAGCCGAAGACGCGATGCTCGACCTGTTCTGCCGGCGGGCACAGATCGAGGACGGCATGAACGTCCTGGAACTCGGCTGCGGATGGGGCTCGCTGTGTCTGTGGATCGCCCGGCAGTTCCCGCGGTGCCGGGTCCTGGCGGTTTCGAACTCGCGGACCCAGCGCGCGTTCATCGAGTCGCGTTGCCGTGAGCCGGGCCTCGGCGGTGTCGAGGTGGTTACGGCAAACGTGGCCGACTTCGCGACCGAGCGGCGTTTCGACCGGGTGGTGTCCGTGGAGATGTTCGAGCATGTCCGCAACCACGAGGAGTTGCTGCGGCGCATCGCCGGCTGGCTGACGCCGGGCGGCAAGCTGATGGTGCATATCTTCTGCCACGCCCGGTTCGCCTATCCGTTTGAGACCGAAGGGGCTTCGAACTGGATGGGACGACACTTCTTCACCGGCGGCATCATGCCGTCCGACGACTTGCTTCTGCACTTTCAGCGCGACCTGGTGCTGGAGGACCGATGGCGGATCTCGGGAACTCACTATGCCCGGACGCTGGAGGCCTGCCTCGTCCGATGCGACCGGCAGCGGACGGATCTGCTCGACCTGTTCAAGGCCGCACTCGGCTCCAGGGAGGGCGCTCGTCAATTGCAGCGCTGGCGCATGTTCTTCATGGCCTGTGCGGAGCTTTTCGCCTACCATGGCGGAAGCGAGTGGTTCGTCTCCCACTACCGGTTCTGCAAACGAGCGGAGGATGCCGGTCGGTCCTGATCCGTTGCTGCGCGTTGCAAGGCAATACCCATGATTCTCTACTACCTCAAGCTGTACGCATGTGCGTTTGCCGGTTTCCTGGCGATCGACTTCGTCTGGTTGGCGTTCGTGGCCCGCGGATTCTACGGCAAGCACCTGGGTTTCCTGCTGAGCGACCGGCCCAACTGGTGGGCAGCCTTCGTCTTCTACCTGCTTTTCGTAGCCGGCCTGCTCGTGTTCGCGGCCGCGCCGGGCATCCAGGCCGGCTCGCCGCGCAGGGCCCTGCTGCTGGGCGCCTTCTTCGGCCTGGTCACGTACGCCACCTACGACCTGACCAATCTGGCGACCGTCCGAAACTGGCCGTGGATCGTCACGGTCGTGGACCTGGCGTGGGGCGCCGTCCTTTCCGCGTCGGTGAGTTGCATCGCATACTTCGCGGGACGTTGGCTGCGTTGAACGCGGCAGGCCGGCCTCACGCGTCACGGAGCGGAGCAGCGGGCGTCGATCGCCGGCATTCCGGCTTGGTCAACAGGATCTGCACATCGCCGATCGCCCGCTCGCGAAACCCGCCTTCGCAGTAGCAGAAGTAGTACTCCCACGTCCGCCGGAACTCCTCGGAGAAGCCCAGTTCGGCGATCCGCTGGCGGTTTGCCGTGAATCGCCGCCGCCATTCCGCGAGTGTTTCCGCGTAGTGCGGCGTGATATCTTCCAGATGGAAGAGGCGAAGATCGGTGACGCGGCCCAGCGACCGGCAGATCGCCCCGATCGAAGGAAGGCAGCCGCCCGGGAAGATGTACCTTTGAATGAAGTCCGCCGACCGCCGGTAACGATCATATCGCTGGTCGGGGATGACGATGGCCTGCAGAAGCATCGTGCCGTCGGGTTTCAGGCGATCGGAGCAGACGCGGAAGTACGTGTCAAGGTACTCATGTCCCACGGCCTCGATCATCTCGATCGAGACGAGCTTGTCGTAGGTCCCGGTGAGCGAACGATAGTCCTCGCACAGCACCGTGACCCTCTCGGCCAGGTCCAGGGCTTCGACCTGCCTGCGCGCGTACTCGTATTGTCGCGGGGAAATCGTGGTGGTGGTGACACGGCAGCCGTACTGCTGTGCTGCGTGGATCGCGAATCCGCCCCAGCCCGAGCCGATCTCCAGCACGTGGTCGTCCGCCGTCAACTCCAGCTTTCGGCAGATGCGATCGAACTTGGCCACGGATGCCTCATGGAGCGTGCTGTCGGCCCGCGGGAAGATCGCGCAGGAATAGGCCATTGTCTCATCGAGAAAGAGGGAGAAGAATTCGTTGCCCAGGTCATAATGGGCGATGATGTTCCGGCGGCTTCCTGACCTGGTGTTGCGTTTCAGGCGATGGGCGACCGTCTGCAACGGGCTGAGCAGCCGCGCCGGGCCGCGCTCCAGGTTCGAAGCCACGTCGGCATTACGGCAGAAGATCCGCACCAGGCCCACCAGATCGTCGCAGTCCCAATCGCCGCGGATGTACGCCTCGGCAGCCCCCAGACTGCCGCCGAAAACCAGATGCCGGTAGAAGCGGGCATCGCGGACCCGAACCGTGGCCGTGAGGCCGTCGTTGCCGGACGAGCCAAAGGCGCGGCGACGGCCGTCATCCTCGACTACGATCCGACCGGCCGCGAGGTTGTCCAGCCGCCGCCACACCATGCGGCGAAGGATCCCGCTGCACAATCTCCCGGGCGGCACTGCTTCTCCTTGAGCGTCGACGGCGGTGTGGCTCATGGTCTGTTGCCCTTCAATCCGGCGCGGTGCTTGGGATGGGCAAAGAACGGGCATTTCCCCCACCAAAGCCGCGCCGCCTGCCAGTAGATGGCCTGGCTTACGCGCAGCGTCATCCACGGGTGACGCAGCAGTACGCCGACCATCGACCGGCGACGCAACTCCCGCCGCGTGAGCACCATGGTCACGTCAAACAGGCGCTGCTCCGCTCGGCGGGTGTCGATGCAGACGCTGATGCGTTGGCCCGGCCGGTTCAGGCGCCAATCGTACTCCAGGTCCATTTCCAGAAACGGCGACACGTGAAAAGCCTTGGGATGACGGAACCGGAGTTGACCGGGCCGCCCGGCGCGATTGCCCTCCCACAACACGTACCAGTGCCGCTCCAACCAGGGTGTGTTGGTCACTTCGGCCACGACGGCCTCAACATCCCGGCCCGATGCATCGAAGCAGTAGTACACCCCAGCGTTGCATATTTCGACAGGCTTACGCGGCGGATCGTAGGGTTC
>CAZUAI010000024.1:0-65611 GCA_964617875.1 uncultured Planctomycetales bacterium | reverse complement strand
GGCCTCCCGGCCCCTCCAGAGGGCTGCCTGACGCCACCGATCGGCGGATGCACCCCGGTGGACGCCGATCTCGATGGCGATGAGGATGTGGATCTGGTAGACTTCGCACTCTTCCAGTCCTACTATACAGGTCCGGACTGCTCGAACCTGCAATCCAGCCCGGCTACGGAAGACTGGCTCTCGAACTTCACGCGGCTTCAGGGCGTGGTGGCCCACAACGGGGTCGTGTACGCCAACTACGGCCGCAAGATGGCCGCCTTCCTCCCATGCAACGTTCCGCCGCAGGACGTCGACGCCGATCAGGACGTCGATTTGGACGACTACACCATTTTCGCAAGCTGCTACAACGGCGGGAGTGCATGGCCGCAGGCATGCGTCGACTGCGCCTGCCTCGACTACGACGATGACGGCGACGTCGATGTGCGTTTTGACCTGCGGAGCCCGCAGGCGGACCAGACGGTGACCGCCGGCACCGCAGTCGAGTGGAAGATCAGCGTATGCGTGGCGGGCGACAACCGGGGGCTCGGGGGCTTCAATTGCAGTCTGTTCCTGGGGCCGAACGCCGGCCCCGGCCCGGGTCCCGACGGCAGGTGGGGTACGCGCGACGACGAGAACCTGGCCAACGTCTACATCGGTGCGACGTGGTGGCTGGAGTCCTTTGCCGTCGCCGGTGGGTACGGCAAGCCGATGACCGGGGCGCAGGTGGACTGGAGCGGTTCCGGCGGTGGCCCCGGCATGAACGTGATGACCAGCGGCGGCTACAACGACCGGCCGGGCGCGCTCCTGCAGATCGGCACCGGCTACCTGACGTGGGACCCGTGGCGGTACAACCCGGTGACCAATCGCTGGGTGGGCAGCCACGTGTGGGGCGTCGGCACCACGTATGGCCGGGCCGGGCATCGTGGACTGCGGCGGCAAACGACGCCGCTTTGGACTTGCGGTGCGCCATATTGCCGCCGTTGGCGGGCGCACTCCAAGGCAGCTGCGCCGCAAACCAAGGCGCGGGGGTGTCGGGCGGCTTGAGCGTCGGGCCGATCGTGGTAGGATGTCGCTCGCTCGCACGGTGCGGGTGCGAAGGAGTGCATCATGACGGATCGAGAACTTGCGGCGGCGGTGCGGAGGGCGGCTTACCTCGAGGGCGATTTCCTTCTCCGCTCGGGCAAGCGCAGCAAGTACTACCTCGACAAGTATCTCTTCGAGACCCAGCCCGCCATCCTCCGCGAACTGGGCGAGCGCCTCGCCAGGCACATCACGCCGAAGACGCAGCGGATCGCCGGCGCCGAACTCGGTGCGATCGCGCTCGCCGCGGCGACGTCGCTGGTCTCGGGCCTGCCCTTCGTCATCGTCCGCAACAAGAAAAAGGACTACGGCACCAGCAAGCTCGTCGAGGGCAAGGTCGAGCCCGGCGACGTCGTCCTCATCGTCGAAGATGTGGCGACGACCGGCGGCCAGGCCGTCGAGGTCGCCAGGTCGCTCACCGAGGCGGGGGCCGTCGTCGAGAAGCTCGTCGCCGTCATCGACCGCCAGGAGGGCGCGGCCGAGGCCTTTGCCGCCGCCGGGATCCCCTACGCCGCTCTGCTCACCAAGGCCGACCTCGACGCCGTAGCCGGCACCTGATCGCCGCATGGGCGCTTCTCCGGGACGGCTTGCCGCCGCGAAGGTTCGTCCATCCGCTGGCGTCTCGGTGAATCGGCTCAGATCACGGCAGCCACCGATTCGATGCGAAACTCGCGGAGGGTTCCGTCCAGATCGAGTTGAACCGTGTCTCCCACGCGGAGGCCCATTAACTTGCGGCTCATGGGCGCCTGGTAGTTGTAGATGTGCTTCTCGATGTCCGCATCCCACGGGCCGAGGAACACCATTTCCCGTTCGCACGCGCCGTCCGTGCTGCGGACCTTCACGCGGCTTCCGACGCCCACGCGGTCCTGCGGGATGATGTACGGCTCAATGACTCGTGCGCGGGACAGATCGTTCTGGATCACGGCAACGCGGGCCCGCAGCAGGTCCCGTTCCTCCAGGGCGAACTTGTACTCGGAGTTCTCGCTGAGGTCGCCGTGCGCGGCCGCGGCGCCGATGGCGCGGGCGTTTTCCGGCATCTTGACGTTGACGATGTGGTTGAGTTCGCCCTCCGCCCTGGCGCGGCCCTGCTCGGTCGTGTAGATGACGTCGGGATCTTCCCACGGGTCCAGGCGCTCCCTTTCGAACAGCGTCGGGAACATCTCGTGAATGATCTTCTTGAGGTCGTGCACAAGGGCCGAGCTGAGGCCCGGCGTGCGGCTGACCTGGCGGTGAATGGTCTGGACCATTTCCGGCTCGAGCGGCGCGAGCATTTCGCGGAAGACGGCGTTCTTGCGGATGGTCAGCGCGGCCCGCACGCCGGCACGGGCGGTCTTGAGCGTTTCCGCGGGCGTGTCGTCCCGGCGGGCGAGGTCGGCGAGCATCGTCATCATGCGCCCGAACAGCTCGACCTTCGGCGGAACCTCGATGCCTTCGAGGTTCTGCGGGCCGCGCCAGAGCCACTGGATCGACTGGAGGTATTCGAACGGCTGGCCGGGGATCTGCCGAATCACCGCCTGGAGCGGTTCGCGGGCGCCGGCGGCCAGCAGATGCTTTGCGAGGTCGTCGCACACGTCCGGGGCGGCGTACGGGAGGATCCGCAGAAAGACGTCCTGCCAGCGGTCGGGCAGGGCGGTCTGGGCGGCGTCGAGCATCAGGTGGATCAGGTCCGACGCGGCAAACTCGCGGAGAACGCCGGCGGGGTCCGCGGCGGTTGCCAGGATCCGCTCAATCGGCGCCGGGCCCGACGCGTCCACACAGCCGGTCTGCCGCAGCCGCTCGATCACCACGGCGGACCGCATGGCCTCGGCCGGGTGGTCGGCGTGGGCTGCCATCTTCGTCGCCACCGACGCTGCCCACTTCGCCAGCATGTCCTTGTTGACCGGCGCCTTGCGCGACCTGCACTCGCGAAGGTACGAGTCGATCGTGGCGATGCGTTCCTCGGCGGTTCGGGCCGCCTTCCAGCGAGCGGCGATTTCGTCGTCCAGGCTCGACCCGGCCTCGTCGAAGATCAGCGTGACGGGCGTTCGGCCTTCCACGCGGACGTTGGGGTGACGCTTGAGCGCCGTTCTCGCCCGCGACCACCATTTGGCCCATTCGTCATCGGAAAGGTGCCGGGGTGTGAGGGCGTACTTGAGGTCGTCGGCATCCATCCGGCCGCCGTGCGACCGGAGCATGCCGATTACCAGGGCCGCCGGGTCGTCGGCCAGGAGTGCGGCGAACCGCTCCGGATGGAGTTCCGTGAGGACGCGGAAGTCATTGGGGTCCGCGAGGTTGTAGTCGCTGGCGAGGCGGTCGGCGTCCAGTTGGATCGTTCCCTGCCGCGTGCGCAGCGTGAAAGACCCGCGGGTGAGATCCGCCTCGACGACCTCCGCCGGCCGGTCGTCGGTGCGGGTCATCAGGCACGCTCCGGGCACGGCCTGCAGGCAGATGTCGAGCGTTCGGAGCGAACGTCGGGGCGTCTTGCCGCCGAGCAGCCCCGAGGCCTCGATCAGGGCCTCAATCCCCGGCCGGTCGGCGTAGACCTGCTTGTAGATCTCGGCGACCTCGAGACGCAGTTGGTCGCTGCCGGCGCTGTTGACGATGATTTCCTTCGCAAGCTCGATGACGTCGTGCGCGCCGGCACGCTCACGAATGGCCGAGAGCCACATCCACGCGAGGGCGGCGGCGCGCTGGCCCTGACCGGCCTTGACCAGGGCCTCGAGGACCGCCAGCAACGGAGCGTGGTCCGCCGCCGGGTCTTCGACGGCCGTCATCCACCGATCGTCAAGGGTCGCCCACTGTTCCTGCCGTACGAGATTCAGCCAGTCTGCCGTCTGCATCCGTCCTCCGCGTCGAGTGTCGAGCTACCTATCTTGCGGGCTGGAGCCCGGCTTGTCCAGCAGGCCGTACTCGCTCCAGCGCCTCTCGACGCGGTCGATGATCTCCCGCGACATCTCCGTTTCCGGCGGCCAGCGCCGAACCGCGCCCTCGCCCGGCCACTTCCGTGTGGCGTCGATGCCCATCTTGCTGCCCGCGCCCTCGGTCGGGGCCGCGTGGTCCAGGATGTCGAGGGGACCGTCCACGATCACCGTATCGCGGCGCGGATCGACGTTCGCCCCGACCTGAAACAGAACCTCCTGCTCGTCGTGCACGTTGACGTGCTCGTCCACCACGATGATGAACTTTGTGAACGACATCTGCCCCGCGCCCCAGATCGCGTGCATCACCCGGCGGGCCTGGTAAGGGTACTCCTTACGGATCTTCACGAACGCACAATTGTGGAACGCGCCAAATCGGGGCAGGTGATAATCGACGATGTCCGGCACGATCATCCGCAGCAGCGGCAGGAAAATCCGCTCCGTCGCCTTGCCGAGGTAGTAGTCCTCCATCGGCGGCTTGCCGACGATCGTCGCCGGGTAGATCGGGTTCGCCCGGTGCGTGATGGCCGTCACGCGGAACGCGGGATAGCGGTCGGCCAGGGAGTAGAACCCCGTGTGGTCGCCGAACGGTCCTTCGATCAGCGTCTCGCCCAGGTCCACCCAGCCTTCGATCACGATTTCGGCGTTGGCCGGCACCTCCATCGGGATGGTCCGGCACGGCACGAGGTCGATCCCGCCGTCGTTGAGGAACCCGGCAAACAGCAGTTCGCTCACGGTCGGCGGGAGTGGGCAGGTGGCAGCGTACGGCAGGACCGACTCGCCGCCCAGGACGATCGCCAGCGGCATCCGCTCGCCCCGGGCCGCCCAGGCCCGGTGGTGCCGCGCCCCGTCGTGGTGCATGTGCCAGTGCATGGCCGCCAGCCTCTCGCCGAACACCTGCACGCGGTACATGCCGACGTTGCGGTCGCCCGTCTCCGGGTGCTTCGTGTAGATGCCGGCGAGCGTGATGAACCGGCCCGTGCCGCGCGGCGTGTCGGCGGGCAGCGTCGTGCCCGTCGGCAGGATGCGGTCCGCGATGAGCGACGGGTCGAGTTCGCCGTCACGCGGCCAGCACTGGATGATCGGGAGATCGAGCAGGCTCGCGTCGTCGGTGTGGACGACCTCCTGGCAGATCCCGCGTTTGACGATCTTCGGCGGGAAGCTCGCCAGCTTCACCAACTCCGGGATTTTCTTCATCTTGTCCAGCAGCGACGTCGGCACCTCGGGCTTGATGATTTGCTGCACGCGGCCCGCCAGTGTCTCAAGATCGTCGCAGCCGAGCGCCAGTCGAACTCGCGCGTAGCTGCCGAAGGCGTTGATCAGCACGGGGATGCGCGAGCCCTTGACGTTCTCGAACAGCAGGGCGATGCCGCCTCGTGCGCCGTGCACGGGGTCGGTCGGCGGTGCGCCGGCGGGCCCCTCCGGGCATGGCGCTTTCATGATGCGGTCGGCGATCGCGCTGACCTCGAGGATCGGATCGACCTCGGCCGTCACACGGCGAAGCTGGCCGCGCTTCTCCAGTTCACCCACAAAGGTCTGCAGATCAGGGAAGCCCACGTCGTTGCTCCATGCAATCGGGCATTGGCCCGAGATTCGGATCGCGCCTTCCGCAGCCGGGAAGCGTTGCGTTCAGGGCACGTTACGCGACCTGCAGGGCGGCATCAAGCGGTTTCACCGGAAACCGTTCGCCTGTCATGTCTGTGGGATCCGAGCCGGTCGGGCAGGGGTCTCACCAGGTTCCATGTCCGGTACAAGGCGACGGCCGCCGATCTTTCGCGGGCCGGCACATCTCGCGTATGGTTCCGCCACGGCCGACGCCGGGGCGCCTGGCGGCATAGCGAGTGATGCTGGCGGACGTGGATGCAGCCAATGGCAATCGCCCGCACGGGCGTGTTGCCCCAGCGGCATGGTCGTATATGATTTAATGGGCCGATAACGGAGCCATAAAGCGACGCCTGGTGGCGCAAATGCGCGGCGTTCATAGCCCCTCCCCGTGTGACTCCGTGGGTTGCCCGGCGATAACGGGCAGGATCATTTTGCCTACTTTGACGGCTATGCCGATCTTGCCACAGTTATGCCCTTGGCAAGCCGATGTAGTTTCCAGGCTCGCCGTCTGTTCGAGTGGCATCGCACATGAACACGGGGAAGCACAAAGACGTGCTTACGACCGGCCAAGTGGCACGCATCTGCAACGTGGCCCCGCGCACCGTCTCTAAGTGGTTTGACAGCGGCCAGTTACGTGGGTACCGGATTCCGGGCAGCAAGGATCGCCGTATTCCGGTTCAGGCGCTGATCCGCTTCATGAAGGCCCATGGCATGCCGCTGAGCGGGCTTGATGCGGGGCAGACCCGCGTGCTCCTTGTTGACAGCGATGCGGAGATTCTGGACCTTCTCAGTCGCGCGCTCAGCGAGGAAGGGCGTTACGAGGTACGCACGTCGCGCAGCGCATTCGAGGCGGGGATGGCGCTGGAGAGCTTCCGGCCGCACGTTGTGTTGATGGACGTCTCGCTGCCCGATCTGGACACGCAGTCCGTCGCGAGGCTCATCGCGGCGAACCCGGACCTGCAGGGTATCCGCTTGATTGCGACGGGGGCCTCCGTCAGTGAAGGGGAGATGCAGGGTCTTCGTCAGCAGGGCTACGACCGGGTGCTTCGCAAGCCGTTCGAGATCCGTCAGGTCACCCGGGCCATCGAAGAGGCAATGGCCGTCGCCGTGTGAATCCCGCCTGCCTCAGACCTCAAGGGGCTCCTTACACAGGCCGCCTTCCAGGTGGACCAGGTGCCCGATGAACTCGTCGAGTTGTACGGACGGCACGATGCAGCGATGCACGATAACGCCCAGCTGCGCGGCCAGCTCCTCGAGCACGGACGTCGGGCAATCCTGTGCGGTTGCGATGACGAGGTGGTCGCCCCAGAGACGGAGCGGCCACACGCGGTAGCGGAAGACGCGCTCCGGTGTCAGCCGGTGCAGGGCGATGGAGTCGGTTCCAAGTTCGTCGAGGTCGGCTTCGCGATCCTCCAGTTCGAGCTGCCGCGCCCACGCCTCCCAAACCTGATCGGGCGTGGCAAGCCCCCAGCGCATGGCGATGATGCCGAACTTCTGTCCGGTCCGCCGTTGCTGTTCGAGGATCTCCTGGATGTCCTGATCGTCGAGGACACCCATGTCCCGCAGGATGACGCCAATCGGCGGTATTTCCACTGTATCGGACCCTCCGTTCGTCGTTTGCACGTCGCCCATTCCGCCGCCCGTCCCCCCGGCACACGCAGTCCGATAGGGAATCCGCGTTGCCGTTCGGGAGGCGGGTCGAAGCCTACGTTGGGAGCATACAATTCGTGGTTCGCCGCGGGCAAACGCAAAACGAAAAAACGGCGTATGCGGGGTTGGATGCGCCGGGCAGCATTCGGTGTCAAAAAGCCGTGGCCTCACGATGGCGGGTTTCGCGGGCCGACGGTAGATGGACGGAACGCCGCATGAGGAGCCGAGGGTTCCTGATACCGGGGATCGTGCTGTGACTATCGGGCCTTCCGGCGTTTTGCGGCGGCCTCGGGCTCTTCCCACGTGGCGACGGTGTGCAGGAGGGCGACCTCGCCGCGGGCGGCTTGGGCGAGCCGGTCCGGCTGGGCGAGCGTCTCGCGATTGGCCGCGAAGAAGCGGCCCACGGCCGCCCAGTCGCGGAACAGGAGGGCGTGCGGGCCATACGGTTTCGGCGACGGCCGTACGATGAGCGTCAACATCCCGTTCGCGCCGTAGCCGTCGGCGTCGAACTCGTTGTTGCCGATGCCGATGAGCAGGTTCGGCCACCGCGAGCGGAGGCCGGCCAGGATGTTGCGCTTCAGCGTCTTGTATCGTACGAGGTCGCGCAGTCGCGGGGCTGTGATGACCGGGCCGGGGGGGTAGCGGTGCTCGGCCAGCCACCGCCGCGTCTTCTCAAGGAGAATCCACGGCCGGCTCGTTACGTACGCGATGTGGAAGTCCGACGAGAGCGATTCGAGCGTCTCACGCGAGCCGACGATGGGTTTCGAATCGGGCGATTCCTCGCGCAGGATCAGCTCATCGTAGTCGGTTCGCGAGATCGTGTTGTCGATATCGACGGCGATGATCGGCCGGTTCTCCCGCCAGGTGTAGATCGTGCCGGGGGTCTGGAGTTCGCGGCCGTCGATGAACGCGCGGGCCTCGAACGACGTCGCGCCGCCGGCGGGCAACATGCATTCCGCGGATGCACGGCCGGTGTTGCCCGTGTTGCCGCGGGCGACCTCGCGTCCGTTCACATAGAAGGAGACCTGCACATTGTCGATGCTGCTGCGGAGGCCGAGCATCTGCGGACGAGCGGCGTTGGCGGCGAAGGCAACGGGCCGTCCCTCGAAGGCGACCGCATCGGCGACGCTCAGGATCGCGGGGGCGCATCCGCCAGCCGGCAGGAACGTCGCGACGAGCAGCACGCAGGCAGGTGACGCGTGGCACGCGCGGAAACGCCGGCTCGTGCGGCAGCCGGCGATGGTGCGTTCGACAAAACGGCGATGGCGAGTGGTCTGCATTGTGGCCGAATGGGTTACCGCTTCTAGACGCAGTTGTCAATTACCCTGGACAGGGGCCGTCGTGCGGCATATCATCCGGCCGGCACGTGTGCGGAAGCCACGGGCCATTCCGGAGCGAACCATGTGTACCGCCGTTTCTCGAACCGTTATTGCGTCATGTGCGATTCTCGTCGTCGGCGCGGGGTGTTGGAGACCTCCGCTGCCGACTCGGGACGAACAGCAGCAGGGCTACATCCTCCTGCTCCAGGGGATCGACTACACCGCCTGGCAGATGGCGGACACGTATCGCGGGCTCCGCGACGCGGGCATCCGCGGCGCGATCGACGTGCCCGACTGGGGCTATCGGAACTCGTTCGGCGCGGCCGGAAGGAATATTAAGGAACTGGAGCATAATCGGGACCTGGCCGCCGGGTACGCCCGACAGATCGCGGATTACCAGAAGGCCTTCCCGGGCCGGCCGACGTGCATCATCGGCTACAGCGGCGGTGCGGCCATCGGCGTCTTTGCCGCCGAGGTCCTGGCGCCGGGCGTGCAGATCGACCGGATGATCCTGCTCGGGGCGGCGCTGTCGCCGGACTACGACCTGAGCCGGGCCCTGTCGCGGTGCGATCGCGGCATCGTGAACCTCTACTCGGCGGAGGATTCGCTCGTGCTCGGGGCGCTCACGAAGAAGTACGGCACAATGGACCGGAAGTACGTCGCGTCCGCCGGCCACGTGGGCTTCACACGCCCCGCGACGGCGTCGCAGCCGGCGCTCTACGCAAAACTGACGCAGGTCGCCTGGACGCCGGAGATGCGTGCGCAAGGTCACGACGGCGGGCACTTCGGATGGCTCGCGCGGAGATGGGCGGCCGAGGTCGTCGCGCCGTACGTGAAGCAGTAGGGCCGAAGGCGCAATGACAATCAGCAGGGCGGCGATCGGTTCGGCCCGGGGGTCAACCCGGCTGCCCCGTGCCCTCTTGCGTGCATGAGAGATTACCGGAAGCCCGTGTCCCGGGCTTCCAGCCCGTGACTCCACGGGCAAGGTACTCGTGCCACGAGCCACCGGAATCGCACCTCCGCGACCGCGTCACTCCTTCAACTGAAAGAACGCGGCGGCGCCTTTCTGGGCCAGCGTGGCGATATCGGCGTCGGCGAGGGCACGTCCGTACACGAGCACATCATCCACGTTGCCCTGGAGTTGCTCGTCGCTTCCGCGGTGGGCGTCCTCGCCGATGAGAAGGTTCTGCAGGAGCCGGACCGGCTCGCCGCCGGGAATCCACTGGCGGCCGGCCGGCTTGCCGTCGAGGTAGAACGAGACGCAGCCATCGTCATACGTCACGGCCAGGTGGTGGTACTTGCCGTCGTCGAACGTCACGTTGTCCGACTCGACCTCGATGCCCTTGCACACCAGCCGCAGGCCGCTGATCGCCCGGCCGGTCGGGTCGAAATCGAAGATGAGTTCGGACGACCGGACCGGGAAGTTGCCGTTGTAGCCGCTGAAGAGCCGCCCCGGCTTCTTGTTCTTGCACTTGACCATCGCCGCCAGCGTGAAGTGCCGTCCCAGATCGCTCGTGCCGAGCATCTCCACGCGGTTCCACGGGCGGAAGTCGGACCCGATCACCAGCGACCGCTTGCCGAACGCCGGCTGCGGGTTTTTGTGGTCGAGCGTGCAGGAGCCGAGGTTGCGGAGGACCTGCAGGCCGTCGTTCGCCAGCATGTCCGACCATGCATCCGTCTGGCCCTCGAAGGTGTAGAGCGCCTGCAGCGGGGGCGGCGCCGGCTCGTCGATCGCCCTGGCCTTCTCGCCGGCCAGGAACGAGAAGAGCTTCCCGTGCTCGATCAGGAAGCGGAACCGGACCGGCCCGTTGCCGGCCGGAAGCTCCTTATGCTCCTTCCAGACTACCGCCTCACGCACGGCGTCGTCCTTCAACGGCTCGCAGTCGTCGCGGCCGTAGCCGGGGAGGACGCGGCCGTCGGCGTCGAGGATTTCCACGCGGAGCGAACCGCCCTTGGCGGCGTAGTTGACCTGAAGCGTCCCGCTGACGTTCTCGAACCGCTTCGTCAGCACTTCACCGGGAGATTCGTCGGCGTCGAGCGAGGCGAAACCGTCCTTCCGCAGCTTCGCGAGGCCGATCGCCGACTTGTACGGCAGCAGGTCGTGTTCTTCGTCGTAGCCGGTGTACCAGGTCCACAGCTCGTCGCCCACGAGCAGCGGCGGCGGGGCGATCACCATGCCGCGGTCGAACTCGCGGAACTTGCCGACGCTGAGGATCGGCGGCCGGCTCGTGCTGTGCAGTTCATACATCTGCTTGACGGAGGGGTCGGGCTCGACGCGGTTCCAGTGCATGCCGTCGCGGCTGCTGACCAGCTCGAGCCACAGCGGCCCGTGGAAGTAGCCCTCCGGTTCCTCGGCGCGGTAGATCTGGAGGAAGCCCACGTACATCGTTTCGTACGGCAGGACGGGGCAGGCGTAGAAGTGCGTTCGCTGGGCCGTGTCGGGCTTGCACCAGAGGTCGTCGATGTCGTCCGGGGCCATGACCATGCGGAGCGGCGGGAACTTCGTCAGGTCGGTCGTCTCGCTGTATCCCACGCACCGGCGACGCAGGCCGCTGACGTCGCCGCTGACCTTGGCGCCGCCGCCGCCCTTGACGTGGCAGCGGAACAGCTTCGTGTGCGGGTCCCAGTAGAAATGGCTCGTGTCGCCGCCGGAGACGATCGTTTCCCTGGATTCCTTCTTCCAGCGGAGCCCGTCGGGCGAGGAGTAGGCGTGGTACATGTCGCCGACGCCCTGGTATCGCTTCTGCGGGTCTTTTTCCCAGGGGGTGAACATGACGTGCGCCGGGCCGTCGGGGATGATGTTATTGTCGGTTGAGCCCTCGTAGTCGTACAGGCCGAGGTTGGGCTTCTCCCACTTGACGCCGTCCTGGCTGACCGCATAGCACATGAACGAGCCGCGGCCCTTCTTGTTCTTCTTGGCGTCCGACCAGCAGTAGTAGTACATGCGGAAGCCTGTTCCGTCGTCGCCGGGCAGGACGGTGCAGCTGTTTACCACGTGGGCTTCCCACGGGCGATCGACGACGATGAGAGGGCCCCCGGGGTGCTTGCGGAACGGATGATACCGCCGCAGGACGTTCTTCTTCGAGGCGACGAGGTAGTCGTCGATGAACAACTGCCATGCCCCGGTCATTTGCGCAATCGGCTTGCGGGGCTCCGCCGCCGTTGCCGTTGCCGTCGCAGATCCGAGAACCGCCGTCGTCGCCAACCCCCAAAGGATACCGGTAATACGCATGATACTCCTCGTCAGGAACCACTCGCCGTCGGACACGCCGGTTCAAGCGGCGGCCGACGCCGCTGCGCCGAGCGGGATCCGTGTCCCGCCCACCGGCGATCCCATCATACCGCCGGGAGCCCGGAATGAGTCAATACCGCCAGTGCCGGTGCATGTGCGGCTTGCGACGGGCGACGACCTTGGTGCGCGGCTTCGCGGCCCGGCGGTGGCAAAGGCATGCAGCCACGGGGCGGTGATGCGGTTGCTCGGATTTCTCCGGCGACGGCAAAGCCGCCCCTTGCCTGCGCTCGGGTTCCGATGGCTTCCGCTCCGTCGCTCTCACCCTGAGACCTGGCCTTCCGTGTTTGTTACTCTCCCTCGCAGGCGGGAACCCGGTTCGGACCGTTGAAGCACGCCTGAAAGACCGCAAAATCGGCCAGGTCCACGTCGTTGTCGTCGTTGAAGTCGGAATCCACCGCGCAATGGTTGCCCGGCGCCTGGTTCGGGCCGTTGAAACACAACTGGAAGAGGGCAAAGTCGCTGAGATCGACGTCGCCGTCGCGGTCAAGGTCGGCTGGCGTCGTCACGGCGGTGAAAGACCACTGGGGGCTCATCACCGGCGCGATGTGGGCGTCGGAGGCCGTCGCGTACCATTCGTACGCGCGGCCGGCCGCGAGACCCGTCCAGACGAACGTCGCATCGCTACCGCTGGCGACGCCATCGAGCGTCCCCAACTCCTGGAACGGAACGCCCTCCATGTCGTACACAAGCGTAAACTGGCTGTCGGCATCGGTCTCGTACTGGTTGAGCGTCGGCGAGTAGGTCTTTACGTTGATCCGGTCGGCGGCCGGGACGAACTCCAGGATGCGGAGCCAGCCGTCGCCACCGTTGCTGCGGGTCTGGTAGTCGGCCAGCAGCGTGTAAACCGTCTTGCCGTTGCAAACATCGTAGCGTTGGGCCTCGCCGTGGTTGTGCCCGCAGAGCATGAGGAAGAGGTTCGGGTAGACCTTCAGGGCGTTGTAGATCGCCGCGCCTTGCGTTCCGAACGTGCCGGGCGTGCCGAGATCGAGGATGTAGTGCGAGGTCACAATCGCCCGCCGGTTCGGGTACGCCTGCAGCAGGCCCGCCGCCCAGCTCAGGACCGATGCATTGGCCGACGGATCGTAGGCCATATGGATCGCGATGAAGTCCATTCCGCTTGCGCTGAACAGCACATAGTGGTTGTCGTTGTTGGTGCCGTAGTGCCCGCCGTACCACGGCCGCGACGCGTACCGCGTGTACGGGAAGTACGCATTGAAGTTGGCGGTGCCGCCGGGCGTCCCGTGGGGGCTTTGATCGTGGTTCCCGACCGTCAGGCCATAGACCAGGGACGGGATGGTGTCGAGGGTGCTGAGGGCGGAGTTTGCGTTGTCCCACTGCGCAGTGACGCTGGCGTCGTTCGTGAGGTCGCCTTCGTGAGCGACATAGACGATGTTCATCGCGGCGGCGTTATTCACGATCCACTGCGTCTGCGCCCGAAACGTGGCCGGATAACTCTCGGAGTAAAACTGCGTGTCCGGCAGGGCGATGATGCGGAACGGTGTGGCCGGCGGCCCGCCCGCGAGCCGCCCATAGAACTTCACCTGGAGCGCGTCCGCTTCGGGATCGGCGACGCGGACGGTGAGGGGTGTGCTGGGGATCCGCACGTTTCCGCCGTCTGGCGGGGCGACTATCACGGGCGAATCGGGCGGGAAGTTGACGTCGAAGGGGGCGCCCAGCGTCCAGGCGCCGTTGCTGACGATGCCGTGGTTGCCGCCGCTGCTGCTGTCGTCGGCCGTTGTCCCCGCGCCCTCGTTGAGGCCCCAGCGGCCGAGCAGTCCGGTCGCCGACGTCACGTTCGTGTTGATCGTCGAGCGGAGTTCCGCAAGGCTGCGGGCATAGTTCCAGACGCGGGGTTCGTCCAGGACGCCTTCGAACCGGCCGGCGGCTGCGCCCGCGGAGTTGAACGCTGTGCCGAGGCCGAAGTGCTGGATGCTGTCGTACCGCGGCGTGGCATTTGCGACGGTTGTGCTTTCGAGAAGGCCGTTGAGGTAAAGCCGCCAAGTCGTCCCGTCGTACGTTGCCGCCGCATGATACCAGACCTCATTCTGGATGGTGGTGACGCCCCAGACGGGGTGGTTGCCGCCGGAGGTCATATCCTCGAAGTCCGCCGCGATGACGCCGCTGTCGCTGATGCCGAGGAAGTAATTGCAGTCGATGTTGCTTCCGTCGCCCTCGCTGCGCCCCTTGGTAACGAGCGGCACGGCGACGATGCCGCCGGTGCCCGAACCGGTCGTCTGGCCGGGGCCGGTTCGTTTGAACCAGACCTCAAGCGTGAAGGTGGCCGCGCCGAGGCCGGGCGCGACGCCCATCGCGATCTGACTGTTGCTGCCGTTGAACCGAAGGCCGTAGTTGCTTGCGTAGACGAACGAGAGGACGGCTCCCCGGACGGGCTGCGATGATCCCTGCGCGACGGCCTGGAACCAGTACTCGACGCCGGGTGTCAGGCCTGCCAGCGGGGCGTTGAAGGAACCGGGGGCTGTCATCGTCTGTGGCGTGGTAGTCCGGGTCAGACTGCCGGGCGCCGTGCCCCAGTTGAAGTAGACCTGCACCTGCGGCTCGCCACCGAGAAACGGAAGCTCACCGTTGAGCGTAGCGGTTGTGGGCAGGATGCCAGTCGCGTCAAGCGTGTTGACGGCGAGCCCCGGTGTGGTGACCGTTACGTCGTCGATGGCCAGGCCGTGGTCGAGCGTGGCGTCGTCGTTGTAGTCATACCAGCGGATGTAGAAGGTGGCGCCGTTGGCGATCGGGGCGGCCGGGGTGTAGGTTCCGGTGACGTACGCACGGTTGGCCGCCGCATTGCCGTCGAGCGCCGTCTGGGCCTCGCCAGGGACATCCTGCGGGGCGATGAAGTCGAAGCCGGTCATGCGGACGAAGCCGCTGGTTGCCGAGGTCGAGCTGAAGTATACGCGGAGTTTCTCCGGTTTCGTGGCGGCCTTGGACTCGCCGCGATGCCACTGCTCGCCCCAGTAGCTCAGTGTGAAGACACTCAGACTGGTTCCCGTGTTGTTTGTGATCGCGACCTGCATGACGTGGTCGCCGTTGGTCGTCCGCGGGATGTTCCCGATCGCGCGGTCGGCGGCGCCTGTCGTGCCATAATTGTAGCTCTCGCCGTTCGACGAACCCTGTGCAGTCCCGTTGTCCACGATCAGCGCCTCGGAGACGATCGCGGCCCCCTCGCCGCCGGTACTGTCGCGGTTGCGCACGGGGTTCATGTGGCCGATGACCCAGCCGGAGGGCGGCGCGGTCCCCGACGGCCCCATCGAATCGAAGTTCTCGCTGAGAAGCGTAATGTCGGCGTCTGCGACGCCCGCGAGGACGGCCAACGCCGCGACAACGACTGGCGTGGTTCGCACCGTACGCATCGGAACCTCCTCTGGAAGAGCAGGACTGCAGCCAACCCTCCGCGGGCGGAACCGCCCGTCAGGACATCCAGGGGTTGCGGGCCATCCTGAAGTTAGCGAAAAAGCCGGACGGGGGCAAGGGCTGCGGCGGGCGAGATTCTCTCTTCTTCGCGTTCTCGTTTGGCCGTCGTTGCAGGATGGGGCGACGGAGTCTACCATCGTCGGTTGACCGCTCCGCCGGCAGAAAGGCGATTCGATGCCCGCGCGAATGAAGGCCGCCGCCCGTCGCTTGCAGATCCTTGAGATCGCCGCCCGCTGCTTCGCCGAGCACGGGTACCGCGGCACCACCACCGCGCTGCTGGCGAAGGAGGCGGGCATCACCGAGCCGATTCTCTATCGCCACTTTGCGAACAAGCACGACCTGTTCATCGCGCTGATCGACTACGTCGGCGAGGCCGTCTTCCTCAAATGGCGCGAGGCCGTCCGCGAGGTCGCCTCGCCGCTTACGCAGCTCCGGGAGATCCTCTACCGCAACCCGGCGACGGCCGATCCGCTCGCCCGCGGGGTGTACCGCGTGATGTTTCACGCCTCGACCGAGTTCACCGAGCCGCGGATCCAGGAAGCGATCCGCGAGCACTACCGGAAGTACCTGCGTTTCCTGTCGAAGATCGTGCAGCAGGCTCAGGCCGCCGGCGAGGTCCGCGCGGACGTCCCGGCGGAGATGCTCGCCTGGCAGATCGTGCACGCGGCCATCGGCTTTGCGACGGCACGCTGGCTCGAGATCCCCGGGCACGGCACGCCCGCGTTCGTCCGCGACACGATCCAGTTGCTCCTCGAAATGCTCGCGGTACGGACGGCGAAGGCGTCCGAAGGGGCGGAGGTGGGTCCATGAGAAACGCAATGCCTGGCGCACGCCTGCTCGTTTCGCTGATCGGGGTGGTCCTGCCGGGCACCGTGGCCTCGGCGGCGGAAGATGAGCCGACGGGGCCGCCGGCACCGAACGAGTGGGTTGTTGCCGGGCAGGCCGTTGACGGCGCGGGTGCGGGCGTGGCCGGCGCGGCGGTGCAGGTGGAGGCCGGCGGCAGCGCGGCCGCCGAAGGCCGCGTCCTCGGCCGGGCGACGACCGATCGGATGGGCGACTTCCGCATCCGGCTGCCGGGAGAGCCGAAGGAAAAGCTCTTCGTGCGGGTGAAGAAGGAGCGTTTTGCGACGTCTCACGAGGCGGTCGAGTTCGGCGAGGACGAGCGAGAGGCGTTCGTGAGTGTTTCGATGACGGGGGCGCTTGTGCTTCGCGGGACCGTGTTCCACGCTGCAACGAGCCGCCCGGTGAAGGATGCGCCTGTGTCTCTCGAGACTCAGGGCTGCGAGATCGAAGCCCGTACGGACGAACGAGGCCGCTTCGAGTTGCGCGGGGCTTCGGAGGGGCCGGCGCGGCTCACGGTCGCGTCGGACGGCTTCGGACGCGAGCGACGTCCGCTCCGGGTCGAGCCCGACATGCCGGACATCCAGGTGCTGCTCTACCCCGAGCGGCCGCTTCGCGTGCGGGTCGTGGACGAACGGGGGCAGCCGGTGCCCGAGGCCGACGTCTTCGTGCTCGCCGACGACGACAGCTTCTCCGCCGCCACGGACAGGGACGGCTACACCGATATCCACGGCATCGGCCATGAGGTTACCGAGGTCCAGTGGCGCGTCGTTCACCCGGGGGGCGTGCGGATGTCCGACTTCGACCGCGTGCTCGATCTCTCGGGCGAGTTGCCGGCGCCGGGTACGTCGCGCCCGGCGACTACCCGGGCGGTTGTCTACACCCTCGTGCTGCCGCGTGGCGGCAGGATCGCCGGAACCATCGTGGATGCCGTAAGCGGCGAGCCGGTCCTTACCGCGCGCGTCATGATCGCCGACGCGCCCGGCGGCGAGACGCTCGTCGAGTGGACGGACGCCGAGGGCCGGTTCGAGATCGGCGGGATTGTGCCCGGGCCGATCGCCGTCGCCGTGCATCATTCCGACTACGCCCCCGAACTGATCGAAGACGAGGCCCGCGCGGGCTGGACACGGCAGATCCCGGTCCGGCTGGTGCGGGGCAGGCCGCTGGCCGGTACCGTGGTGGACGAGCAGGGCAAGCCCCTCGCGGGCGTCCAGGCTGTCTGCACGCGGTGGCGAAACCGGAACACGGCCGGACTGCGGGCGATCACGGACGAGAACGGGCGGTTTCAGTTCGACCACGCCCCGGACGGGCCGCTCGAGTTCTCGTTCCGCCGTTCCGACGGCGGACAGTTGCGGGGGCAGGTTCTCACGGCCGGCAAGACCGACTATCGCATCACGCTCAAGCCGGAGGCGACACGCCCGGCGGTTCTTGCCGGAAGCCCGGTCGGCGAACCGCAGAACAAGACAGAGCCGGGAAGCCCGCTGCAGGTGGGCAAGCCCGCGCCGGACTTCACGGTGAAGGCCCTCGACGGAACGACGTACAAACTTTCGCAACTTCGGGGCAAGTACGTGTTTGTGGATGTCTGGGCGACGTGGTGCCCGCCGTGCCGTGCGGAGATGCCGACGCTCAGGAAGCTCCACGCCGAGGTGAAGGACCGCCGGGACTTCATCATGCTCGGCATCAGTCTGGACGACGACGCGGACACGGTGAAGGCGTTCGCTGCGAAGGAGAAGATCACGTGGCCGCTGGTCGCCGGGCCTGACAGCGGTGCTGACGCCGCCGCCGAGCGGTTCGGTGCGAAGTTCATCCCCTTTAACTTTCTCGTCGGTCCGGACGGCAAGGTTCTTGGCCTGGAGATCCACGGCGACGATCTTGCCGATCGCATTCGCACGCTCACGAAGACGGCGGCTTCGAAATAGGGGGGCGGGGCCGCATACGTGCGGCCGCGGAGGTCGCCCGTCCGGCGAGTGCTGCGCCCGTTTCGTATGCCGCGGTCGCCGGCGGCGAAATCCGGCGTGCAGCGGCAGGGACGCCACGCTGCCCGTTCGGGGATGCCCTCAGGCTCGCCGCTTGCCCGTATTCCGCAGGCGCCCTATGCTGTCTTCACGATGTCCTCCGCGGAAAAGGTTTCGCTGGCCACGCTGGCGGCGCGCAAGGACGCCGGCGAGAAGTTCGCCGTCCTGACCTGCTACGACTGCTCCACTGCGCGAATTCTCTTCGAGGCCGGCGTCGATGTCCTCCTCGTCGGAGACTCCGCCGCCGAGGTCGTCCTGGGTTACGCGGATACCCGGCGTATCAGCCTGGACTTCATGATCGAGATTGCCGGCGCCGTACGCCGTGGTGCGCCGAATGCCTTCGTCATCGGCGATATGCCGTTCGCAGCGGGCTTTCACGAGAGCCCGGCTGCCGGCGTTGCGGCGGCCCGCCGTTTTGTGGACGAGGCCGGATGCGACATCGTCAAGGTCGAACTGCGGCGGAACGAGCTGTCCGTCCTCGAGGCGATCCGCGCGGCCGGCATCGGCGTCATGGCGCACATCGGCCTCCGACCGCAGTGGGTCGATGAGCGGGGGGGCTACAAAGCGCAGGGCAAGACGGCCGCCGCCGCCGTCGAACTGATCGAGGAGGCCCGTCTCATGGAGCAGGCCGGCGCCTCGATGCTTCTGCTCGAGGCCGTCGCCGCCGAGACCGCCGCGGAGGTCTGTTCGCGGACGCGGCTGCCGGTCGTCGGGTGCGTCTCGGGCCCGGCGTGCGACGGGACCGTCGTCGTTCTGCACGACATACTCGGCTGGGGCGGAGGCCATCCGCCGCGGTCCGTCAAACAGTACGCCAACATCCGTGAGACGTTCGCCGTCGCGTTCGCGCGGTACGCCGCCGACGTCGAGTCCGGCCGCTTCCCGACGGCGGAGCACGCGGTCCACATGGCTCCCGGAGAACACGAAGAACTGCGGCGCAGGCTGGAGGCCTGCACGACAAAGGGGCCGGTGACCTGATGCGTATTTCCGTCGTCGTGCCGTGCTACAACGAGGAGGCGGGCCTGGCGGAGCTGCACCGCCGTGTTGCATCCGTCTGCGCCTCGATCGGCTGCGACTGGGAGATCGTCCTTGTGGATGACGGCAGCCGCGACGGCACCGCCGCCGTGATCCGCCGGCTCGCCTCTGCCGATCCGCACGTCCGTGGCGTGAGCCTCTCGCGCAATTTCGGCCATCAGGCGGCCCTGTCGGCGGGCATCGAGAACGCCTCGGGCGACGCCGTCGTTGTCATGGACGCCGACCTCCAGCACCCGCCGGAACTCATTCCGCGCTTCATCGAGAAGTGGCAGGAAGGCTTCGACATTGTATACGGCTACCGGGAGGGTCGGCGCCCGCGGCTCGGCTATCGCCTGATCAATGCCCTTATGCAGGTCCACGTTCCGGCCGAAGCGGCCGACTTCCGGCTGATGGACCGCCGCGTCGTCGAGGCGTTCCGTCAGATGCCGGAACGGGCGCGGTTCATCCGCGGCATGATGGCCTGGCTTGGTTTCCGGCAGGCCGGAATCGGTTATCACGATCAGTCGCGCTTTGCCGGACGGCGGTCCTACACCGTCCGCCAGACCCTTCGCATGGCCCTGAACGCAGTCATCGCGTTTTCCTTCATCCCGCTGCGAATTGCGTCGCTCCTGGGACTGGTGGCGCTCCTCCTCGGCCTGACCTACGCCGTGTACATCCTGGGTGCGTGGTGTGTCGGGGCGCGCATTGAGCGCGGCTGGACGGGCATGATGATGGCCGTCCTTATGCTCGGCGGTGTGCAGTTGCTCTGCCTCGGCATCATCGCCGAGTATCTCGGCCGCGTTTACGAAGAAGTCAAACGACGGCCGTTGTACGTGGTCCGCGAACGAATGGGGTTTCCCGATTCATCGCCCGGGACAGGATGATCCTCTCCATCCGCCATCGCCGGATCCTGTGTGCGACGCTGATCGTCGGCCTCCCGCCGCTGGTGCTCGCGGGGGCGTGGCGGCTCGCGGGAGCCGCCGCACTCGAGGATGACCTGATCTACTACCTGCCCGTGCGGGCGTTCATCGGCCAGGCCGTTCGCGGGGGGGAGTGGCCGCTGTGGAACCCGCACACGGCCCTCGGCACGTCGCTGGCCGCCGACCCGCAGGGCGGACTCTGGTATCCGCCGACGCTGCTCTTCGTCGCACTGCCCGCCCTCTGGGCCTACCCGATGACGATTTGCCTTCACTTCAGCCTCGCCGGCACCGGCATGTACCGCTTCCTGCGGGCCTGCGGCCGTGTATGGCCCGCGGCGTTGCTGGGGGCGGTCGCGTTCGAGTTCTGCGGCTTCCTGGTCGGGCACCGGGCGCACCTGACGATCCTCCAGGCGACGGCGTGGCTCCCGTGGATCCTGTTCGCGTGGCACCGCTTTGCCGGCACAGGCCGGCGACGCCACTTCGCGATCGCCGCCGTGTGCCTTGGCCTGCAGACGCTGGTGCAGCACACGCAGATCACAATCCTCGGCGCGGCGATCACAACCGCGTACGTGGCCTTTGTCCTGACGCCTCAACGCCGGTCGCTTCTGTGGCAGTACCCGCTCGGCTCGGCTCTGGGCGCGATGATCGCCGGCGTGCAGCTTCTGCCGACACTCGCCGCATTCGCCGACGGCACGCGGGGTTCGCCTGCCTACTACCTCTTCGTGGAGAACTCGTACGCGCCGACGTCCTTTTTCCTGTGGCTCTTTCCGTTCCTCTTCGGGGCGCGCACGCCCAACTTCTACGACCGGCCGTGGTGGGGCTGGTCGCATTACTGTGAGCAGGCGACCTACGCCTCGATTGCCGTTCTCCTGCTCGCCGTCGCCGCGATCGCCCTCTGGCGCCGCGACCGGCAGGTGCGGTTCTGGTGCGTCCTCGCCGTCGTGTGCCTGGTCCTGGCCCTTGGCAAGTTCACGCCGTTGGCCGGCCTGCTCTTCCACGTGCCGGTCCTGCAGTCGTTCCGGGCGCCGGCCCGGTGGATCGTTGGGTTCGATGTGGCCATGGTCGCCCTTGCGGCGGCCGGCGTGGACGCGTTCCTGCGGGGCGGTCCCGACGCCGCCCTGCTGCGACGGCGGCTACGGACTGTTGTGACCCGCGTGCTGCCTGCCATGGCGGCCGTGTCTCTGCTCTGCATGGTCGTCGCCCGTGTCGGTGCGCCACGGCTCTTCAACGACAGAATCGCCGCCGACATCGCCGCCGCCATCACTCCCGCAAACCCGGCCATCTGGATGCCCCTGGCCCTGATGCTGATCACGGCGGCCGTCCTGTGGAACGTGTGCAGCCAGCCCGGCCCTGCACTTTCGCCTGCGGGGGCAGGGGGGGGGTGGGATCGGCGCTTTGGCGCCGTATTCGCCGTCGTGCTTGTGGACCTCGCAAGCGTCGCCGCGTTCGTCGATGTGGACGTGCGCGAGTACCCGAACGCACGGGCGCTGCTTGATTCGTCGCTGGCACAAGCGATCGGAGGCCGGTCGGAAGGGGACGGCGGACGGCTTTGGGTGCCGCGTACGGCCGCCGACTATACACGCCCCGTCGAGGTGCTTTCGCCGCAGATGAACCTGCTGCACGGCATCGACACGTTCCACGGCTACGGCCCGATGTGGCCGGCCGCAAACCGGCTTCTCCTGCGTTTCATGCCGTGGGGATCGAGCCAGGACGCCCTCGATCTGCTCTGGAACCCGAAGCTGCTGCAGACCCTCGGGGTACGCTGGCTCGCCGCGCGGTCGGAACAGGAACGCGAGTTGATGTCGCTGGCCTGTGCCGGCCCGCTGCCGTCGCCCGTTCTGACGACCTGCGACGGCAATCGGGAGATGCGTCTTCGCGGCACCGTCGCCCGCTGGCCCGTGGCCCCCGACCGCCCCGGCGTATACGCCGCTGAGTTCCGCGTTGCGCCGGGTGCCGACAATAAGGACCGCTGGTATTTTTCGCTTGTGGACGCATCCGATCAGGACGTCGGGGCAACCTTCTGGTACGAGCCCGCCGACCATGCCGGCGGCCCCCGAACGATGCGGGCTGTGTTTTTGTGTCTGCGGCCGGCGCCGGGCGCATCGCTTCGCGCGTATGGTGAGCCGCGATGCGATGTGGCGATCTCCGGCGTGCGATTCGGGCGGGTGGCCGACTGGCCGCCTCGCCGTCCGACGCAGACGCCTTACAGGCAGGTGGCCGATCTGGCCGGTGGTGTCACGCTCTACGAATTGCCCGACGCCCGACCACGGTTCGCATGGACAGACCGCGTTACGACCGTGAACGCCGTGGCCGAGGCCGTCGAGAGGCTGCGCTTTGATCCCGATGGCGTCGGTCTGCCCACGGGCGCCGTCGTCGAATCGCCGTTCGCGTTGCGTTTCGACGAACCCGGGGAGACGGGGCCGCGTCGGGAAGCGGCCGCAATCCGCGTCACGAGCGAGCGGCTGAACTGCATCACCCTGCGGGTTTCCGCCGCCCGGCCTGGGCTTCTCGTGTTTAACGACTCGTTCGACGCGGGCTGGATGGCGACCATCGACGGCACCCCGTCCTCGATCCTGCGAACCAACGCAGCTGTGCAATCCGTGTCTGTTCCATCCGGTGAGCATACGGTCGTCTGGCGGTATTGGCCAACCGGGCTGACGCCGGGGATAATCGTGTCGGTCGCAGGCTGCATCGCCTTGGTCGGGATGCTCGCAATGCCGAACCGCCGACCGCGTCGGGCGTAGTGAATCAACACCGGCCGGCCGCCGCCGCGGTTACGATTCTCGGATATGCGGGACTTGTCATGGATGACTTAATTCCTTGTTGCGTCTATAATTGCGAAGATTCGCACAGAAGAATGACAGGTGAGCCGCGTCAGCATCGTCCTTAACGGGTGTAATCGTTCCGCGTGGCGGACCGAAAAAGTAGCAAGACGACTGAGCTGCGAAAAGGCGATTTAGACAGGAGGTTTATCGAGATGTCAGTTGAACAGCGAAGAATATGGCCGACGGTTGTGATCGTATTTGCGGTTTTCTCCGCGATCACCATTTTCCACCGGGATATCATCGGCGGCGTTGCCTACGCCGTCGAGAAGGGCAAGATCCAGGCGAACGGCGAGGCCCTTGCGAAGGTTGAGGCGCTCTCCAGCACCTTCCGATCGGTGGCGAAGACCGTTCGCCCGAGCGTCGTGCGGATCGTCTCGAAAAAGGAGGCCCCCAAGCCCACCGGGCCCACAATGGAGGATCTGCCCGAGCCGTTCCGCAAGTTCTTCGAGCGGCGTATGCCGGGTCGCCCGGAGACCCCCGCTCCGGAGTCCGGTACCGGCAGCGGCGTCATCATCGATGCCGAGAAGGGCTACATCCTGACGAACAATCACGTTGTCGGCAAGGCCAAGCGGATTGACGTCTTCATGGCGGATGGCCGCAAGGAAGAGGCCAAGCTTCTCGGTGCCGACGACAAGACCGACCTTGCGCTGATCCAGATCAAGGCGGAGCGGCTCCATGCGGCCAGGTTGGGTGATAGCGAAGAGATGGAAGTCGGCGACTGGGTGCTGGCTATCGGTGCGCCATTCGGCCTCGAGCAGACAGTCAGCCAGGGGATCATCTCCGCCAAGGGTCGGAGCAATGTCGGCATTGTTCAGTACGAGGACTTCATCCAGACCGATGCCGCCATCAACCCGGGCAACAGCGGCGGTCCCCTCGTGAACATGAAGGGCGAGGTCATCGGCATCAACACGGCCATTGCCACCAATCCGGTGATCGGCGGCTATATGGGCATCGGCTTCGCCATCCCCACCAAGATGATCAACCAGATCCTGCCGAGCCTGATCCAGGGCAAGACGGTCGTGCGTGGATACCTGGGCGTGACGATCCAGAGCCTCAAGAACGACGCCGGCCTTGCCGAAAACCTCGGCCTCAAGGACGCGAACGGGGCATTCGTGGCCGACGTTATGCCCAAGAGCCCCGCGGCGAGGGCCGGCCTGAAGGTGGACGACGTCATCCTGAAGTATGACGGCAAGCTGGTGGCGGATAACACGGAACTGACCTCCATGGTCGCCTCCACCAAACCGGGGACCAAGGTCAAGATCGTCGTCTGGCGCGACAGAAAGGAAAAGGAAATCGAGGTCGAGATCGGTACCCAGCCGAAGGGCTTCTCGCCGCGCGGTTGGCTGCGGCCGGACGCCGAGGATGAAGGCGGCGATGACAGCGCCGACATCGAGCCGCTTGGCATGAGCGTCTCGGAGGTCACCCCGGAGCTGGCGAAACGCTTCGGCTACGACGAGGACACCAAGGGCATCATCGTCACCGAGGTCGATCCGTACAAGGAGGCTTATTCCGCGTCCATCCGGCCGGGCGATCTGATTACGGCCGTCAACGGCAAGGAGGTGAAGACGCCGCGGGACTTCGAGCAGGCGGTCACCGAGGAGACGCTCAAAGAGGGCGTGCGCATCCGCCTGAAAGAGAAACAGGGCAGCCGGACAGTCTTCATCAAGATGGACGGCGGCCCCAAGGGCAAGGATAAGGAATAGGCGCAACCGCGGCGGACAACAGCCGGCTGGGGACAACGAAACGCCGGGTCGAGTGGATCGGCCCGGCGTCTTTCTTTCCCGTTTTCCCGCTTTGTCGCCTTCGGCATTCCCGCGTCTTGGTCTCGAACGCCGGACTCACCGCCGCATTTTGCACGTGTCGAGTTCGCACCACTGGCACGGAACGCCCCGCTCGACGACCTCGCCCGCATCGCCGATCCCCAGCAGCCCTGATACGCTCTTGATCGGCTCCATGATCATCGTCGGCCAGAGACGCACCCCGATCGCGCTGCCGTCAACGATCGAGAACAGCGTCTGCTGCTCCTCGAGCGGCAACCCGCAATAGCCGGGGCTGAACGGCGGCGTGAGGGCCTCGTCCGGGCGCGCCTCTCGCCAGAAGACCTGTTGGGCGAGGGCCTCTGAAGCGAGATCCGCCGACGCCGAGCCGATGGCGTTGAGCGCATAGCCCTCCAGCGTCGCCCCGGCGTCCATTCTCTGGCTGACGAGGTGCTCGACATCCGGTCCCACGGTGACCACAAAGACGGCAACGCGCCGAGCCGGCTGCAGAAAGCCCGCGACCGGCCCTCGAATCGGTGGCGAGTTCTCCAGAGCAAGTTCCGTGTCCGTAATACGCTCGACACGCCGTACGGTATAAACGCCCCGCGGACGAAGGAGGGGTTTTGTCTCTTCCAGCAGCCGTTCGACCAGGATCTCGAACTCGGGGCGGACCGGCGCCGGCCCGCGGTATCCCATCATGCGGAGGACATCCGGCGTCGAGATCTTCGTCTCCAGGTCGATGACGTGCTGGTGATTGTGCATTACCTTAACCGCCGTGTTCGGGCCGTGTCGATCATAGCCCTCACATTGGCGGTTGGCGAGAAGGAATCAATCTCGCAGCCCGGCATGATGCAAGCGGTTGTGTGCGGAACGGTGGCCTCGATGAACTCGCTGACCATCCGGCTGACTTCGTCGGCCGTTCCGTGGCAGGCAAGTTGCGTCGTCGGCGAGTTCGCGGCGCACTGACGCCCCTTGAGCATCCGAGCCACATGCTCGAACCATGCCGGCCACGACATTTCCTGTCCGTAGTACGGCATGTCGTATTGCATCGCCTTGATGCCCTGCCAGCTCGAAACCATCTGCAGGGCGTGGTCGAGATTGTGCCCGCAGATGTGCCAGAAGCAGTACGGGAACAGCTTCCGGGCCTTCTCGACGAAGAGCCGGTCCACGTCGCCGAACTTGTCCAGGTGTTTCGGCCCCCAGGTTCGCGCGCCGCCGAACAGACAGCAGAACTCCGCCCCGTTCTTCGCGGCGAACTCCGCGTAGAAATCAAGGGCCGATAATCGCTCCTCCAGGCAGAGATTCAGGTAGTGCTGTACCTTCTCCTCCGGCTCCGTGACCATCCATCGGAGGAACCGCTGCACCTCGACGAGCGTCTCCGCGTAGTTTGTTGGCGTTGCAATGCCCACGATGACCGGGACCTGCCGGTCCATCTTCTCCTGGAACTCGAGCATCTGGAGCATGTGCGGCGTGTAGTGCGTCACCGGCCGAGAGCCGTCCAGGTACTTCTCGAACGTGCGGTTCTCATACAGCGCGATTGCCTCGTCGAGCGTCTCGACGAGGGGCTTGAACATCAGGTAGTCGTTGTCGCCCCGGTGAATGAAGTGCTGCGGGCGCTGCTCCGGCGGGATGAAGTTCTCGATCTGGTGACTGATGTCCACGTACATCCAGATCGCGTCGGTGCGGAGGTCGGCCCACGTCTTGATGCACGCGTCCGTCGTCTTGTCCACGTCGTTGTAGATCTCCTTGTGGCTGTAGCCCGCGTAGGTGATTTGCCAGTAGTCCAGCTCCGGCGCGACGGGCACGTAGTCCGTCTTCTTGAGATCGAACGCCGCCGCCAGCCGCTCCCAGTGCGTCATTTCGCCGACCGGCGGGAGCTTGCCTTTCAGACGCCTGACCCAGGAGTCCACAACTTCGCTCATTGGTCCTGCTCCATACGAACGTTCACCGTGATCTGAAACCGGTCGGCAGGCTCGACGCTGCGTGCCTCCCACGAACGCCGGTACTCCAACCGCAGCGGTGTCGTGCCGGCCTTGCGGGCGGCGAATTCCCAGGTCTCCACGCCGCCGGCGCCGACCCGATCGCCCTCCGGCGGTACGTACGCGTGGGCGGTCTGCTCGAGCACGGACCTGTCGATTTCGACGACCTCCCACGAATAGCCCGTCGTTATGTTCGACGGCAGCGTCAGGGTAAGCTTGGCGCCCGCCGTCAACCCCAACGTCTGTCCCCGGGCCGCCTGATCGACGCGGATGGTCTGCGTCCTCCGCTCGCAACCGGCGACGCCGGCAATGGCCCCCGCCAGAACCACCGACAAAACCCACCGCCGCATCATGCTGCCACCCGTTTCAGTGTCGCCCCAGGCCGGCATCGCCGCCGGCGCCATCCTCAGCCGCAGCCGCCGACCCCCAACAGACGCTTGATCTTCTCCACGCCCTTCCATGCGTCGTCGCTGGCGTCGTCGGCCCCCATGCGGCGGGCCGCATCCGCATCGACGGACGGCCCCCCGCAGATGATCTTCACCTTGTCCCGGAGCCCCGCCTTCTCGATGGCCGCCACGGTCGCCTTGGTGTGCATGAACGTCGATGTCATGTACGTGCCCAGGCCCACCACCTGCGGATTGTGCTTGCGGATGGCCTCGACGTACGCTTCGTCGTCCACGTTCACGCCAAGGTCCACCACCCGAAGCCCGGCGGCCTCGAAAACCGGGATCGCCACGTCCTTCCCCACGGTGTGTACGTCCCCGTAGATCGTCCCGAGGATCATCGTCCCGATGCAGTGGTCGTCCCCGTCGCGGGCGAGCAGCGGCTTCACGATCGCCAGGCCCGCGTAGTACACGTCGCACGCCACGAGTACCTCGGGCATGTACATCTCGCCCGTCTTGAACCTGGCCCCGACGCGCTGCATGCCGACCGAGAGCCCTTTGCTCAGGAGGTCGGCCGGCCGCACCCCCGCCTTCAGACCCGCCTCAATCAGCGGCGCCACCGCCTTCACGTCCAGCCGCTCCACCGCGCTCGACAGGTCGCTCAGTATCGTCATATCGTTCATTACGCCGAACCTCCCGTGCAACAAGGATCGAGAGTCCAATCCTACAGCCCGATTGCCCGCGCGGCAAGCCGCCGGTTTGTGAGGGGGGCATGGCCGTATGTGCGAACGGGGTCAGGAACCCTTGCCGGACAGGCAGAACACCGTGTTCACGGGGAGCGGACGCCCTGACGCATATGGCCCCAAGGCGAGAAAGTTTGCTGACCTCCTCCCTGCGTGCAGGAACGGCCACGCACCGGTTCGTGAGACACGCGGAACGGGATCGAAGGGGCCGTGCTACTCGAACACAAAGAGGTGTGCCGGTCCCTGAAGCTGCGTATTCGCCCCGCGGATCGTTCGATCGGGCGGATACGTTCCGTTTCGTGAGGCGATGTTTTCGTACACGAAGATCGCGTTGGCGACCTGGTCCGCGATATAGCCCGTGCCTCCGCTGTCCACGGCGATTGCCGTCAGGCTTTGCGCGCCCTGCACGGCCAGCACCGCATCGGCCGTCACGTACCCGTTGCGGGTCGATGCCTTGCTGATGATGCTCACGCGGTTGGCTCCCAGCGCCGAATTGAGCACGAACAGCCGGTCCGCTGCGTCCACAAACACGTCGTATACCGCCCCGAACGTCCCGCTCGTCAGCGTCCGGGTTGCGCTGTAGAACCCATTCAGCGTGCTGGCCTTCGCAAACACGACCACGTTTCCGATCGCGCTGTTGGCAACGTACAGGTCGTCGGCGTCCGTCAGAAAGATCCCCATCGGCCCGACCAGATTGCCGCTCGTGATGGTTCGTGCCGGCGGGACGTTGCCGTTGAAGAGCGACGTCGATACGCCCGCGTACGTCACGATTCGGTTGATGAACCCGGTCTCGGAGACCAGCAGGAGGTCGCTTGCCGCGTTGAAGGCCATCGCCGTCGGCGTCTCCAGCAGCGTCGCATTGCCCACGACCATCCGTACCGGCGGGCGGTTGCCCCCGACGCTGACCGCGTTGTCGTACACGGTCAGCGACGGCGTGGTGTAGTTGCTCACAAAGAGCAGGCCCGTCGGGCTCGCAATGGCGGCCGTCGGGTTCACCAGGTGCGTTGACGACCCCGCGATGCGCGTCGTCGGCGCGACGTTGCCGCTCAGCGTCGACGGATACTGATAGGTCGTAACGCTGTTGCCCGCCTTGTTGGCCACAAAGAGCTGCGGAATTCGCCCGATGGGCTTCTGAACGAGTACAGCGACCCGGTCTGTTGCGGTCAACGAGCTGCGGTTCGTGACCGTCAGTTCGAACTCGAGGTCGGCGTTGCCGGTCGGGGACTTGAACGTGGGCCTGGCGGTCGTGGCGCCGGACAGCGTGACGTTTGTGCCGGCCGTCTGCTTCCACGAATACGTGAGCGAACTTCCACCGGGATCGTAGCTGGCCGATCCGTCGAGCGTGACCTGCACATTGACGGCCACTGTTTGGTCTGCACCCGCGTTGGCCACGGGCGGTTGCGGGACCGGCGGGAAGCAGCCCTGGCCGACGAGCCAGCCGAACGAGATACCGTAGATCCACATTCTCATGGAGGTTCTCCTGCGTCCCGTATCCTATCGGCATCATTGGCGTGAACTGGCGGGCTTGTCCATTGCGACGGCGAGATTCCGGAATGGAGGGCAAATGCGGAGGAAGGGGCAACGGTCCATAAAATACTGTTAGTACGGAAGATACGGAGATCGGCTCGGCCGGAGAGCGGGTGGGTTGGTGGATTTCGGCAAAAAAACTGCGAATCGTCCCGGATTTCGCTTGCACGAGCTGGATTCTTGGGGTATATATATAGTACTGGAACAGTGCTAATTGCCCTGGGATGCCTGTGGGCAATGGTTTTCCAGAGACAAGGAGCCGACCCATGCATTCCGCCCGTGTAAGACTCGTACGTCGCAAGGCCAGTCATAAGGCCCCGAAGTTCGTTGATCATGATGAATTGCGCGGCCGTTCGGCCTATGACCGACTCTTCAGCGAAAACCAGCCGATCGCCGAAAGCGCCGACAAAACCACGGACACGCCCGAACTCCGTCGCTTCAAACGGATGCACTTCTGTGCGCACCGCATCAAGGCATTGCTCCGCCGGTACGGGCAGCAGGCCGCCGCGCGAACCGACTACAAGCGGTTCGCAGCCCTCCACCAGCAGATACGGGATGAGGTCGCCGCCGACAACCTCGGGTTGGTGTACGACCTGTACAAGCGCAGCCGGATTGTGAATGTGGACGGGGACGAACTGCTCAGCGAGGGGATGATGGCCCTTACCCGTGCGATCGACACGTTCAATCCCTGGCGCGGGTTCCGGTTCAGCACCTATGCGTGCAATGCGATCCTGCGTGCCTTTTACCGTTGTGGCCTGCGGGAATCGAAGCGTCGCCAACGGGAACCGGTCAATTTCGAGGCCGATCTGGAAAGGAGCGACTGGCAGGAGACCCGGCGATCGGAAGAATCCGTTCTTTATGCCGAGCGGCTGTCCAAGATCATCGCGGAAAACGCGGTGGATCTGACCCCGATTGAGAAGGATGTGCTGGCTCAGCGATTCCCTCTGGCGGTTGGCGCCCCGAAGCGGACCCTGTCCGACATTGGTCGGAAGATGAAATTGAGCAAGGAACGTGTCCGCCAGATTCAGAATTCCGCGCTGAGCAAGCTCCGCGAGGCCCTGGACCTGGACCCGATCCTGAACTGACCGTTCCGGTTGGCAGGTGATTCGCGGGGCGGGGCGGCTCCGAAGGGGCATTTTTGGGGGCTCCGGGGTTCGCCGGGTTGTTGGATTTCGCGTCACGCAGGGCAGGGGTGGGTGCATGACCGTTCCTGCACGCATGGAGGGGGGCAGGAACTGATTTGGCCTGGGCGAAGCGCGTCGGGGCTTCCACCTCCGGTGAGCACGGTGTCCTGCCTGTTCGGCAAGGGTTTCTGGCCCCGTTCGCACATACGGCCATGCATCTGGCAGGGGTTGCTCGCACACCGGGTCTCGGCTATACTGCGGCTACTCAGTAGTTTCGTCCGAGTTCATCCGCTTCCGAATCGCGTGGGGAATGCCGGGGCCGTCGCCATGTAACCGGAGTGTTGACCCAGCCGGAATCAGGCGGCGTTCAGAATTGGAAGAGCTATGCCCGACACCGCAACGACAGTCGAAGTAACAGGCACGCTGGAAATCACTGAGCGGGGCGAAGGGTTCCTGCGACAGAAGGAACGTAACTACCTCGTTCGGCCGACGGACGCCACGGTCAGCCGCGACGTCATCAGCAGGTTCTACCTCCGTGGAGGCGAGGAACTGACCGCCATTGCCCGTCCGGGCCGCAAGAATGGCCCGCCCGCCGTCACGGACGTGCGGCTGGTCAACGGCCTTGACCCAGGCGACTACGGCGAGCGGACCCGCTTTGAGGATCTCACCGCCGTCGATCCGCATGAACGGATCCGCTTCGAGACCCCCGGCGGGCCGACGACGATGCGGGTGGTTGACCTGATGACGCCCATCGGCAAGGGGCAGCGCGGCCTGATCGCCGCCCCGCCGCGAACCGGCAAGACCGTGCTGTTGCAGCAGATGGCCGCGGGCATCGCCGCCAACCACCCCGACACCTACATGATGGTCCTGTTGATCGACGAACGCCCGGAAGAGGTGACCGACATGCGTCGCCGTGTCCACGGCGAGGTCGTGGCCTCGTGCAACGACCGCGATACCACCAGCCACGTCCGGATCGCCCGGCTGATGATCGAGAAGGCCAAGCGGATGGTCGAGTGCGGCCAGGACATCCTGATCCTGCTCGATTCGCTGACGCGCCTGGGTCGTGCCTTCAACGCCTGGGTAGGATCGAGCGGCCGGACGATGAGCGGGGGGCTCGACATCCGCGCGATGCAGGAGCCGAAGGCGATGTTCGGGGCGGCCCGCAAGATCGAGAACGGCGGTGCCCTGACGATCCTGGCGACGGCCCTGATCGACACCGGCAGCCGCATGGACGAGCTGATCTTCAATGAGTTCAAGGGTACGGGGAACATGGAGATCATGCTCTGCCGCGAGTTGGCGAACAAGCGCATCTGGCCTGCCATGGACCTCCACCAGTCCGGCACGCGGAAGGAGGAACTGCTGCTGACGCCGGAAGCCCTGAAGCAGTCGATCCGCATCCGTCGGATGCTCAACGGCATGGCGATCGACCGCGAGATGATCACGCTCACCGAGGCGCTCGAAAAGTATCCGAGCAACGAAGCGTTCCTGGCCGCACAACCCAAGTGACGCACCCGACCGGGCAGGTTCCAGAAGCAGGCAGGGGGGGGCAAGACCGCGCGGCGATTGTGTGCGCCGGCGTTTGCGGTCACTGCCGGGCGGAGCAGGGCCGATCCGCTGTGATGCGGCCACTTCACACGCCGCCCCATGCACATCCGACGACAGGATGGTGTGCGTGACGCCACCGCCTTCGTAGCGAAATCGGTGCATCTCTCTTCGCCCCGATTCGACGTGGTCAACCACCGGGGGCCCTCGAAGCAAAGCAGGTCTTCGGACGCGGGGACCGACGTCGGCGGCGGGGTGCGCGCACCGCATTCCGCGAACCGGCATGCCGATCCGCAACAGGGCCGGCGCAAAAGGAGGCCGCGCGGCCCGCCTTGACGGCGAACCGCGCGGCCTTTGCATCACATTACGGACCGGGGCCCCATCCGGCCCCGGACGCTCTCTTTCGTCAGCAACCCGGCGCCCGGTTCGGCCCGTTGAAGCAGGCCGAGAACGCGCTGAAGTCGCCCAGATCGACGTCGTTGTCGCCGTCTGCGTCGAGGCAGGAGCACTTCTGCTGGTCAACCGGCGGCCCCGGCCACGGCCGGTTCGGGCCGTTGAAGCACGCGGTAAAGACCGAGAAGTCGGCCAGATCGACATCACCGTCCACGTCCGCATCCGCCGGAGGCGTGCCGCAGGGTGGGGTGACGTCGAACCCCTCGATCGCGGTGCCCGGGCCGGAGCAGGTCGTGGTGATGACCACGTTCCGCTTGCCGGTTGCGGCGCCGGTCAGGTCGAAGTCGCACGTGAGGTGGGACGCATCGGTCACGGCGACGTTCGTCGCCACGATGTCGGGCTGGCCGGTCATCGTGAGCTTGACGCTCGTGCTGCCCGCGACGAAGCGGTCGCCGACGATGGCCACACCGGTGATCACGCGGCCGCTTCCGGCCTTGTTCGGCGTCACGGAGGAAATCAACGCACGACACGGACAGCCCGTGGAATCCACCGGCTCGCCAGGCGGCGTGCCCGGGCAGGCGTCGCAGAGGTCGCCGACGCCGTCCGCGTCGGCATCGGCCTGATCGGGGTTGGACACGAGCGGGCAGTTGTCCGTCGTGTCGCCGAACTGGTCGCCGTCCGCGTCATCGTCGACAAGCGTATACCAGCAACGCGCGTCGCGCGTTCCGGAGGACGCATACGCGCCGCCGCTCACGCCCAACACGTACCACTTCCCGCCGGCCTGGTAGCCGACGGCTGCGTTCCGCCCGACCGCGACCGGGTATGGCGGGCCGCCGATCCACGGAGCCAGCGACCCCGTGGCGGGATCGATCCTGCTGAAGTAGACCGTGTTCTGGGGCGTGCTGCCCGAGAGACCGGCGACGGCGAAAACATAGCCGTTCGCCACCGCGCAGCCGAACTCATAGCGGCCGTCCGGCAGATCGGCCGGCTCCTTCGCCCATGCGTTTGTGGGGTCGATGCTGCCGTCCGCGGCGATTACGGCCTTCCGCGACTCCTTCTCGTACGTGCCGGAGAAGTTGGCGCCGACGCGATAAATGTAGTTCGCCGTCGTGCCCTGGAAGACCGCCACGCCGTGGAACCACGAACCGGCTTGCGGCGTTCCCGGCGGCGTGTTGGTGGTTTCGATCCAGGGGCCGTAGTCACCGTTGGCCTGTATCCTGCTGTAGTACACCTCATCCTGCTTGTTGCCGGAGTTGCTCTCGCCGTTGACGATGTAGAGCGTGTCTCCGAAGTTGAGAATGCCGCGGCCGAACGCGTCCATCTGCGGGTTTGCCGGGCTCTCATCGCTGTCCGGGATGGTCACCGTCGATGTTACCCACGTGCCAATGCTGCCGTCCCCGTTGATCGGGGCGTACCAGCACGTGTTGCGGGTCGTGTAGGAACCCTCGGGGCCCCAACCGCCCCAGTAGTAGATCCGCCCGTTGTACGCGGCTGCACCGCCCACGGCGCGGGCCGCCGGCAGCGGCGTCGTGGTGACCCACGCCCCGATGCTGCCATTGCTGTTCACCCTTGCGTAGTAACACGGCTTCGTCGCGTACCGGTCATTGACGGTTGCGTTCGATCGGCCGCCGAGGACATAAATGTAGCCGTTGTAGTGCACGACGCAGTGGTCTGTCAGACCGATCGGCAGCGAACTCGTTTGGATCCAATTCGCCACGATCGTCTGGCCGAGCACGGTGACCGGCAGGCTCCTCGGAGACTGGTCCGTCCCGAAGAACTGCGTGGCCTCCACGACCTGACCGCCCGTCAGCGTTGCCGGCGTCAGCGGCGTCACGACCTTTGTGGACTCGCCCGAAACGGTCGCCTCGCCCGCCTGGACGTTGTTCACGTACACGCGGACCTTGGTCGCCGCCGGATCGATGTCGGTCACCGTCACCCGCCAGGCGCCGTTCGTGATCGGTGCCTGAACCGTGGGGGCCGGATACACAGCCGTTACTCCGGCGCTCTGAGCGCTTTCAAAGGTGTTGACGACCTGCGTCGCCGTCACCACGGCGTTGACGGCAAGGGCCGGCACCGCCACCGCCTTCGACGTTTCGCCGGACACGGTTGCGTTGGCGACGTATCCGCCATTGACGTAGACGCGAACTTCGGTCGCATTGGCGTCGATGTTGAGGACCGTCACCGTCGTCGACTGCGGCCGCAGCGGCGACTGCACGCTGGGAGCGGGCACGGATGTACGCACGCCTTTGGTCGATGACCAGCAGCTCTCGGCCGCGCCGATCACCTGCGTCGCCCGGATCCATGTGTTGTTCGGCAGCGACGATACCGACACGACCTTCGTGGTTTCGCTGCTTACGGTTGCGGAACCGATCAACGTGCCGTCGGAGTACACCTTCACTTGGCTCGCCGCGGCGTCGATGTTGTTGACTGTCACCGTCGCGGGATTGGGCGTCGGAACCAGGGGTCCCGCAACCGTCGGCGACGGCAGCGGCGGGCCGAACGGATCGGTCGCCGTGGCGCCGAGGGAGAGCGAGATGTTGTCGAACCAGGCCGGAACGCCGTCGTTCGTCAGGCCACTGCCCAGGATCACCGTTGTGATCGGGTCGCCTGCCCCGAAGCGCGCCGTCGTGGCAACCAGAACATCGTCCACATAGTATTTGGTCTGCGAACTGGTGAGCTGGATCTGCATCTTGACCCACTGGTTGTTCTTCCTGGCGGCCGCCGGGTCCGTGAGGACGAACCAGCCCGGCCCGCCGTCGTACGCATCCTGCGCCTGGTACTGCCCGAGCGGGTTGAGGCCGTTGTAGCAGCCCATCGAATACTGGTGCGTGACCGATCCTGTCGCCAGGCGGCCCGTCGTGTAGCTCCAGAACTTGATCCAGTTTCGCTGGTTGAGGCTGGCACCATGGCGGAAGTACCACGTGATCCAGAGGGGCGTCGCGTCCGAGCCGTTCACGCCGGTCACGCCTCCCGCGACGTCAATCAGATCGACGTACTTCCAGATCGAATACGGGTTGGGGTCGCCCGGGAACGGCGGCATCTTCGCCGCGTTCGGGCAGGTGGCCGACTCGTCGCTCTCGAGGATCGCCTGCTTCTCCTGCCCGCCCGTGTCGTTCTTCCAGACTGTTTCGAACGCGGCTTGGTTCGCGTAAGAGTCGAAGTTCTCCTGCCACACCACGTTGCTCAGGACGCTCACCGGTGCGGACGGATTGCTCTCGACCCCGCCGACGACCTGCGTCGCCGTGAGCACATCGCCGACCTGCAGCGAGAGGCCGCTGACGTTAAACGTGTGTGCCCCGTCGCTGAGATCCTCCGGCGGAGCCGTAGCCGTGAGCGCCAGCACGCTGTTCTTGTAGAGCTTCACCGCCGTTGCCGCCGGATCAATGTAGTCCACGGTGACATTCGTGGTCGATGCGATAATCGGCGAACTCACCCGAACCGGATCCGTGGTGCCTGGGGCGTCGATGACGATATCATCGATGTTGATGAAGAGCTTCTTCGTCGTGTCGTCGCCGGGAGCCTTGCGGATGGCCAGGCTGTTGAGCGAGGCCCGGTTGTATGCGGCGGACAGATTGCCGTCGCCCGTGAACTTCGCCACGCCCTTCGAGACCGGCGGATTCGTGCCCACGGTCACGTTGACCTGCGTGGAACTGACGAACTCCCACGTGATGGTCGTCCAGTTGCCGCTGTCTGCGACCGCGGCGCCCCCGACCGGGGTGAAACTGGTCTCATCCACGATGCTGTCCACACCGACGAACTCCAGCGTCCCGCTGCTTCCGCCATACTCGCCCAGCGGAGCATTGACGCCGGTTTCCTGAAGAACCAGCGAAAACTCGACCTGCCCCGATGTGTTCTCCGCCCCGGAGGCATCCAGGCAATACACGGAGACCTTCATCGAGATCTTGCTCCCAGCGCGAATGTCGACCGTCGGGTTCGGGTACTTCACCGTGCCGACGGTGACCGCCCGCAGCCATGCGTTGTCGTCCGCGGCCATTGTGAACGTCCCGCCGACCGAGTTGTCGCTGATATCGCCGCCCGCGCCGTTGATGTCCGTCGCCAGCTGGATCGTGTTGTTGTCGATCTTCGCCACAATGAGATGCGAGCCCGTCACCGTCGCAGCGAAATTCGTGAACACCGTGACGCCGGTGCCGGCGGTCATCTGAATCCGGTCGCCTGGCGCGTAAACGTAGTCGGCGAACGCACCCGTTTTGACAATGTACTTGGAGGCATCTACCCAGTTGGCGCCCGTGATGGCCTTGCCCCAACTGAACCGCAGTTCGTTGCTCCCGTTCCCGCTGTACAAGGGGAAGAACGCGGTCAGGACGGAATCGCATCCAAAGACGGTGGTGTCAAGGTCGCTGCCGCCGGCGCACACCGACGGCGGCATTACGTACTTGCTTGTGGAACCGGAATACCCCGGCCGGTTGAACATCGGCGGTATCGGCGAATTGCCGCAGTTGTCGTCGGGCGTGCCGTAACCGCCGCCTTCAAAGTCAAACGTCCGCGTCGCCCCAAATGCGGCCGACGCCACTACCAGCAGCGCCGCAGCCGCCAGCCAGTATCTCGACTTTCCCATCATGATCGGTACTCCCTTCGTAAAGACCCTCTACCGCTCCAAACCCGAATGGCATCGGGGAAAACCGCTTTCCCCGAGATCTGCCGCACAGTCCACTTGACTACAACGCCACACCGCCTTCGCCGCGCCGACACCGGAGCCGCGTCATCTTTCTCGATTCTCCTTACTGATTCGGCCCGCCCGATCGGTTCGTACCGCCGAGTTCGTAAGGTCCGCCCGCCGGCTCACGGCGGCCCCATGCCGGGGGCATATTCCGGGTTCACCGTTCCCCGCCACCCGCGCACGCTCGCCGCATGCCCGTCAAGGAAGCCCGTGTTCGTCTTCCCCGCCGTGAACCGGGGACCCTGGGGATTCTTGTCGGCCAGTACGGCATCCTTATTGCTTGGGAAACGCCTCATCGTGCTGTGGAACGCATAGGTTGGGATGAAGAAGGCGTCCGTCGTGGCGATGGAGCCGCCGGCGGTCCGGCCGTGGAAGTACGGCCATGTGCCCCCCGGTTTCGGGTTACCCCCGCGCCCGCTGGCCGCCGGAATCACCTCGCCATACCAGACGTCCGCGACCATCCATTCATCGCCGGGACGCCGAATCGCATCGATCCGCTTCGGCCGGCTGTCGCCGGGAGCCCAACCGTTCTGCTGCTCGAAGCTGTTCAAACCCGACGACGGATCCACCACCGTGCCCCACATCTTGTCGTCGTAGCCGTGCCAGCGGACGCCGAAGTAGAAACACGGCTTGGTTCCGGCGTAAGGCGGTCCGACCTTGTAGTTATTCGGGCCTGTTCCCTGGCCGACGGTGAGTTCCTGCTTGATGCTGTTGATCACGTAATGGAAAGGCCGATGCCCCGCGTATGTTCCCGTTTGCCGCGGATCGATGGTACGCAAGCCCGCCGCTGTAGGGCACTGCGAAACCTTGTCCGTCATGTCGCCTTTGCCCTTGGACTCGCTGAAGTACTTCATGAGATAGACCGGCAGATGCATCCGCCGGTTCAGGTCGGGCAGGGTAGACGTCTCGAGGTACATCGCGGGATGCAACGGCCCCGGCAGCGTCGACTTGTAGTCCTGCGTGTACATCGTGGTGCCGAGGGCGAGTTGCTTGAGGTTGGACAGGCAGATGGCCGCCCGGGCGCCTTCCCGCGCGCTCGCCAGCGACGGCAGCAGGATCGACACCAGCAACGCGATGATTGCCACCACGACCAGAAGCTCGATGAGTGTGAAACCCCGACGAACCAACAACCCGTTGCTGAGCAGACGATTGGAGTGACGCATGTTATCTCCCAAGGCCGGGTTCCGCATGAATCCTTCAATGCGGCACAAAATGTCCGCCGCAACCCGGGCCAGATATCAGCTAAGAACACCTCGTTCCGTGTTCCAGGCGACGTCCCCAGTATACATCGGCTCAGTGGTGCGTTCAAGGGGTTCTTGGACTCGGGGGACGCCAATGTCCAACGACGATAAACGGATGAGCCAGAGCGGAATAAGTGTGCATCTGCAGAATTTGCCGAAAGACGATGTTCTGTATCGTGAACTTCGCGTGCGACGTCGCATCAAGGGCCGTCGTAAAGCATAACTCGCGGGCTGCGGGACCGTAGAAGCCGTCGTCGTGGTGACAATGGCCCGGCGCCCACCCGCTCTGGCGGCCTGGTTATGAGCGCATTTCTTCCGGTGGCGGTGGGTTTGAGCAAACCGCGTCGCCCGGGTCTCACATCGGCACCTTCGTCGATTGGTACTGCTCGATCGACGGCATGTACTGGGCCGTGTCGAGCAGCACCAGCGCAATGAAGAGCGCCACGAAGAACAATCCCGCGACGAACGCAAGTGCGTAAAGAGGCTTGTCATACCGTAGATGCATGAAGTAGAGCACGACCAAGGCCGCCTTGGCCGTCGCGATCGCCATGGCCACCCAAAGGCTGAGCGACCCCACGTCGATATAGGTCGCCGCCACCGTGACGACGGTCAGGACCAGCAACGCCGCGCAGACCCCAGCCAGCACGCGCACCGGCACGACGTGAACGAAAGATGCGGGGGCGACTGCGGAGTCCCGAATACGGGAAATTGAGTCTGCCGGTGTCGGCCGCGGGGTATCTGTCATGTTGCACCTTGTAACTCGTCACCCCTGACCGACCGTCAATGAATCAGATACAACAACGGAAACAGGAAGATCCAGATGATATCCACCAGGTGCCAGTACAGCCCCGCAAGATCGACGGGCGCGAAGTATCGCGGGCCGAACTCGTCCCGGCTCGCCCGCAGCAGGATCCAGCCGATCACGGCCATTCCGGCCAGGACATGCAGGCCGTGCAGACCCGTCATCACAAAGTAGACGCCGAAAAACACCTGCACGTTGCTCGGTCGTCGTCCGGAGGCGTCACGGCCTGCGGCAGGGGGGGGCGGCTTCGCGAGGCCGGGGGGCCCATCGGGCGGCGGCGCGATTGCCGACCGTTCGACACCCTTCGTGGCCGGGCGTGCGGCGGCGTCGCCCGTCGTCGCCGGCACGGCGGGCGCCGTCGCGGTCGTGGGCTGCGATGTCGAGTCCCGTCGCACATGTTCGAGCGCCGCCGCCTCGCCGCCGGTCAGATACTCCGCCTCCAGGTGCGGGTCGAGCCGGAACCGCGAGCCCCACAGCAGCCCGTGCTGCCACTTGTGCTTGTACTCGATCGCCTTGACGCCCAGGAAGCCGCACGCGAACAGCAGCGTCAGCACGAGGTTGACCACGAGGCCGCGTTGCCGTCCCGTCTGGGCGCAATGCACGGCGAGGGCCATCGTGAAGCTGCTGCAGATCAGGATGACCGTGTTCACAGCCCCGAGCGTCTTGCTGAGGAACCGGTGAGCGTAGACGAAGATCTCCGGGTGGTTCGCCCGATACGCCGCATACACGCAGAAGAGACCGCTGAAGAGCAGAACCTCGGTGACGAGGAATATCCACATGCCGAGCTTGCCCGCCTCGAACTGCTGCTGCGGGGTCTCGAAGTGGTGCGCCAGGTGCGGATCGTGCTCGTGATCAGCCATGCGACGGTTCCTCGCCGGCGGCGTCGGTCGGATCGGCGGCGCTGTCCGGAGGCGGTCCGACATAGCCGTCGATCGTCGCGTCGTACCGGATGCCGGCGTAGGCGTACGGGTCGCGCACGGTCGGCGGCGCGGTGAAGTTCTCCGTCGGCGGCGGCGACGCCGTCTGCCACTCGAGCGACGCGCCGCCCCAGGGGTTGGCGGGCGCCCGCCGTCCGCGGATCAGCGAATGGAGCAGGCACACCGCGACGACCGTGAACCCGACCATCGTGACGTACGCCCCGATCGAGGATTCGCGGTGGAAGATCGTGAACTCCTCGCTGTACGCGTAGTAGCGGCGCGGCATGCCGCGGCTGCCCATCACGAACTGGGGGAAGAACGTCAGGTTGAATCCGATGAACACGAGCAGCGCCCCGATCCGCCCGAGGGCCTCGCTGTACATCCGCCCCGTCATCTTCGGCCACCAGTGGTGCAGCCCGCCCAGGAACGCCATCACGACGCCGCCGAACATCGTGTAGTGAAAGTGCGCCACGATGAAGTACGTGTCCGTGAGGTGGACGTCCACCGACAGCGCCCCGAGGAACAGGCCCGTCAACCCGCCGATCCCGAACAGCATCAGAAACCCCAGCGCGTACAGCATCGGCGTCTTCAGATCGATCGACCCCTTGTACATCGTCGCCAGCCAGTTGAACACCTTGATCGCCGACGGGATCGCCACGGAGAACGTCAGGAAGCTGAAGATCATGCTAGCCATCGGCGACTGTCCGCTGACGAACATGTGGTGGCCCCAGACGAGGAAGCTCAGCGCCGAGATCGCCACGCTGCTGTACGCGATCGCCTTGTAGCCGAAGATGTGCTTCCGGCTGAACACCGGCACGAGTTCGCTCATGATGCCCATCGCCGGCAGGATCATGATGTACACCGCCGGGTGCGAGTAGAACCAGAAGAAGTGCTGGAAGAGCACCGGATCGCCCCCCAGCGTTGGGTCGAAGAACCCTACTCCGAAGACCCGCTCCACGAGCAGGAGCAGCACCGTGATCCCCAGCACCGGCGTGGCCAGCACCTGGATGATCGCCGTTGCGTACAGTCCCCACACGAACAGCGGCATCCGGAACCAGTTCATGGCCGCCGGGCGCAGCGAGTGTACCGTCACGATGAAGTTGAGGCCCGTCAGGATCGAGCTGAACCCCATGACGAACACGCCGAACACGATCGGCACGACGCTGCTGCCCGTGGTCGTGCTGTACGGCGTGTAGAACGTCCAGCCCGTGTCCACGCCGCCCGCCGCGATCGACACGACGGCGAACAGGGCGCCCGCGATAAAAAGCCAGTAACTCAGCAGGTTCAGCCGCGGGAACGCCACGTCCCTCGCCCCGAGCATGATCGGGAGGACGAAGTTGCCCATCGCCGCCGGAATCCCCGGGATGATGAACAGGAAGATCATGATCGCGCCGTGCAGCGTGAACATCCGGTTGTACGTGTCCGCGCTCATGATCGTCCGCTGCGGCGTCAGCAGTTCCGTCCGGACGAGCATCGCGAAGAGCCCGCCGAGCAGGAAGAACGCGAGGATCGACACGAGGTACATCACGCCGATCCGCTTGTGGTCCCGCGTGAAGATCCACGAGCGGATGCCGGTCGTGTGCGTCAGGTAATTGTCGCGAACGGCGTTTCTTGTCATGTCAGGCCCGGCGCGTGTTTCACTTCGTTCCGTCCTCCGGCCGCGCAGCCGACAGGCTGCGGAGGTAGTCGATGATCGCGCCGATCTCCCGGTCCGCCAGTTGCCCCTTGAATGTCGGCATCACCGGCTCGTACCCCGCGACGACCTTCGCCTGCGGGTTCAGGATCGACTCGCGAATGTAGTTCTCGTCGGCCGTCAGGACCGACCCGTCGCGCATCGTCTGGTTCCGTCCGAACAGGTCGTTCAGCGGCGGGCCGATTACCTTTGCCCCCGTCACGCTGTGGCACGACGCGCACCGCAGTTTCACCAGGCGCTCGCCGACCTGCACCGGACTGAGCCGCTTGAACAGGTCCGAGGCGTTCTTCAGCCAGCTTTCGAATTCGCCCGGCGGGTGTACGACGACCTGCGCCAGCATCGTCGAATGCCCCGTCCCGCAGTATTCGGCGCAGTAGACCGGGTAGGTGCCCGCCCGTGTCGCATGAAACCACGTCTTCGTGTAGCGGCCCGGTACCACGTCCTGCTTGATGCGGAACGCCGGCACGAAGAAGCTGTGGATTACGTCCTGCGAACTCATCACGAGTTGCACAGGCTGTCCCGACGGCACGTGCAGGTCCTCGTCCACGTGCCCGTTGGGGTACTCGAAGAGCCACTTCCACTTCTGGGCGATCACGTTTATCTGGTACGCGTTCTTCGGTGCCACCATCATGCCCATGAAGCCCTTGAACCCGATCGCGAAGATGACGATTACGATTACGACCGGCACCCCCGACCAGGTCAGCTCCATCGCCAGGTTGTGATGGGCGGTCTCCTGCGCCTCCACGCCCGGCCGCCGCCGGTACCGGATCACGAACAGCACCGCCAGCCCCACGATCAGCACGAAGAAGAACAGCGACACCCAGAAGATGAAGTAGAACAGCCAGTCCACCTCGGGCGCCACCGTCGATGCACGCGGCGGGAGCCAGAAGGTCCCCGTGCCCTGCGCCAGAATCATGTTCTGTAGCATCGCCAAAGGATCCCGCCCCGGCGTTCAAGCCGTCTCCGCGTTCGCGGCCGCCGGCGTCTCGGACCGCCGCCGGCGCCGCTCGCGGCGCCAGAAGACGCCGAGCACAGCCCCGACCACGATCAGCGTGAGCACCGCGGCCGATTGCATCAGGTTCATCGCCGCCGGTCCGTACCTGCCCTTCGCCGCGTCATAATGAAAACAGAACAGCAGCACCTGGTCCACGGTCGTGCCGATCTTCCCCTGGCCCGCCTCGACCAGCGACAGCCGAAGCGTCTGCGGGTCGAACGTCACGCCGTAGAGATATCGCGACACGCGGCCGTCCGGCGTACACACGAACAACGCCGCCGCGTGAATGTACTGGTCCGCCTCCTCGTCATACCGGTAGGCGAAACCCACCGTATCGGTCAGTTTCCGGATGTTCTCCTGTCGCCCGGTGAGAAACGCCCAGCCGCCCGCGGCGGCCGGGCGTCCGTACTCCTCCAGGTAGTTCTGCTTCTTCAGCCGTGCCAGCGTCGGCGTCTCGGTCGGGTCGAAGCTCACCGTCACCATCCGGAACTCGTTCCCCGGCGTCCACTCCATCCGCTTGAGCGCGTCGATAAGGCCGTTGAGCTGCAGCGTGCAGAGCATCGGGCAGCGGAAGTAGTTCAGCGTGAGGATGACCGGCCTGTCGCCCTTGAAGTACTCCGCCAGCCGCACGATGCGGCCGCTCTCGTCCTTGAACTCGAGGTCGAGCGGAACCTGCACGTTCGGGTGCTCGGTGACGCCGACCCCGACGAGTTCCTTCGGCATCGGCTCCGTTCGCGAGCGAATCTCGGCCGGTGCCGACGTCGCCTGCGGGGCCGTCGCCTGCCCGCACACCTCCACGCTTGCCGCAACAAGACAGACGGCGGCGCTGAGCAATGCCGGATGGGCGGCTTTCCGGGGCCGCGCACGCGCGGGCTCAAAGGTTCGCCCATCGGTTGAGCCTGCCGTCGACAACCACGCCCGCGTCATGGCGAACCTCCCGCACGCGTCGCCGGCGCTGCCGCGCCGCCGGACCGCCCCGACTCCTCCACGACCCGCCGCATCGCCACGTCGATCGGGATGGTGATCACGTTCTGCCCCTTGTCCACCCACCGATAACTGTTGAGCTGCTCCTCCTGTTTCGCCCGCAACTGCGACAACTCCTCGGGCGCCACGACCAGCACCTTCCGCTCCACCTCCGCCTGCTCCACCCGGTGGAAATACCACTGCAGCGCGACAATGAGAACGAACACCACCACCGCAAACACGACGCCGACGACGGCGGTGACGGATGCCTTCGGTTCGGTTCGGCTCGCACTCACACGCGCACCTCTACACGTCGTGGAACGCCAGCGACTCCGCGATCCGCGGATCGCGCTCCGGGACCAGCGAGCAGCGCCGGAGCCGAATCGCCGCCGTCGCCACGAACAGCCCGCCGATCCCCGCCATGCACAGTCCGTCCGGCAGCCCCGGCAGCGCCGGCGACCCGTTTGCCTCCGGCCGGCTCAGCCACAGGACGTCCAGCCAGTGCATTGCCAGCATCCACACGGCCGCCGCCGCCAGCAGCCCGGGCCGCCGCTTCGGCACTCGCGAGATCATCGCCAGGAAGGGCACCACGAAGTGCCCGAAGAGCAGCGCCAGCGTCGCCGTCGTCCACGGCCCCGACTTCCGTCGATGATACCACACGGTCTCCTCGGGCAGGTTGCCGTACCAGATCAGCATGTACTGCGAGAAGGCGATGTACGCCCAGAACACCACGAACGCGAACAGCAGCTTGCCCACGTCGTAGTAGTGTTCCACGGTGATCGACGCCGTCAGCCGTCCGCTCCGCTGAAGCAGCCACATCGCCAGCGCCAGCCACGCGAAGAGCCCCACCGTGCAACCCGAGAAGAAGTACACCCCGAAGATCGTACTGTACCAGTGCGGATCGCGAGACATCAGCAGGTCGAACGACGCGAACGTGATCGTGATCGCGAAGAGCAGCATGGCCGGCGCACTGAGCCGCTCCATGCGTCTCGTCAGCGACACGTCGCCGTCGGCGTCCTGCCGCATCGACCAGCCGACGAAGCACGCCGCCAGCACGCCCCACACGGCCCAGTACACGACATGGCGCCCGGCCAGGAACCCGTGGGCCAGCCACAGCGCCCGCGGCCCGTGCCACTCGCCGTGCGCGGCCGGCTGGTGGGCCGGGCTCGCCAGCCCGTACACGCCCGCGATCACCGGCGCAGACAGCATTGCCCACAACGCCAGATTCGGCGTGAACGCTTCCGCGATCCGTCGCACGGCCACGCTCCACCCCGACCGCGTCAAGTGCTGCAGAATCACGAAGAACAACGCCCCCAGCGACACGCTCAGCCAGTAGCAGAAGCTCGTCAGGTACGCCTGGTACAGGCGCCCCGCGCCCCCCTCGTCCACGCGGCTCAGCACGAAGGCCGCCGCCAGCGCGGCTGCGCCGACGGCAAGGCCGACGGCGGCAATCCGCCGTCCGGCATCGCCCAGCCGGCGATTTTCCTGTGACAGCCCCGCGTGTGCCGCGTTCAACGCCTACTCCTTCCGAAGTGCCGCCGCCTGCTCCGGCGGCGCATCCTCGATCCTCGCATTCTGGCTCCGCTGGAGCGCACGCAGGTAGGCGACGATCGCCCAGCGGTCTTCCACCGGGATCTGCGGGCCGTATGCCGGCATCGTCCGGATGCCGTTCGTGATCGTGTTGAACAGGTGGCCCGCCGGCCGCTCGCGGACCGTCTGGTCATGGTACGACAACGGGGGCACCCACCCGGCTTCCGTGAGTTTTTCGGCCCGTTTCGACACGATGCCGTCGCCGTATCCGGCCAGTCCGTGGCACGCCGCGCAGAATACGTCGTACCGCTCGTGGCCGCGGCGCATCAGGGCGTCCGTGACCGGTATCGGGATCGCCTCCACCCAGGGCGGCGCGTCCCCCGTCCACGTATCGCTCGTCAGGCCGCGGTTCAGCGCCGGGTCTGCCGCCAGTTCGCCCCGGGCCACCGTGCCCGCCACCGGCGGGCGCATCGCACGGCCGTCGGCAAAGAGCGGGTTCGCCGCCTGCGCACGGTACTTCGGCTGGTTGTCCATGTCGGATATGAGGTGGATCCGCGGTTTCGACGAGGGCACCACACGGGCGCGGGCGATCAGCGCGAGCGGCACCAGGGCCAGCACCACCCCTGCGACGATCGCCGGTCGCGCCCAGTCCGGCAGCATCACTCGCACACCTCCTCCACGCCCAGCCCGCCGAGCGACTCGAGCAGTCGCCGCGTCTCCGCCGGCCGGTATTTCGGGTCGCTTGCCTCAATACTGATGTAGAACCGGTCGGACGTCGCCCGCCGGAAACGCCCGCTGCCGAACAGCGCATGGTAGATCTGCGGCAGGCCGTTGAACGCCAGCATGCCGAGGAACGCACCAAAGGCGCTGAAGAGGATCGTCAGTTCGAACATGATGGGGATGTTTGCCGGCAGGCTGAAGAACGGCTTGCCGCTGACGAGGAACGGGTAGTCCGCCGCGTTCATCCACCACTGCATCGCCAGACCCGTGCAGGCCCCCGCCGCCCCGCAGACAAACACGAGCCACGGCAGCCGCGTCGGCCGCACGCCCATCGCTTCATCGAGCCCGTGCACCGGGTAGGGAGAGTGTGCGTCCCACCGCGTATAGCCGGCATCGCGGACCCGCGCCGCCGCCGTCAGCAACGCCTCGGCCGTCGCAAACTCAGCCAGCAGGCCCCAGGGCCGAGGGGTGCCGCTTGCATCAGGGATCGGTTTGTCCGCCAAACGACTCAATCTGCGATTCCCAGTCTGAGATCTCAAGTCGGAGATCTCTGGTGCAGAATCCCAGGCCACGATCTCACGCCAGGTCCCCAATCACGTCCCATGGCGTTCCTGCTCCATCACGCCCTTGACCTCCGCCATGGCCACCATCGGCAGGTATCGGCAGAAGAGCAGGAACAACATCATGAACAGCCCGAAGCTCCCCGCCATCGTCCCGAACTCGACCCACGTCGGCCTGTACATCCCCCAGCTCGACGGCAGGAAATCGCGGCTCAACGACGTCACGATGATCACGAACCGCTCGAACCACATCCCGACGTTTACCAGGATCGCCACCGCCATCATCACCACGAGGTTCGTTCGGCACTTCTTGAACCAGAACAGCTGCGGCACCAGGGCGTTGCACGCCACCATCGTCCAGTACGCCCAGGCATACGGGCCCATCGCCCGGTTGATGAACGCGAACTGCTCGTACTCGTTCCCGCTGTACCACGCGATGAAGAACTCGATCCCGTACGCGTACCCGACGATGCTGCCTGTCGCCAGAATGATCTTGTTCATGTTCTCCAGGTGGCGGATCGTCACCAGGTTCTTGAGCCCGAAGAACTGCCGTGCCGGCACGAGCAGCGTGACGACCATCGCGAAGCCGCTGAAAATCGCCCCCGCGACGAAGTACGGCGGGAAGATCGTCGTGTGCCAGCCCGGGATGATCGACGTCGCGAAGTCGAAGCTCACCACCGAGTGCACGCTCAGCACCAGCGGCGTGGCCAGCGCCGCGAGCAGCAGATACGCCCGCTCGTACACATGCCACTGCCGCTGCGAGCCGCGCCACCCGAGCGAGAACACGCCGTACAGAATGTACCGCAGCCGCGTCGTCGCCCGGTCGCGCAGCGTCGCGAGGTCCGGGATCATCCCCATGTACCAGAACAGCAGCGACACGGTCGCGTACGTGCTCACCGCGAACACGTCCCACAGCAGCGGGCTGCGGAAGTTCGGCCACATCGCCATCTGGTTCGGGATCGGGAACATCCAGTAGATGAGCCACACGCGCCCGACGTGGATCGCCGGGAAGATCCCCGCGCACGCGACGGCAAAAATGGTCATCGCCTCGGCGAACCGGTTGATGCTGGTCCGCCACTTCTGCCGGAACAGGAACAGGATCGCCGAGATCAGCGTGCCGGCGTGCCCGATGCCGATCCAGAAGACGAAATTCGTGATGTCGAACCCCCACCCGATCGGCTGGTTCAGGCCCCACACGCCGACGCCGACCCCGATGAGGTAGAGGACCGTCACGCCCAGCAGGCCGACCAGGGCGAGCGAGACCCCGAACGCCACATGCCACGCCCGCGGCGGCTTCGGCCGCTCGATGATCCCGCACACCTGTTCGGTCACGCTCGCCAGCGTGCGGTCCCCGAGCACCAGCGGCGCCCGCCGCGTCGGATCATCCATCGTGTTGTCGATCAGCGCAACGCTCATTGCAACGTCGAGTGCGTGTCCGCTTGCGATTCGGTCCCTCCGCCGGTCGGTCGCTCGTCTCCCCCCGGGTTCCGAACGCGCGCCAGGTGCCACGTTCGCGGCCGGACGTTCAGTTCCGCGAGCATTCCGAACGCCCGCGGGTGCTCGTGCCGCTTCCGCACGCGGCTTGCCGCGTCGTTCAGGTCGCCGAAGACGATTGCCTGCGTCGGACAGCACTGGGCGCACGCCGGCACGATCTCGCCGTCGCGGACCGGCCGCCGCTCGTTCTTCGCCCGGATCAGTGCCGCCTCGATCCGCTGCACGCAGTACGTGCACTTTTCCATCACGCCCCGGCTGCGGACCGTCACCTCCGGGTTGAACGCCATCTTCTCCGTTTCCGGCAGGTCCTTGTGCCAGTTGAAGAAGTTGAACCGCCGCACCTTGTACGGGCAGTTGTTCGAGCAGTACCGCGTGCCGATGCACCGGTTGTAGACCATGACGTTCAACCCGTTGTCGTCGTGGACCGTCGCGGCGACGGGGCACACCTGCTCGCACGGGGCGTTCTCGCAATGCACGCACGCCACCGGTTCGTGGATGACGCTCGGGGCCGCCGGATCGCCCCGGAAATACCGGTCGATGCGGATCCAGTGCATCGCCCGCCCCTTGATCACCTGCTCCTTGCCGACGACAGGGATGTTGTTCTCGGCCTGGCACGCAACGACGCACGCCCCGCATCCGATGCAACGGTTCAGATCGACCGCCATCGCCCATCGGTGTCTGTCGTACGCGACCGGCTCCTGCCAGAGCTGCTTCAGCTCGGGCACATGGACGGCGTGCCTCGCGAACTCCGGGTCCGCGCGGTAGTGCGTCAGCGTAGCCTCGCGGACGACCTCGCCGACCTCGCCCGCCCGCCCCGCGCGACGCTGCCGCTCCGCGATCCCCACCTTGTCGATCGTGTGCTGGTCCTGCATCATCGCCAGCGGGTACCGGCGTCCCGTCGTGCGGACGGAGCAGCCGGGCAGGATCTCGCCGGCGCCGCGGAGTACGTACGTGTCGACGCCGACTCCGGTGCCGACGCGCCCGCATCGCGTCCGGCCGTGGCCCAACGGCAGTGTGATCGAACCCGCCGCCTGACCCGGCAGCACGAAGGCCGCAATCTCGCACGTTCGCTCGGTCCCGGCGGCCCGGCAGGAAACCCGGATGACGTCGCCGTTCGTGACGCCGAGCGTCTGCGCGTCTCCCGGCGACAGGATCGCCGCATTGTCCCAGGTGAGCCTCGTGAGCGGGTCCGGCAGTTCCTGCAACCAGGCGTTGTTGGCGAAGCGCCCGTCGTACACCCGGTGGTCCGGCACGAGCACGACCTCGAATCCCTCGCCCGGCGCCGACGATCCGCCGCCGATCTGCCCGAGCGACAGGGTGACGGGCGGCGCAAACGGGACCGGCATCCGGAGCGGGGCCCACGCCGAATCGGCCACGATGCCGTCGTGCAGCGCCTTCCGCCACGCCGCGTCGCCGCCGCCACGGCCAAAGTGTTCGGCAAACGTGCGTCGGACGATCTCGTGACCCGTGGAGGGCCCCTCGCCCGTCAGCACAGCAAGCATTTCAATCGGTGTCTTCCCGCCGTACAGCGGCTCAATCAACGGCTGGACGACACTTACGGCTCCGTCGTATGCGCGGGCATCGCTCCAGGACTCCAGGTAATGTGCCCGGGGAACGTGCCATGTGCATGCGTGCCCGGTCTCGTCATCGTACAGCCCGAGATGGATGCTCGTCGGCACCCGTGCCATGGCCTCGACCGGACCCAGCTCCGCTGCGCCGTCGTAGACGGGGTTCCCGCCAAGGACCAACAGCGTGTTGACCCGGCCCGCCCCAAGATCCCTCGCCGCGACCCCAAAGGTCTCCTGAGACGCCGCCGCGGCCGGCTCAATCGTGTACGTCACCGTTCGCCCGACGGCCCCCAACGCGGCGTTGACCGCATGTGCGACGGCATGGACGACCGGCGGTTGACGCGGCCCGACGGCAAGGACGCCGTCACCCTTGTGAGCCAACAGGTCCGTCGCGATCTCTCCGATCCAGTCGAAATCCGCCTTCGGCCGCGGGCCATCACCGATGCCGGGAATCGCCAGCCCGCCCGCTTTCAGTTCGGCAACGAGCTGCGCCAGGGCCGCCCCGACATCGACCGACCGTACGGCGTACCGGCAATCCGCCGCCGCCCCCGTCACGCTGTATGTGCTCTCGATCGCGTAGAGCCGGCTCATCTCCGCCTGCGGGTCGTCGGCCTTGCGGCCTTCGGCGAAGTCGCGTGCGTATCGGATCGCCGCCGGGTGCGTCATCAGCAGATCCGCGTCGAGGCAAACGATCACCTTCGCCCTGTCCAGGCGGTAGTGCGTGCGGCATGGCTTGCGGAACGCCATGACGGCGCCGGCGATCTCATTGTCACGGCCGATCGGTTCGTGCTCGCACCAGTGGGCCTTCGGAAACGCCCTCAGGAACCGCTCGCGCATGTCCGCCAGGCTCGGCGACGACGACAACTCGCTCAGTACGCATAGTCCCTCGCCGCCTCGCTGGCGCAGCTCGGCGAAGTGCGGCTCCGCGAACGCGACAAAGTCGTCCCATGTGGCCGCCGTCCTCTGGGCGCCGTCGCGGCGCATCACCGTCCGGCTGCGGTCGGGGTCGTAGAGTTCGAGAATGCTTGCCTGCTGAATCGCGTTGGTCGCGCCCAGACTGTGCGGGTGGAGCGGATTGCCCTCGACCTTGATCGGCCGGCCGTCGTAGCTCGTGACCAGCAGCCCTGTCGCCGCGCCGGCGAGTTCCATCGCCGTCGCGTACTGCACGGGCTGGCCGGGATTTCGCCCTTCGGGCCTGCGTGCATACGGCACGATCTTCTCTTCCGGCCACCGGCAGCCTGCCAGGCCCGCCATTGCAAACGACGCCCCCATGATCTTCAGGAAGTGCCGTCGCGTTGCCCCCCCGAGCATTTCCGAGGCCCCGTCCGGAAACTCCCGCGCCACCCAGGCCCGAAACTCTGCCGTATCCGCCAACTCCTCCAGACTTCGCCAGTAGCGATCGCCGGCTGTCCCAAGGGAGCCCGAAGCGCAAGCCAGCAGCCCATCAGGGTGGGCGGTTCTCGGCGACCGCACGCTCGCGGCTTCAAAGGGCCGCTGGCCGGTTGTCTGTCCATTCACCTGTGACATAACGAACAATCCGTCAGCAACCGCGCCGGGCGGATGTTGTACTCCTTCATCAGCCGTTCGCCGAGCGTCGTCGGATCCTCCGGCGGCACCCATCGCATCTGCGTGATCGCGTCCAGTGGCCGCAACTTGGGCCCGGGGTTGCGGTGGCAGTCGAGGCACCATCCCATGCTCAGGGGTTCCACCTGCGCCACCTTCTCCATCGTGTCGACGCGCCCGTGACAGGACACACACCCTACGCCACGTCGCACGTGGGCGCTGTGATCGAAGTACGCATAATCCGGCAGATCGTGTACGCGCATCCACGGGATTGGCTTGCCTGTCGCGTAGCTCTCGGTCACCGGCAGCAGCTTCGGGCTGGTGCTGCGGATCCGCGCGTGGCAGTTCATGCAGGTCTGCGTCGGCGGCACTGCGGCCTTCGCGGCATCCTCGACGGTGTTGTGGCAGTACCGGCAGTCGATTCCCAGTTCCCCGGCATGCATCGCATGGCTGTAGGCGACCGGCTGCTCCGGGCAGTAACCCACATCCGTCGTCTTCGGCGACGCGCCGTACGCCACCAGCAGCACGGCATACACCGGCACAACCGCGAGCCCCACGAGAATCACGGGGCGGATGGTGTTCACCCATTTCGGGAACGTGAACGGTGGCCGTTGCGCGTCCATCGCTCAGGCACTATAGGGGGGCCGCGACGGGACTTCAAGCACGCAGCGTGAATGCGATCGAGAGATGCATCGCCGCAAAATTACCTGAATCGGTGAGGTTTCGGCGGGTCTCTCGCCGTAAGGCGTGCGATCGGCCTGGACGTTCTGTCAGATGCCGGTGACCGCCGTCGGAACATGCGAGCACCCCATATTGTGGGGCGCGGCGGCAGCCGACTCCGCCCCGGATCGAGAAGGCCGACGCATTCGGGAAAGAGGGAGAGTCGTCGCAGGCCGACGGAGGCGTTGCGAGCGTATGGCCCCGCGCGGAGCGGGGGCCGCGATGTGTACGGGGACCATGAACCACCGACCGATCCGACACGGCCGGTCTTGCCGAACCTGCTCCGCCCCCAACCGACCCCGGACGCTCGACGAACGTTATGATCCGGGCTTTCTCGTCTGGTTTTGGCGAGAGTCCGCGGAGGCTCAGCTGGCCGTTGCGATGTTCGCAACACACGCCAGCGCCAAACGAAGCCAAACTCTGTCGGGCCGGTACGTCATAAACTATTTCAAAAACGAAGCTTATGTATTTATGTTGCGGCGTTGCAGGACACAGCACGGCCCGGCCAATGAGACGCGGCACAGGTTATCGGCCGCCAGTATTGTGGATCAGAGATGCTCACGAGTTGCAATGTCGTGAATAGGTTCTCATTTTCAGCTTACTTGTCGAATAGTTGCTGTACTTTGACGCGACTCCGATCCGATTCTAAGATTCAGGAGGACGATCGTGCGCGAATCGCAACCGTTTGGCGCATAGTACGTTTGCCGGCGGCGATCGCCCGACGGACTCCCCGCGACGTCCCGGTGAGACCGGGAAAGAAGCACTCTGTACCAGGAAGTGCCGAAGGATCGTTCTATGCATAACCAGCGAACTCTGACAACGTTGGTGTTCTTCCTTGGGGCCCTCGCGATGACGGCCCCGGCGGCCTTGGCCACGGACGGCGTAGTCACGTGGAACCTGACGGTCGAGCCCACGACGATCGACGCCGGCGCAACCAGTAAGATTATTACTTGGCGTTCGTCGGTTGTGGTGACGGGGGACAATCAGGGTCTGGCGTCCTTCGTTTACGGGGTCGGCGTGAAGGACTCCGCGGGTAACTGGATCAAGGTCACGCTGGACAAGGCGCAGTGGGAAACGGTCTACGCCGTCGCGGGGGCCTCCGGCAAGCCGACGGAGCCGGCCACCATCCCCGACGAGGGCAACGTCGGCGGCCCGGGCATGAAGACCTTTCCGTCGGTCGGCTACAACGACAAGGAGGGTTACCTTTCTCAGTGCGCAGGCAGCTATCCCCCGGACTGGGATCCCTGGCGAAAGGGGTCGGGCACGGCCTGGACCGGCAGTGCGACGTGGGGTGTCGGCCTCGATAGCCGCAAGGGCACACTGCTTGCAAACCCCAGCGGCGCGTACCTCGTCCAGTTCGGTACGGTCGATGTCTCCAGCCTCGCCGCCGGGACCTATACGGTCGTGCTCATCCCGGATAGCGCGAAGGTACTGAACGCAGGCGTCGATCTCAGCAAGGTTCAGTCTGCCGGTTTCAGCACGACGGTGCCCAAGGCGAGCATCAACGGGGCAAGCGCGACGTTTACTGTGGGCGTTGCCCCGTCGACGAACAAGCCGCCGACGGGAGTCGTGACCACCGCGCCCAGCCCCGCCACCGGCTTCAAGCCGCTGGCCGTCGCGTTTGACGCCGGCGGCTCGTCCGATCCGGACGGCGACACGCTGAGCTACGCCTGGGACTTCGGCGACGGCCAGAGCGGCTCGGGAGTGTCTGTTTCGCACACATACACGACTGTCGGTTCGTTCACCGCCAGGCTTACCGTTACCGATGGCAAGGGCGGCACCGACACCAAGACCGTCGCGGTCACGGTCCAGCAGCCCGTCAATCCGACGGCCGAAGTAACGGCATCGCCCACGAGCGGCGTGGCGCCGCTGACGGTCGTGTTCAACGGAAACGCATCCTCTGACCCGAACGGCTATCCATTGACGTATACGTGGGACTTCGGGGATGGTCAGAGGCTTGAGAACGGTGCCCCGACGGTTTTCCACACGTACAGCAATCCGGGCACGTACACCGCCGCGCTCACGGTCGATAACGGTCACAACGGCAGGGCGACGAAGACGCTCACGATTACGGTCACGGGCAACAGCGCGCCCACGGCGAGGATCGCCGTCACGCCGTCCACCACGGGCGAGGCCCCGCTCCGGCTGTCGTTCGACGGTGGTGCCTCGACGGACCCGGACGGTGACCCGCTGAAGTACACGTGGGGCTTCGGGGACGTGACCTTCGAGACGACGGCCAGAGTCGTGTCCAACACCTTCACGGTCGTCGGGCCTCACGTCGTGACGCTCACCGTCACCGACGGGCGCGGCGGCACCGGGTTCGCCCAGACGCAGATCATCGTTACCGGCACCGCCCCGACCGGCACCAACCCGCCGACCGCTGTCGCTGCCGCGAACCCGACCAGCGGAAAGGCCGCGCTGAAGGTCGATTTCAACGGCAGCGGTTCCAACGTGCCCGCCGGCGGTTCGCCCAACATGTACGTCTGGGACTTCGGCGACGGGTACGCCGCGGTCGGCATCAACGTGTCGTACATGTACACGACCCCCGGAAGGTATCTCGCTCGGCTCACCATCAATGACAAGGTCAACCCGATCGCCACCGCGACGGTTCCCATCACCGTCTATGGTTCGCCGACGGCCGCCGCCACCGCCACGCCCACGAGCGGCAATGCGCCGCTCACCGTCGTCTTCAACGCCGCCGGCTCGTCCGATCCGCTTGGCGATGAACTGACGTACGCGTGGGCCTTTGGCGACGGTCAGACCGGCACCGGCCCGACGGTGTCGCACACGTATGCGACAAACGGCAAATACACGGCCACACTCACCGTAACCGCCGGCGGCGATGCCGCACGCACGGCGACGAAGACCCTGGCGGTCGCTGCGAACGGCGCCCCCACCGCCGTTGCCACGGCGACGCACCTGAGCGGCACCGCTCCGCTGAACGTCGGGTTTTCCGCCGCCGGATCTACCGATCCGGACGGCGACAGCCTGACCTACGCGTGGGACTTCGGCGACGGTCAGAGCGGCGTAGGCGAGACGCCGTCGCACACATACACGGGCGGCGGGGTGTATACCGTCACACTCACCGCGGACGACGGCCACGGCAGCAAGAGCACCCAAAAGCTGACCATCACCGTCAACGGTCCGCCGGTGCCGTTCGCATTCGTGAGCCCGACAAGCGGCACCGTGCCGCTGACGATCAGTTTCACGGCGAACAACTCGTCCGACCCGGACGGCGACACCCTCGTTTACGCCTGGGACTTCGGCGACGGGGGCACCAGCACCGCGACGTACGGCGATCACACCTATACGGCGACCGGCACCTATACCGTAACGCTCACGATCAGCGACAACCACGGCGGCACGCAGGCCACGACACGGACAGTGACCGTCAGCGCCGCGCCGACCCCGCGGCCGAACGACGATACCGGCGTTCAACCGTTCCCGTTTGCGCTCTGCGGCGCGGGAATCTCCTGCCACGCGATCGCCTGTGCGATCGCCCTGTTCGTGGTCCAGTGCCGCCGTCGGGTTCGCCGCTGACCGCGCCGGTTCATTCCCACTCGATCGTCGCCGGCGGCTTGCTCGACACGTCGTAGACGACGCGGTTGATCCCCGCCACCTCGTTGATGATTCGGGACGAGGCCTTCGCGAGCACCTCGTAGTCGATCCGCACCCAGTCGGCCGTCATGAAGTCGCGGCTCTCGACGAGCCGGATCGCGGCCACCTGCTGGCCCTCGTAGCTCCGGCCGTCGCCCATGACGCCGACCGCGCTGACCGGGAGCAGCACGACGAACGCCTGGGCGATCTTGTTGTACCAGCCCGCTGCGCGGATCTCCTCGAGCAGGATCTCGTCGGCCGCGCGGAGGACGTCGAGGCGGTCCGGCGTGATGGAGCCGACGACGCGGACGGCCAGCCCCGGCCCCGGGAACGGGTGACGCCAGACGAGTTCTTCGGGCAGACCGACGTGCTCGCCGACCTGCCGCACCTCGTCCTTGAACAGGTCGCGGAGCGGCTCGATCAGCTCAAAGCCGAGTTCGGCCGGCAGGCCGCCGACGTTGTGGTGGAGCTTGATGTTCGCCGCCGTCCCCGCGGCGCCGTGGCCCGACTCGATCACGTCGGGGTAGAGCGTGCCCTGCGCGAGGAAGTGCGCGTTGGGAATCGTCTTCGCCTCGGCCTTGAAGACCTCGATGAACTCGTGGCCGATGATGCGGCGCTTCTCCTGGGGCTGCGTGACGCCTCGCAACGCGGAGAGGAACCGGTTTCCCGCCTGCACGACGTGGAGGTCCATCTTGAAGTGGTCGCGAAACGTCGCGGCGACGAACTCGGCCTCGTTCTTCCGCAGCAGGCCGTTGTCCACGAAGATGCAGACGAGCCGGTCGCCGATGGCTTTCTGAATCAGCGCGGCGGCGACGCTGCTGTCCACCCCGCCTGAGAGGCCGCAGATCACCCGCTGGTCTTCACGCACGGTACGGCGGATGTGCTCGACGGTCTCGTCGATGAAGCTGCCCACCTTCCATCGTCCCTGGCAGCGGCAGATCTCGTAGAGGAAGTTGCGGATGATCTGCCCGCCGTAGGGCGTATGCGTCACCTCGGGGTGGAACTGCACGCCGTAGAACGGCCGCGCCTTGTGCCGGACGGCGGCGAAGGGGCAGGTCGGGGTGGCCGCGAGCGTGAGGAAGTCCGCCGGCAGGTCGTTGACAATATCGCCGTGGCTCATCCAGACGGACGTCTCCGCGGGCACGTGCGCCAGGAGCGATGCCGCATCGGTCACATGGAGCCGCGTCCGGCCGTACTCGCGGGCGGTGCTTCGGCGGACACGCCCGCCGAGAATCTCGCACCCGATCTGCATGCCGTAGCAGATGCCGAGGATCGGCAGCCCCATGTCGAGTACGGCGGGATCGCACCGCGGGGCCTGGGCCTCGTAGACGCTGGACGGCCCCCCGGAGAAGATCAGACCGACGGCGCCCATCTCCCGCAGCTCGGCCGGCGTGATCGTCGGCCGGACCAGCAGGCTGAATACGTGGTTCTCGCGGACGCGGCGCGCAATCAGTTGGGAGTACTGGCTTCCGAAGTCGAGGATCGCGATCGTTTCCTTCATTCCGCTATGGTACACGGACGCGGGTTTCCTGCCAGTGGGGGGCCAAAGCGGGCTCGGCGGCGAGACGGAGACGGCCGGCGGGAGGCCGGCGAGGGGGGGATGAGGCACCGCCGGTCATTACGTTCGTACCGGGACCGCCGGCGTTGCTTGTGCGCGAAGGCCGCGCCGGACGTGCGAATCAGGCCCCGGGCAGGTTTCGCCCGAGGTAGGTGTAGCTCTCCAGCCCGCGCTCGTATTTCTCGAGGAACTGGCCGGACTCCTCGAGGGAAATCAGGTTCTGCCGGACGGCCGCCTCGACGTTCTGACGCAGGCGGTCGACGAGGTCCTGCGGTACGTACTGCACGTAATGCAGCACTTCCTTGACGGTGTCGCCCTTGACGAAGTGCTCGATGCGGTAACCGCCCTCGTCGTCGAGCCGCACGTGGACGGCGTTCGTATCGCCGAAGAGATTGTGCATGTCGCCGAGGATTTCCTGGTACGCTCCGGTGATGAACGCGGCGATGCAGTACTCCTCGCCGTTGAGCGGGTGCAGCTCGATGACGTCCTTGACGTCGCGGAGGTCGATGAAGCGGTCGATCTTGCCGTCCGAGTCGCAGGTGATGTCGGCCAGCACGGCCCGGCGCGTCGGCTCCTCGTTCAGGCGGTGGATCGGCACGACCGGAAAGAGCTGCTCGACGGCCCAGTGGTCCGGCAGCGACTGGAAGCAGGAGAAGTTGCAGAAGTAGGTGTCCGCAAGCGTTGCCTCGAGGTTCTCCAGCTCGTCCGGCACGTATTCCAGCTCGCGCATGATCCGCAGGATCTTCTGCACGCAGCCCCAGAAGAGCGTCTCGACGAGGCTGCGGTCGGCCAGGCTGAGGTCGCCCAGCTTGAACACCGTCATGCACTCGTCGCGGTAGTGAATCGCGTCGTGGTAGGCCTCCTGGATGTTCTTCCGCGTGATGCCCTTGTAGACGTCGAGCAGGTTGTGCATCAGGTCGTGGGCCGTGTCGGGCAGCTTCTCGGGCACCTCCATGCTGCCGAACTCGCTCATGCCCAGGACGTTGAAGACGAGCACGGAGTGGTGCGCGGTGATCGCCCGGCCGGACTCGGACACGATGACCGGGTGGGGCACGTCGGCGTTGTCGCACAACTCCATGACGGCGGACACGACGTCGTTGGCGTATTCCTGGAGCGAATAGTTCGTGCTGCTGACGAAGTTCGTGCGCGAGCCGTCGTAATCGACGGCCAATCCGCCGCCGACGTCGATAAACTTCATCGGGGCGCCGGCCTTGACCATCTCGACGTAGATGCGGCACGCCTCCTCGAGCCCGCCGCGGATCGCCCGGATGTTCGTGATCTGGCTGCCCAGGTGGAAGTGCAGGAGTTGCAGGCAGTCGAGCATGCCGTTGCCGCGGAGGTACTCGATCGCCCGGACCAGCTCGGCCACCGTGAGGCCGAACTTGCTGCGGTCGCCGCCGGACGCCTCCCAGCGGCCGGAACCGCGGGCCGCCAGTTTGATCCGGACGCCGATGCGCGGCACGACGTTCAGCTTCTGCGCCAGCCGGACGATCAGCTCCAGCTCGCTGAACTTCTCGACGACGGGGATGACGGCCTTGCCCAGCTTGGTCGCGAGGAGGGCCATCTCGACGAAGTCGGGGTCCTTGTATCCGTTGCAGATGATCAGCGGCTCGGGCGACTCGAGCAGCGCGAGCACGGCGAGCAGCTCCGGCTTGGACCCGGCCTCGAGGCCGAACTGGTACGGCTTGCCGTAGGCGATGATCTCCTCGACCACCTGCCGCTGCTGGTTCACCTTGATCGGGTAGACGCCGAGGTAACGGCCCTTGTAGCCGTATTCCTGGATGGCCCGCTGGAAGGCCTCGTTCAGCGCCTCGACGCGGGCGCGGAGGATGTCGGAGAAGCGGATCAGGATCGGCAGCTGGATGCCCCGGCGCGTCAGCTCATCGACGAGCGCCTTGAGGTCCAGCGACGGGCCGCCCTCGCCTCGCGGGTGGACGGTGATGTGGCCGGCATCGTTGATGCCGAAGAAACCGAGCCCCCAGTTCTGTACGTTGTAGAGTTCGAGCGAGTCCCGCACCGTCCAGGGTCGCATGTTGTCGGTGCGGACGAACATCTGCCGCTGCAGTTTGCCCATCAGTGGTTAGCCTCTTCAAGGGAAGCCTGCGGGATGGCCGCTGTTTCCCGTCTGCCCGCAACACGCCCGCCGGAATGCTTACGCCGCGTTCCGAACGTCGCCCGGCGAGGGCCCGTATGCCGTGGCGCACTTCCCGTTCAGCATGCGGTCTCGCACGATCGTATATTTATCGCGATTTCCTGTGCCCCGGTCAAGGGGCTTGCGCACTTTTTTTGCAGGGCCGGACACGCGGACGTCGCCCGACGGGTCAGACGTGCGCCACCTGGCCCGTGTTCAGCGAACGCCGCATCGCCTCGCACGCCGTGACCGTGTGGGCGAGATCCTTGAGCGTCGGCTGCCAGGGGGCGCCGTTCGCCACGGATGCCAGCCAGCCGAGCATCTCCCGCTGGATCGGGTCGCCCGCCGGGGCATTCGCGGACTCTTCCGCCGGTCCGGCGTCGTTGTAGATCCGGATTCGGTCGTCCGTCAGCGTCCGGACCACACCCTGCTCGCCGCAAACCTCCACTTCGTGCATCGGAAATCGCCACTTTCCCCCCGCCGCGAAGTAGATTCGGCACGACCAGCAGACCCCGCTCTGCGTCGTCCCCGCGGCGGTGATCACCTCGTGTTCGCCGCGAACGGCTCCGGTAACGTTGCGGCCGACGGCGCGGATCGTCGCGATGGGCGAGGCAGCCAGCCACCGGATCGTCTCCAGGGGATACCATCCGAGCCAGTACGGCACGCCGCCCTCCGCCGGCTCGCGATACCATGTCTTCGCCGGCCAAGGGGCATACGAGCCGTGCTGGTGCATGACGTCGATCGCCACGGCCGGGCCGATCCGGCGGTCGCGGATCGCCCGATGCACGGCCTGATAATGGGGAAAACACCGGGTGGTGATGCCGCTCGTGCAGGGCACGCCCTTCTTCGCCGCCTTGTCCGCGAGCAGCAACGCATCCGCCGGGGACGCCGCCAGCGGCTTGGCGAGGTAGCACGGAACGCCCCGATCGACCAGCCGTCCGGCGACGTCGGCCATCCGCGTGTTCCGGGTGGAGACGAGCGCCGCGTCTATCTTCTCCTTGTCGAGCAATTCGTCAGTACTCGGATACTGCTTTATGCCGTACTTGGCTGCGTACTCGGCTGGCGACATGCCGATCTCGGTCTTGACGGCCTCGGCAGCGACGCCCGCTTCGCTGCACGCAACGAACCGTACGGGTTCACGTGCCGGTCCCGTTGCCGGCGTTGCCGCGGCGTTGCGGAGGGCCTCCGCCCACACAATCGGCCAATACATGCTGTCCAAGCCCACTTGCGCAACATTCATGAGGCACCCGATCGGAAATTGCATTCAATACCAAATCGTCCGCGTGCGATGATGCTGGACCTGGATGTCCTTGTCGTGCGACCGCTCCCAGAGGTACTCGTCAATCAGCCAGACCGGCTTGGCCACGCCCCGCTCGGCGAGCGCCCGGTGCATCAGCTCCACGGCCCAGATCGTGTGGACCCGCAGTTCGACCTCCTCGGCCGAGCCCGCCTCGATCCACTCCTGCCGTTCGATCCGCGACTCCAGGCTCGCGTCCAGAGCCATGATCCCCAGGTGCCGAAGCGCCTGCGGGAGCCGATAGTCCGCAAACGCCGTCAGGCGCTCCAGCCCCGTAATCGGCGGCCCGTCCGCCGCCTTCATCGCCACCGCGGCATGGGCAGCGCAGATCTGCGCGCGTTTGAGGATCCAGACCGTCCGGCCGTCGTATGTCGCCCGGTCGTCAAAAGCCTGAAACGACTGCGCCAGCAAGCGGGCGACCTCGACGGCATCGCCGCCGGCCTTGTCGATGAGTTTGAGGAACTGCCCCGCGAAGGAGTCGCTCAGCACGCGGCCCAATTCGTTCACAATGCCGACCCGCTCGTCGAGCATCGGGATCTGGCCCTCGCCCGCGAAGGCCTCCGCCAGATCGTGGCGCGAGACCGCCTTCCACCAGGCGGGCTTGTACCACGCCGCGTCTCGCTCGACGGCACGGGCGATCGACGCCACGAGCGCGTAGTACCGCCCCCACATGCATCCGCGAAACATGACTCGCCAGGGCGGTTCGGCAAAGAAGCAGAAGTTCAGCCCGTCGATCAAGAGCACGAGGTTGGCCAGGCGCGCGGGTTCGACCCGAGGGAGCAAATCGTGCGGCTGCGTCGGGAGCTTGATCCGGTCGGGATCGACGGCGTCGGCCCATCGCCGAATGGCGTCGTGGTCGGTCCGCACAGACCGGCTGTGTTCGAAGACCCGTCGTGTGGACTCCAACACATCCATGGGGCGGCGACCTCCCGTGTCCGCGATATCGCAGACGCGAACGCATTGGACCACGCGGCGTGCCGGCGTGCAAGGCGGTGAATCGAAAGCGGCGTCGGTCGCCGCCGTACGCCGTGACGGCGGGACTTGTCGCGGCCGGGCGAAACGCCATAATCGAGAAGGGACACGACATTCGCGGAGGCCCCCGTTATGCGAATCTGGATTGTCTGCCTTGTCATCGTCGCGTATTGGTATGGCTGGCGATTGGCCGTCGCCGACGAGCCCGGCACGCGAAAGGCCAACCCCGGCGCCACGACAAAGCCGGTGATCGAACCCGGCGACGTCGGGCAGACGAACCTCGCCCCGACCACCGAGGACGGGCCGCTCCCGCTTGCGATTCGGTGGTGGGGCCAGGCGTGCGTGTCGATCGAGACATTCTGGGGCTTCACCATCGTGGTCGATCCCTTCCCGGAGAAAGCGGAGATCGGCTATCCGAAGCCGAATCTGGTCGCCGACCTCGTACTCGTCTCGCACGAGCATTTTGATCACAACGCCGTGGACACGGTGCGCGGGACGCCGGGCGTGTTGCGGGGGCTGACGGCCGGCGGGAAAGACTGGGCGGACATCGACCACTACCTTGACCGCCCGCCGAATCAGGCGAAGCCCGCGGTCTTCGCCGCGTCGGACACCCGGGTGCGGTCGCCGTACGCGGTCCGCGTCCGAAGTGTCGGGACGTGGCACGACGCGGCACAGGGGGCCCAGCGAGGGAAGAACACGCTCTTCCTGATCGAAGCGGACGGCGTACGGATCCTGCATTGCGGCGACCTCGGCCACGCGCTGACGCCCGAGCAGCTCAAGGCCGTCGGGCCGGTGGATGTCCTCATCCTGCCGGTCGGTGGGACGTTTACGGTGGACGCGGCGGGGGCGTTGGAGGTCGCCGGGCAGATCAAGCCGCGCCGGTTCATCTGGGCGATCCACTACAAGGCGGGATCAAGTGCGCTGCCGCTGGCGACGGCGGACGACTTCGCGAACGAGGCGAGGCGGGCCGGTCTGCTCGTTCGCCGTGTCAGGGGAAACGCCGTGGCGGTGACGGCCCTGCCGCCGGACCAGAAGCCGCCCATCGGCTCGCCGGTAGTCATTGTGTCGGACTGGACGCCGGTGCGGCCGTCGGCGGGGCTGGAGCGGTCGCTGCTGACACTCCGCAACGACCGCCAGGAACTGATCGACAAGCTGGGCAACGTGTCGAAGACGCAGCTGGACTGGAAGCCGTCGGACGGCACGCACACGATCCGGTGGAACTTCGAGCACACGACGGCCCGCGAACTGGGCCTGTTCAGCCAGATCTACCACGCTCTCGATCCGGAAATCCCGGTCATCAACTGGAACCCGGCGCAGATGCCTCCGGATTTCAAGCCGCGGCGGCCGGACTGGGACACGCACGAGATGGTGCGGCACGTACGGCGTGTCGGTGCGTTCACGGAACGGTTCAGCTACCTGCTCGCCGACACGCCGCCGACGATGCGGATCGAGGGGACGCGGTTCTCGATGGACTACGTGACGAACCTGATTCTCGGTCACTACGAGAACCACACGACGAAGGCGGTGAAGAAGTTCCGGCTGGCCGACTGGCCGAAGCCGTAGCGTCGTGCGATTCCGCACTCTCGTTGCCGGGCGCCGCCGCGACCGGCCTGATCGGGAGGGCGGGCAGGATGCCTGCACTACGAGGCGAAATCAAGCCGCTGAATACACGATATCACGCGGGTCCGGCGGGCGCCACCCGGGGGCGCGATGCTGCCGTCGCGCGTCTTGCCGGGCTCGGTCCTCATGCCCGCATGCGTCGCCGTCGCAAGGGATGGGACCTCCGGCCAATCGTCATTTCTCCGGTGCATCGAACTGCCCGACCATGGACAGATTGATGTACATGTTCTTCAGCCGGAAGTGCGGGATCATCTGGATATCCGCCTTGTAGACCCCGGGCTTGCCGGGCACGGGGGTGGCACTGACCTGGAACTCCTTCAGCGGATACCTGGAGGCCAGTTCGTCGTCGAGGGTGCCCTGGCGGCAGTATTGTTTGAGCCAATCCTCGATTTCGCCGACCATCTTCGTCGCGTCCATGACCCTTCCAATGTTCTCGCGCCAGATCACCTTCAGATAGTGCGCGATACGGCACGAGATCATCAGGTACGGGAACGACATGCCAAGCCGGGCGCGGGTTTCGTCTTCGTGCCCCTGGTCCGTGTCCGGGAACTTGCCCACGCGTTTGACTGACGGCGCATCAAAGAACGCCGCGTTGTCGCTGTCCCTCCGCATGACCAGGGGGATAAAGCCGAAGTTGCACAGGTCAACGTCCATGTCCTCGGAAATCAGCGTCTCGGTCGGGATCTTGGTCTGATACTGCCCCCCGGCTTCGTACTGATGGAGCGGGAGGTTCGGCACCGTGCCGCCGCTCTGCGGCCCGACGATGGCGCTATACCAGCCGTACCTGGCGAAACTTTCCGTCATGCGTCCCGCGAGGGCGAACGCCGCGTTGCCCCACAGGTAGTTGTCGTGCGTTTCGAGCCGGACGTCCTCCTCGAATCGGAAATCCTTGACGTCCTTGTCCTCGATGGTATACGGTTTGCGGAGCAGGACGCGGGGCATCGCCAGCCCGATGTACCGCGCATCGTCCGACTCGCGGAACGCGTTCCACTTCGCGTACTGCGGCTGTTCGAAGATCTCGTACATCTCGGCCATCTTGGGCAGCCCGGTGAACGAGTCCTCGCGCTTGCCGAACATCCTGGGGCTTGCGGCGGCGATGAACGGGCACTTCGCCACGGCGCTGACACGGGCGATTTCCGTCAGGAGTTGGATCTCCGGCGTTCGCTGGTCGAAGTCGTAGTTCGCGACCATCAACCCGTAGGGCTTGCCGCCGAACATGTTGTACTGATCGCGGTAGACCGTCCGGAACAGGCCGGACTTCTGCCAGTCCTTGCAGTCCTGGAAATCGGCGAGCAGGTCTTCCTTCGAGGCGTTCAGCACCTCGATGCGGATGCCCTGCCGGAAGTCCGTGTTGTCCACGAGATACCAGAGGCTCCGCCAGGCGGACTCCATCTTCTGGAAGTCCTTGTTGTGCAGGATCTCGTTCACCTGGGCGCTGATCTGCTGGTCGATCTCGGTGACGAAATCATCAAGCACTTCCTTGTTGAATACGATCTTGTCGGCGTCGGCCGCGGTCACACGCTGTATGATCGCCTGCAGCGCCTTCACGTACAGGTCTCGGTACTCACGATCAAGGTCCAATTGAGTCAGCAGTGCATCGATCGGACTTGCTTCCGCTTCCGCTGCCTCTGCTGCCGCCTGAGCTTGCTCTTGCGCGTCTGCCATGGCTCGCGTCCTCCGTTCGAGGGTTCAGGGGCCGACGGATCGTCGTCCCGCCGTTCGTTGCCAACGAGTCATTACCTGGATCACGACTGCGGTGCCTCGCCCGCGGCGGGCGCTGCGCCCTCTCCCGGTGCCGCCGCGCCGCCCTCGGCTGCGCCGGGCGACGCAATCATTGCCGTTACCCGGTCCCGCAGGACCGGATCCTTGATGGCCTTCCGCAACACCTCTTGGGCCGCCTTGGGGGTCATCGCCGGCCGCAGGGCCTTCAGCCCCTCGCGCATCTTCATAAGGTTCTGGAGTTGCGGTACCTGTCGAGCGATGGCCTCCGGCCGGAAGTCATTGAGCGAACCGAACTTCAGCGACACCGGCATCTCGCCCTTGCCGGTAATCCGGTCGGCCACCGTCAAGTCCAGCGACAGGTTCATCTGCTGCATGATCGCGTCGAAGTTGGACTTGTTGATGTCCAGAGGCTTTCGCGATTCGATTGCGCGAGTGTCCTCCTTCATTGTGTAGTCGCCCATCACCAGGATGCGGAACGGGAGTTCCGGGTCCGCGCCTCCCCTGAGGCGGTCCGAGATCACGATGTTCACCCGCGATTCGCGGGCCTGCGATGCTTTGCTGGTTGCCATGCGTCAGCTCCTTTTTTGCTTCCGGTCCCGGACTACCCGCCCGTCGGCTCTGCCGCCAGTGCTGCCAGCGGGTCCAACTGGCACAGCCAGGCGAACGAAGCGCGCACCCGCTGCGCCGCCTCGGGCGTTGGTTCTTTGTCGGCTGTTATCAACGACTTTCTGGAGAGTGTAGCAACATTACAGAGTTCTCGCCGTCGCGATCGGCGGATATCGAGCCGCTTTTCGCGTGGTTCGCGTATTTCGCGGTCCCCAAACAGAATCGAACCGCGAAACACGCGGAATACGCGAAAGCCGGCCGGAATACCACGGGATCACTCTGTAATGATGCTACAGTCTCAGGAATTGAGACTGTAGCATCATTACAGAGTATTCCTGATGGTGTTGGGCCCGAATGGCCG
>CAZUAI010000023.1:0-68543 GCA_964617875.1 uncultured Planctomycetales bacterium | reverse complement strand
AACGCCGATTCTCGCTCGCGATTTCCATCGCCGTGCGAAGGTTGGGTTAGCAACGTCTCACGCCCCGGCGTCGTTTTGCGGAGACGCGACGCCCCATAAACGAGAAGAACGCGGCCCCGACCGTTCGGGCCGGGGCCGCGTCACAATACAAATCACCGGGTTGTCGGTCGGCGAGGCCGACGTTCAACGCTTCTTCTTGCCACCCTTGGCCTTCGCCGCCGTCTTCTCAAGAACCACCGCCTGCGCCGCCGCAAGCCGCGCGATCGGGACGCGGAACGGCGAGCAGCTCACGTAGTTCATGCCGACGCGGTGGCAGAACTTCACCGATTCGCCCTCGCCGCCGTGCTCGCCGCAGATGCCGACCTTCAGCCCCGGCCGCGTCGCGCGCCCGCGCTCGATGGCGATCTGGATCAGTTCGCCGACCCCGCCCTGATCGAGCGTCTGGAACGGGTCCGCCGGCAGGATCTCATTCTTGACGTAGTCGGGCACGAAGCCGCCGATGTCGTCGCGGCTGAAGCCGAACGTCATCTGCGTCAGGTCGTTCGTCCCGAAGCTGAAGAACTCCGCCGTCTGCGCCATCTCGCCGGCCTTCAGCGCGGCCCGCGGGATCTCGATCATCGTGCCGTACAGGAATGGCACCTTCTTCATGCCGAACCGGGCGGCCACCTCGGCGGCCACCTTGTCCACCAGCTTCTTCTGGTTGTCCAGCTCCTTCACGTCGCATGTGACCGGGATCATGATCTCCGGGTGGGCCTTCTTGCCGGCCTTGATCAGTTCGCAGGCCGCTTCGAGAATCGCGCGGATCTGCATTTCGCTCACCTCGGGATACGTAACGCCGAGCCGCACCCCGCGGTGGCCCATCATCGGGTTGACCTCGTGCAGGGCCTCCGCCCGCTTCTCGAGATCCTCGAGCGAAATGCCGAGGCTCTCGGCGAGGCGCTCGCGCTCCTCCGGATTCTGCGGGACGAACTCGTGCAGCGGCGGATCCAGCAGCCGGATCGTCACCGGCAGGCCGTCCATCGCCTCGAGCGTCGCCTTGATGTCCGCCTTCACGTGCGGGAACAGCTCGTCCAACGCGGCCTTGCGTTCCGCAACGCTCTCCGAGTGGATCATCTTCCGCAGCTTGAAGAGCGGTTCTTCCGCGCCCTTGCCGTAGAACATGTGCTCCGTGCGGAACAGGCCGATGCCCTCCGCGCCGAACTCGCGTGCCTTGGCCGCATCCTCCGGCGTGTCGGCGTTCGCCCGGACGCCCAGCTTGCGGAGCTTGTCGCACATCGCCATGAACGCCTTGAACCAGGCGTTCTCGCCCCCCGAGACCATCGGGAGCCGGCCGCTGTACACCGCGCCTTTCGTGCCGTTCAGGCTCACCCAGTCGCCCTGGCGGAGCGTCTCGCCCGCCACGTGCAGTTCCCGCGCCTGCAGGTCCACGTGCAGGTCGCTTGCGCCGACCACGCAGCACTTGCCCCAGCCGCGGGCCACCAGCGCCGCATGGCTCGTCATGCCGCCGCGGGCCGTGAGAATGCCCGTCGCCGCCCGCATGCCCTCGACGTCTTCCGGGTTCGTCTCCTCACGGACAAGCACGACCGTCTTGCCCTGCGCGGCCCACTCGACCGCATCGTTCGCCGTGAAGACGATCTGACCCGCCGCCCCGCCGGGGCCCGCCGGCAGACCGGTGCACAGCTTCTTCGCGTCCTTCTCGGCCTTGGCGTCAAGGATCGGGTGCAGCAGCTCATCGAGCTGCGCCGGACTGACACGCAGAACCGCCTCTTCCGGCTTGATCAGCTTCTGCTTGACCATCTCGACGGCGATGCGGACCGCCGCCGGCCCCGTCCGCTTGCCGGTGCGGGTCTGCAGCATGTAGACCGTGCCGTCCTCGATGGTGAACTCGATGTCCTGCATCTCGCGGAAGTGCTTCTCCAGCTTGTCGCGAATCGCGTGGAGCTGCTTGTACGTCTTCGGATACGCCTTCTCGAGGCTCGGCTCGGTGTTGCCGGCGGGCCGCGTGGCCTCGTTCAGCGGGCTCGGCGTGCGGATACCCGCCACGACATCCTCGCCCTGCGCGTTGATCAGCCACTCGCCGTAGAAGGCATCCTCCCCCGTCGCCGGGTTCCGCGTGAAGGCAACGCCGGTTGCGCTGTTCTCGCCCATGTTGCCGAACACCATCGCCTGCACGTTGACGGCCGTGCCCCAGCCGTCGGGAATGCCCTCGATGCGGCGGTAGGAAATCGCCCGCTTGCCGTTCCACGACTGGAAGACGGCGCGGATTCCGCCGAGCAACTGCTCCATCGGATCATCGGGGAACGGCTTGCCCAGCACCCGCTGCACGATCTCCCGGTACGTGCCGCAGAGCTTCTCGAGGTCCTCGGCCGTCAGGTCGGTGTCGAGTTTGTAGCCCTTCTCGTGTTTGACGCGCTCGAGTTCCCGCTCGAGTTGGCGGCGTACGCCCATGTCCTCGGCCGGCTCGATGCCCTCGGCCTTTTCCATGACGACGTCGGCGTACATCTGGATCAGCCGGCGGTACGAGTCCCACGCGAACCGCGGGTTGCCGGTCTTGGCGGCCAGCCCCGGCAGCGTCTTGCTCGTCAGGCCGATGTTGAGCACCGTCTCCATCATGCCCGGCATCGACTGGCGGGCACCGGAACGGCAGGAGACCAGAAGGGGATTCTTCGGGTCGCCAAACTTCTTGCCCATGATCTTCTCGACCTTGGCCAACGCGGCCTTGATGTCCTTGATCAGGCTGGGCGGCAGCTTCTTGCCGCACTTGTAGTACTCATTGCACATCTCCGTCGTGATCGTGAAACCGGCCGGGACCGGCAGCTTGAGCAGGGCCATTTCCGCCAGGTTGGCGCCCTTGCCCCCGAGCAGGGTCTTCTGGTCGCCGCGGCCGTCCGCCTTGCCGCCGCCGAACGAATACACGAACTTCTTACTGGTAGCCATCGGTATAAGCCTCCTGTGGCGCAACGAAAGCGACGTATGATACGGACATGCCCAGGCCGGGTCAACAGGCCCGCCGGCTGCCGGATTCCGCAACCCGCACGACCCGCCCGGGACCGAAGTAAAACGCTTCAGACAGGCCTTCTTGTAACCGCGCGAGGCACGCACTATATTGCGTTTGGGGCTACAACGGCGAGAACGGGGCGCAGGTGCTGGAAACGGAGTCGATCGGTCATGACCACACGCTGGCTGCGCACCGGGGCGTTCGCAAACACGGTGATCGTCCTCGCTGCGGCATGTCCGCTGCTCGCTCAATCAGGGGAAAAGCTGCTCAACCCGAACTTCGAGGGTGGCTTCGCTGCCAACGGCGTCGCCAACTTCTGGGAGGCGTGTTATCGGCCGTCCGCCTCAACGTCGGCATGGTCCGGCTACCTGTTCGGCGGCTCCGCCGGCTGGGGCCAGAAGATCACCTCGATCCCTTCCGGATACGAAGCGGGCATCTGCCAACGGATCACCGGCCTGACGCCCGGCTCCGCGGTGAAGTTCTCCGCGTACGGCTACCTGCGGAACTCCAACGCCTCGCTCTGGATGGCGATCGAGCCCACCAACAGCCTGCCGCCCGGGGCCCTGCCCCCGCGGACCGTCCAGTTCCCCACAACCGTCGCCCAATGGAATTACCAGGAAACGACCGCCGTCGTCGGCGCCTCAGGGCAGATCGCGGTCTACCTCTGGGTCTTTCAAACCACGGCGAGCGTCGGCTCGTATTTCGACACCGCAAGCGTCACCGCGACCACCCTGGCGCCGCGAATCACCAACCTCGCTGCCGGATCCCCGCGAAGCGATGCCGTCCAACTGAGTTGGTCGGCGCCTGGCGGCGTTTCCAAGTACGAGATCCGCTACTCGACAGCGCCCATCACCGCGGCCAACTGGTCATCGGCGACCGTGCCCGTGGCGCAGGTACCTCCAGAGCCGGCCACTGCAGGCGCGACGCAGACGTCCTGGGTCCGCGGACTCACGGCCGGCGCGACATACTACTTTGCCATCCGGTCGCAGATCGCCTCCGGCGTCTGGTCCGACGTGTCGAACACCCCCGCCGCAACGACCACGCCGCCCGGCTCCGCCCCCTACTGGGCCGTGAAAACCCGTGATCTGTTCAACGCCTGGTACTCGGGCAAACTGGCGGACTGCCAGAACGCCGAGGCCAACTCGGGCAGCACCGCCGACAAGCCGGACGACCCCTTCAACTGGTACTTCTACAGCCTGGACAAGGACTGCGAGAACCAGCCCGTGATCGGCGCGCTTCTGCAGATCGTGCGTGATCCGTGGCTGCTCTCGTTCTACCGCCGGCTCTCCGACCACGTCTGGACGCTCACCTACAACAACACGAACATTGACAGCAACGCCTATCGCCAGACGCGTCAGAAGATCCCGACCTGGAACGAGTCGCACCACCTCGGCGAACTTACGTGGAACGGCGTAGGGCTCATCGCCGTCGATTACGAGAACCGCAAGTGGCTCGACCGGGCCGTCGAGTACTGCAAGCACCTCGTTGCATGGACGGGCTACACGGGCAACGCCGCTGACGGCGGGCCGCACCTCCACTTCCGGAGCATGTTCTTCCGGGGCGACGAGTACGATCGCTCGGCGGAACGGCCGTACACGCTCGTGGACACACCGGAGGACCGACGGCTGACACGGTCGCCCTGGTATGCGGCCTGGCGCGACCCCGAGTCGCGTATGATGTCCGGGCAGACCATCAAGGACTTCCTCTACGAACTCGACCGCGCCTCCGCCGAAGACGCGATGAAGACCGACCTCGGCAAACCCCGCGGGATGTGGCCGGGCGAGATCCGCTTCGACAACCACCAGATCGGCGGCTACTCCGGACAGTGGTGGAAGATGGCCGCGTCGCTCGGCGGCACGATCGGCACAAGCGGCGAGTGGTGGTGGGACTGGGGCGTCGGCTGGGTGCAGTCGCGAGATGCCTGCTACGAGCTGATCGATCAGTACATCACCAGCGGCGAAGAGCGGTTCATCATCCCCGTCCGCGAGTCGATCCGCCACTTCAGCGTCGATTCGGCCTTCAACAGCATCCCGCCGCAGTACATGTTCATTAACAACGACACCTGGTATCGCGGTCCGATCGCCCCCTGGCCCGACTACAATGACCCGTGGGGCGGCTACCAGTACATCATCAACCTGCTCTACCGCCAGGCGACCGGCGATACGCAGTTTGACCCGCATTGGCTCGGCCACGCGAACACCCTGTGGCAGGTCCTCCCGCGGCCGGGCGCCACACGCTACCAGCGGATGATCCGCTCCACACTGACCTGGACGACCGACAACCCCGGCACCGGCTGGAAGGCCAACGGCCCGTTCTTCCTGGCCTGGAAGATCACACAGGACAAGGAGTGGCTCTGCCGGGCGCTCGACGAGGATCTCAGCATCGTCTTCCTCGAGGCGATGTATACCGGCATCCCCGGCGTCGGCATCAACCGCCTGCCGAACCAGCCGATCACGTGGAACAACACGAACAGCAACTTCGCCGCGCTCGTGACCGAATGGGACGGCACGCACGTCAAATGGCTCACCTACAATTTCGATGCGGTGAACCGCCCCGTGCAGATCTGGCTCTGGTCGCTCCAGCCCGGCCGGTACGTCTTCCGGCACGGCCCCGACGCCGATTATGACGACCGGATGGACACCGTCGCCGAGAGCACGTTCATCACGTACACGCAGCGGCGGACGCCCGTGACCCTCACGCTTCCCGCCAACCGGCTCGAAGCCTTCGAGATCGTGCCCGTCCCCTGCCCGCTTGCCGGCGATCCGGACGGCGACGGCGACGGGTTCAGCGATCACTGCGACAACTGCCCGACCGTCGCCAACCCGACGCAGGCCAACGCCGACGGCGACCTCGCCGGCGACGCGTGCGACGTCTGCCCCGGCAACCCGGACAAGACGTTCACGAACGCGTGCGGCTGCGACGTGCCCGAACGAGACACCGACTGGGACGGCGTGCCCGACTGCGTGGACCGCTGCCCCATGCACGACGACCGGCTCGACGCCGACGCGGACGCCGTGCCCGACGACTGCGACAACTGCCCGAACGCCGCCAACGCCGACCAGACCGACACCGACCGCGACGGCCCGGGCGATGCCTGCGACAATTGCCCGGCGGTCGCCAACGCCAACCAGGCCGATATGGACCACGACGGCATCGGCAACGTGTGCGACCCGGACGTGGACGGCGACGGGCTCTCGAACGCCGAGGACAACTGCCCGCTGAAGCCCAACGCGGACCAGGCCGACGCCGATGCGGACGGTGTCGGCGACTTGTGCGACAAATGCCCCGGCACAACAGCGGGTGCGCCCGTGGACAATGACGGCTGCGCACTCCCCGTCCCCGGCGATTTCACGGCCGACGGCGACGTCGACCTGGAGGACTTCGCCCTCATTCAGCTCTGTTATGGCGGCCCCAACGCACCACCGGAGTATACGGCCTGTGCCCCCGCCGACATGGACGGCGACGCAGACGTGGATCTCGACGACTTCACGCTGTTCGCGAAGTGTTTCAACGGGCCGAACCGACTTCCGGCCTGCGACTGACCGCCTGCCGATGATACTCCGCGTCGAGACGGTCCCACAAAGCGGCCATCTCCCTGACGCGATCGGGATGCCTCGCCGCCAGATCCTCCGACTCGATCCGGTCCCGCTTGAGGTCGTACAACTCCCACCGGCCCCCGCGTTCGGACTCGGCCACAAGCTTCCAATCGCCCACGCGCAGTGCCCGGTTGCCTTCGTGGTGCCAGTAGAGGCAGTCGCGTGGAATCATCACGTCGTTCTCGAACGCGGGAACAAGGCTTTTCCCCGGCATGACCGGTCGTGCCTCGTCCCTCCACTCCTTCGGCGGCGTTACGCCCGCCAGTTCGAGGACCGTGGGAACGAAATCGATGACGTGGGCGGGCGTGTGCCGCAGGGCGCCGCCCGACCGGATCCGTGCGGGCCAGTGGACAATGAACGGCGTGGCGATTCCGCCTTCGTGCACCCAGACCTTGTGCCGGCGAAACGGGGCATTTGAGGCCGTCGCCCATCCGGGACCCAGACACAGGAACGACGCCGCCGAACCCGGGGGCGCCGAGCGGTCGTGTCCATCTCCCCTCACCATGACCGTCGCGTCCGCGCCGTTGTCGGACAGGAAGAGGATCAGGGTGTTGTCCCACGCTCCCATCTTGCGGATCTGATCGAGGACGCGGCCCACCTCGCGGTCGAGGCGATCGACCATCGCCGCGTGGATTGCCATCTTCGTGGCCTGCAGGCGCTTCTGGGCCGTCGTCAACTCATCCCAGGCGACGGCATGCACGGCTTCGCCGGGGCCGAGGATGTCCAGCACATCCGGCTTGAGATACCGGGGCGTAAACTCCGCATCGCGCGCCGACAGACCGCAATCGACAATCCCTGCCTCCCGCAGCCGCCGCCAGCGTTTCTGACGCACGGAGTCCCACCCTTCCAGGTACCGATCGCGATAGCGGGCGATGTCCTCCGACAGGGCGTGCAACGGAAAGTGCGGGGCGATGAATGCGAGATAGAGGAAGAACGGCTGGTCCGCGTACTTCGCCTTGTGCTCGGCAAGGAAGTCGATCGCGTGTTGCGCAAACGCCGTGGTCGCATAGTAGTGATCGTCCGGCTTGACCTCCGGCAGAGGGCGGTCATCGAGAAAATGCTTCTTCGGCGTGAAGTACCGGTCCCAGTCCTCGAACCAGTACGACCGGTCGAAACCGCCGGCGAGGACCTTGCCGTCCACATGCCACTTCCCCGAATGGTAGCTCCGGTAACCCGCGGGCCTGAGCAGCTCCGGCACGAGCGCGGCCCACGCCGGCCGCTGCTTCGCCGGATCACGGTTGACCTGCTGTGCGTAGTAGCCCGTGAGAAGACTGGCTCGCGTCGGCCAGCACCGCGCCGTGTTGTACATCTGTGCAAACCGAAGACCCCCCGCCGCCAGCCGATCCAGATTCGGCGTCGCAATCTCGCCGCCGTAACAACCGATGTCGGAGAACCCGAGATCGTCCGCAAGAAGCACCACGACGTTCGGCCGCTCCGCCGCCCACGTCCGCGACGCCGGCATCAGAACCGCCAGGACACACGCCACAGCGCACAGACTCCATCGCATCGCAAGACCTCCGAAACTCAGCCCGCCCCGGTCAGTCCTCAACACTCAGTCCTCGGCCCGCGTCAGCCTCCACACGTCGGGCGTCATGTTGTTTCCGGCAACCATCCACAAGGCGTCCTTGAACACGAAGACGCTCGCCGCGTGCCGCGGGGCCCACGGCGTGCCGCGGAGTTCATGCCACTCGACCCCGTCCGACGAATACCACACGTCGTTGCGGTTCGACCGGTTCCAGCCCTCGAGCACCCACAGCCGATTGTCGAATACGGCCACCTCGTGATATTGCCTCGGGGGCCACGCCGCGCGCTCCGTATGCCGCTTCCACCGTACACCGTCCGCCGTGCTCCAGACGTCGTTGTAGAACCGCCTCGCCGGCGTCCCGGGCGTATCGTACGTCCCGCCGCCGAGCAGCCAGATCCGCCCCTGAAACACCGCGCCGCCGCCGATCATTCCACGCGGCTCCCACGGGGCGTGCTCTGCGACGCGGGTCCACGACACGCCGTCTTCGCTGCTCCACACATCGTTGTAGAACGCTTCCGCCGCCGGCGCGAATTGCGGCACCGTCTGCCCCCCCATCACCCAGATGCGATCGTCGAACGCGACCGTGTAGTGCAACGCCCGCGACGCCCACGGCACCCTTTCGCAGACCCGCTCCCACCGGACACCGTCGCGGCTGCGCCAGACGTCGTCCTGGTAATGCCCCTGCAGCGGATCTCCGCCGATGACCCACATCTGCCCGCGGTGGACGACGTAGCCGGCCGTGTGCCGCGGCTCCCACGGCGCCGCCCGGTTGACGAGCGTCCAGGCGGCCCCGCCCGTCGACGACCACACCTCGCTGTTGCACTTCCGCGGAAAGTGGGCCGGATCGCCCGGGTTCCACCCCCCCAGCAGCCACATTTGGCCGTCGAACACGAGCGCCCCGGCCCCGTCGCGGGCGGCGAAATCCGCGTTGGCGTTCACGGAGTTCCACCGATAGGAAGCGCATCCCGGCGATGCGGGGATCGAAGCCTTTCCCGGCCGCCATGTCCGAAGCGACTCGCCATACTCCGTCAACGGCGGCTGCCCATGATGCGAGACGTACTCAGCGTCGATGTACGCGGCGAACGTCGTGATGTGCCGGATGCCGCGGCGGCCGTACGTGTCCAGGTCGGCCGCGAGCACCCTCGGATCGAACGGGACCTTCACCGCCGGCCGTTTCCACCTGGAGAACAGCGAGGCGTCCAGCCAATACTCCAGGGCCTGCGCATGGGCACGGCCGAAGACCTCCAGATTCGCGTCGAGCATCTCGAACTGCTGCCGGCTCTTCGCATCACCGGCCTGCTCGAACGGCACATCGTAACGCCGATGGATCGGTGCGTACTCGAGGAAGATACCCGGCTTCGGCCGGATCTGCTTCGGCGGCGGCAGCGTGTTGTCGTACGCAAGGTGAGCCAGCTGCGCCTTCGCGTCAAACGCGCGAAGAGCGTCCAGGATCCGGTTGGCCACAAGCAGCGCCTGGTCGCTGTCGCTGAGGCCGGCGCACCGCCGACAGCGACACCACGGGCACCCGTCGTCGCCCCAGTAGAAGTACCGCCCGCTGGTCGGCCGCAGTGTCCGGGCGAGATCGACCGCGTTCTCGGCCACGATTTGCATCGCCCGCTCGGAGTGGACGCAGAAGTTCCCCTTGCGCACCCGCGCGCCGCTGTCGTCCATCCGGAAAAGCTCCGGCTCCTTGTCAAACAGATCGCGCGGCAGCAGGTCCTCCATGGCGTGCAGTTCGTACTCGACGGCCAGACACAGCCGCCGACATGTATCGAGCAGCTTCCGTCCCGTCTCCGAACGCATGCACTTCGCCAGCCGCCGCGGCGAGTTCGGTGCGTGGAGCCCGAGCGTCGTCAGCCCCGCCGCCTTCGCGCGTTCGGCCCAGTCGGGGAGCGTAAGGTCTTCGGCCGTAATAACCGCACCGCGGGTGAGGAAGAAGGGTTCGTCCGCATCCCGCGTGGTGATCGCCGCAAGTACCGCCCGACCCGACGCGACCCCGCAAGCCACCGATTCCAGGAAGCGCCGTCGCGTGACCTTCGCACGTTCGCGCCTGCTCATGCGCGAAAGCCTATCGCACCGCCATCGCGGACGCCACATCGCCGGGGCGGGGGCTGAAGGCGCCGTCGCCTCGCTTCCTCGCACCCGCCGATCGAAGCAAGCAATCCGGGGACTTTACGCACGGGCGGCAGCGGCCGCGAGTTCCGCGGACTGCACGACGGACCGGAAGTACTCGATCGTCCGCGCAAAGCCCTCGCGCCGCGACGTCGTCGGCTGCCAGCCGAGGATCTCCTTCGCCCGCGTGATGTCCGGCTGACGCTTGCGCGGATCGTCGGCGGGAAGCGGCCGGTACTCGATTCCGCTCCGGCTGCCGGTCAGCTCGATCACCTCTTCGGCGACCTGGCGGACGGTCACCTCGGTTGGGTTGCCCAGGTTGATCGGCTCCGCAAAGTCGCTCTCCGCCCGGCGGACGATGCCGTCCACGAGATCGTCCACGTAGCAGAAGCTCCTTGTCTGCGATCCGTCGCCGTAGACCGTCAGCGGCTCGCCGCACAGCGCCTGGCGGATGAAGTTCGGCAGGATCCGCCCGTCGTCCGCCCGCATCCGCGGCCCGTACGTGTTGAAGATCCGCACGATCCCCACCGGCAGCCTGTGCGTCCGGTGATAGGCCATCACCATCGCCTCGGCGAATCGCTTGCCCTCGTCATAAGGTGACCGCACGCCGATCGGGTTGACGTTGCCGTAGTAGGTCTCCCGCTGCGGGTGTTCCGTCGGGTCGCCGTAGCACTCGCTCGTCGAGGCGTGCATGAACCGCGCGCCCGTGCGCCGCGAGAGTTCAAGCAACTGCCGCACGCCCTCGCCGCAGGTCCGCAGGATGTCGATCGCGTGCGGGCCGAAATCGACCGGCGACGCCGGGCACGCGAGGTTGAATACGCGGTCGATCTCGCCGTCGATCATAAGCGGCTCGATGATGTCGTGGTTGATGAAGCGGAACCGGCCGTGCGCCCGCAGGCTGTCGATGTTCCGCGACTGGCCCGTGACGAGGTTATCGACCCCGAGGACTTCGTGGCCGTTCCGAAGCAGTCGCTCGCACAGGTGGTACCCGATGAATCCCGCCGCGCCTGTCACGACGATCCGCATGCCTGCTCACTCCCGTTTCTGCCCGCGCGAACCGCACGAAACGTGTTCCTCGCCGGCCATTCACGCCCCACCGCAAGGCGTGCCCGTCGCGCAAGCGGGGCGCAGCACTATGGCTTCCAATTCTCCCGGTACCAGTCGATCGACCGGCGCAGGCCCTCGTCGAACATCACCTGGGGCTCGTAGCCGATCACCCGCCTGGCGAGGCTGATGTCCGCCAGCGAATCGCGAACGTCGCCGGCACGTTTCGGCTCATAGTTCGGCTTCACGTCCGTGCCAAGATACTCGTTGATCCTGGCGATGATCCGGTTGATGCTGATCCGCTCGCCGCAGGCGATGTTGATCGCCTCCCCGCAGGTCTTCGCCGCCCTCGCGCCGAGCAGATTCGCATGGACGACATTCTCGACGAAGGTGAAGTCGCGCGTCTGCTCGCCGTCGCCGAAGACCGTGGGCGGCCGGTTCGCCAGAATCGACGTGACGAACGCCGGGATGGCGGCGGCGTACTGGCTCTTCGGGTCCTGCCGGGGGCCGAAGACGTTGAAGTACCGAAGCGCGAGCGTCTCGAGACCGAAGCACTCGTAGTAAGCCCGGCCGTAGAGTTCTCCGACGAGCTTCTGCACGGCATACGGGCTGAGCGGCTGCGGCAGGATGCCCTCGTGCTTGGGGAGCGTCGGCGTGTCGCCGTACGCGCTGCTGCTGGCCGCGTAAACCACCCGGCGGACCTTCGCGTGTCGGGCCGCATCCAGGAGGTTGAACGTGCCGTCGATGTTCGCCTGGTGCGTCATCACAGGATTCTCGACGGATTTCGGCACGGACGGCACCGCGCCCTGGTGCAGAACGAACTCGATCCCCGCACAGGCCCGCTTGCAGTCATCCGGGTTGCGGAGGTCGCCCTCAAGGAGGTCGATCCTGTCCTTGAACGGCGCGAGGTTCTCCCGCTTGCCCGTGGCGAAGTTGTCAAGCACGCGGACGTTCTCGCCCTGAGCGACCAGCGCCGCCACGATATGAGACCCGATAAAACCCGCCCCGCCTGTCACGAGATAGTTGGCCATCGTCGGTGCGACTCCCTGTCATGTGCCGGCCCGCGCCCGGCGCGGGACCTCGCCGGCAGTGTCCCGCACCCCGGTCATATCGTCAACTGCGGCCCGCGCCTTCACAGCAGGCCCAGCATTCGGCCCACGCGGTGCCGGGCGTGCTCGAGCCGCCCGATTTCGCGCAGATCGACATCGCGCGTCCGGCGCAGCCGCAGCGCATCGCCGAGCAAACGATCGTTCCCGTGCGCCTGCCACCATCGGCGCATCGACTCGGTCCGCTCCGGAGGCCATGGCTCGTCCGTATCGAACCGCATGCCGACCAGTTCCGCCGCCGGAACCAGGTACTGCCGGATCCGCTCCCGCACGTAAGGTTCCGTGTCGCCCGGTGGCGATGCGGCGATCGCAAGAAGCTCGCTCAGCCCCCCGGCCTGAAACCATTCCGTCCGCGCCATGGCGGCCCCGATCACCAGGTACGGCTTGCCCGACGCCGCGCACTCCTCCACAAATCGGAGGGCATCGCCCGCAGGCTCGCAGAGACGCGCCAGAGTCGCCAGCATCTGGGCGGCCGAGTCCCGCTCCGCATCGGCGCGGATCGTCGCACAGATCGCCGGCAGCGCGTCGCGGTCGCCGAGTTTCATCGCCGCGTAGGCCGCGGCCTCGCGCACCGCCGGATCGGGGTCGCCCGTGATCATCGCACGCACCCGGGAAGCCGCCGCGTGCCCGTCGCGGCCGCCGAGTTCGCGAAGCGCCGCACGCCGGACTTTCGCGCTGGGATCACGCAACTGGTGGATGCGCCGCCAGGTCGGCCCCCAGACCACGCCAACGGCAACAGCCGCAACCATCAGCCCCGCCAGCGCAGCAAGCACAGGACGCTTGCCGCGCCCGCACACGCCGGCCGGCACGCAATCGCCCGCCGGCGAGGCATTCACCCGGTCGTCCGGTCCATGATCCATCCCGCAATTCTACCGCAGGAGGGGCGAACGGGCACCTTTCTACTTCGTGTCCATCGGCACAGGCGTCCCCGTCGGCGGCGCCGCCGCACTCCGTCCACGCCGCAGCAACTCCGGGAACCGTGAGATCGGCGATGTGCCCGGGGCCTTGAGCGCGGCCTTCGCGAGGTTCTCAAGGCCGGGGCCTCCGAACCCGCTCTGATACTCGAGATACCCGAGCAGGAAGCGAAGGCGGTAGTCGTCATTCTGCTTGAGCAGCCGCTCCAGTTCGGCCCGGCGGCTGTCCAGCACACGTTCGTCCGCAATGAACGCCTTCAGGTCGATCCGAAAGTACGCAATCGCCGGGAACCGCTCGATCCCCTTGCAGAGCATGTCCACGGACGTCATGTACTCGCCCGCTGCCGCGAGCGCAAACGCCCGGCCCAGCAACGGAAGCGGGCTGTCCGGATCAACGCCCGCCGCCATGCGATAGAGGCTCGCCGCGCGATAGTACTTCCCGTCGCGTATATCCTGCTCCGCTCGGGAGAGATAGCTGTTCAGGGACGTCGATGCCGACCCGACGAACGTCGTCAACGGCTTGGAGAGGTAGTCCTGCACCCACGAAGCGTGCCGGCTGTAGATGCCGGGAGCGACGCCCCCGCTGGCCTCCGGCCCGCCCATGGTCAGGGATGCCGCAAGCGTACGGCCCCGCACGGCTGCAGCGGCCGCCGACAGGTCCCGGTAGAGATCGCGCCCCAGCCACTCCGGCGGCACCTCGACGACCTCGCCGGGAGCTGCGGCGGACGGCGGCTGCACACCGCCGGGCGGAGTTGCCGGCTGCGCGATGCCGGGTTGCAGCACACGGTCCAGCGGCGACGTCACGGGCTGCGGAGCGGCGGCCGGCTCCAGTTCGAACGGCGTACGATCCGTCCGCGCTCCACGGCGAAGCGACGCCGCCTCCGCACCGACGTCCATGGTGCGGGCCTTGGACAACGGCACGTTGTACGATTGCGGGTTGGACGAAAGCCGCGCACTCCCGTAGCGTTGCAGGACCGGCTCGACGCCCATCCCTGCCCCGGTCGGCTGGCGCATACCCGTCGGCCGAAACGGAATGGGATCGGGTGCCGCCGCGTACATCGGCCGTCGCGGGTCCACATACGGATCACGCGCGCCGGGGATGCCCGCCGGATTCGTGCGGCGATCCACATTTCCGCTGCTTGTCACCGCGCGGGATGGATCGTAGTAGAGCCGCGGCTGAAAGTTCGACTGGCCCGCGAGGAGGTCGCCGACGCTGATCCCATCGGCATTGAAGGGCGAAAGTCGCGACGACGGCAGGGCGCCCCAGAACTGGCTGGTATCCCGGATTGGCGAATATCCCCGAAACCCTGCCCCGGCGCCGACGTTCCGGGTCATCAGCGCGTTCGAACGGTTGATCGGAGGCGGCGGCGCGGCGTAGTTGATACCCCCCGAACCAACCATCGGATTCGCGTCCAGGGCGTTGCCGCCCTGGATCTGGCGAACCTGACCCGGCAACGACCATACGCACGCCGCCACAACGGCAACGGCGACCGGTATCACAATCTGGACTTCCCGGCGAGTCATATCAGCGTCCTGTTCGGTTTATCGACACCTGCACCCAACCTCCTGCAACTGTGCCGCTTATGAGATTATACGACGCGTCGCGCGGTCAAACCAGCCACCTTGGCCGTGCTACCGCGTGCCCCTACCCCTTTGGACGCCCAACCAACCCCAAGGTTCGCGATCCCGGCGGCAATAACTGCGTCTGCCCGCCGTTCCGAAAAAGGAAAAGCTGTCGGGCAGGAACCGGCCATCGGTTGGCCGGAATCGGCCCGGACTGGCTTTCAGGATTCGTTCAGCGAAGGAGACTCACGTGAACTGGAAGATCGCCGGTGGTACCTGCTACGGAATCCTGGTCGCGGCCGCATGGCTCGTCCTGACCGCACCGCAATCCGCCTATGCCCAGCCGGGCCGCAAGGCCAAAGGGCCCTCGGCAGACAAGCTCCAGAAGCTCCTCGCCAGGCATCCCGACGCCGACGCCAACAACGACGGCAGCCTGACGCCCGACGAGGTCCGCGCGTATATGCAAGCCCACCCCGACTTGCGTAAGGGACACGGCCCGGAGAGCGATGGTCGAGGCAAAGACGGCGTAAAGCCGGGCTGGGAACAGCGTGCGCAGGAGATGCTTGCGCAGCACCCCGAGGCCGACACGAACGCCGACGGGAAGCTCAGCCCCGAAGAGGCCCGCGCGTTTCTCAAGGCCAACCCCCCGGACGGCCTTAGCGAGCGGCTGATGAAGGAACACCCGGAACTCGATACGGACGGCAGCGGCAAGCTGGAATACGACGAACTGCTGACCGTCAAGGGCAAGCCGGGGGAGATGATCCGCGAGCGGATCCGCGTCCGCATCATCAGGGAACACCCCGAGGCCGACACCAACGGGGACGGCCGACTCAGCAACGAGGAGCTGGACGCCTTCCGGATCGTCTTCCAGGAAAAGCACCGCGCGGAGCTTCTCCAACGCTATCCGACCGCCGACAAGGACAAAGACGGCAAGCTGAGCGATGACGAGCTGAAGGCGCTGAAGGAGGAGCGCGACGCCAGGCGACGCGCAGAGATTCTCAAGCGATTCCCCGCCGCCGATACGGACAACAACGGCAAGCTGAGCGATGATGAGCTGAAAGCCTTCCTGGCCCAGAACGGCGATTCCGCCGTCTCCCGCGCAAAGCTTCTCGAGAAGTTTCCACAAGCCGACACGAACGGCGATGGCAAGCTGAGCGACGATGAAATCAAGGCGTTCAAGGAGCAACACAAGGGCGAGAAGTCCGCAAAGGCGGCGCCGGACGCGCCGCCCCGACCGCACCGCGAGAAGGGCGCCAGGCACAGGAAGGGTGACGCGGCGGCGAACTGAGATTGTCCGCGGTCGGGTTGTCTGTCGCGCCAAGCGATCCTGTTGATCGCGCTGCCCGCGACTCACAAGGCCCGGCTCTCACGCCGGCCCGTACGCCCCGAACTCGTACGCGGCATCGAACAGCGCCACGACGTTCTCCGGGGGCACGCCCGCCTGGATGTTGTGGACGTTGTTGAAGACATAGCCACCGCCGGGCTTGAAGGTCTCCATGTTGCGGCGGACGTGTTCGCGGACCTCGGCGGGCGTGGCAACCGGCAGGACGTGCTGGGCGTCGATGCCGCCGCCCCAGAAAACGATCTGCCGACCGAACTGTTGCTTGAGGCTTGTGGGGGCCATGCCCTCCAGGCCGATCTGCACCGGATTCAGGATGTCTACGCCGTTGTCGATCAGTTCGGGGATGTACGCGCCGCAGGCCCCGCACGTGTGGTACCAGATCTTCGCCTTTGTCAACGACTTGATGTGCTGCACGAGCCGCTTCTGCCGCGGCTTCACGACCGCACGATAGAACTGCGGCGAAAAGAGCGGTCCGCCCTGGCCGGCCAGGTCGTCGCCGATCATGATGACATCGACGAGGTCGCCGACCTCCTTCAGGAAGCCCGTGTAGAAGTCCGTCCCGTACTTCAGCGTCTGATCGAGAAGCGCCTCGCAGAACGCCGGGTTCTCGATCATGTCGCAGAACCACTGCTCGAGCCCGCGCATGTACCAGCAGAACTCGTAGACCACGCCGCCGATGCCCGTGCAGAGGGCGTACGGCGTGTCCTTGCGCATCCGCTGGGCTTGCTCGCGGACGCCGGTGAACCGCGTCGGATCGCCGCCCTTCGGGAACGGGTAAGCGGCGATGTCCTTGATCGTCGCGTGGGCAAGCGGGTGGTGCGAAATGTCCATGTACATCTGCTGGTCCTCGGGGGTGGACCAGACGATGCCGAACTCGTCCCTTAGGTCGAGCCACGCGCGGCCGTCACGCACGTTCCGCTCGATGCCGCCTTTGAAGCCGTCCGGGCCGTGGGCGCAGACGTAGCGCGTGTCCACGCGGAACCGTTCCAGCACGGCCTCGCACGGCCTGGCCAGCCCCTGCACCGGGTCCATGATCGTGACGGTGTCCGTGATGCCGAGATGCTTGAGCAACTCCGCATACGCGGCCTTGTGGATCCCGGTCTGGAACCCGCCGAGGTCGATCGGCACGCGGTCCGGGATCTCGTGGTTGACGGCCTTCCATACGCGCTCGCGCGATGTCATCGTATCTCCTCCAATCGCATCTCCACCGCTTTCACAACGCTCGCTGGGATCGGCCCACAAAAGCCGGATTTCGCCTCGTTCCCGGCGGCATGCCGGCCCGCACACCCGACGCCGACGCCGAACACGACGGGCTTCGTAATCACCACCCGCTCAAAGCCCCGCACCGGCTGGATTCGCACCGTGGCGGCTGGGACCGCCGCGAAGGGCAGGAGCAACGCAACGAGAACGCACAGGGCACGGGCGTATCGCATGGGGGCAATCTACCACAACGCACCGCCCGCTCAAGCACAGGATCTCGTCACGCGGGACGCGCTCGCTCCCCCGGACAGACCGGGCGCGCGCCGGCCGACAAGACCCGCCGTCGCCGGGCACGACGAACGTCCGCGCCACGATAGCGAACGACTTGCGAGCCCGTAACACACCCCTCTCCACATGCCAGACTGTGCGAACGGAAACACACCGGCGGGAAGGCCGATACCGGGGCAGAATCAGACCGTATCGAGGGCTGCCACCGCGCCTTGCTCGGTCAGCACCTCGCGAAGCCGTTGAATCGCCTGCCGCTCGATCTGGCGAATCCGCTCCTTGGTCAGCCCGAAGCCGCGACCGATCTGGTCGAGCGTCTCCCCCTGGCCTTCGGCATTGAGGCCGAAGTGCCGCCGGAGGATCGCCCGCTCGCGCTCCGGCAACTCCGCAAGCCCGCGGTCCAGGGCGTTCCGGACGTTTTCGACCTCGAGCGTGTCCCGCGGCGCCTCGTGCGTGTCCGGCACCGCGTCGAGATACTCCTCCGCGCTCGTGACATAGCGGCCGGCCTCGTACATCGACTCGGGGATCGTCCGCGCGTAGTTCCGCATGATTGCCCACGAAGCATACGTGCTGAACTTGTACCCGCGCGTGTAGTCGAACTTCTCGATCGCCCGCATCAGTGACAGGTTGCCGTCGCTCACGATCTCCAGAAACTCCGGCGACCGGCCCACGTGCCGCCGTGCAATGCTCACCACCAGGCGCAGGTTCGCCCGCGTGATCCGGTTCTTCACGCCCTCGGACGCCGCAACCAGTTCCTCGACCGTTCGCAACTGCGTCTCGGTGACCGCGAGCGGGTCGATCGCCTTGCGGAGCTTCGCCGCCTTGAACTTCAGGTAGTTGTACCGCCGGAAGAGCGACCGCTCCTGCGCCGCCGTCAGCAGAGGCTCGCGGTACAACTCCCGAAGGTACGGCGGGAGGTCCCGCGGCGCGACGGACGCGTGCAGCGGCACTTCGTGTTCCGCCGCCTGGCCCGATATCCCCGCGCCGCCGCCCGGCGGATCGGCAAAGATCAGTTCGTCGGCATTCGGCGCGTCAAACTCGTGGCTGTATACGTAATCCAACGGGCGCGCCAGCAACTGCCGCGCCCGGATCTCGCGAATCACCTGCTCCGTCGCGGAAAGCGACCGCCCGAACTCCGCCGCAATCGCCGGCAACGGCCGCCCGGCGCGGTAGGCGTCGTAGAGCGCCTGGTCCTCCGGACGCACGATCGGCTGGTCGCCGCGGCTGAACAAGGCCGTCTCCGGGTTGTCCCGATCGAACCGCCGCAGCGTATAGCGGACCGTCTCGACCGCCCGGTGCATCTCCGCCGCGATCATCTGCGACAGCTCGTGCAGCCGAACGCGCCGCTGCGCGAGGATCTGCCTCGCACGTGCCACCATTCGCTGCTTCTCGGCCTCCGTAAGCTGCTTGAACGCCGCCCCGCGCCGGACCATATCGAGGTTTCGCCGCACAAAGCGACGCACGCAATGCTCGGGGAACGCAACCCGCACCGTGCCGTCGGCAAAACGGAGCTTCCGGCCGCCAAGCCCGCGACGCCGCCAGCGACAGATCGTCTTCGTCGAAACACTCAGCCGCCGAGCCAGCTGTTCGGTGGACCACGTCGCCTGCGGCACCGCGGCCGCATCGACGACAGGGCACGAACTCAGATCCTCGACGAGTTCAACCAAGTCCCCGATCAGGTTCTTGCCGTTGAGCGAGCCGTTGCCCCCCGAGCGTTTCGCACGGTAGCCCGTGATGTGGTAACAGACGAAGTCGTACGGGTAGCTCTTGTCGTCCTCGATGAGGTCGAGCAGGTACTCCGCCCCGGCCAACTGCCGCGGGCGCAGCCGCGTGGGCGAGAGCCTCAGCTGGTGTGCCAGCTCCGCGATCGGTTTCAGGCGATACCTGGCCATGGTTGCGTCTCCGGCGGGGTCAACCTCGGCCCCTCGCCGCCGTCACCCGGTTGGCCAACGGCCGGGCAGGTGGGTGTCGGCGGCCACCCTCGTATTTCTGGTCCTCACAGCGGTGAAACGCTCGGGGAGGGCACCGCTGCAGTGCGAGGCTCGCGTCATCCCCAGTTGCGGGTCAACGCACAATCCGGCCTCGCTGCGACCAACTCCTACTTAATTATCGTGCCACCCAGCATCGGAGTCAATACCTCTCGAGATATTCTCTAACGTCCGCGACTCTTGGCTGGGACACCCTTTTGCGACTCCATCCAGGAATACAGCGATGCTTTTATTCTGCTCCTGTGGAAGGCAACGGCAGACCCCTCGCATCGGGCTACTCGTCCGAGCAGTGCGCCTGCAACTCAACGAGGTATTCATAGAGCGACACCGCGGCGTTCCGTGCGGCATCCATCTCGGCGTGCAGCAACGTGATGGTCTCATCGATGGCCGTGCGGCTGAGACGGCGGAGCAGCGGTCTGAAGCAGTTGCGCGCCAGCGATTCGTGGTGCTTGCCGCGAAAGTACTCCCAGCCATCCGGGTGTTCGTCAAACCACTCCGCCAGATCCAGCGACGGCGAACCTTCCTGCAACCAACGATCCACCTTGCACCAGGCCGCAAGGTCCTTCGTCAGATTCACCGGACCAACCCACAGGCGAATCCCGTCACCAGGCTCAGGTTTGTCAAAAAGGTTCTTGATCTGAATCATGGCCGTGGCCTTCTAGTGCCTCTTGGTCGACTCTCCGCATTAATCATAGCACGCGATAGCAACTTGTCGCGTCCGCACCTTCGCGAGAACAAAGACTTTTCTCGCGTCGCGTGGCCTTCGCATTCTCCTTGCATGGCCAACGCGTTCTTCTATTTGCCTATCTTCGCACATCCCCGCGCCGCGTGCAAGTCCCTCCGCGTTCGCGTGCAACCTGCATTCGAGTTGCGTCAGTCCCATTTGGCGAACGGGGCAACGTCGAACTCCCCAGCCGGCGAACGCGACGCCGTCGCTGCACTGTCGTCCGGCGGAGTAATAATGGAGTATCCACCTCACGCTCCCGCCAACGGACGAGGCCTTGACTCTCGTAACAGGTCCGCTTCCCCTCCTGCCACTTTTGCCCCCCCTTCCTCTTCGGGGAAGCGCCGACCCTTCACGCACCTGCTGTCGCGCCCCGCCATCTCCAAAGCACGACCACGCATCGCGCCGGTTCGCGTCGCCGCTCCATCCCCCACCGCAACCCAAGCCCGCACCGTCGAATTCACGATATACACTGGACACAATCGGCCCCGTAAGGCGTTGCACCACGAGTCGAGCGACCAAGCCAAATGACCGATAATACATGGCCGGAATAATGGCATACGGCCACCGCGCCTTTGAGCAAAAGGCTGTGGCGCCTGCTGCCGATTCCCCGAGTATCATGGATTCCGCAAGCGTAGTCACTGCGATGACGGGCCTGAAATCCGCCGAACTGGCGAACCAGATTCAGTATGCGGTCGCCGCCAAGGCGATGGACGCGGCCAAACAAGAGGGTGCCGCCGTCCTCAAACTTCTGCAATCCGCGATGAGCGGCTTCGACCAGCAACTGGCCAGTGCCAACGCGAAGACAAACCCGAACCGCCAACTGGACGTGTACGGCTGACCGCAGCCGCGATCCGCCGCGGCACTGAATTCCCTTGACGACTGCGCGAGCGTAGCGAGTTCCCGCCACCACACAGACCAGGGCGCGCACGATCAGAGTGCGACATGACAAAACACCTCCTCCATTGACTGAACCGGCGTGAACCGAAACAACGACCCGCGGATATAGTCCAAGCTGCGGGCGTTTTGGGCCGGCCCCCGCGTAACGATCAGACCGTGATCAAGTTCCTGCCCCGTCGCCCACTCACACGAAGGACGCCCAGCATTACAAGGAGCAGCGTTGCCGGCTCAGGTATATGGCCGACCCACGCCTGGTGATAGCCGTAGGAATCGGTGCCGTTCCCGACAATCGTGAGGCCCTCGGCGGACACACCGATGGCATCCGCGAGGGTCCAGCCCGGCGGACAGCTTAGGCCGACGTCATCTCGTAGACACTCGTACAAGTTGCGTATGCCGCTTGTCGGCATCCAGATGAACGCGCGGTAGGCGCCGCCTCCGATCGCGGAAGAACCTACAACCACGGATCCGTCGGCCGACACGCCGGTGGTGGAACCGGCGCTTCCGCCGGGCAGAAAACCGAGGCCCACCATGCCCTCCGCCGCGGTCCAGCGGAACGCCTCGTAGCCGGCCCCGGAAAGGCCGCTTCCCACAACAACGGCCCCGTCCGCCGAAACGCCGTACGCCGCGCTGTCGAAACCGCCGCCGGGAAGGTCACCCAGTCCCACCATTCCGCCGGCTTCCGTCCAGCGGAATGCCTGATTTCCAGAGGCGGAACGCCCGTATCCGACGACCACGGCGGTGCTCTGGCTTGTGTGCCCCGTGTGCTCCGGATTGTGGCGACGGGGCAACCGAAAAGCCACCCGTCGCTTTCCCCGCTTGCGCGGGGATGACAGCTCCGGGCTCGGACAGCCGGGACGACAGCCGCATTCCCGCCAAACGTCGGGCTGAACCTCTTCGTCGCCCGACTCGGCTGCCGTCGCGACGGACTCAGAGCCCGAGCGTACCAGGGTGAACTCGCCGCAGTTCGCCGCTTCGCCGATGGAGTTGCAGGCACGGTCCTCGCTGCGTTCCCGTCAGCGAGCACCCTTCGCCTTCGCCTGCGCGTTCTCGTTGCCAGGCCCCGGCGGAGTCTGTCCGATGAACTCGAGGATCTGCGCCGCCGTCATCGTCGGGATGGACAGCTTCTCGGCTTCGTCCCGCATGTGGTTGTATCGCTCCGCGTCGGCCGCCTTCGACGGCGCTGTGCCGAGCACCACGAAGTCGGTGCGATCGTCCACGGAATCGACAACCCGCCCGCCCCAGTCGCGGACGAGCGTCCGGACCCGCGCCCCGTTGAGGTCGTCCGAGATGCCGTCGAGATTCAGGTCAAAGTCGCCCGCGATGGCGAACACGATCGCGCCCGGAGGCACGCGATACCCGATGAACTGCAGGAACTCGACGCGGGTCATCATGGGCAGGCTCAGCTCCTGCGCGGCCGCCTTGATCCGATTGAAGGCGTCCACCCTCTTCTGGTGTTCCGCCTTGCGGATGCGCACCGTCTCCTCATCGGGCTTCTCGACCCCCGTCGGCTGCGACGTGGCCCAGCCGAACGCCGGCACGCGGCCCAGCACGACGAAATCCGTCTGCTCGTCCACATTGTCCACAACACGACCGCCCCACGCCTGGATAATCTTCTTGACCTTCACGCCGTCCGGATCGTCGATCTGCCCCTGCCGATCGAAGTCGAGGTCGAAGTCCCCGGCGACGGCGAAGCTGTACGTCCGCCCGCGCTCGAAGACCGGGTTCGCGACAAGGTCGCCCGGCACGACGACTCCGCCGCGCTCCTCGACGCTCGTGATCTTGCACTGCGACGTGTCGGCAAACACATCGGTCACCTCGATCGTCGCCTTGCCCCGGCCCTCCCTGGTCACACCGCGATACGGCGAATAGACCGCGAACGTCAGGCCCGTCGTCACCCGATCCCGTCGGCCGATGTCGATGTACACGACGCCCTGATCGCCCACCACGCGGAGCACCTTGCCATCCGCCTGCTGCAGCACCGCCTTGGGGTCATTCGACGGCCGGAACTTCGCGAGCTGTGCGACGAGCACATCCACACGCTTCTGCTTTTCGCCGACTTCCTTCCGAAGCCGGTCACGCTCGGCCTGGATGTCGGCCAGACGCTGATCGCCCTCCTGCAGGCGGCCGACCTCGTCGAGCGCCTTCTGCACGTCCTGATCGAACTGCACGGCGGCAGCGTCTTTCTTCACCAGCCTGGCGACGAGCAACTCCGCCGGCTTGACCGCCTGCTTGAGGTTCGCGCCGGTGTCGGCGGTCTGCTTCTCGTACTGCTGCTGGAATGCCGTGGTGCTCTCACCGAACTGCTTTTCGCGATCCTGGAACTGCTTGACGAGCTTGTCGTACTCGGCGGCCGCCTGCTCGCTCTTCTCGCGACAGACACTGGCCTCCTTGCTCTTGGCGTCGTACTGCTTCAGGAGCTGGTCGGCGAGGTTCAACATCCGCGCATCGGGATTGCGGATGTCGCCCTGCCTGGCCACGCGGTCGCGAAGCCCCTTCGCCTTCGCCTCGATCGCCGCCGCATCTTCGTCGCGGTTGCCCGCGAGCAAGGCGGCAAGCCGCCCGCGATCGTCGCGTGCCGACTGCTCCTTTTCCCCGGCGCTTCGCGCGGCCGACTCCGCCTGTTCGGCACGCTGCCGCAGGTCCTCCTGCCCCGTGTACATCAGCACGAGGAAGACCAGCGCGGCCACCGTGACAACCACAAACGCGATCAATGCGATGTGTACACCGGTCAAGACCGGGCCACCCTGAGCCCTGGCAACGGCCATCTGCTACCTCCTGGTGGGACCAACTCGCCTGGACCAAGCAAGGCAAGCTCCGCGGATCCGCACCGGCCCGCGCCGCCGACGGCACACCCGTACCCCGGCAGCACCGACACGGACACCACGGTCGAGGACATTCTGCCCAACGGGCCCGGTCTTGTCAATAAACCGGAAGAGGGGGTACTGGGTCGCATGTGCGCGAGGGGTCAGCCGAGCAGTCCGGCAAGGCCCTCCGGCGTTGTGACGGGCTGCCGACAGGTGCTTCCTTCGCAGACGAAGGCGGTCGGGCGGCCACCGACCATCGCCCGGTCCCGGAGCAGGGGCAACCGGCGTGTCAGACCTTCCGCCCCCGATCCCGAAGGATCCAGCCAGACGATGACCCGATTGGGCCTGTACCATCCCCACGCCGCCGCCAGGAGCCCGGCTGTCGCCGGATCATGTCTGGGGCCGACCACGACGACTTCCGTGACCGGGCCGTGGCAGAAATCGAGCGCGGCCAAGAGCCGGTCGAGCCCCAGCGGTGCCCGCCCGATCCGGCCGACGGCCGCCCGGAAGACCGACTCCGCCGCCGTCTGAAGATCCGACCGCCCCAGCAGAACCGCCAGGCGCAGAAGATTCATCGCCTGAACCGAGTTTCCACCCGGCACGGCACCGTCGCCAGCGTCCCGTGTCCGAACGATATTCGGCTCGGCATCGTCGGCCGTGAAATAGAAACCGCCGGCGTCGAGATCCCGGAAGTGCTCCAGCGTCTCATCCGCAAGCCGCTCGGCATGATCGAGCCACCGGACCTCACCGGTCGCCTCGTACAGGTTCAGCACCCCTTCGATGAAGAAGGCGTAGTCGTCCAGGTAGCCCCCGGTGTGCGCCCGCCCGTCCCGATATGTCCGCAGCAGCCGGCCATTCCTCGTCAGCCGGCCCAGAACGAACTCGGCCGCCCGTACGGCGGCGTCACGATAACGCGGCTCGTTCAGGATGCCGAAGGCCCGCGCAAGGGTCGCGATCATCAGCCCGTTCCAGGCCGTCAGCACCTTGTCGTCGAGCGCGGGCGGCACCCGCCGGCGGCGGACATCCAGAAGACGCCGCCTCGATCGGTCGAGCGACGCCCGCATTTCGTCTTCGCCCACACCGCAAAGCCGGGCGACGTCGCCGATGTCGCGGGGTACGTTCAGGATGTTCTTTGGCCCCGGCGGGGCATGGCCGTGATGCTCGTGCCAGTTGCCGTCCGCGGTCACGTCGTAGTGTGCAACGAAGAGCCTGGCGTCCTCCTCGCCGAGGACGCGGCGGATCTCATCGAGCGTCCAGACGTAGTACTTGCCCTCCTGGCCCTCGCTGTCCGCGTCGAGGGCGCTGTAGAACCCGCCCTCGGGCGAACGCAGATCGCTCAGAACAAAGTCCAGGATGCCGCGAGCGATCTCCGCATACAGCGGTCTCTTCGTGAGGACGTACGCATCGAGGTACACGTCGCCGACCAGCGCCTGGTCGTAGAGCATCTTCTCGAAGTGCGGCACGAGCCAGTCGGGGTCGGTGCTGTAGCGGCAGATGCCGCCGCCGAGTTGGTCGTAAATCCCGCCACGGGCCATCTGGTCCAGCGTCCGTTCGACCCGTTCGAGCAGCTCCCGCTGGGGCCGGCCCGCCGCCACGGAACGCCAATACCGCCGCAGCATGAGCTGCATCGTCATCGACGGCGGGAACTTGTTCGTCGCCCCCGAGAGCATGCCGCCCTTTTCGCGGTCGAAGGCGCGCACATACGTCTCCGCCGCCCGCTCGATCACCTCCGGGCCGAGCACCCGGTCACCGGGCTCAACGGCCGCCACGCGGCGCACCGCCTCCGTAAGAGCCTCGGCCCCCTGAAGCAACCGGCGCCGGTCGTCCTTCCACAGCCGCACGATCTCCGCGAGCAGATCCTTGAAGCCCGGTCGGCCGTACCGCGAGTCCGGCGGGAAGTACGTACCGGCGAAGAACGGCCGACGATCCGGCGTGAGGAACACGCTCATCGGCCAGCCGCCGCTGCCCCGGCTGTAAATCTGCGTGGCACTCATGTAGATCTCGTCCAGATCCGGCCGCTCTTCGCGATCGACCTTGATCGAAACGAAATGCGCATTCAGGAACGCCGCGATGTCGTCGTTCTCGAAACTCTCCCGCTCCATGACGTGGCACCAGTGACACGCGGAATAGCCGATGCTGAGGAAGATCGGCCTGTCCTCCTCCACAGCACGGCGAAGCGCCTCGTCGCCCCAGGGGTACCAGTCCACGGGATTGTGCGCGTGCTGAAGCAGGTAGGGGCTGGTCGAGCCTGCCAGCCGGTTCACGCGTGCGGGATGAGGTTCGCTGCTGCTCATGGCTCCTCGTTTGCGACGGCAGCCCTCTTCTCGCCGGGATTATAGGCGCTCGAACCCGCGACGCCGCTTCGGCGTATAATGGCGAGAGCCAAGATGGACGTCGATTCACTACTGCACCGGAAGAGGCTGCTGCGGGGCTGGGTGTTCGTCCTCTTTGCCCTCGTGATCCTCCTGCTCGTCCTGCAGGCCGCCGGTCGGATCGACTGGCCGCGATCGCGCGTGCTGGGACTCATCTTCGCCGGTGTGCTCTTCCTGAACGTCGGCTGGTGGCTCCGGGCCGACCTGCGGCTGACCGATTCGCTCGCCCCGGCATCGCGGCGGCGGGTCCGGATCCTGCTCGCGTTGTACATGGCCCTGCTGTGTCTCCCGGTTCCCTGGATCGCCCCGGAGACGATCCCCTGGGAGCGGCTGCCGGTGCCGGCCGCCATGTGGCTGCAACTCTGGCACATGGGCATCGTCGTGCTCGTCCCGGTCGGTACGGCGGTCGGCGTGGTCGTGTGGCTTGCCGTGCGTACCCGACGACTGTGCCTCTCCTGCCCGGCCTCACCGCAGCCGGAAACCGTCGATCCGCCTCCATCGACCTCCGCCCCCGCCGCCGACGATCCCCCCCGGCCGTCGCGCCGCGCGTTCCTGCAGCGGACGCTCGTCGCGGCGCCGATCGCCCTGACCGGGGCCGGAACGGTGGCGGGCGCGTGGCAGATCGGGCGATTTCAGGTCCGCCGGCACACGATCGCCCCGCCGGGCCTCCCGACACGGCTCAAGGGGCTGACGTTCACGCACCTCAGCGACTTCCACGTCGGCCGTTTGTTCCGCATCGACCATCTCCGCCGAGTCGTTGACGCCGCCAACGCCCTCGACAGCGACGTCGTCGTCATCACCGGCGACATCATAGACAACGACACGGACGTGCTGCCGGCGACCGTCGAGGCGCTCCGGGGCCTCCGGCACCGGCACGGCCTGTTCCTCTGCTACGGCAATCACGACCTGATGGACGAGGGCCCGGGCGTCCAGGCGTACTTCCGCCGATCGGGCCTGGCGATGCTGGTCAACGAGCGGCGCGTGGTCGAGATCGGCGGCGAGAATCTGCTCGTGGGCGGGATGATGTGGGCACGCCACGACAACGGATCTCTCCTCTCGCCCGGCCACGAGCAACTCGCCGAAGCCACGTTCGGCCCCGCAATCCATCAGCCTCGGCGCCTGTTCACCGTCGCACTGGCACACCACCCGCACGCTTTCGACGCGACGGCCCGCCGCCGTGTCGCGCTGACGCTCAGCGGCCACACGCACGGCGGTCAGCTCATGCTCACCCCGCCCGGCCAGCCCGCCGTCGGCGCCGGAAATCTGCTGTTCCGGTACATACGCGGCTTCTTCACGGCCGACGGCACGCCCGGCAGCGCCCGCCCGTGGGATCCCGCGATATCCCCGCAGAGCGAGCGCCCTGTTCTCTTCGTCAACACCGGCGCCGGAAACTGGTTCCCCTTCCGCATCAATGCCCCCGCGGAGATTGTGCAGCTTCGGCTGGTGTAGGAGAGGTGGTCCCCCCCGACAGCCTGCTCGCGGTCGCGGAGGTTCGCCCAACTCGTATTCGTTGTCTGTTGCCTGTCGTTCGTGGCCCGTTGCCCGGCAACGAGGTCGGCATCTTTCATTCATGCCCCGCGAACCATCGGGGACCGGGACGATTTCGGCGTCCGTGGGCCGCCGCCGTCCGACGGACGTGCGGAACGGGGCAACGGCACATCCATCCGTCGCCTGCGATCCAGGCTCTGACACGCGGGTTGCTTCTTCTTTCCGTATTCAGCACTTACGACTCGCCTTCCGCCGCCGGCCACGTCGGCGCCCTGCCCTGAAGGACGGCGACGACGTCGTCGACCACGTCGTTCATCGCCGCCACGCCTTCGCGGGACCGCGATGCCACGTGCGGCGTGAGGACGCAATTGGGGGCCGACCACAAGGGGTGATCCGGCGGCGGCGGTTCCGGGTCGAACACGTCGATGCCGGCGCCCGCGATCTGCCCACGCCGCAGCGCATCCGCCAGGTCCGACGCGACAACGACCGCCCCTCGGGATGTGTTGATCAGCACGGCGTCTGGCTTCATGCGGGCCAGTGCCGCTCGATCGATCATGCCGCGCGTCAGCGGCGTCATGGGCACGTGCATCGAGACCACGTCCGCCGAGGCGAGCACCTGGTCGCGTGTGACGCCCTCGGCCGGAAACGCGAACGGCCCGACCGGACGGATGTCGTTGTAGATCACCCGCATGCCGAACCCGAGCGACGCACGGCGGGCCACCTCGCTGCCGATCCGCCCCATGCCGACGATCCCGAGCGTCTGGTGGCGAAGCTCGGGAAACAGGGGGAACCGCGTCCGTAAGGGTCTGAACGGCTGAGTCCGCACCTCGTGGTCGAACTTCCCCTGCCGCCGCTGCACGGCCAGGATCAGGCCGATCGCGAAGTCGGCGACGGCGTGCGTGGAGGCCGCCGGGGTGTACACGACGACGATGCCGCGTTCGCGCGCCGCCGCGAGGTCGATGTTGTCCAGCCCGACGCCGCCCCGCGCGATCACGCGAAGACGCCGCCCCGCCTCGATAACGCGCCGCGTCACGGTCGTGTACGTACGAACGACAAGCGCATCGGCGTCCGCGACGGCGTCGATCAGCGCCGCCTCGCCCGGCCGCTCGATCAGGACGACCTCGCCGACGGTCGCCAGCCGCTCCATCGCCGCCGTACTGTACCGCTCCGTCAGAAGAATCTTCGCGCCCATGCAACTACAACTCCCCTGCATCCCACTTGTTGGAACATGCGTATCTGCCGTTCGTCATTCGTCGTTTCCAGGGACGTGCCGGGACTACGGATTGCTGCGCGCGGCCGCCTTGTCCACGATCTCCTTGAGCGACGCGATGCCGCGGCCCTCGGCAACCCTCGTCACCCCTTCGGCGTTCGCGATCTCCATGAACCGATCGTACGTGGCGCGGATCGTGTCGGGCATCGGCCACGGGATGTTCGTTTCCCCGGCCGCCTTGCGCAACTCGTTCCACTTCACGATGAAGACGTAGTAGACCGGCAACTGGGCGACCTGAACGCGATGGCGGAGGGCCGCGTCGTCGCCGGCCGCGGTTTCGGCCGCCCGCAGGTGCGTCCAGCCGTCACAGAGCGTTTTGAGGGAGAGGAACTTCGCCTCGAGCGGCGAGAAGCAGCCGAGCTTGTCGCCCGTGGCATCGACGGCATCGTGAATGACCTTCAGGTACGCCCGGATCCCGTCCGCGGCCGGGCCGTAGTAGCTGTCGAGGAACTCGTCGATCAGCTTCTGCCCGTCCAGCGACGGGTCCCAGAGCAGCTTCGCCAGCACCCAGCCGCGCAGCTCGCCCATCTCCGAACCGTACGAGTGATAGGCGCCCTGCTCGAAGATGCCCCGCACGCCGTGGTCCGCGAAGAACTTCACGTTCGGCCCGAGCACGCGGAGGTTCGGGTGCGGCAGAATGTAGTGGGCGAAGTTCGTCGTGTAGTCCCAGATGTAGAGCCGGTCGCAGATCTTTGACCAGCCGACGATGTCGTCGCGAAACGCCTTGTTCCGCTCATCGGCCAGCGGCCTGCTGAAGGAGCACTCGATGCTGCACAGCCGGACGATCACGTTCTTCCGCGGCCGCGTGATCTTCGGCGGCTTGCGCGTGTACTGGTAGGCGAGCGTGTCGATCGCGACGTTCGGAAAGTCCTTCTCGATGTCCTCGGCGACGGCGTTGACGAACCGCAGGAGCGACCCGGCGGGACTGCCTTCTTCCCTGTCGATGGCGGCGCACTTCGCGCATTGGCAGTTGCCGTGCCAGTCGTTCTGCGACACGGACGCGATCGTCGCCGCCGGGTTCGCGCGGAGCCGCTCCTTCAGGTTCTTGACGAGTTCCCGGCGCATCGCCTCGTTGACCAGGCACAGTTGCGCGTGCTCGTGCTTCCGCCTGCCGTCGATCTCGCTGTACCAGTCCGGGTGGTCCTTGAAGTACTTCTCCGGCGGCAGGAGCGGGAAGAACGTGTGGACGAAGCCCTCGTAGATGTTCTTGCCGCCGCGTTTCGCATCGAGCCGCGCGGTGGCGCCGTTGCTCTTGTTCCGCACGGCGAAGTCGCCGTCGAACGCATCGAACCAGAACGGCTCGCGGTACTCCAGCCGCGGCACGAAGCGGATGTCCAGCGGCCCGACCCGCAGCGTGGGTTTCTTCGGGATCGTGCTGACCTTCGACGACCACCAGCGGCAGCCGACGGCGTCCTCGAGGAACGTGTACACGGCGTAGAGCGTCCCGCGCGGCCGTCCGCCGGCGAGGATAAGGTCGTTGCCGACCGTGCGGATAACGAGGCCCTCCTGCCCAAGGCCCTCCACCGAAAAGGCGGAATCGGCCATCCTCGCCGCCTGCTCGCCGACCAGCAGCCGGCATCGGCCCGGAGCGGCCTCGCCCACGACCTCGAAATGCGCGCCGCTCACCTGCTTCAGGAACACAGCCAGCTCGCCGGCCGCGTGCTTCTCCGGCTCGACCGCATCGGCGGCGACGACAATTGCAGCCCGCGCACCGCCATTCTCCGCGATCGTCAGTTTCTCCGCCGCGACTGCACTCGACGCCCGGACGGCAACCGCCGTCAGGCACACGTTGATCCCGATCAGGCCGAGTCTCATGAAAGACCTCCTCTCGTCACCCCGTTCTCGTTTTTCCGGTTTCCGCGTTCCCGCCTTCCCGCGTTGCGGCATGCAACGCCGGCGTCAGTTCAGCCCGTATTCCTTGAGCTTCCGGTACAGCGTCCGTGACCCGATCCCGAGCACCTTCGCCGCCTTCTCGCGGTTGCCTCCGGTCATCTTGAGCGTGTTCATGATGTGCAGCTTCTCCATATCGTTCATGCTCAACCCGGCGGTGCTGAAGCCGCCGGCGAGCACGATGTCCGTGGGGCCACGGACGTTTTCCGGGAGGTCGTTCACGTCGAGCGTCTCGTGGTCCGCCAGGACGACCATGCTGTCGATCGTGCTGCGCAGTTCGCGGACGTTGCCCTGCCACTGGTGGTTGCTGAGCCGGCGGATCGCCTCGGGGGCGATGCCCTGCACGCGTTTGTTATGGCGTTCGTTCGCCTCGGCGATGAAGTGCTCGACGAGCAGCGGGATGTCTTCGCGCCGTTCGCGCAGCGACGGCAGCCGGATCATCACCTGCTTCAGCCGGTAGAACAGGTCGTCGCGAAACGACCCGTCGGCCACCATCTCGGCCAGCTCCCGCTTGGTCGCGGCAACGACGCGGACGTCAACATGCCGGACGTCATTGCTGCCGACCGGCGTGATCTCGCCGTTCTCGAGCGCCCGCAGGAGCTTGGCCTGCATCGGCATCGGCATGTCGCCGACTTCGTCGAGGAAGAGCGTCCCGCCGTCCGCCGCCTCGAAGAGCCCCTTGCGGTCGCTGACCGCCCCGGTGAACGCTCCCTTCACGTGTCCGAACAGCTCGCTCTCGAGCAGGTTCTCGTTCAGCCCCGCGCAATTGATGACCCGCAGCGGCTTGTTTCGCCGGGGCGAGTTGGCGTGGATGGCGCGGGCGGCGAGTTCCTTGCCCGTGCCCGATTCGCCGACGATCAGGACGGTGAGCTTGCTGTCGGCAATCCGCCGGATGCGGTCCACGATGCGGGCCATGGCGGGACTCGAACCGACCATGCCCTCGAAGTCGAACGCCCGCTGCCGCTGCTCGCGAACGGCCCGTTTCCCGCGGCTGGTCAGGGCCTGGCGCGCGGCGCGGTCCACGACGGCGCGGAGTTCGTCGAGGTCGATCGGCTTGCGGAGGTAGTCGAACGCGCGGGCGGGGCTCGACGGCCGGAGGACGTCCCGGGCGAGCTGCTCGTTCCCGTGCGCGGTGATGAGGATGACCTCGGTCTCCGGCGAGATCCGCTTGGTCTCCGTGAGAACATCGGCCCCGTCGATCTCGCCGCCGAGCTTGTAGTCCGTGACGACGACGTCGGGCGGTCGCTGGCGGATGCTCGCGAGGGCGTCGGCCCCGTTCGGCACAAGACGGCAGGCGTGGCCGGCACGCTTGAGGCCCTCGACGATTGCCTCACCGTGCGCCGCCTCGTCTTCGACAACCAGAACAAATGCGGTGTCGCTCATGGCGTTTCGGGCCGGCATCCCCCCGACCACCCGGCCGGGGGATGCCGTCAAGACCGATGATTATACGGCCGGGGGCCATCCGTCGCGAGCGGCCTCATGGCGCGCTTCAGGACGTTTCGGGCATTTCGGCGTCCGCATCGAGCCGCTTCATGAATCCCGCGTAGCCGGTCCTGAAGGCGGCGCCCGCGACAAGGCAGGCACAACCGAAGACGGCGACACCGGACCACTGGCCCACATAGACGCTGGAAAACGCGATCGTGCCGGCGGCGATCATCATCGCGCCGACGACGGCCAGCACCAGACCGTACGGGATCAGTCGCGCACCCCGCGGTTCGACGCCGGCCTTCCGCGCAATGGGCCCCCACCAACCCAACGGCCGCGCCCGCCTGTAGAACGCGACGAGCGTCTCCTCCGGGTCCGGTTTCGTGAGCAGCGACACGAGCACCCACAGCACGGACGTCACCGCCATGGAGACCAGCATCACGTGATACTTGCGGGCTCCGTCGGGGGGAACGAAGGTGCCGAACGCCATGTAGTTCACCGCCAGGTAGATCACCGGCCCGCCGAACGACGCCGCCAACCGGGCCTTGCCGTTGAACCGCCACCACCACCACTGGCCCCAGTTCGCCGTGATCTCCGCCGACGACAGGCCGAGCATGAATACGGAGACGTTGATCACGTTCTCCGCCGACGTGGCCACGAGCAGCGAGAGGCCCATGATCACGAGCATGACAATTCGCCCGACCCACATGTAATGGCTGACGCTCGCCTCTCGCACGAGCAGACGGCGGTAGACGTCGTTGAGAAACACCTGCGCCCCGAGGTTCAGGTTCGAGCTGACGGTGGACATGATCGCCGCCGCCAGCCCGCTGACCGCCAGGCCGAGCAGCCCCGGCGGCAGGTACTCCTTGAGCAACATGCCGTAGGCCAGCTCCCGGTTGATGCGGCCGTCGGTCAGGCCCGGCCACTTGACCATCGCCCCGAGCGCCGGCAGCGTCGTCACCGCGAGCAGGAAGAACAGCACGACAAGCGTCCAGACGTACATCTTCGACGCCTCGCGAGGGTTCCTGCATGAGAGCAGCCGCTGGCCCTCCATCGCGCCGGCCATCGGGGCGACGTCGCCGCCGTAGCCGATCGCCGTGCCCGCCGTCCATGTGAGGATGCCGACCACACCGAGGTACTCGTGCGCCGCAGGCGGGCGCCAGGCGACGGCCGATTCGCCGAAGCCGGCCACGAGGGCGCTGTGCAACCCGCCCGGCCCGCCGAATTCGTGCCAGACGGCCCCCATCAACGCAAAGGCCGCCGCGATCATCACCCAGGTCTGAATGAAGTCCGTGATGACGACACCCAGGTAGCCCGACATCAGCACGTAGAGCAATAGCACGGGCACGACGACGCCGAAGGTCTCCCACTTGTCCCAGCCAAGAACCGGGTTCATCACTTTGTGGATGCCGAGCAGGCCGGAGCCCGTCCACGCGACGATGGCGATGAACGCGCTCCGCATCGCGATCCACGACCGCATCGTGATGGCCGGCACGCCGTGAAAGCGGCACTCATAGAACTCCGGCGACGTGAAGATCCCCAGCCGCCGCCAGAAGACGGCGAAAAGCAGCGCCCCGATCATCAGCGCCAGGCCGAACCGGCTGATGTACCACCAGCAGATGCAGAGGCCCGAGATCACCGTCATGCCGCAATAAGCCGTGATGGCGTCGCTGTTCATGCACGTCGCGGCGTACGAGAAGCCGGTGAGCCGGCCGGACATCTTTCGCTCGGCGAGGAAGTAGCTGTCGAGGTTCTTCTGTGCCCGCTTGCGGCAGGCGAACCCGACGACGACCAGGCTGGCCATGTAGGCGGCGAAGACGAGGTAGTCCGGAAGTCGAAACGTCGTTTCGGCCAGCATAGTCCCTGTCCTGCCACAATCGCGCCGGCCCATGGCCCATGACGACCGCCGAGCACGGACGGCCGTACACGCGGGCAATCGGGCTACCGGTGCCACTCCCGCTCAACGCCTCCGGCGACCGCCGCAAGGTGCCGTGCGAAAAACAGTTCCGGAATCCGCCAGGAGATCAAGGCAGTCCAACTCCCGAAGATGAACGATCGGTCCGGCATCGCTGACAACCAGGCGGTGCTCCGTCCCGCCCATGCGGACCCCACCGGACGCGCAGCGCCTTCATACTGGCGAAACCGGCCAAGCACGGCTGCAAGATCCACGGGGCATCCGTCGCATCGCGAACCTCTCAACGGTTCATCCCCTCGAAGAGACGCCAGCACATGCAAAGGGCCCGCGGAACGTGGTAGCAGCACTTCCACTTGCCGCCCTTGAGGTCGAACAGCCGCTCGCCGCGGCGATTCAGGTAGGCGAACCACTCGCCGTACTCGGGGTCGGGGAAGTGCGACCAGGTGTAGTCGTGGACGCGGGCGTACGCCTCACGGCAGTCCTGCCGGCCGGTCATCGACCACGCCAGCGCGAGCGCCACCAGCGTTTCGACGTGGACCCACCACAGCTTCTGATCCCATTCAAGCTTCTCCGGCGGGTGGCCCTGGATGTCGCGGTAGTAGAGGATCCCTCCGTATTGCTCGTCCCAGCCGAACTCGATCAGCCGGAGAATGGCATCGACGGCCGTCTTGACGATGCTCCGGTCACCGCCGTAACGGCGGATCGCCTCCATCGTGAACCACAACGCCTCGATGCCGTGGCCGGGCAGGATGAGACGGCCCTCGAAGCAGTCCACGTGCGAACCGTCGGGCGCCACGTTGTCGAACGTGATCCCGCGTTGCGGATCGTAGTGGAGCGTCATGATCTCGCCGATCGCGTCGTGGAGATGCCGGCGGATCTCCCCCTCGGGAAGGATGCCGTCGAGTTCCAGGCACAGGTTGACCATGATCATCGGAAACGCCATCGACCGCAGCGGCCGCGTGCCGGGGTAGGCCTTGGTGTACCTGCCCTTGGGGTTGGCACGCCGGCGCAGGAGATTCTGCCATGTGTGCAGGGTGATCTCGTGGGACTCTGCGTCGCCGGAGGCGAGGGCGTACTGCCCGAAGCCCATCGCCGCGAAGGCGTCGGTGAACCAGTTGTACGGCTGGACGAGCGGCCGGCCCTCGCGCGTGAGCGAGAAGTACCAGTTGCCCTCGTCGTCGCGACCGTGTCGCTTGAGGAACTCCGCCCCGTGGCGGGCGATGTCGAGCCACTCCGGCCGCGGCTCGACCCGTCGGTAGAGCATCGAGAACGTCCACACCTGCCGGCCCTGGAGCCAGAGGAACTTGTCTGTGTCGAAGACGTCGCCGTTGCGTTCGAGGCAGTTGAAAAAGCCGCCGCACTCGCGGTCGATCGAGTGCCGCTCCCAGAACGGGATGACGTTCCTGAGCAGTTCGTCGCGGTAGAGCGCGGCCAACTGGCCGGGGTCGAGATCCATACGCACATCCTCCAGAGGGACCGCCGTCGGTCGGCCGGGTATGTGTAACCGATCCACACGAAATGGCCAAGTTGGCCATCTCGACCCCGACGGGGACCGGGCCGACTCGCTCCGGTTCGACCTTGACGGCCGGCAACGGCCGTCTTGCCGGAACGTAATTGCCGACGCAGACGAGTCCCCCTTCCGCACGGGCGCGGCGAAGATCGACCGGAACGCCAATGTGGACGCGACCGAGTTCGGGCCCATCCGGGCTGCTTCGGCGGTTTCCACGGCGCGGCCTGCGCCGTCGCCATCTGCAGGCAGGCCGACTATGATGGTGTCGCCGACGCCGACGTGGAGGATTTGACCCTGAACGCCGATCGCTGAAGGCTGCATGCGAACCTACCGCATCAACGAGGTCTTCTATTCACTGCAGGGCGAGGGCGTCCGTGCGGGGACGCCGGCGCTGTTTCTGCGATTCAGCGGCTGCAACCAGCAGTGCCGGGTCGCGACGCACGGGTTCGATTGCGACACCGACTTCGCGAGCGGGCGCGACCTGACGATCCAGCAGATCATCGCGGAGCTTCGGGCGGCCGCTGCCGACGAGCCCTCGGCGGCGGCCGAACGCGTAGGGTGGGCGGTTCTCCGCGGCCGCGTACCCGCGGTCGCGGGGGTTCGCCCACCTGTTGACTCCGCGTATCCAGATGCTTCCCCGCGCTCTTGCGAGTGGATCATCCTCACCGGCGGCGAGCCCGCTCTCCAGGTCGACCGCGAGCTGATCGACGGGCTGCACGCCGCCGGCTACAAGCTCGCCATCGAGACAAACGGTAGCATCGAGCTTCCGCCGGGGCTCGATTGGATCACCGTCAGCCCGAAGGTGCCCGAGCACGCGATCCGCCAGCGGACGGCGAACGAGGTCAAGTACGTCCGCACGTGCGGGCAGCCGATCCCGCAGACGGCGGTGCGAGCCGAACACAAGCTGATCTCGCCGGCGTTCGCGGGCGATCGGCTCGACCCGAAGACGCTCGACTGGTGCATCCAACTCGTGAGGCACAACCCCGACTGGCGTCTCTCGGTCCAGCAGCACAAGCAATGGCGAATCCGTTAGCACGCGCACAAAACGCCGTGCGGGTGTGCCGCCGGTTCGTTGAACCTGAACGCAATGCGGCGATCACCCTGTCATGGCTGCGATTGCGCCATTCGACCCTGGCCGCCGTATCCCGGCACCAGGTATCGCACGCATCGCGCCGCACGGTTCGGTCGAGTTGCGGAACGCCCCGCCCTGCCGTGTTGACACGGCCGAAGTGCGTCGCTAGCGTGACGAAGAAACGGAAGCCCCGGCGATGAATGACAAGGCCCGATTGACGAAAGAGACCAGAATGACAACGCCGATGCCCGCGCGGCGCGGCGCCGGGCGTTCCTCAGCCGGGCTTCGTGAATCCGCCGCCATTCTCATGCCCACATTCGAGTTCGGCAAAGGTCCCATGAGCATGGAGTGATGATGAACGTCGCACAGTTGACGCAGGAGCGCCTGGCCGAGCTGATCGGCCGGTTTTCGACCCGGCGGATCGCGGTGCTCGGCGACTTCTTTCTCGACAAGTACCTCGACATTGACCCCCGGATCGCCGACGTCAGCGTCGAGAGCGGCAAGACCGCCCACCAGGTGGTCGATGTCCGCGTCAGCCCCGGCGCGGCGGGCACGGTAATGATCAACCTCGCCTCGCTCGGGACGGGCCGGCTCCACGCGATCGGCCTGACCGGCGACGACGGCGAGGGCTACGACCTGCGGAAGTGCCTGACGGCCCTCGGTTGCACGCACAACCACCTGCACATCGGCGCCGATCGCCACACGCCGCAGTACCTCAAGCCGCGGGACATCACCGATCTCAGCCTCGCGGGCGAGCACCCGCGCTTCGACACGAAGAACCGCACGCCGACGCCGGCCGACCTCGCGCAGAAGATCATGACGTCGATCGATGCCCTGCTGCCGGAGCTGGACGCCCTCGTCATCATGGACCAGATCGAAATGGACGAGTGCGGGGCGGTCACGACGGCGGTGCGCGAGATGCTCGCCGACCGGGCAAAGAAGCACCCGAAGGTCATCTTCTGGGCCGACAGCCGACGGCGGATCCGCCTCTACCGCAACATCATCATCAAGCCGAACCAGTTCGAGGCGTCGGGGTGGGAAACGTGGCTGCCGGACGATGAAGTGCCGATGGACGACCTGCTCCCGGCCGTCCGGAAGCTGCGCGAACAGAACGGCGTGCCGGTCTTCACGACGCTGGGGGCCAAGGGCATGCTGGTGAGCGATCCATGGACGCTGGCGCCGGGCGTGCGGATCGAGGGCGAGATCGACCCGACCGGCGCGGGCGACAGCTCGTCGGCCGGGTGTGTGCTTGCGCTGTGCGCGGGCGCGACACCGGCCGAGGCGGCGGTCGTGGGCAATCTCGTCGCCTCGATTACCGTGCAGCAGCTCGGCACGACGGGCACGGCCCGCCGGGAGCAGCTCCCGGACCGGCTGGCCCTCTGGCAGAACCAACGGAAGGAACAGTGAGCATGAGCGAACAGGGTTTTTCCCGACGCTACCTCGACGACCTGCGCGGCGTGCTGGCGCGGCTCGACGCATCCGCGGTGGACCGCGCGATCGTGTGCCTCCGCGAGGCCCGCGACGCCGGCCGCATGATTATCTCCTGCGGCAACGGCGGCAGCAGCGCCATCGCCGCGCAGATGGTCGTCGATCTGGTCAAGGGCGCCTCGTACCAGAAGAAGACGCGGCCGTTCCGCATGATCTGCCTGAGCGACAGCATCGGCACCGTCACCGCCTACGCCAACGACGTCGGCTACGAGGCCGTTTTTGTCGAGCAGCTCCGCAACTGGGCGCAACGCGGCGACGTCCTGATCGCCATCAGCGGCAGCGGCAACAGCCCGAACGTCCTGCGGGCCGTCGAGTACGCCAACAGCATCGGCTGCACGACGCTCGGCCTGACCACCGACGCCGGCGGACGGCTCAAGGACCTCGCAACGCTGCCGCTGCTCGTGCCCACGAACCACATGGGCCGGCTCGAGGACACGTTCTTCATCCTGACCCACATCCTGTGCTATGCCTTCATGGAGGACGCCTGCGGATGAGCCTCGAACGATCGCCCTTCGGCACCATGCCCGACGGCACGCCCGTCGAACGGTTCACGCTCCGCAACGCGGCGGGCATGACGGCGAAGGTCATGGGTTACGGCGCCCGGCTGACCGAACTGCACGTACCCGACCGCGACGGCCGACTCGCCAACGTCGTGCTCGGCTTCGACAACCTCGCGCAGTACCTCGGCAAAGAGCCGCATCTCGGCTGCACGGTCGGCCGTGTCGCCAACCGCATCGCCGACGGCCGGTTCCGACTCGACGGCGTCGAGTACACGCTCGAGCGGAACAACGGGCCGAATACGCTGCACAGCGCCTCGAAGGGATACGCCAGAGTCCTCTGGCGGGCCGAGCCGCGCCCCGCGGCCGAGCCGTCCGTCGTGTTCCGCCACGTCTGCCCCGACATGTTCGACGGCTTCCCCGGCACGCTCTCGGCCGAGGTCGTCTACACCCTGACCGCCGCGAACGAACTCCGCATTGACTACTCCGCGACAACGGACAAGCCGACGATCGTCAACCTGACCAACCACGCGTACTTCAACCTGCGCGGCGCGGGTAACGGCGACATCCTCGATCACGTCCTGACGCTTGCCGCGTCGCGGTTCACCCCGGTCGATGACAATCTCATCCCCACAGGCGAGATCCGCGACGTACGCGGCACGCCGTACGACTTCACCACGCCCCACCGCATCGGCGAGCGGATCGCCCAGCTCGGCCGCGGCTACGACACCAACTACGTCCTCGACGACAACGGGCCGCCGCCGGCCTTCGCCGCTCGCGTCGAGGAGAAAACCACCGGCCGCGTCCTGGAGCTGTTCGCGACGCAGCCGGGCGTGCAGTTCTACAGCGGCAACTTCCTCGACGGCTCCGCTGTCGGCATCGGAGGGCCCTACCAGCGGCACGCCGGCTTCTGCCTGGAGACGCAGCACTTCCCCGACGCGATCAACCATGCGGCGTTTCCGTCGATCATCCTCCGCCCCGGCCAAACCTACCGCCACACGGCGGTATACCGATTCAGCATCGCGTGAAGTCCGGCGATTGAAAGGCGGCGGCCCCACCGCCGATGCGGCGGAAGCGTCCCCACATGGGCGAAGCCCCGGAGCCGCGGTGAACCGTCCACGTCACTTGCGCAGCAGGATCCGGCCCTCGCGGTCGGAGGGGCTGCCGCTGAGCCATTGGACCGCGTCGGCGTCCTCCGGAGCGGTTTCCGTCAGGGCCCTCGCGGCGCGCATCGCGGCGTTTGGCGCATCACGCTTCGAAAGTGTGTGCGCCTCCTGGCGCAGCGCGTGCAGCGGATCGTCCGATTCCAGGTGCGAGAAGGTCGCGTAGCTCACCACGACCTGCCTCGCGTCCGGGCTCACGTGGACCTCGACGATGCGGCCGGTCTGCGGGTAGTCCAGCAGGCTGCCGGTGACGATCTCGACGTAGCCGCCCCGCGCGTGGACGCGGTTGATGTGCGTGTGGCCGACCATGTGCAGAATGACGTTGCCGTAGCCGCCCAGCAGCGATCGGAACGCCCCGGGATCGACCGCGCTGCCCAGCAGCGGCGACAGCGCCTGACTCGTGTGGTGGCTGGCCACGATGACCCACTGGCCCTGCGCCTGCGCCTCGTCCAGCTGGCCGCGGAGCCACCGGAGCTGCGACCTGGAGATGGCCCCCTCGGCATACGGGAATCCCTCGAGCGGACAGGGCACATCGGCCGTGTTCAGCGCAATCAGCCGCAGGTTCGGCTTCAACAGGCGGGCGTAATACCTCGGGCCCGCGGTGCTCACGAATCCGTGACCGGGCGGCTCCGTGACGGTCGCGAAGTGCTGTTCGAGGAAGCTCACCGCGCTGAGGTACGCCCGCTCCGGATTGGCCTGGACGCGCACTGGACGTTCGAACAGCGATGGCGGTCCGGGATCCGCCGGCGAGACCGGGCAGTACGTCCACTCGCCGTGGGGGACGAGGATCGTCGGCAGCACCCAGCCCGGCCGCCAGTCGAGCGGGAGTGGCGCCACGCGAGCCCCGTCCCGTTCGACGATCGCGAACGTGCCCATCGCAAACGTGTCGTGGTTGCCGAAGACGTTGAGCCAGGGCACGCTCGGGAGGTCGCCGTGGCGTCCCTGCACATACAGGCCCTCGGCCCGGAACGGGTGGTGCGGGTCCAACAGGACCGGGGGCCGGTTGTCCGGGTCTCGATCGTCGGGGCCTGTGAGCGGATCGACCTCCAGCCCGTCAAAGACCTGCGTGAACCAGCGCAGCTCGTTCTGCTGGCAACTGTCGGTCGCGTCGCCCGTGTGAATGACGCAGTCGATCGGCCCCGCCTCGCGGTGGCGCCTGTTGATGGCCCGGATCGTGCCGTCGAGCAACTGTGCCGAGTAAGCCTCCTGCGGACGCCAGGCGGATGCGATCAAGCCCGCAAACCCCGCCAGCCGGGCCGGCGACTGCTCGTCCACAAGGTGCGTGTCGGAGATGTGCGCGATCCGCAGCAGGGGCGTGTAGCCCTCCGGCGGCGCCGACGACACATCCGGCAGCAGCGACGCGAGATCGTCCTCCGCACCGCATCCGGCCATCGCAATGAATCCTCCGGCCAGGAGCACCAGGCACCCGATTCGCACGCGATGTTGGAATTGCACCATGTGTCTGCCCCGGCGCCATTCACGAGCCGCACTGTCGAGCCGGCGATTATATCCGCCGAAACGGGCGGGGGCCTCTTCAGTCGGCAACGATTTCGCGCAGGGCGTGCTGCCGGCCGCTGCCCCGGAGTTCGACCGTCTTCCACGCTCGCACGGAGAGGTCCGACGGCAGGAGCACGGCCAGCTCCTCGCTGATGAGGATTTCGCCGCCGGATGCCATCCCCTGGATGCGCGACGCGATATTGACGGTATCGCCCACGACCGTGTAGTTCGCCCGCCGGGCCACGCCGATGTGGCCGGCCGCCGCCGGACCGCAGTGGATCCCGATCCCGCAGTCGAGCGGCAGATCGCCCCGTGCGGCCCGCCGTGCGTTCAGTTCCCGCAGCCGCTGTTTGACGGCGATCGCCGCCCGCGCCGCCCGGACGGCGTGGTCCGGCTGCTCGAGCGGAACGTTGAACACCGCCATCAGCTCGTCGCCGACGAACTTGTCGATGAACCCGTCGTGCTCCAGGACGGCCGAGGCGATCGCGTCGAAGTACTCGTTGAGCATCGTCGCCACTTCGGACGGCGGCATCGTGGTCGCCTTCGAGGTGAACCGTCGCATGTCGCAGAACATCACAGTGATCTCGCGGACGTCGATCCGCCCGATCCGCGTCGGATCGGACTTGATCGCCGCAAGCACCTGCGGCGAGACGTGCCGCGCGAACAGCACTTCAATGCCCCGGTTTCGGCGCGCCAGCCGCCGCGCTCCGGCCACAGAAACGACCGTGTGCCCCGCGAGCGCCGTAACAGCCGCCGCGATCATCGCGAGCAGAGGCGCCGCCATCGGCAGAACGACATTCGCGGCAAACGCCCGGCGGCAAAGCACGTGCCAGCCGCCGAGGAGCACGGCGGCGCCGAGTCCGAAGTACAGCGCGAGCCACGCATACCCCCAGTGCATCCGCCACCACTCGCGCAGGTTCCAGAAGTACGCGCCGCTCGCACATCCCAGAAAGGCCGCCAGCAGCGCCGCCGCGGCGCCCGGCGGCGGCCACTCCGTCAGAAGCCGATCGTGCAGGATCGCGTCGATCACGTTCGCGTGGTAGTAGATGCCCGGCTGAAGCTCGTCGGCCAGCGGCATGCGGAACCGGTCGATGACCGACCGCGTGTCGCCGATCAGCACGACGGCGCCGTCCAGGCCCTCAATCCCGAGGCGGCCCTTCGCGGCGGCGTCGAACGACAGCGACGCGAAGCCCTGGCGCGGGCCCGCGGCGAAGTTGACCAGTCGGCCGTACGGCACGGCGCGCCCTGCGATCCGCGCGTGGTCCGGCGCGGTGAGATCGAGCGGGGGTGCGGGGCGACCTTGCGCGGTCTCGGCCTCGGCGAGCAGCAGATGCGTCAGCACGAAGGGGAAGAACGGGATGCGTCGCAGCGTCCTGTTGTCGTCGTCAAGCACGTCGAGGTTCGGCTGCCGTGGCAATCGCCGAAGCACGCCGTCCGCGTCGGCGTGCACCGCGATCACGCCCTCGTGCGGCTGCGCGTCCCGGAACACGCGGGCCGGTCGTATGACATGCCCCTCGGCGTATGCGACCGCGAGCACGGTGTTGGTCTCGGAGATCGCCCTGGCAAGCTCCGCATCGAGCGCCTCGTGGCTGTGGCCCTGCAGGCGAACATCGACGCCGATGGCCACGACGCCCGCGTCGGCCAGGTGGCGAATGGCATCGTCGAGGTGCTGGCGCAGCTCAAAACGTCCCTCGCGGCTCTCGCTCAGCGCACGGCGGCTCTGCTCCGTGATCTCGACAATGACGATGCGCGGGTCGGGCCGCAGCGGTCCGCGATGCCGGAACCGCAGGTCGATACTGAGTCGCTCCAGGGCCTGGATCCGGCCGTCCGTGCCAAGCCATGCGCCCAGTACGGCCAGCAGCACGGGGGCGACAAGCCGGACGACGGCACGCTGCCGGCGCGAAAGGATCGGCCGCTCGACGAACAAGGCCTCGGGATTGGCGGCCGGGGGCGTCATGGTTCACGGGCCAGCAACGCGAGGGCGTCGTTCGTTTCGAACGGGGCGCGCCCCTCCGTGCCGGCGGCCGATGCGTCGACGACGATCAGGACCTGTCCCTTGCGCATCGCCTCCGCGGCTTCGGGGGAGTTGCGCAGCCGCTCGGCGTCCTCGCGCGTAATGACCAGTTGCGCGTTCGGCGCGGCCCCCGGCGCAGTTGCCTGGACGACGATCTGCTGCCTGGCACGGCGGCGCGAGGGCTGCGTGCCGGCCGCGTCTCGCCCGAACGACGTCGCCGGCGCGGACTGCGCCGCCGGGCCGCGGACGTCCTCGGCAAGCATGTCGAACCACAGCGGCTCGAACCGCCGGCCCGCATCCGCGCGCAGTTGCTCGAACGTGAGTTTCGTTTCGACGTAGCGGACGATCGCGCCGCGCGTCGCCGCGTCGGCCGACGGCGTGGCGATGTCGTACAGCGTCTGCCCGCCGGCATCCACGACGACGGGGAACAGGCATGGCGTCAGGTTGCGGCCGCGGGCATCGATCACAACGACCGCGTCGGTAACCTGCGTGACGGACGCGACCAGTTGCAGGCGCCGTCCCCCCGCCGTCCGAACGGCCCGGTTGCGTTCCGACGGGGCAAGCACGGCCGCCACGCCGCGTACGCCCCACAACGGAACCTCGAGCACGACGCGAGCGATCGGAGGCCTGGCCTTCGGGTCCCATTGCGACCGGATCATGCGATGGCCGCGGACGATACCCTCGATCTGGACCCGGCCCTCGGCGATGTCAGCCACCTTGCGTCCGGCATCGAGGCGGATCCCGCGTGCCATGGCCAGGGCGTTTCGCGCGGCGACGAGTTCCGCCGCACGCATCGCCATGGCCTTCGCCCGTCCTTCGGACGACTCGCGGCCGTTCGGATGCCCGATGCCTTCGGCGAGAATATAACCGCCCGTCCAATCCACGCGCCCACCCTTCACCGGCTGGTGGTGCGGCGTGAAATCATCGGGCAGACTCGTGGCCGCGGGCGCAGGACGATCCGGCCCGCGTGCGTACGACGGCGCGATCGCAGGTTCGGCTGCACAACAAGCCACGACGCACATGAGGAGCGAACGCATGGGTCCCGGCCTCCGCAAGCATCCGGATGCAGACCGCGGCGTACCGTCACAGCCCCATGACGCCCGCCGCCGGGCATTGGCGCTCACGACCCGAATCGATCGGCCCCAGCATGACGCCCTTCGGCGATTCTGGCAAGACCTCGAATGGGCGGTCAGAAGGCCGCCAGCTCCTCCTTGCTGTCGAGAGGGATCATCCGCTTCGCCTTCGCCGGACCGGGCGTCGTGTCCGGCTTCGCCTTTTCAATGATGTGTTTGTGGATCGCCGCATCCGCCGGCGGCAGTGGCGCCTTGCCTGCGCCACGGCCGGCCTTTCCCGCGGCGGTCGCCGGCCCGGCCACCCCGCCGCCCGCGCTGCTGCCGTACACCAGCGCACGCAGGTCATTGACCATGCCGTTGAGCTGCTCGGCCTGGGCGCTGAGTTCTTCGGCCGCCGCCGCGGACTGCTCGGCGTTTGCGGCGTTCTGCTGGGTAACCTGATCCATCTGCGAGACCGCCGTCGTCACCTGCTCGATCCCCTGCGCCTGCTCGCCGCAGGCCGTGGCGATCTCATTGACCAGGCTGGCGACTTTCACCGACGCGGTCGCGATCTCCTCGAGAGCCGTGGCCGCCTCGGCGGCGACACCGACGCCGTTGTCCGCGTTTCGGACCGAGCCCTCGATCAGCGTGCCTGTGGTGCGGGCTGCCTCGCCGGCGCGCTGGGCCAGGTTGCGGACCTCCTCCGCCACGACCGCGAAGCCCTTTCCCGCATCGCCGGCCCGGGCGGCCTCGACCGCCGCGTTCAGCGCCAGCAGGTTTGTCTGAAAGGCGATCTCGTCGATCGTCCGGACGATCTTCGCCGTGTCGTCGGCGCTCTTCTTGATGGTCTCGATAGCGGAAACGAGGCGCGACATCGACTCCTGTCCGGCCGTCACCCGCTTCCTCGCTTCGTCCATGAGGCCGTTCGCCTGCTGGGCGTTGTTGGCGTTCTGCTTCGTCATGGACGACATCTCCTCCAGCGAGCTGGAGGTCTCCTCGATGGCCGCGGCCTGTTCGCTGGTGCCCTCGGCCAGAGACTGGCTCGCGGCGGCCACCTGTCCGGCGGCGTCGGCCGTCTGGCCCGCGCCCTCCGTCATGTTCGCGATGATACGGGTCACAGGGCGGGTGATGCTTCGCGTGATGAGCACCGCCGCCAGGACGCCGAACACCAGCGCCACCGTGCTCAGGACCCCGATCAGGAGGCCCGTGCGCGCCGTCGTGCTCGTCATCTGCTGCTTCAGGTCCGCCTGGATGCCGTCAACCAGAGTCAGGACGTCTTTGGCCGCCGCCGCCATTTCGGCGTCGGCCGACCGCTGTGCCACGATGCCGCTGTGGTACTGTTCGCCCGCCACCGCATATTCCTTCAGGTAGCTGGCGAGATCCTTGGCAAGGGCCTCGAGCGACTGCTGGCCCCTGGCTTTCTCCGCCCACGAAGCAAGACCTTCCTGCGTAGTGGCGAGCTGCTTCTGATACGCAGTCCACTGCGCCTCGGCGTTCGTGGCGAGCAGGTACACGGCGCACACGCGCAGGAGCAGGAACGGCTGCACGACCGAGCGGTCAAGCTGCGTGCTGATCGCCGTCCACCGATTCACGTCCTCCGCCTTCTGCGACCGCAGCGCCTCGGCCACCGCCGGCGCGATCACCTTGTCCTGCGACTCCTGCACCGCCTGCGTCACCTGTGCGCCGACCTTGCGCCACGTTTCGAAGGCGTCGTCGCGTGCCTTGCGCGCCTCTATCTGCCGGTCAAAGCTCTGACGGTACGCCTGGGCCTTCGTCAGCGTCGTTCGCAGCGACTCGCGCTGGCTTTCGCTGAAGCGCGAATCGCCCTGCATGGTCTGCACCTGCTGGGCCAGTTCCCCATATGCGTCGATCCACTTATCGGCCGCAGTTTTCGCCTCGCCCTCCGCCTTGACAAAACCCTGGACGGCGAAGTCCCGCCGCAGAATGGCGCAGCGATTAATCGCATCCACGCACTTGGCCCCGGCGGAATCAAGAGCCACCTTCTCCGATACCCCCCTCATGCCCAGCCAGCTCGCCGCGCCCAGCAGGCAGGTCAGGACCAGCACAGCTCCGAACCCCACCCCCATCTTCGCCGACAATCGCATGTTTCTCATTGTTCGTCTCCTCGTGCAAACGTTCTTCGCCGCTGACACGACACCGCGTAGCCCAAAGAAGATGCATCCGGCTCGCGACGCCGTGCCGTAGACGCTATCGGCCATGAGGCACTGCTGAATGAGTTAAGTGCCCTTGCGGCGAATGGCTCGTTAAGCAATCGCCTGGTAGCGGCAAGAGTGCACGCAGAGCGCAGCCTCGCAAACACGATCGCGCCGCTCCGCAAGCCGTATCGTCACGATTCAAGAACCACGCAAACGAGTTATTGCCCTGAATGGCGAACGTGTTACACTTCGCCCATGGTACAATTCCCGCGGAATCGTCAATCGGATCGATGCCGTACGCCTCACGCAGCGAATAGAGGGGCCGGGCGCTCGTGGCTTGCAGCGTGTGCAACCGCGCTGCTCGTAACGGCCGCAACCGCTCAACCTGCGGCCGACCCGTTCACGCGAGAGACATTCGACCGGCTCGCTTCGGCGATCCAGAACGCACGCGAGTCGAAGCCACTGACCGGCAGCGACATCGCCTGGGGCGAGTGCTACGTCATGCTGGCATACCTCGACATGTATCAGGCCACCGCCGACGCGAGCTACCTCGACAGACTCGTCGAACGCGCCGACCACGTGCTGGCGTCGCGTGACGACGTCCGGGGCTTCAAGGACTACTCCGGGCGCAGCCGCGCCGCGTGGAGCGTCGCCGGGAAGTACACCGTCGCCGAGCTGACTCTCAAGGACGGGCGTGGCAACGACGCGATTCGGTTCCGATCCGTACCCTTCGCCTACAACGACACGACGCGGATCCGCGTCACCACGCGCCCGGCGGACCCGCGATTCGACCTGACGATCGAGAACCCGAAGTGGCCCCCGGCCGAAGAGTACCACGGTCTCTCGATGGACCGCGGCTCGCCGGACTTCGTCGAGCGCCGGATCAATGACTGCTCGAAGGTCGCGACCGAGCGGAAGCTTGCCTGTGCGGACGGCGGAAGCAGGCTCGTGACGGCCGGCGTGCTCGCCGGGGCAGAGGGCCCGCCGGATCGGGATGCGCAAGGCACGCCGCTGGCAAACCGGGCCGTCGCGATGGTTCCCCTGGCCATGGCCTATCACGGCTACAGCGGACAGGCGACGTATCCCATGCTCGAGTTTGCCTGGCTCGTGAAGCAGGATCCCCGGCTTCGCGCCAGCTACGGCCCGCGCGCCGACCGCTACGTCGCCGAGGCGGTCACGGTCTTCCTCGACGCCGAGGAGGATTGGCGGACCGGCCCAGGGAAGGACGAGGGCCACTACGTCACCGGCGAACGCGGCTGCCCCTTCTGGAGCGACGGCGCCGGCAAGGCCCACAACTACCAGGCGAGCCTCGGCCGTTCGCTGCTGCGATTGGGGCAGTTGACCGGCGACCGGCGGTGGCAGACGCACGCGGAGCGGATCGCACGGCTGCTGAAGCACCACCTCCGCGTGGCCGACAACGGAAGCTACGTCTGGAACTATTGGTGGGGACCCGCCGAAACGGGCTGGACGCGGGAGAACTCGCCAAGCTTCAACACGCCCGTCTGGAAGGGCCATCCCGTCGTCGAGGACTCGTCGCACGGGCACCTCGAGATCGACTTCGCGTGCCTCTGCGCAAAGAACGGATGCGTGTTCGATGAGGCCGACATGCGCCGCTTCGCCGCGACATTCCTGAAGAACGTCATCGACGACAGGAAGTGGACGATGAACGATCGCGTGGACGGGAAGGCCGGCTGGGGCGCCCATAACGCGATTATCGGCGGCTGGATGGAACTGGCCACCTGGGAACCCCGGGTGGCACGGGCGGCCCTCGAGGTCGGCCGCGCGCAGAAGCTCTACGAACGGCCCGGCGGCGGCGGGCTCTGGTCTCTGGCACGCCTGATCAAGTGGAACGCGCGGCAGCTTTGAACCGACGGCAAACACCTGCTACGATTGAGTGGGCGGCCGTCGAGGACCGCGATACGACGTCGTTGCACGGATCAGGGGGCGGGGAAACGTCTATGGCGATTCGACTCTCTTTGCGCAGGGCAGCCATCGGCATCGTCCTGGCCGTGACGGCGCCGGCGCTCGCGGGAAAGATCACGATCTCGAGCCTGCCGGTCGTCAACGCGACGGTGCTCGTCGCCGACGACACCACGGTCTACACCGTCACGGCGACGGCCTCCGCGGTCTCCGGTTACAATGACATCCGCTCCATTCGCGTCCTCTTCAACTACACCGAATCGGGCAACGATTCGACCAGGGGCCGGGGCTACCTCGCCTGGGGCGCGGCCGACACCGATATCACCAACTACGGCGGGACGTGGGTCTTCGCCGACGCGGCCGGCGGCGGACGATGGGCCTACCGGACCGACGCCTGGGGCGGCGATACCTATATCACGCCCGTGGCCTGCGAGACCGCCACCGGGGGCAAGGCCACCGGCGGCACGGGCGATCGCACCGTCACGTTCCGCTTCCGCGTCAAGCCCGCCTGGGCCGCCAACCCCGTCATCAACGACGCCGACGCCTGGGCCATGAGCGCCCCCGCCGCCAACGACTCGCTGTTCTGCAAGGTCGGCTGGAAGGACAACCCGGCGAGCTTCGACGTCGTGGCCGCCCCGTGCACGCAAACCCCGGCCACGCCCGCCGCACCGATCGTCTCGAACGCGACCGCCGACACGATCGACGTCGCTGTCAATCCGTCCGACTCCGACAGCGACCTGTTTGCGATCCGCATGTCGCCGCCCCGCGACGATCCGCACTACATCATGCTCGCCTATGAGTACGTACAGGCCGACGGCACGATCGGCGGCTCCCCTGTCTGGCGATCGAAGACCGAGTGGGCAACCACAACCGTCACGAACCTGCTTCCGAACACCGCCTACACGTTCACCGTGCGGGCATTCAACGCGGCATCCGGCGCGTGCCCGTCACCGTGGGGCGCCACGGCCGGCGCCACGACGGGGACGCGGGTCCATGCGATCAACGGCCTCGCCGCCGGCACACCGATCCACAAGGGCGTACACGGCATGGACGCCCAGGCCAAGACCTTCAGCGCCAACGCCGCCGCGTTCACGCTCGATGTCAGCTACAACACGAGCATGCGGAACGGCGGCGACGGATACAACTGGAAGACGCTCACCGCTCAGTGGAACAGCAGCTCCGTCTCCACGCTGCAGTACCTCCGCCACGCCCGCGACCGGAACTCGTACCTGCAGATCCTGACGAACACGCGGGGCATCGGCACCGGCAACGGCTCGACGTGGGTCTACACCGACCAGACGCCCGAGACGCTCGCGGCTTTGGCCGCCGACTGGGTCTACTACTGCAACAAGCTCGTGCAGACGAAGCGCCAGGGCGACCCGCTGACGCCCCGCGAGCAGGCGATCCTCGACTCGATGACCTGGGGCAGCGACGACAAGCTCCTCGCCCCCGGCGAGCCGATGGTCCCCCGGGTCACCTGGTGGGAAATCGGCAACGAGCCCGAAGGGCCCTACCCGCCGCCCGCCCTGACGCCCGAGGACTACGCCAACCGCTACCGCATCATCTCCGCCGCCATGATCGCCGAGGACCCGACCATCAGGATCGGCCCCGGCTGCATGACCGCGAACAACGGCAACGCATGGCTCGACGCCGTCTTCGCGAACCCGGCCAACCGCGTCGATCTCGTCGCCTACCACCCCTACGGCAACCTCTACTACATCACGCGGGACAACACCGGCGGCACGCTCGGTGCCACGGAGATCATGAAGGGCCTCAACGTCCAGAAGAAGGCCCAGAACGACGCGAAGCAGAAGATCGTGGACCGGCTCGTCGCGTACGGCCGGCCGGCGAACACGCCGCTGCTTCTCAGCGAGTGGAATACCAGCTCGTGGCAGGGGAGCTACTACTACGGCCTCGGGCAGACGGTCGCGCAGGGGCTGGGCACGGCGGAGGACGTCTTCACGTTCATCGAGATGAGCATCGTCGCCGCTCAGTACTGGGACCAGCCGAACATCCCCAACCGAATCGGGCTGGAAGTCCCCTGCTTCAAGGTCTTCAAGGCGCTGCAGACATACCTCGAAGGCACGCTGATCGACAGCTTCGTGGACGGCTACTTCCGCCTGTACACCACGCGAAGCAGCCGGGGCAACCGGCTCATCCTCTGGGCGATCAATCTTTCGGAGAGCCGCGACGCCTTGCTGCGAATCCGGATTCAGAACCCGGGCGGGCGCGTCGGCCGAATCACCCAGCGCAAGCTGGCGGCCTATGCCGGCGAGACGAGCCTCCTCCTGGGCAGCACCACCACCGAGCTGGTCGGCTGGGCCGAGACCGACCTCACCGGCCAGATCCACATCGCCGACTTCGACGCCGTGTTCGACAACGCGACGCTGACGATGCTGATCATCGACCTCCTGCCGCTGCCGGACTTCAACCGTGACGGCGACGTGGACCTCAACGACTTCACGGGGATGCAATACTGCCACAACGGCCCCAACCGGCCGCCGCGCGAAGGCTGTGCGATGGCCGACCTCGACGAAGACGGCGACGTCGATCTGGCCGACTTCGCCATCTTCCAGACGTGTTTTAACGGCCCGAACCAGCCGCCGGCGTGCGAGTAGAAAGAGCGGAAGGCCGGCGACAGACTGCGGCGCCGGTCGTCGTGTCCCCGCCCTTCGCTGACGGGCGAAAGACGGGCCATCCGGCCAAAGGACCGCGCACGGCGGGACGAAACGCCGAAGGACACGGAGCCGGGAACGCAAGCGGCCGGTGGTTCTGCTGAGACCTGAACTCCGACAGCCAGGGCATCGCGGGCCAGGTTCGCCGCACACCGCTCACTGCGACAGACGCTTCAGCAGCTCATACGTCGGATCGTCCACCACCGCCGGCAGGTGAAGATCCCATTTCCGCGACCGCGTCATCTTCTCCCAGTGAACGCGCGTGCTGTCCTTGCGGACCATGAACGTGGTCTTCTCCTTCGGGTCGTCGAGGGCGCGGCACTGGATGTAGTGCTCCTGGTAGTCTCGCGCGTAGTGGATGTAGCGGCCCTCGTTCTCCGGAATCAGGTCGGGCTTCCGGCGGCCGAGCGCGTACGGCCAGGACCACTTGAAGTGCCCGGGCATCACGCGGTGGTTCTCCGTCCACGGGATCTGCACGGGCAGGCGTGCGATGTGCCGGTCGCACTTCCCGAGGAAATCCACGTACGTCCGCGGGGTGAAGTACGGCATGGCGCCCGCGTAGTACACGCCGATGACGGCGTCCGGCGTGGTCATCGTGTCAATCAGCCGTGCCCACCGGACGTTGCGGATGTTCGCATCCGTTCCCCACGGCAGGTCGATCAGCAGCGTCTCGCCCCACTTGCCGAGGTTGACGAACACCAGGATCACGACGAGCAGCGCCCCGGCGGCGAACTTCGCTTCCGCCCCCGCGCGGCCTGCCCGCTTCCGAATCCAGCCATCGGGCGCGGCAATCTCCGCCACGGCCAGGGGCAACAGGCACACCAGCGCCGGCCACAGGAACCGGTCCAACGGCCAGGCATCGCCGCCGACCCAGGTCTGGTAGGCCAGGCACAACGCGTACGCCGACAGGGCCAGGAACGCCGGCGCCGTCGCTCGCCTGACGAAGCCCACAACCACGACGAGCAGGAGCGGCGCGTGCCGCAGCAGCGACATCGCGGCCTCGTGCAAACCCCGCTGGAGCCGGTCCGCCAGCGGCCAGCCGTACACCTTCGCGTAGTAGGTATTCGGCGCCCATTCGCCGTAGTAGCTGTGCCGCCACACCAGATGAAGCACGATGGGAACCAGGGCGGCCGCTGTATACAGGATTACTCGCGCCGCCTGATCCCGCCGCCGATAGAGCAGGACCAGGGCGAACGCCGCCAGCAGCAGCACGAGATCCGTGCGAACCAGGCATGCCGCCGACAGCGACACGAATGTCAGGACACGGACCGGACCACCCTCCAGGCTGCGCAACGTCATAAGGAACGCGCACACCGCCAGCACGGCGAGCACTCCGGTCTCCATCCCCAGCACCGCGAGGAACTTCAGCCGTAGCGCCATCCCCACCAGCAGCACGATGGCGCCGCAGCCCCATGCCGGCACACCAAGCCGCCGTCCGACCTGCGCCGCAGCCCAGGAGTATAGAAGCACGAGCCCCAGCCCGACGATCTGAACCGCGAGGCACACCCCGATGGGCGACAGCGGCAACAGGTGAATGACGGCAAGCACGACCACCCAGCCGAAGTTTGTGTAGCCCTCGACGGGCGCCTCGCCGACATTCCACACGAGACCGTGCCCGGCGACCCAGTTGCGCGCGTAGACGAGTGAAATCATCGCATCGTCAAAGAGGCAGAAGTACCGCGTCCCGTCGACGACGAAGCTGGAACGGGCGACCAGCAGGGCCCCGTGGGCGGCAACGATGAGTAAGGCCAGCGACACCCACGGGCCGCCCGCCCGGCGTTCGCCCGGTCCTGCGTTGTTGGCGTCGAGCATTGTCCGGCCACCTCTGCGTGTCCTGGCGGGCCGCGAGGGCTTCGCCTGCCGCCTCGGGGTGCGGCCGCTCAGGCTCTGCCGTATTCTGTGGGCGGGCCGCCTGCGCCACAAGGCGCCGGGCTGCAGGCGATACTCCCTGCAAGAAACCGGAGCGATGCCTGAGTTGCTCGATAGCGCGGGCACAATCGAAGTCACCGCATGTCGAACGTCACTGTCGTCGGCGGGGTGCGAAGCGTTGCCGCCGGGCGAAGCTGCCCCGGCTCGTGCGCGGTCAGATTCGCGTACGCCCGCGCGACGGCCCTGTTTCCGTCGGAACAAGGAGCCGCGTTTACGTCACGTGCAGCAGGATCCGCCGGCTGCAAAGCGTGCCCCACGGCACGAGGCAATCGTGCCCACGGCCTTGCGTCCTGCCGCGGCCGCCACTACCCTGAGTTCTCATGCCGACCCTGCGCGTGCGAAACTCCCGGGGCGTGGAAAGCGTCGTGGCACTCGACCGGGATGCCTTGGTCTTCGGCCGGTCCCCCGACTGCAATATCGTGCTCGACGGCCGGGGCGTCTCGCACATCCACGGCCGCCTGTTCCGCGAACAGTTTGGCGAGGAACGCCTCCTGCGAGCCGTCTCGGCCTCCGGATTCCGATCGGTCCGCGATCAGGTCGATTCGATCCAACGGGAGGTAGAGACCTTTCGCGGCGGCCATCCCCAGTCGGATGACATCACAATCCTGGCTTGCCGACGGACTGCATAGATGCATGTGAACCGAACGCCGGCCAACCCATACCATCCGGCCGCATCGTGTTGCTCGATACGGCGGGGGGACAACCCGGAATCGCCGGCAGCTTCACGATGGCAACGCAGGCGGACATCGTGCGCGATATCCGCCCGTCGCAGATCGCCGGCTGTGACCCGCTCGATACCTCGCGCCTGGAAGCGAAACGTCAACTGCTCCGGGACGAACTGGCACCGACTCTGGCCGCTATTGCCGCGAAATGGGATCGGAAGCAAGACGGGCGTTACTTGCCTGGCGATATGCCGCTTTGTCGTCTTGTCGGTGCACGGTCAATACGAGCCGCCGTGATTGTGCTTGCCAGAAGGAGAGAACTGTCGTCCACAAGCGACGCACCACCTTCACAGGCCCCCTGCGTCGCGAGAAATGCGCATGTAAGCCATTGAGCTACAGGGCCTTACGATCTTCGCGGCAACGCGCCTTCGAATGCATGGCCCGCCGGCTGCTCGCCCTGCACACCATACGCTCGGTCTCTGCCTTCTCGATCTCCGGTCGAATAACATGGATGTAACCGCGCTCCAGAAAACCCTGAGAATCATGCGAATCGGGGCGTCTCGCGGTGTGCGCGGCAGCACCCGGCAATTGACGTTCTCCTCCCCATCACGGCCACATGCCAAAGTGGAAATCCGCCGCACTTTCGGCTTTAATACATTGTAGGCTGTGCAGGCACCGTGGATGGCGGGTGATGGTCATGGGAATACTGCCGGGCTCCATGAAGATAATCGGGCGGGCGTTTGCCGCAAGCGTGCGGTGGTTGCTCGGCATTGAGGACCATGTGACCGCTCCCGGGAACGCCGTTCCGGCGAAGCCGCCGCGTGGACCGACCCGCCCCGCGCACGGCCCATCGGGCGCACCGGCCTCGCCACAGGCCGCCCAGACTCCCGCCCCGCCGGTTCGGCCGCCGGGCAAGAAAGGCCGGGCAAAGGGCCGACGCACTGAGCCCCCACCGGACGGCACGGCACATACCTCGCTGTCGCACGTGTGCCGATACCTCGATGACGACCAATTCGCCTACCACCTGCGGGAGGATGGCAGCGGGATCGACACCGGCTTTCGCGGAAAGACCGGCACCTTCTCCGCCGTCATCACCGTACGGGAGAATCCGCCCATCCTCGGCGTCTTCATCCGTATCCCGCTCGTCGTCCCGGAGGACCGCCGGGCCGCCGTGGCGGAAACGGTCGTGCGAGCCAACTACGGCCTGTCCATCGGATCGTTCGACATGGACATGAGCGACGGGACCGTCGGCTTTCGCGCCACCATGCCGATCGCCGACGCGATGGCCACGCACGGTCAGTTCCGCGACCTGATGGGCGCGTCGCTCTGGACGGTTGATCGCTACCACCGCGCTTTCGGACGACTCCTCTTCGGCGACGACCTTTCGCCGGCCGAAGTCATCGCGGAAGTCGACATGGGCGATTGACAGGAACAGCGACGCAGCGGCAGAGCGACCGGACAACGCAGCAAGCGGACAAGCGGAACAACGAACTGACGAACGGGCCGTCCTCCGCCCCTTACCGGAACCTCCCGCGAAATCGATCGACCGGATACTTCCGGGCGTTCTTCTCCATCTTCGCCGTGAGCGAATCCGTGATGTCGATGCCGAGTGCGTTGGCGAACGCCAGCGCAAACGCAAGCACGTCCGACAGTTCCTCCCGGATATGGGCCATCGTCTGCTCGTTCCCCGTCACCTCCGCGAGCTGATCGCTTCGCAGCCACTGGAAGTGCTCCATCAGCTCGGCGGCCTCGATCGCGATGGACATGGCCAGGTTCTTCGGGTCGTGAAACTGCTGCCAGTCCCGCTCCCCGACGAAACGCGCGACCATCTCGCGGAGCTGGGCGACGGACGTTTCGGCGTCACGACTCATGCGACACCCGCGCCCCCCTACTTGACCACAACCGTCGATTGCCCGGGCACCAGCAGCTTGTACACCTGCTCCACATCCTTCGCCCCGAGCCGGATGCAGCCCATGCTTACGTCCTGGCCGATGCTCGCCTCGTCGATCGTCCCGTGAATGCCGAAGCCAATCTGCTCCTTCGCCTCGCCTTCGATGCCCTTCAAGCCGATCCAGTACTCGCCGATCGGGTTCTGCGGATCGTCGGCGTGCCATCGCTTGCCCGTCCGCGGATCCACCCAGCTCGGGTTTGTCAGGTGGTTGGCGACGAGCCACTTGCCGGTCGGCGTCCCGCCGTTCGTGCCGAGCGCCACGCGGTAATCGCGAACGTACACGTCGCCAAGCACGATGTACATCTCGTGCGCGGCCTTATCCACAACCGCATGAAACGGACCATTCACGACCTTGATCGTCTGGTTTTCCCGGATCAGATTCTTGTTGCGAAGCTGGTTAATCTGGATAAGCAGGTCCTCAGAGATGTGGTGGGCAGCGGCGATTTTGCCGACCGTTTCCCCCTTCTTCACGGTGTACGCCGCAACAAGCGGGTCGCCCGGCGTCCGGACCGGCGAGAAGATCATCCGCTCGCCCAGCTCATTGAGCTTACGGCGGGCATTGGCGGCATCAGCCCCGCCGAGCCCCTTGACGAGGGCCTCGCTGAACAGTTGCCGCGCCTTGACGGGATCCTTCTCGAGTTCCCGCATGGCGGCCTGGTAGGCCCCCTGCGCCGCCTGGGAGTTCCCCGACTGCGCCGCATGCGTTGTGACCGCGCCCGGCGACGGCGGAGTCTGGGTACCCACAAGCGGCACCGACTTGGCCCCGGAGGCCGGCTTCTCCTTGGCGCCCGGCGCCGGCTTCTCAGCAGCCGGAGCCACCTTTTTCAACGGAGCGTTGTTCGACGGCGTAACGCCTGCGAGCGTGCTGGATGAGCCAGTCGCCTCTTCCTGCGGCGGCCGGATGAACGACCACCCCCACCAGAACACACATCCGACGACGGATAAGAAGATGACCCCGCCCAGAACCCGTCGGCCCAGTCCTCGCCTGCGACGTCTCGCCACTGCTAAACTCCTCGCTCGGTTTCCCAGTGTGGGGGAATCGTCAAGGAATCCCTCGCCCGGAGGCAAGATACCAGAATCCCGCCGAAAAGCAAGCGACCGAAGTCGCGTGTTTGCGAAAAACGAGTTGCGAGCAGGCAGACCGGGAAGCGTTGACCTGCGACCGCCAGGACCAATCACCGATGGCTTCGGGCGCCGCTTTGCGTAGAATGGCGGCGTGAACGTCCTGTACGCCACGACGCAGTTCGGACGCGGGTATGGCCAGGGGGCGGAGCGGTATCTCACCGTACTGAGCGACGGTCTGCGCACGCGGGGACACCGGGCCGTCATCCTCGGCGGCGACCCGGAGCATCGCGGGCCGCGCCTGCCGGCCGGTGAACCGGTGCCGGGCGAGCGGAACGTCCTGCATTACCCCTCGCGGGGGTGGATGAGCGTCGAGGGGCTGCCGCCGACGGAGCTGGCCGGCGTGCTCCGCCGCGAGAGACCCGACATCGTACACGTCGCAAGCCCCGCCCATGTCGGCATCGGGATCATTACCGCGGCACGCGCGGTGAACATCCCCGTCGCCGTCACGATCATGGACTACTGGTGGCTCTGCCCGAAACAAACGCTCGCGCACAGGGAAGGCACCGTCTGCAGCGCGAAGGTGACCTGGCCCGAGTGCCTCCGGTGCATCGCCACCGGACACTCGGCGGCGCTGCCGCGCGGGCTGGCGCGGATCCCCGTCCTGCGCGACGTCGCACTGCCCCTGCTGGTCGTTCTGCGCGCGAGCCTGCGCGGGCTTCCGCCGGACGAGATCACCCGCTGGCGACGCCGCCAGGAGATCCTGCTCGCTGTTCTGAACGACGTCCAGGCGGTGATCTTTCCCTCCCGTGCGGCCCGCGAAATCGTGGCGCCGCACCTCCAACACGACCGCACCCACGACGTCCCCTATGGCCTTGAGCCGCACTGGTTCGAGCACCAAAGCCACGAGCCGCGCCGGACGGCCCCCCTGCCGCCGGACCGCATGACGATCGGCTATGCCGGCGCCCTGGCCGAACACAAGGGCGTTCACCTGCTGCTGGAGGCGATCGCCCGCCTCGGCTGGACGAAGACGCGGGTGCGGCTTGCCGGCGGCGGCGAGGATGCTCGATACGTCCGGCGGCTGCGCCGGCGGGCACGCGGCCTCAGCGTCGAGTTCGCCGGCCGGATCCCCTCGCCCGAGATGCCGGCGTTCCTGCGCTCGCTCGACGTCCTCGTCGTGCCCAGCACATGGCCGGAGAACCTCCCGATCATCGCGCTCGAAGCTCACGCCGTCGGCGTGCCGCTGCTGGCCAGCCGCGTCGCTGGAATCGCCGAGACAATCACAAACCCGGCGCACCTCTTCGAGGTCAACTCCGCGGCAAGTCTCGCAGACTGCCTGGCAGCATGGGCGGCATCACCCTCCGCCGGCCGCGCGGCCCCGGTCAGCACGGCGGATGAAATGGTTGAGCGCACGCTCGCCGTATACCGCCGGTGCCTGTCGAGCAGCGAGCGGCAGGGGTAAAACAACGACGATCATGACGCGCCGGTTCAACATGTTGCACGCCGTAGGCAACTCACAACACCGCGCCCCGGACGGAGCACAGGACTGACGAACCTACTTGCCCTGCGTCTGCAGGTACGAGCCCCCGCCCACCACGATCGTCGATCCGACAAGCACGACAATGCCCAGGAAGATCAGGTTGTGGACCAGACGGCTCGTCCCCTTCCACTCGCGCAGGATCAGCCCCCAGATGTTCCCGAAGATCATGATCGTCGCCATATGCAGCGTCCAACTGGCGAAATCGTACTTGCCCATCTTGGTCGTGCCCATGCTGTAGAAGAGGAACTGCAGATACCACACGGTCCCCGCGAACGCCGACAAGGCGTAATTTGAGAGGTGCGGCGCGGTGAAGTACTGCCCCGCCGAGCGGTTCCGCACGTGCATGACGACGCACGACGCCACGTTCGTAACCAGGCCGCCCAGCAATACAGGAATGAGGACCGGCGTGTTCTTGAACACGTCGGGCACGCCCATCGCCGCCGCCAGTTCGCCGACCGGCTTGCCCGAGCGGATCGCGAACGCCATGCAGGAACTGGTGATGCCGCACAGGAAGGCCATCCACATCCCCTTGACGAAGTCGAACTCCGCCACCGCCGCCCTCTTTGCCTCGACGTCCAGTTCGCGCTCCTTGCCGATGCCCGCACGGCCGCACAAGACGATCCCCAGCACGCAGACGGCCACGCCGCCCAGTGTCACCTGGCCCGAGAGCAGGCTCATCAATTTGCCCATGTCCCCGTCGTAGATCGGCGGGATCAGCGTGCCGAACACCGCGCAGAACCCCAGCGCCACCGCCGTCGTCAGCGACAGGCCCAGGTAACGCACCGTCAGGCCGAAGCTCAGGTGCCCGACGCCCCAGAGGCTTCCAAAGACGACGCTGAAGAGGATGCTCCGCGGATGCCTCGCGAGGGCCTCCTGAAAGAGCGCCACCAGCGAGACGCCCGGCGTCCCGGTCACCGGATCACGGCCGACGAAGCGGGCGATCACCCACGCAAACGCCCACGGCGCGACGATCCACGAGAACACCCCGCCTACGATCCAGTACGTCTCCCACGCCCAGTCCCGCACCTTCTTGAACGGGAGATACCAACTGGCCGAGGCCAGACCGCCGATGCTGTGGTAGAACACGCCCAGGATGGGGTTCGCGTACACTCCCACGACCTCCTTGCGCATGTGGCCCGCCGTTGGCCGCCCGAGCGGCTCCCACGCCGGTCGCCGTCGATCCGACCTCCCGGCAGGCGCCGCCGCCCCCGGGCACGCAGAAGAGCGACAGAAGGCTACTCCGATACGACAAGGCGCGTCAAGAAACGAGGTTTCGTTGGGTGCATGACCGTATGTGCCAACGGGGTCAGGAACCCATGCCGGACACGCAAAACCCCGCGTTCACGAAAAGTGGACGCCCTGACGCGTTTCGCCCACGGCAAGAAGGGTTCCGGATCCCCTCCCTGCGTGCAGAAACGGCCATGCAGCCAGGTTCGTTCCCCGTCGTGCGTCAGACCGGAGCCGGTGTCTCGTTGGTCCCGAGTCGAATTCAGAGTGTGGAATTCCGAGTTCAACGCTGAACTCACACGGACAGGACGTGGGGGGGGCCCTGCGTGTCGATCGACCGGGCCGCGCGACGAGGGCGAGAAAGATCGTGCAATCGACCGCAAAGCTCCAAACGCGACCGAACCGAGCCCAAGCCGGGCGCTTTGTGTTATAATGCTCTTGTCCTGGCGTCCATGTTCATTCTCAAATCAGCGGGCGTCGTCCGCTGACGCCGTGGACATACGAACAAAAGGAGAAAACACATGAAAGGCGTTTCCTCGAACCAACCGGTACGCATTTCCACCATCATGCTCCTGATGGGACTCGGCGCCTTGGGGGCCTGTCAGTCCCTGTCTCTGCTCCCGTTGAACAGTGAAGGGAACGACGCCCGGACCGTGACCGTCCTGAGCGATCAGGAGGTTTCCGCCGCGATCCGGCAGATGCATCCGCTGATGAACGACATCCCGCCGATCCCGATTCCCGAGGCGCTCGCCGTGCATCCCGGGGACCATGTACAGGATGCGCTGGCCCGTCTGAACGCGGTCAACGGGTTCGCCTCGTCACACTGGCCCGCCGCCGCCGCCAAGCCGGCGTACGTCAACAAAAGCACGGGCGGATGGGTTGAACAGTCGTCCGGAACCAATCCCGTGGTCGTCACCTACACCCGACAAGACGGAGACCTTACGACAACCATCACCCATGTGCTCGGCCTGCCCGGGAACTGGCTGTGGTGGATGACATGGGACGGCTGCGACGGGGAGCACCGCTATGACGATTTCATGGTGGAATGGTGGATGCTTACGACGGATGGGAAGCTCATGAAGCACGACGTATTCCAGTGCCTCGATTCACCCCCGTGCGACTCGGCAACAGGTTGCCATGACTCGACGCCGCTCGTCACCTGGATGTTCGAAGTGCTGGACAACGGAACGCTCTATACGTTGTGGGATGAGGTGCGGCTTGTGACGCGGCGATACACCGTGATCCAATACGGATACTCTGTGAGATTCAGCGGGTTCGCGCCCTTCACCCAGGATGTATGCACGTCCTATCCGGACGGCCGCCTGGTTTTCGAGGGCTACATGCGCCGGCTCTCCGATGACCTGTTGTACAAGTGGTATCGGGGCATCTGGACGGCGGACCACCGGTACTGCTGGACGATGTACCGGGAAGACGAGACGGTGCTGAACTGCGGCGGAGACATGGGCTGCCCCGACTGCGGCCCGTGAGCATTCAAAGCCCGCTGAGCGCGGCGGCGCGCCGCCGCATAAACCGGTGCCGGATGCCGAAACACACGCGTGCGAGACGCACGGCGACTCCGGAGCAACGGAGGGTGCATGGCCGTTCCGCCGCGCAGGGAGGCGGTCAGGAACCTTTCTTGCCCCGGGCTGAACGCGCCAGGGCGTCCACCTCCCGTGAACACGGTGTTCTGGCTGTCCGGCGAAGGTTCCCGATGCCTTTCGCGCATACGGCCATGTCCCCAGCAACGGACGACCCCTTGACTCCTGACTCCGCATGCGTCGTCACCTCTTCCCCTGGTACTCGGTACTCGGCGTACCGCTCCGCAGCCACCGCTCGAGCCATCGCACGGTCTCGTTGTGCGAGAGTTTCGTCGTGTTCACGAAGAGAACGCGCGCCGCGCGGAGCGTGTCGTCGCCGACGTCGTCCTCGTCGCGCAATTCGTACGACACGCCGCGTTTTCGCAGGTGCGTCATCATATACACGTTCTCGCCCGACAGATGGTCCGTGAAAATGCTGAACAGCCGGCCGTCCCGCTTCCGCGCGACCCAATCGACGAACGCATCCAGCCTCGCATAGCTCGCGTCGAGCAGCCCGACATCCGTCACGTTCTCCTCGAGCCCGCCGTGCTCCAGGCAGAACGAGATCACCCGGTACGCCCCGCTGTGCCCCGCCAGCACCACGCGCCCGAGCGACCGGCCCGGAATCTTCCGCTCCGCCACGAGCACGTCGAGGACCTCGTCCACCAGCCGCTTCAGCCCGTCTTTCTCCTCGAGCTTGCCGCCGCCGGAATCCGGCACGTCCTTCGGCCCCTCGGGAAAAACGAGAATCACGTTCCGCCCGCTCGCCACAACCTGCTCGCGTAGTCGGAACTCCGCCATCGCCCTGCGAACGTTGTTCAGATGCCCGTGGAAGTACAGGAGCAGGTCCGTCCGCTCGCCCGCGCGAAAGCCCCTCGGAACGAACAGCGCCACGCTGCCGTCGACGTAGTGCGGCTCACGAGGATACTGTTTGCCCCCGTTCTTGAACCCGTCGGCCCGGCTGGCGTGCGGATACGGGGCGTTTTTCATCTCGACCACCGCTGTCTGCCCCAGTTCGCTCGGCTCCCAGCTCACCGTCGAGACCCGCAACCCGTTCCGCGTCAGCCCGATCTTCTCGACCGGGATCCGCTGGAATCCGAGCTTGTACGCCGGCGAATCGTCGCGCAGGCGGAAATCGCCGTGCGCCGCATCGACGAAGCCGGGGTCCTTGTCCACGAGGTTGTCCTTGACCTCGACCACCTTGTCCGTCAGTCCGTCCTGCAGATCGAGCCACCGGCCGCCGACGCTGATGTTCCGCACGACGCGGTTGTACTTCGCCAGCGCCGGCTCATCCTCGTAGAGCGTCAGCAGCTCCGGATACCGCGTGCTCCACGGCGGCTGCCTGTACGGGATCTCGTTCAGCCGCTGGATCAGCGTGTTCTCCTTGCCGTCAAAGTAGTACTTCGCCCAGCCCAGCCCGCGCGAATCGACGTGCACCGACGGCGTGCACTCGATGAAGATGTTGTTTTCCACCGTGTTGTTCCGGCCCCCGCCCACGAGGACGCCCCGCCCGCCCCGATAGCAGATGTTGCCCTGGACCGTCGTGCCGCTCGTCCAGTCGTCCAGGTAAACCGACTGCACGCCGACGTGGCTCTTGAACTGCCCGATGTGGTGGAAGTAGTTGTGGCGGATGATGTTGCCGCGCCACGTCCAGTCGCGGCCCATGTAGAACGCCCCCGCGTCGTCCGTCTCCATGCAGACGTGATGGACCTCGTTCAGCTCGATCACGTGCTCGTTGCCGCTGAGGCCCAGGCCCATGTGCGGAGCGTCGTGGATCAGGTTGTTCGCGATGCGGTTGCCGACGCCGCTTGTGCTGACCGCCGTCCTGTAGCACAGGCCCGCCCGGCTGTACCGATAGATGTGGTTGTCCGTCGCGAAATGCCCGCCCGGCGTCAGGGCCTTGCGATCGCCGCCCTCGAGACTCACACCGCCGTCGCCCGTGTTGTAGATGTCGCAGCCCGTCACGCCGTGGCCGGTGCCGCCGTTCACGATCACGGCCCGGCCGCCGAGGTTCCGCAGGGTGCAGTCGGCGACGAGGACCTTCGACCCGCCGGCGACGACGATTGCGTGGCTGCGGCTGTACTCCACGCAGAAGCCGCGGATCGTCACGTGCGAGGCGTCTTTCGTCGAAATCAACGTGTCAGTGACCGACACGAACGCCCGCGCCGTCCCGATCGGCGACGGCGGCCAGAAGTACAGCATGCCCTCCGGCCGGTCGAGATACCACTCGCCCGGCGAGTCGATCTCCGACAGCAGGTTCATCGCGCACCATCGCTGCCCCTTGCGATACCCGTAGTGGTGGTACGGCGGGACGGTCGCGATGACCCGCTTTTCGGCGTCGACCGACTCGACCTTCTGGTACGCATCGGACCAGTCCCAGAACCAGTAGCCCAGGAGGCGGACGTCGTTCTCCTTGAGCCACCGCTTCGGCCGGTCGCCGTCGTACGTGAACCTGCCGACCTTGTCGCCCTTGAGCCCGTGGATTTCCATCGGCTGGCCGCCGACCACATCGACGACCTTGACATATCCCTCGTTCGGCCAGCGTGCGAGTCTCATCGGCTCGTCGTCGAAGAACAACTCGATCCGCCGGCACGGCTCGACTGCATCGCCGAAGTCCGCCACACCGAGCGCTTTGAGGTCGGCCTGCATCACCTTGCCGCGGGCGGACTCGTCGAGCCGCTCCAGGATTGCCGGATCGGTGACGGGCGCGAAGCCCGTCACCTCCCGCCCGCCGATGATCCGCACCTTCTCATCCTTGTACGCCCGCCACGTGACGGGGGCCTGTTCCGTCCCCGAGTCGCGCGCATCGAGGTCGAGCGCCTTCTCCAGCCGGTACATCCCCGCCCGGACATGCACGACCGCGGGCTCATCGCCCACGGTGCCTGCCTGTCGTCGCCTGCGGATCTCGTCCCGCGCCCGCACCAGGGTCGCAAACGGCCCGTCGGTCTTCCCCTCGTTCGCCGCCGCCGGCCCGCCGGACCAGGCGTCGTTGCCGTCCGAAGCCACGTACAGGTCAAGCCCCCGGGCGACCTGCGCCGTCGCCACAACCCCCACCACGAGCGCCAGCAAGGCGCGCAATTGAGGGCCCCCGGCGAAAGACCCGCCCGCGACCGAACGCACAAGACGGGCGGTTCTTCGGCGCCGCGCACCTGCGCCCGCGGGGGTTCGCCCACCGGTTAACCGTCCGCCATCCATACCGCGAGTCGGGCGCGAGTTGCGCGCGTCGCGAACCGAATCCAGCTTCCGCATAACCGCGCCTCCAGCAGATCATCCGACCGGCGCCGCGACTCCGCGGCACAATTCCACGTCACGATATGCCGAGCCGCCGACGGCGGCAAGCCGCTCATCGATTATGCAGACGCCCGAATACAACCCCGGCCATCGCCAGGAGAGCGGTGCCCGTCCGCAGCCGCGCGTCATCACAGAGCTTCCTGCCGGCGGCGTCTACGGCTGTGTCGGCTGACTTCGGGCACGGTCCAGTTCCTCCTCCACCTGGCGAGCGAGGCGCGACACGATCTCGCCGACGATCTTCTCGCCCAGCGCCTTCGAAGCCGCGGTACGGGGATCCTGGCCGTAGATCGCATAGAGCGGATGCGCAGGGTCGCGCATCGAAGACGTGTCGCGCGGCGTGGCCGGCAGAGCCACCTGGGCCGGGGCGCGACCGGGCCTCAGCCGCTCCAGGTGAACCCACGCCGGCTTCAGGGCCAGGGCGATGCTGGTTTCGTACTTCGCCGCATGATCGCCGCCGTAAGCATCGCCCGGTTCCGGCGTGGTGATCTCCGGTTCGGTCAGGCCGATGAATCGCGTGTGGGGATGCCGCCCCTGTGCTTCCTGCGCGAGACGGTGAACCATGGCCACCTGTTCGCTGGGATAATGCCCCGTCAGCAGCACCACGACCTTGAAGCCCTGGCACGCGAGGTGATTCAGCGTGGCTTCGAGCAGAGGCGCGATCTGCTGCTCGGGCAGTATCAGCGTCCACTTGTAACCGATGTGGCCGCCGCCGGTGCCGTAGAAGAACGTCGGGAGCACGGCCCCGCCCGTGCGCTGCGCGACACGCTCGCACAGGGCATGTGCCTTGATGCCGTCGAAGCAGATCGGCAAGTGCCAGCCGTGATGCTCGAACGTGCCGATCGGCACGAACGCCACCGGTGCCGCCAGAAGCACTGCCTCCAGTTCGTCCGGCAGCATCTCCTCCATCAACCCGTGCGGCCTGGCCGTCCTCGTTGCGGTCGGCGCAGGACCACGCGCGGGCTCCGCCGTCTGTTGGGCGGCCGCCCCCGCATCCACCTTCGCATCGGAGCCGGCCAGCAAGCCGCCCGCAAGGAAGAACCGGGCCACCCCGCCCATGCTCACGATCAGAAGGAATCCACGGACAACACGCGTGCGTTGGATCATCAGTTGACTCCCGGCAACATCGGATGCAGGCTCGGCGTCGGGGACTCGACGCCCCTGAGTGTAGCGTGCCGAGGAACCTGGTTCAAGCGTGAACAGGCCCCCGCCCGGCGAACTCAGGCCGGTGCGGTTCCGTAATCGCGGATCTTCATGCACGCCCCGCCGGCAAGCGCGGACTTGTGCGCGATGACACCGGGCATCGTATACGCAACGGCCTCCCAGACGTTCACCTCCGGGTGTCGATCCTCGATGATCGCGCTGATGAACTCGTGCGTGATGAAGGCGTGCGAGTTGCCGTGGCCTGTCTGGATGCGCAGCGGTTCCGGAAGGCGGTTCCTGTGGTCGCGCTGCTCGAAGGGCCGGCTCACGGCCTCGCCGCCGAAGACGCCGAACGGGCCGTTCGGATCGATCTTCTGCTCGACGACGGTATTCGGCGAACCTTCCGGGCGGGCCATGATGAACGACATCTTGTCGCCGTAGAACATGCCGCGTTCCGTTCCCTGGGCGGCGATGTTCCAGCCGATCGAAATGCGCGAGCAATGGCCCTTCGACGTCTTGAAGAGCGCCACTGTGTGGATGAAGGGGTTGTTGTCGTAGTAGTTCTTCCGGAGCATCTCGTGATCGTTTCCCCAGCCGTGGGCCGTCACCTCCGTCAGACGCTCCCCGGTCACGGGGATGATGATCCCCGTGCAGTGGGTCGGATACAGCATGGGCGGGTAGGCGTAGGCCCAGGTGGGCACGAGCTTGCCGGAGGCTTTGGCGTCCTTGTCCACCTGGTCGATGGACTTGATGAAGTCACAGGACTGGCAGTCGAAACTCGACCCGTAGGCATAGGGTCCAAGGCCGGTGTGGTGATACTCCGATTCGGAGTAGAAGATCTCGCCAAAACGGCCTTCCCGGGCCCAGTCGATGCAGGTCAGCACCTCCGGCCGATAGCGGCTCGTCTCCGCCATCATGTACTTGAGGCCGGTCCGCTTCACGACGTCCAGCAACTCCTCCAGTTCCGCGACCGACATCCCCGCCGGCACGGCACTGATGATGTGTTTCCCCAGCTTCAACGCCTCCACCGCCATCTTCACGTGGAACGGGGCGGGTGTGAAGAGGGCGACGGCGTCCAGCCCGGGGTGTCTGAGAAAATCGTGGTAATCCTTGTACCCCGTGTCGCACTTGTAGACACGTTTCAGCTTCTGGATCCGTTCCTCCCGCAGGTCGCACACGGCCGTCACCCTGCAGTTGGGATGGAGGTGCCACTGGAAGCTCGCTCCGAAGCCTCCGCCGACGACGCCGATCCGCACCTGCCTGCCCGACCCCTGCGGATTCCGATCCCCTCCGGCCGCGCGGAGCAGCGAAGGTGCGGCGGACAGTGCAACGGCCCCCGTGCTCACGTCACGGAGGAACCTTCGGCGTGTCGTTTTCATTCGCTTGTTGCCGTTCATGCGTCGTCTCCCATGAATCCCGGCCCGGCCGCGTTGCCGGCACCGGAGCGGAATATTACGGACCGCGGACACGATCAACAAGGGTGCAACTCGCGCCCCTGGCTACAGACCATCGCCCCTACGGGGCGAACGGCCAAGTGCGTCACTGTCTCGCCGAGCGAAAGCTGGAGACCAGCGACCATTCGGGGCTTAGAACCTATCCCGAAACCCTTCGGCACAGACGGCTTTTCGCCACAAGTTGCCCATCCTCACAGGTTTTGGGATGGGCTCTTAATGGTAGATGCGCCAAGGCCCCTGCAGACCATCGCGCCTTCGGGGCGAACGGCCAATACGCGACACGCGGGCGGTCACCCGGCCCGGATAAAGGGCAGAAGAGACAAAGGGCTTGGCCCGTTAGAGCCTCCATGGGAAACCCATCGTCAATTCCGAGGCATCAGGGGCCATGGGCACCGACGGGATCTGGCGGCACATCAAGGCTCTAACGGGCTGAAGGCTATCTTCCCAGCCCCCTTCGCCTTACGAGCATCCCTATACCTCCGCACGCCAGAAGCGTCAGCGAAGTTGGCTCAGCAACCTGGGAGACGCGGAACCCGATGCCGAAGGACTCGTACGTCGGGTCGCGGTAGTCCCGATACGATGCGTGCAGGAAGTTGCCGATGTCGTGGAACGACCCGTCCCGCAAGCCGCGATACACACCATAGAACACGGCTTCATTCCACTCGCAAACGTTGCCGCCCTGGTCAAACGTGCCGTACGGGCTATCGGAGTTCTGGAACTCGCCGCCCACCGTCGTGTAGTACGGCGACTGGATCGGATACGGATGCTCGTAGTAGTTCGCGTTGTTACCCGAAACATCGTTCAGGTCGCGGCCTGGCAGACTGTCGCTGCTCGTCGGGTAGTCCCAGTAGTTGCCCGTCACGCCGTCGTTCTTGTGATACCCGGCCTTGTACCACTCATCCTCGCTGGGGATCGCCCACTTCCAATTACTCTTGCGGGTCACGGCCATAAGCGCGGCATCCTTATTTGCTCCGTTGAGGAAGTAAGAGCCTATCCCACAACCCCTGCGGCGCGGAAGGTGATCCACGCGCAGGCGAAGTGGAGTAGGGCAACATAGTTAGCCGACTTTTTCTCCCAGCGGATGAGGAGTCGGCGGAAACGATTGAACCACGAATGCGTCCGCTCGACCACCCATCGTCGCGCCCGATAGCCTAGCCTTGATTCCCACGGCCCCCTGACCAGTTAACGCGGGGGCTGTTCTTCAG
>CAZUAI010000022.1:0-70103 GCA_964617875.1 uncultured Planctomycetales bacterium | reverse complement strand
CCCTACGATCCGCCGCGTAAGCCTGTCGAAATATGCAACGCTGGGGTGTACTCAAGTGCTGACGAGCGTCTACTCGAAGGTCGTCTCCAATAGCGCCAGGCGTTCGTTGCCCGTGTACGTCACGCCGGCTGTTGCGGGTTCCCCACGCGGGACGGCGCGGACGATGCGTGCTTCCCGCGAGTGGCGTCAAAACGGGACGGCACCCGTCACGCCCGCGGCTTGACCCGCCACGTCATCGCCAGGAGCACGAAGCCGAGCAGCGTGCAGGCCATGATGCCGACGAGAACGATCTGCCAGGCACCCTCGACGCCGTACGGCACCTTCAGGTACTTGACCAGCAGGCCGATGCCCTTCGCCTCGGCCACGCGGCCCAGATACCCGACCAGGCCGATGAACCCCGCCGCCGTCCCGATCGCCTTCTTCGATGTCAGGTCAAGCGCCTGGATCACGATCAGGTTGATCACCGGGTAGACGAACAGGCCGACGACGGCGAGCATCGTCAGGTCGCGTTCGAAGTGCCCCGCCGGCGTAGCCGCGATGACGGCAAACGCGCCCAGGATCGGCATCATGCAGAGTGCGGCCACCATCCCCCGCCGTCCGCCCGCCAGATCCGAAAACCACCCGAACAGGATCGTCGAGGGGATGCCGCCAAACTCGACCACCAGCACCGTGACGCCGCCCTTGACCAGCGTGGCGTTCTTGACGTCGCGGAAGTAGGTCGGCCCCCAGTCGATCATGCAGTAGCGCGCGATATAGGCGAAGAAGTTCGCCAGTGCGAGGATCCAGATGTACCTGTTCGTGAGCGTGTGATGAATCAGGAGTTCGCGGAACGACAGCTCGCGTTCCTGCGTGCCGTGCAGTCTCTCGTCGGGCGTGTAATCGTTGCGGTATTCCTCGATCGGCGGCAGGCCGACCGACTGCGGGGTGTCGCGCAACCGCCAGAACAGGTAGATCGAACCGGCGGCCGCGACGGCGCCGGGGAAGTAGAACGCGGACGGCCATCCGCCGTAGTGGTGAGCGCACCACGCCGCCACGTAGCCGGCGACTCCGCCGCCGACATTGTGCGATGTGTTCCAGATGCTGAACGTCAGCCCCCGCTCCTTCTCGCTGAACCAGTGCCCCATGGACCGCCCGCACGGCGGCCATCCCATGCCCTGGAAGAACCCGTTGAGCCCCCAGAGCAGCAGGTGCGTCCGGTAGCCCGCCGTGCTGCCGAAGGCGAAGTTGCAGATCGCCGTGAGCATCAGGCCCACGGCCATGAAGACCCGCGGGTTGCTGCGGTCCGACAGGGCGCCCAGGACGAACTTTCCGACGCCGTAGCTCAGCGCCGTGACCGCGAGGATGCTGCCGATCATCGACTCGTCGTAGTGCAGCGCCTTGCCCATCTCCTTCGCGACGGGCGAGAGATTGTTCCGCACCAGGTAGAACATCGCGTAGCCGAGAAACGTCGCCTCCAGGATGCGGAAGCGAAACCGGGGATAGATTCGCCGGACCTCGGCATCCGGCAGGCGCGGAATGTGCGGCGCGGCGGCGAAGAACCGGCGAACGGCAGATAGAATCGGCATCAGTGCGCCGCAGGTGCCTTTCTCACTCTTGCACTTTCCCGCTTTCCCACGTCTTCCGCTTTCCCGCCGTCGCGGCGTGCAACGCCGGGGTTTACGCCTGTCGGTAGCGGGCCAGTTCCTCCTCGCATCGCTGAGGGCCCCAGCCCGCTATCTCACCCATCCACTGCGTGACGGTCGCGGCGATCGCGGCGGCGTCCCGGTGATAGTAATGCCAGCCCGCGCGCCGCACCATGACGTCATCCAGGTGCACGGCCCACTCCTTCGCGCAGTAGTGCTCAACCGCCCGGCGCGTCACCGGCGGCGGAACGATGCCGCTGATGCCCTCCGGCTCGCCCGGCGGCAACAGGGGCTCGGCCGCGGTGCGGCATTCCCCGGGCCGTCGGCCGAGGCGCTTCCCGATCCGATCCACGGTCTGCTCGGCCATCAGGCGGTACGTGGTCAGCTTGCCCCCGGCCACGTCGAACCAGCCCGGCTCCGGTGAGCGGATCTCATGGGCCCGCGAAATGTCCGACGGGCGGCCCTCGCCGTCGGCAATCAGCGGACGAAGCCCCGCCCAGGCGCTGATGACGTCGGACTCGCTGAGCGCGGCGGCCGGGAAGATGCCGTTGACGACGCCAAGGATGTAGCGGACGTCCTCCGGCTCGGTGCGGACGGACTCCGGCGGGCCGTCGTAGTCGGTGTCGGTCGTACCGAGGATGACCCGCTCGCCCCACGGGATGGCGAAGAGGATGCGGTCGCCCTCGATCATCACCACGGCGTCGGGCACGTTCAGACGCCCGCGATCGATCACGACGTGTACGCCCTTCGTCAGACGCAGACGAACCGAGCTGTGTTCAAGCTGCGCGGCCCACGGGCCGGCGGCGTTGACGATGCATCGGCTCGCCGCCTCGCAGCGGCGATTGCCGAGCCGATCGTGCAGCACGTATCTCCACCGGCCGGCATCGGGACGCGCCGACTCGAACCGGCAGTAATTGACCAGCCGCGCCCCCGCGTTCGCCGCCGAGCGCAGCGTGTCGATCACGAGCCGGGCGTCGTTCGTCAGGCCGTCGTAGTACCGCACCGCGCCCATGAGGCTCTCGCGCCGGATCCCCGGCAGCACGCCCCACACTTGCGCGGCGGTCAGCGCCGTGGACTGCCCCAGGTTCCGCCCGCCGCAGAGCCAGTCGTAGATTCGAACGCCGATCCGCAGCTTCCAGAGCGCCCACGGGGCGAAGAGCCGCCGCTCGTGCGACGGGAACAGGAACGCCAGCGGCTCGCAGATGTGCGGGGCGATCCCATGAACGATCCGCTTCTCGATGCTCGCCTCGCGCACGAGGCCGATGCGGCCCTGGGCCAGGTAGCGCAGGCCGCCGTGCAGCAGCCGGCTCGAACGGCTGCTCGTGCCGAAGGCGAAGTCGTGCTGCTCGACCAGCCCGACGCGCAGGCCGCGCAGGGCCGCGTCCCGGGCGATCCCCGCCCCGACGATGCCCCCGCCGACCACGAGGACATCCAGCGCGTCGCGGGCCAACGTCCGAATCGCCTCGCCCCGGTCGTCCTTCGTCGTCTCACGCATCGGCTGCACCCTTCCCGGCCCTTGCTTCCGCCAGCATCTCCCCCAGCTCCTTCAGGCTCGACACGACGTAATCCGGCTTGTCCGGGCAGGCCGCCACATCCTCCCGCGTCGCCTCACCCGTCAGCACGAGTACGCCGACGACGCCGGCCCGGCGCGCCATCGCCATGTCCGTGTAGAGCCGGTCGCCCACCATCGCGAGTTCCGGCGGCCGCAGCCCGTGCCGCGCCAGGATGCCGGCCAGCATCCGCGGGTCGGGCTTGCCGTGCACCGTCGCCGGGGCGATGCCCGTCGCGCTCTGCAGGCATGCGCAGACCGCGCCGCAGTCCACAAGAACCGTCGGCTGGTCCGTTGGGCAGACGCGGTCGGGGTGCGTGGCAATGAACGGCTTGCCGCGTTGAATCCACCATGCGGCCTTGCACAGGCGAGCGAACGCGAGCGTGGTGTCGAAACCGACGATCACGGCATCCGGCTCGTCGTCATCGGCCGGGAGGGCGAACCCGGCCTCGGCGAATTCCTGCCGCAGGCTGGGCGTCCCCAGCACGAAGAGCCGCTTCGCCGCCGGAAGCTCGCGCCGGAGGTAGTCGATCGTCGAAAGCGTGGACGTGTAGAGCTGTTCCGGCCCGGTATCGATCCCCATGCGGCCGAGGTGCCGGACGTAGTCCTTCAGGCTCTTCGACGAGTTGTTCGTCAGGAACGTGCAGCCGACGCCCAGCTCCGCCATCCGCGCCAGAAACGGCCGCGTGAAGTCGAACAGCGTGCCGCCCTTGTAGATCGTCCCGTCCATATCGAGGGCCAGGTGCCGGACCGAACGCAGTGTGCTTGTAGTCATCATGTCTTCATCCGCTTGATCGCGCGCCTCAGCATCCGCCCTCCCACGGACCGTGCGGGCCGAACAGTGTCTCCAGACACGTCGGCAGCAGACCCGTCTCCGACGCCGTGTCGAGGACCGTGTACCGCCGCCGGACCTGGCACGCCTCGACGAAACTCCGGCGAAGCCGCTCCCGTTCGATCCCGATCTCGCCGGGGTCGGCCGGCGCGCCGGCGGCGACGAGACGCTGCCGCAACTCGGCCGAGGGGATCAGCCGCTCATGGAGCTTCGGCGCCAACTCGGCCCAGACGTCAACAAGATGGCCGAGCCGCCGTGCCAGCGAGGCGCGATCGATGTACTTCGCCCGGCTCTCGCGCAGGGCCGTCGCGCGCACCGCCGGATCGGCGTACGTTTCGCGTATCTGTCGCTCGACGACCGCCCACTCCGGCCACGCGACGCAGACCCGCTCGACATCCACCCTGCCGAGCCCCCGCGCCAGCAGTTCCTCGAACAGCGCGGTGACCGCGAGCGTTCCGATCCCCACCTTGCACCCGTGCAGAGGAACGCGCCCGTTGTGCCGGTGGTGCTGCATGTCCCACAGGTGGCTGAACTGGTGTTCGGCCCCGGAGGCCGCGCGGCTCGACCGGCTGCACTGCATCGCGAACCCGGCCATGAGCAGCCCTTCAATCAGACCCGCGAGCGCCGCCCGGCGGCCACGGCGAACGCCGTCCGCGTCGGCAAGCCATTCACGCAGCGGGTCCTGCACCATCGACCACGCCGTCCTGTCGATCGCCTCGGCCCCGACGGCGTCGGCCAGGAGCCAGTCGGCCGCCGCCGTGGTCTTGGCGATGAGGTCGCCGTAGCCCGCCGCGTTGAGTTCCGCGGGGGCACGGCCGAGCACGTCGGTGTCGGCGACAACCGCCGTCGGCGCCGGGCAGGAAAACGTGTCCTTCGACCCCTCGTACAGAACCGACGCCCCGTACGCCGTGTAGCCGTCCATCGACGCCGCCGTGGCAACGACCATATACGGCAGCCCGCACCGGTGGGCGGCCAGCTTGGTCAGGTCGTTGATCGTGCCCGAGCCGACCGCGATCGGCACTGCGCCGGCGGCCCGAATCGCCGCTTCAAGCGTTAACAGGTGATCCCATTCGGCGTGCAGGTCCGCCTCATCAAAGATGAACGGCGGCCGTGCTTCGATCCCCGCGGCACCGACCGCGTCCACGACCGTTCGCCCGGCGGCCTCGAACGTGTGGACGTCGGCCACGACGATCGCCGGCCGGTCGCCGAAGCAGCCGCGGTAGACGGCGGGCGTCTCGGCCAGAACGCCGTCGCCAAGGCGCACCTCGCGTGTGTCGGTTGCCATGCGAAGGGCCTCCGCTATCCGATCGGGCAGGTTCGAGCGTATCGTGGCCACGGTCTGGGCTTCTCCTCACGACAATCGCGAGCCGCGCGCAAAAAGGCCCCCGCGAGCATTCGCGGGGGCCTTTCTCTGGCTCTCTGGCCCACCGGGCGACGTTTGCTTGCGTCGCCTTCGTACACCCCATAGCGTACCTGATAACAACGGTCGCTGTCAAGCGATGAAACGCACCGTGAAAGCGGACCCCCGTACGACGCCGATTGGCCCTTGGGATTCCAAGAGGCACCCTCTCTCTCAGAACGAGGAACGGGATGAGGGTCACCAACCCCCTCTCCCATTCCAGGGAGAGGGTCGGGGTGAGGGTGACCGATCCCCTTGCGCGTGTAGGTTTTCTGGGGGAGGGGTGGCGGACACGCGGGCGACTCCGCATCATTGAACGTTGTTGAACAGGGACGTTCAGGTGAAAGGAGTCACCTCACGTGCCACCAGCGGCATTATCGGCATGGATGGCCGAACTTGCCAGCGTCTGGCCCGATCTTACGGCGCCCCAGATCAGAATGCTGGCTCAATACTCAATCGGGATGATTCTGGCCGAAAGCAGCGGGATCTGTCGTGTGGCCTTCTGTCTCAGCCAATGGCTGGGGCAGAAGTACCAGACGGTCCGTGAACGTCTGCGTGACTTCTATTGCGGCAAGCAGGACAAAACAGGTCGCCACCGTCGCGAACTGAACGTGGAAGCCTGTTTCCCCGGCCTGCTGGCTTGGGTGCTTCGCCGCGGGCCCAGCCGTGAACTGGCCATCGCCATGGATGCCACGACCCTGGGGCAAAGGTTTACCGTTCTGGCCATCAGTGTGGTCGTGGTCGGCACGGTCATCCCCGTGGCCTGGAAGATCCTCCTGGCCGATGCCAAGGGTTCGTGGAAGGCGCATTGGATTCGGCTCTTGCGGACGCTCCGCGGAACGGTGCCGTCGCAGATGAAGGTGATCGTGCTGGCGGATCGCGGACTTTATGCCCAGTGGCTCTTTCGGTGCATTGTGGAACTGGGCTGGCATCCCTATTGGCGGATCAACGCCACGGCCGGGGAATTCAAGCTGGCCGATGCGGTCAGCTATCGTTCACTCAAAACGTCGGTGGACAAGCCGGAAGAACAATATGCCAGCACGGGTACGTTGTTTCGCGGAAGCGCCGCCCAGCTTGCCTGCACGCTCGTGGCATGCTGGTCGGAGGGCTGCACCGAGCCAAGGATCATTGCTACGGACTTGCCTGCGGAGCAGGCCAAGGCAAGCTGGTACGGGCTTCGGAATTGGATCGAACGTGGTTTCAAGCACGACAAGACCGGGGGCCTGCGTTGGAACAACACGCGGATGGAAGACCCGGGCCGCGCTTCGGTCCTCTGGCTGGTTATGGCGATCTCGCGGCACCTCAGCATCCTGGGTGGAACGAGTTTCCACCAGTCGCCGGAGGCCTCCGCATCGAAACCGTCACCACCCGACACATCCGCATCCCCGCCCCGAAATCCACTCCTCACCGGTAAGACGCCACGACGGGTGCTGAGCGTCTTCGTCACGGGCCTCCTGACCGTCCGCATGGCCATCGCCTGCGGCCAACTATCCATCGCGCCCGAACTGGTAGCCGTCGCTTGGCCAGACCGACCGCCCAGCCATCTCAGCCACACCGTCTACGTCCCGCCGTAAAAACCTACACGCGCAAGGGGGTCGGGGGAGGGTCGATCCGCTTCGCCGGTCCGCGGTTGAAATCGGTCACCCTCACCCCGTCCCTCTCCCTGGGAGGGAGAGGGGGTTGATGGGTTGTGGTGCCGTGGGTGGCGTATGCAACGACGGGGTTGAGTCGTGGTTCGTGACCTGCTACGCTAAATGCCCTTGCGTGATTCTGTCATGGTGAGCAGTGGCGAAAACCCGGCCGTCCGACGACCTGGCGCCATTGGTAACCAATGACAGAACCGTGCAAGTCTGTTCGGCGCTCGGGCGCATGATCTGACGCAGGCGGTGGGCGGTCACGGGTGATGGGCGTGTTGAATCAGGGCGACGAGGCGGATCGACCGCGGGATCGGCGGCAGTTCTTCCAGCACGGGTTGCTGCGCGCGCTGAGCCCCCTGGCCGACTTTCTTCAGGAGCGGCTGCCGGCCCTGATGCCGCGCGAGCACCTGCGGCCGCCGGGCGCCTTGCCCGAGAAACAGTTTGTCGAGAAGTGCTACCGCTGCGGCAACTGCATCGAGATCTGCCCGGCGCATGCGATCCGCCGTCTGACGAGCGACGACACGTCGCAGAACGGGACGCCGTATATCGATCCGGACCTGGCGGCGTGCGTGCTGTGCGAGAACCTCGAATGCACGCGGGTCTGCCCGAGCGGGGCCCTCGAGCGGCTGGTGGAGCGGAGCGACGTCCACATGGGCCTGGCGCACGTCCGATATGAACGTTGCCTGCGTACGTCGAAGCAGGATTGCACGATCTGCGTCGAACGGTGCCCGATCGGCGAGGCGGCGATCCGGATCGAGGAAAGCGGGCGGGTGGGTGTTCGCGAGGACGGCTGCGTGGGCTGCGGGGTGTGTCAGAACCTGTGTCCGGCAACGCCCAAGGCGATTCAGATCGACCCGGCCTGAGCGGACGCGAGGTGCGTAAGTTTCGTACAGGACGCGGGTTGGAGCGGAGAATCACAGAGGTTTTCCTTGACTTTGGGTGGTCTATCCGTTACCGTTAGAGGGAAGGGGAGTGGTCCAGGGGTACATCCCCTCCGGCGGACATTCTTTTCGTGGGGTTGACGCGATGAAACTCGTTGCGTGGGCGTGCCTTTCGCTGACGTTGCTGGTTGGATGTGTCGTGGACGCGGGTCTGCCGAGCGACCTGCTGGACCAGGTTCTCGGGCTGCGTCTGCCCGGCGACGGCGGGGGGGCGACGGACGAAAAGCCCACGCCGCAATCGGTCGCCGATGTCTTCGCGGAGACATCGGACACGCCGCCGACGGGGCAGAGCGTACCGGAAGTGGGCGGACTGCTGACGGTCCAGGTGGTCAGCAAGAGCCCCGTCGCGGCCAATGTGCTCGTGCGGTTCTTCGTGTCCACGATCGAGGTGCGCCGCACGCAATTGCAGGTGGAGCCGTTTGCAAGGGAAGACGCGATCGGCCCTGATCTGGCTACGTCGGCCGAGATCAGCGGACGCTACGCCTCCGGCCAGCCGATTCCGCCGCTTGTCGCGACGCTTGGGCAGGACTTCGTGGAAGGGGACACGCTGCTTTACGAGATCCCGGATCCGTCGCGATTCACGCTGACGGTTACGGCGACGCCGGCGGACGGGGGGAGCGTGTCGCGCTCGCCCGATTCGCCGGACTACGCGCCCGGCACCACGGTGACGCTGACGGCCGTACCGAGCGCGGGGCACCGCGTCAAGGCGTGGATCGGGACGCAGGATGACGCCGCGACGGGCACCACGAACACGGTCGTGATGACGGACAACAAGACGGTCACGGTCGAGTTTGAGCCGATTCCCTGCACCCGGTACGCCGTGACCGCCGGTGTGGACGGCGCCGGCGGGACCATCGAGCCGATCGGGGGCAGCTATTGCGTGGGCACCGTGCTGAGCGTCAGGGCTTTCCCCGGGTTCGGCATGATGGTCGATGCATGGACGGGCACGGACGACGATCGCAGCACGGCGGAGACGAACACGGTGACGGTGGATGGGCCGCGGGCGGTGACCGTCCGGTTCCGCGCGGTCGTGCCGTTGACGTACCAGCTGACGACGAGCGTCGTGGGCGGTCACGGGACGATCGCGCCGGCCGGCGGCCGGTACAGCGCCGGCGAGGTCGTCGCTCTGACGGCGACGCCGGATCCGGGCTATCGCGTCAAGGCCTGGACGGGGACGGAGGACGATGCCGCGACGAGCGCAACGAACTCGGTGGTGATGGACGGCGACAAGAGCGTGACGGTCGAGTTTGAGGAGATCCCGCCGCCACAGTATGCGTTGCTTACGGCGGCGAGCCCGGCCGGCGCAGGCTCGGTGTCTCGCTCGCCCGACCAGGCCGCGTATGCGGCCGGGACGCCGGTGCAACTGACCGCGGTCGCCGCGCCGGGTTATGAGTTCGACTACTGGGCCGGGGACCTCAGCGGCTTCGCAAACCCGTCGTCGATTGTGATGGACGCGGGGAAGTCCGTGACGGCGGTGTTCCGCATCGGCACGCCGCCGCCGCCGGCGCGGGTGTATGTGAAGGCGGATGCGAGCGGCGCGAACAACGGCCGGAGCTGGGCGGACGCCTTCAACGATCTGCAGGATGCGCTGAGCCTTGCGCGATCCGCGGGCGGGGCCGTGGAGGAGATCTGGGTTGCGGAGGGCACGTACAAGCCGGGCCGATCGGGCGACCGGACGACCTCCTTCTCGCTGGTGAACGGCGTGCAGGTCTACGGCGGCTTTGCCGGGGTGGAGGACAATCTTGCCGACCGCAGCCCGGCGGCGCATGTGACGGTGCTGAGCGGCGACCTGGCCGGCGACGACGGTCCGGGCTTCGCGAACTACGGCGAGAACAGCTATCACGTCGTGACGGCGGTTGGCGTGGATTCATCGACCCTGCTGGACGGTTTCATGATCGCGCACGGCAGCGCGAACGGCCAGAACAGAGACGCCTGGGCCGAAGGCGGCGGTATGCGAAGCGCGAACAGCAGCCTGCGGATCGTGGGCTGCACGTTCGCGGACAATTCCGCGGAGTTGTTCGGCGGCGGTCTCTGTGCGGCCGGCGGTACGCCGAGCCTGGATGCGTGCTCGTTTGAGCGCAACAGGGCCCGGGAAGCCACGGCGGGCGAGGGACGCGGCGCCGGCGTCTACGGCGACGGGGCCAGCCTTGTCGTGACGCGGACGCGATTCGTTCAGAACTTCTGTCGCTACGGCGGCGGCCTGCACGTCCGCAACGGCAATGCTGTCGTTCGAAGTTGCATCTTCGCGGGGAATACGGCGGAGATCGACGGCGGCGGCACCTGGGCGGAGTACAGTGCGATCGATGTGGCGAACAGCGTCTTCGTCAACAACGCCGGGCTGCGCATGGGCGGGGCGGTCTTCAACTGGGACGGCGCGGTCACGCGACTGACGAATTGCACGCTGGCGGCGAATCGGTCGAGCGGCTATTTCGGCGGGGGTACGGCGATCTTTTCGTCGTCCGGCGGGAACGGGCAGGCGTGGGCGGCGAACTGCGTCCTGTGGGCCAACGGCATGGCGGGCCAGCTGATCGTGGGAGCGGCCGCCATCACGTACTCGTGCGTGCAGGGAGGATACGCGGGTACGGGCAACGTTGACGTCGATCCGCTCTTCGTGCGGGCGCCGAGCGCCGGAGCCGACGGCCAGTGGGGCACGGCGGACGACGATGACGGCGACCTTGCGCTGCTGCCGTCGTCGCGGTGCATTGACGCCGGCAACAGCGGTGCTGCTCTTGCGGCGGGGCTCACGACGGATCTTGCCGGTGGGGCGCGGTTCAGGGATGCCCCGAATGTGGCGGACACCGGCGTGGGGCCGGCGCCGATCGTGGACATGGGGGCGTATGAATCGGACGGGGTGGCCTTGCCGCCTCGGTTGTATGTAAATGGTGCGGCCAGCGGCGCGAACAACGGCCTGGATTGGGCCAATGCATTCGTACGCCTTCAGGATGCTCTGGCGGCGGCGGGGCAGTTCGGCGGTGCCGTTCCGGAGATCTGGGTCGCGCGCGGCACGTACCGGCCGGCCGGTCCCGGGGGCGACCGGGCCGCCACGTTCCAACTGGTCAACGGTGTGGCGGTTTATGGCGGATTCCGCGGCGACGAAACGGACCTCGGCCAGCGAGACGTTGCCGCGAACGAGACCGTGCTCAGCGGCGATCTTGCCGGGGATGACGCAACCGGGGGCTCCAATGCCGAGAACAGCTACCACGTGGTCAACGGCGGGGGCACCGATGTCTCCGCGGTTCTGGACGGCTTCACGGTGAGCGGCGGCAACGCCAGCGATGCGCCGGTCGGCCTGACGGACACGCGGGGCGCGGGGATGACCAATGTGGGGGGCAGCCCCGTCGTGCGCCGGTGTGTGTTCCGGTCGAACGTTGCGGCGGGCGGCGGGGGCATGTTCAACAAGGGCGGCACGCCGACGCTGATCGAGGTGCAGTTCGTCGCGAACCGTGCCAATCTCGGCGGCGGCATGCTCAATAACAACGCGAGCCCTACGCTCGACAAGTGTGTTTTTGCGGGCAATGCGGCCGCGCACGCCGGCCAGAACCCGGGCGCCGGAGGCGGGATGTACAACTGGGGCGGCAGCAGTCCGGTCCTGTCCGCCTGCAGGTTCGACGGCAATACGGCCTCCGATCTGGGCGGAGCGGTCTACAACGATCAGGCGTCGCCCGTGCTGAGCGACTGCGACGTCATCAACAATGCGGCAAGCACGGGCGCCGGGTTCTGCGACGTGAACGGCAGCAGTTCGACCCTGATGGGGTGTTCGTTTGCCTGGAACGCGGGTGGTCTTCAGGGCGGGGGCATGTACGTTGATGGGGGAAGCCCGACGCTCGGCGGCTGCACGTTCACGGGCAACCGGGCGAGCAACGGCGCCGGCTTCTTCGGCCAGGCGGCGGATGCGACGCTCTACTCCTGCACGTTTGCGGGCAACGGTACGCCGGGTGGGTATGGCGGCGGGGCGATGCTTATCGACGGCGGGCAGCCGTATCTGGTGTCGTGCGTTTTTCTGGCGAACAGTGCCCGGCAGGGGGCCGGCGTGCTGAGTTCGGAGAGCGGGATGACCATGGCCAACGGCGTGTTCGCCGGGAATACGGCTTCGTCGGAGGGCGGGGCGCTGTACGTGGCCAGCATGCAATACGAAACCCGCGTCGTGAATTGCACGCTCGCCGCCAATTCGGCCGGGAGTGCCGGCGGAGGCGTGTATGTCGAGGAACCGACCGCGACGGGTTTGTCGCTGGCCAATTGCATCCTCTGGGGCAACGCGGCGCCGAGCATGGCGGCGATCCGGGGCATGCCGGAGGTGACATACAGTTGCATTCAGGGCGGCTTTCCCGGCTTGGGCAACACGGCAGCGAATCCTCGATTCGTGGACGCTGCGGGGCCGGACGAGGTTCCGGGAACGGGGGACGAGGATCTGCGGCTGATGTCGGGTTCGCCGTGCGTCGATTCGGGCGACAACACCGCCGCCGACGGCATCGGGCTGATCACGGATGTGGACGGCAGCCCGCGATTCAAGAACGATCTGAATGTGCCGGATACGGGCAGGGGGACACCGCCGATCGTGGACATGGGCGCGTACGAACGCGGTGTGCCGGGCGATCTGGAGGGGGACGGCGACGTTGACAGCGCCGACTTCCTGCGGTTCCAGGCCTGTTTCAACGGTCCGAACCGGCCGCCGGCCGCCGCAGGGTGCGAGGACATGGACTTCAACCGGGACGGCAACGTGGATTTGAGTGATTTCACGGTGTTCCTGAGCTGCTTCAACGGCCCGAACCGGCCCGCGGCCTGCATGTGACGCCGTTGCGGTCGGCGAGTACAATCCGCGGCCGGTGGACCGATGGATTGGGCGACGACGCGCGTCATGGTGACGGGGGGCGCGGGGTTTCTGGGCTCGTTCCTGTGTGAACGGCTTTGCCGGCGCGGCCTGCCCGAATCGCAGCTCTTCATCCCGCGGATCGAGCAGTATGACCTGACGCGCGAGGCCGACGTGCTGGCGGCGTACGACGCGGGGCGGCCTGATCTTGTGATCCACCTGGCGGCGGAAGTGGGCGGCATCGGGGCGAACCGGGCGAATCCGGGGCGGTTCTTCTACGCGAACATGGCGATGGGGCTGCACATGATCGAGGCGGCCCGGCGCCGGGGCGTCCGGAAGTTCGTGCAGGTCGGGACGATCTGCGCGTATCCGAAGTTCACACCCGTGCCCTTCCGCGAGGACGATCTGTGGAACGGCTACCCCGAGGAGACGAACGCGCCGTACGGGATCGCGAAGAAGGCGCTGCTGGTCATGTGCCAGGCGTACCGGCAGCAATACGGCCTCAACGCGGTCTACCTGCTGCCGGTGAACCTGTACGGTCCGCGGGACAACTTCGACCCCGAGACATCGCACGTCATTCCGGCGCTGATTCGCAAGTGCTGCGAGGCCCGCGCGCGGGGCGAGGACCGTATCGTCTGCTGGGGGGACGGCTCGCCGACGCGGGAGTTTCTTTATGTGGAGGACGCGGCGGAGGGGATCGTCCTTGCGGCGGAGCGATACGACGACCCGGACCCCGTGAACCTGGGCAGCGGGCGCGAGATCTCGATCCGGGACCTGACGGCGCTGATCGCGCGGCTGACGGGCTTCGGGGGGCACGTCGAATGGGACACCAGCAAGCCGAACGGCCAGCCGCGCCGGTGCCTGGATACGCGTCGTGCGGCGGAGCGGTTCGGGTTCCTTGCGCAAACGCCGTTCGAAGAGGGCCTCCGCCGCACTGTGGAATGGTACGCGCTTCGGGCCGGGCGTTGAGCCGGGGCGTTGCGTCGTGCGACGCTTTTCCGCGGCGGCGCGTTTTCGGCTAGGGTGCGGCGGCGGGCGAGCCCCGCATGTTCAGCACCTGCTTGCGGATGGCATAGTAGGCGGTGATTGCCGGGTTGTTCTGCACGGCGAGCGTCTCGAGAACGCGGCGCATGGGCGTGAAGCTGACGTTGTCGGGGTCGAGCGTGCCGTCGTCCTTGAGTCGGCCGGTCTTGACGAAGAGCGGAATGCGGCCCTGCTGCGTTTCGACCCAGTACCTGCTGTCGAGCCGCGCGAGCAGGTCGATGCCGACCTCGTAGCGCACGTTGCGGTCGGCGTCGGTCTGGCCTTCCATGTAGAGGTGATAGTAGCGGCCCTGAAAGATCATGCGGTGATCGGCCCGTCCGTCCGCGTGCTTGGTGAACCAGTCATGCATGCGGACGAAGTCGTAGCGGGCGAGGTTGAGGCCGGGGAAGATGCGCACGAGCCAGTCGGGCGCCGCCTTTCCCTCGACGCGGCCGCCGTCGATGATCAGTTCGCCGCTGCCGACGGGGTAGTTGGGCTGTCCGGGCTCGGGCCGGATCCGCTGGAGGCTGCGGTCGATCAGCGTGAGCGGGCCGGACGCCGAGAAGCCCGGGAACGAGCGGCGCAGGTAGGCCTGCGCGAGTTCTCCGGGGGCGATGTCCTCCGCCGTGTACGCAAGGTCGAAGTAGGGGTCGGCGTCGCGGAGGAAGAACTTGATGCGGCCGCTGACGGTCCCGCCGTCCACGCTGATCTGTACCGGGATCTCGATGGTTCCGTCGCGCCCCGAGACGGCGAGAGACGTTGCCAGAAGGTCCGCGCGGGCACCCAGTTCGGGCGTGGTGAGCAGGAGGCGGTCGGCCTGCGCGTGGATGTCCAGGGTGGCGCCGCAGAGCCATCGCCACGGGTCCGCGCCGGTTCGCGGGCCGGGGCCGAGGCGTTCTGTCAGTGTGCGAGCGAGCCGCCGCAACTCGTCGATATCGATGTGGCCGGCGAAAAGCCCTACCTGCGCGGCGTGGGGAGCGGCGGAGAGGGCGGCCCGGCCGGAGATGTTCGCCTGGCTTGTCCCGGCCCGGAGGCGCAGCCCGTCGCACAGCAGTTCGCCGTTGGAGAACTCGAATCGTCCGGCGGCGTGGAGGGGGATGTCGTCGGCGTTGAGAGCGACATCGCGGAGGGTGGCGTTCGACTGCGTGAGGCGCCACGTTCCGGCGCGGAGTTCGATGGCGGCGTCGGCCGTGATGCTGCCGCGTGCGGGTGGCCAGGCATGCCCGGGCAGGAGAGCCTGGACCTGGTCGAGACGCCGGAGGTCGGCCGAGATCTGGAGGGAGCCGCCTTCCGCGGGGGCCGGCGATGCATCGACGGCCGGGGCGATTTGACCCCGGAGATCGAGGCGGTTGTTGCCCGCCGTGAAGATCGCCTGGTGCACAACGAGGGACGGTTGCGAACGGGATCCGTCGGGTCCGGGCAGCCGGGTCTGTTCGATATCCATGTCCACCGCCGCGTTCATGCCGATCGGCTTGGTGAATCGCGTGCGGTCGGGCAGTTCGATGCTGACGTGGGTCTGGGTCGTGTCCAGCGTAGCGGAAAGGCGGACCGACCCCGGATCGAGTGTGGCGCGGTAGCGGCCCGACAGGCGTCCGACCAGCCCGAGACGGGCCAGCCAGGCATCGACCGTCGGACTCAGGCCTCGCGACGCGGAATCGGCCTCGATGTCGGCTGTTCCCGCGAGTTCGATCCGTTGGAAGACGGACGTGGCGGGCGTGTCGTTCCATCGCAACCGCCAGAGGGGGGCGGTGTTGCCTGGCCGGACGGCAGAGTACCAGTCGGTCCACGCCGGGGACAGGGTTGCGGCTCCGCCGTCGAAACGCAGCCGGCTGCCGGCCAGTGAGGCGGAGCCCTGGCCAAGCTGCCAGGCGGCACGATTCGCGGCGTTCGACTTTGCGCCGAGAGCGATGCGGCACGGAACGCCGGCCGGCTTGGAGAACCGCTGAGGCCCGGAAATGACGAATGCCAGTCCTCCGGCATCGACGGCGAGATCGAGCGACTCGCTCGCTCCTTGTCGGCCGCAGGTGATCTCGGCGGTGCCGCGGCCGTCGAGCTGCAGGGGGGCGAGCAGGCGGCCGCACGCGGCCGAGTGGGCCATCGCACGGCGGGCGTCGGTGATGGCGAGCATGATGTGGGCGTTCTCGACGTCCGCGGAGCCGACGTCCGCGCGGCCCGAGGGTGCTCCCGACACGGCGTACCGGGCGTCGGCATCGAGGCCGGGCGCCGACAGCCGCAACAGGAAGTCGTGTTCGGTGCATTGGACATCCCTGGAGAACCGGTGCTCGAGCCTGACGGACGCCGGGTCGCCGCTCGATTTGGCGAATCGATCGCCCAGACGCACGTGCGTTGCGCCGAGGTCGGCGTTGGCGGTGATGCGGCAGGTTGTCTGATCGGTGCGTTGGGTGAGAGTTCCCTCGAGATCCAGTCGCGCCTGACCCGCAAACGAAGAGGCCCCGCCCATCCGCGTGACGAACTCCTGCGAGCGAAGGGTCCGGTCCAGCCGGGGCAGGTGGGTGAGCAGGTGCTCGATGCCGGCGAACGTGACGGGGAGCCGCCATCGAGCGGTCGCGTCGTCCACGTGCGTGCGGGCGTCGGGGCCGGCGTCGAGTTCGGCGCTGGCCTTGTCGATCAGGACTCGTCCCTGTCCGATCGCGACATCGGCCGTGAGCTGCACAACGCGAATCGAGTTCAAGGCGCCGGCGGTGTCCGGCCCTGCACTGCCGCCGGTTGGTGCGGGCCTGGTTTCGGAAGCGGGGCCGACGGAGCAGATCCACGACGTCTCTGCCTGGAGGACGGTGCCGGACGGCTTGTGGAGGAGATCCGCAAACCGCAGGTCCGCGGCGGCGGGCGATGCGATGCGTGCGTGAAACGTCGGCGCGCCGCCTTGCTGTTCGAGGGAGAACGTGACTTCGACGGGGCCCTGTCGTGGGCCGTCGCCCAGTCGGCGGTCGAGCCCGGGCAGGCAGCCCGCGAGCTGCTCAACGCGAGGCGTTGCGAACCGGAGTGTGACGGCAGCGTCGTGGATGGCATTCAGGACCCACGACTGTGTGACGTCTCCGTGAGGAGGAAGCGGCGGCAGGGACGCCTCAGCCGAGGCGTGCAGGTCGGCCACGTCCAGGCGGCACTCGTGCAGCAGCATGCGTCCATCCGCGGCACGCGTCAGGTCGATCCGGAGCCGCTTCTCGATGCCGGCATCGAGTTGCACGCAGTCGCGGCAGATAAGCCCCACGGCTGTTGCGTTGGCGTCGAGCCGGCCCCGCGTGCTGTTCGGGGCCTGCGAGAGCAAGAGCGTGAACCGGCCAGCGCCGTGTGCCTGGACGCCAAGCCGCTGCAATGTCTCGTCCACCTCGGGGAACTCGCGGCGCAGACTCTCGACATCCTCGACTTCGCCGGCGAGGTCCAGCCGCATGGGTTCGGCGGCGAGCCGATCAAGGATTACGGCGGGTCGCTCCGGCAGGCCGGTGTCGTGGATGCGAAGGGCGGGCATGCGGTAGTCGAGCTTGTTTGCCGTCAGTTCGTCCTCGGCCGGATCCCAGTGGCCGCTGACCGCCAGGAGGCCGTCGCGGATCCGCTCGGGGCCGGGACGCGCGGTCCGCTGCACGGCAACGCCGGCCATCTGGATGTGCAAATCGAAATCAACGCCGAGGTCGGGAAACACCTCGAGACGGACGTGCCCTTCCGTCTTGCCCACGACCGAGTCGATCCCGAGCCGCGGCAGCCGTCGAAAGGGCACGTCTTTCAGGTCCACGCCCTGCCAGCGCAGCTCTCCGCTTCCGGTCAGTGCAACGCCGCGCTTGAGCCGGGGGACCTTCATTCTGCCGTTGATCCAGAACCGGCCGCTGGACGCCGGCGCGTCCGTGTCAGCCGGGCGGCCGCGGGGCCTTACCGTGGCGTCGCCGTGAAGGTAGAGCGACCCCGTCGCCGTCTCCAGGCGGCAGTCGGCCTGGTCCATTCGGCACTGTGCCGGCATGTCGGGCATGTCGAGGTGCAGGGTGGCGTCTCGCAGAAGGTAGTGGTACGTGGGCAAACCCGCCTGGCGGCGCCGGTTGAAGTCGTCGATGTTCAGGCGACCGTCGGGCAGGAGCGCGATCCACAGCCGCGTTTCGTTCAGCTCGAGGCGATCCACCTTTCCCGTCAGGAGGGTCTTGAGTGGCGAGAGGCCGCACCGTGCGGAGCCGATCCGCAGGAGCTGTGCGGGCCGTCCGGGCTCGGGCAATTCGTCGATCACCAGGCCGTCAACGCGAACGCCCTCCGTCCAGCTGAGCGAAATCCGCTCGATGCGAACAGGGCGCCCGACGGCCTCGCGGATGATGCCCGCCACGCGTCGGGCCAGCCATTCGGGCGGCACGTACCAGGGGATGGCGACGTATGCGACGGCGGCCAGGATCGGCAGGACGACGGCCGCCCGACGGAGCCACCGGCGGGGGCGTTGGAGGGGTGCGACGGGATTCGCTGCGGTCCGTGTGGTCATGAAGCAAGGCTATTCTACGTGTGCGAGGGACACACTCAACCCAGCGATGCGCGGACCAGCGTTGCGAACTGGTCCAGATCGACCTGGCTCATTCGCTGCACCCAGAACGATACGATATCGGCGGCAGCGTTGCGCCGGGCGATCTCGGGCTGGAGGCCGAGCCTGTCGATCCGGGCGGGGGTCATCGTCCCCGCCGGGCAGAGTACGCCCACGCGGATGCCGTACGCATGGCTCGTACCGACGCGGATGTAGAACGATTTCACGCCCGGCTTCGTCAGTCGCAGCGAGACCTTGTTGCCCCAGTCGATCCGGAGCCCCGGCACGAGCTTTCCGATCCGCCCGAGCAGGTCCACGAGGGTGGCCGGGCCCCACTGCTTGTGATGATGCACCGGGATGCCCTGCTGCGACAGGTGCCATGCGCGGCCGTCCTTCGTCCAGGGCTGAAGCTCTTCGGCGGATTCCTTCGCGGCCTTCGCCAGTTTGAGGTAGGCGGCGACGGCCGTGCGGATGAACTGCCGCATGCCGGGCGTGTCGATCTCCCTGCGGTCATGGATCTGCATGCAGAAGCAGTCCCACTGCCGCGTCGCGTGGCGCATCCGCACGCGCTGCCACTGACCGTAGATCGGCAGGTCGGGCCGGTCGTCGAGTTTCTTCAGGCCGACCTGCCGCACGACCTCCGACAGGCGGAACGTTCCCGCCGGCACGCGGAACGTCACGTCGAGCAGCCACTCCCCGCCGGTCACGGCGTGGAAGAACCACGGCACCACCCGGTTCGGCGAGCGGATTTCGACGCGGGCCCGGTCGTTCCAGTTCGTTTCGGCGAACGCGCCGCGGCCGGCGGCCTGGATCCGGTCGGTGAGCCACACGAGGGCATCGCCTTCCCACTTGATCTTCTCGCCGCCGCGGCCGACGCGATCGCGCGTGTGCCACGCTTTGCCGTCACGTTCCCAGGGCAGCGCGGCGTCGGCGCCCAGGTCCGCGAGCTTGAGGGGCGCATCGAGGAAGCTGTGCGCCGCCGCGCGGGCGTCGAAGACCGCCCGTTCCTCGCGCGGTCCGGCCGCGAGCACATCGGCGAGAATGCGCCCCGTGATCGAGCGTCTATTCGCCGCCACGCGCTCCGGCGGCCCCTCGACGACGATGTCGCCGCCGGCTTCGCCCGCCTCGGGTCCGAGGTCGATGACGTGGTCGGCCGTCTTGACGACGTCCAGGTTGTGCTCGATGCAGACGACCGTGTTGCCCAGGTCGACGAGCCGGTGCAGGACGGCGAGCAGCTTCCGGAGGTCGTCGAAGTGGAGGCCGGTCGTCGGCTCGTCGAGGATGTAGAGCGTCTGACCGGTGGAGGGCCGACCGAGTTCGGCGGCGAGCTTGACGCGCTGGGCCTCGCCGCCGGAGAGCGTGTGCGCCGCCTGACCGAGCTGGACGTAATCGAGGCCGACGTCGGCGAGGGTCTGGAGCATCCGGCGCAGCCTGGGGACGTTGGCGAAGTGCTCGAGGGCCTCGCCCACGCGCATGTTCAGGACGTCGGCGATGCTTTTGCCGCGGTAGCGGACCTCGAGCGTCTCGCGGTTGTAGCGGGCGCCGCCGCAGTCTTCGCAGGGGACCCACACATCAGGCAGGAAGTGCATCTCGTAGCAGATCTGCCCGTTGCCCTCGCACGCCTCGCAGCGTCCGCCGGGGCGATTGAAGCTGAATCGGTTGGCCGTGTAACCGCGCACCCTGGCGTCGGGCAGGCGGCTGAACAACTCGCGGATGACGTCGAAGGCACCCGTATACGTCGCCGGGTTGCTGGTCGGCGTGAAACCGATGGGCGTCTGATCGACGTTGATGACCTTGTCGATGTGCTCGACGCCCTCGACGCCGTCATGGCCGCCGGGGGTCAGCGTCGCATGGTGCAGACGGCGGGCGAGGACCGGGTAGAGGACGTCGTTGACGAGGGAACTCTTGCCGCTGCCGGAGACGCCGGTGACGGCGATGAAGGTGCCGAGCGGGAAGGCGGCGTCGATGTTCCTGAGGTTGTTCTGGCGGACGCCGAGGAGGGTGAGCGTCTTGCCGTTGCCGGCGCGGCGGTTGGTCGGGATGGGGATCGTGTCTTTGCCGGACAGGTATCGCCCGGTGAGGGAGGCATCCGCACGGCGGACCTCGGCGGGCGTGCCCTGGGCGACGATCCGCCCGCCGTCGGCGCCGGCGCCGGGGCCGAAGTCGAGGAGGCAGTCGGCGTGTTCGATCACCTCGCGGTCGTGCTCGACCATGAGGAGCGTATTGCCCAGGTCGCGGAGGTTTCGCAGGGCCTCGATGAGCCGCCGGTTGTCTCGCGGGTGCAGGCCGATCGTGGGCTCGTCGAGGACGTAAAGCACGCCGGTCAGCCCGCTGCCGATCTGGGAGGCCAGGCGAATCCGCTGCGATTCGCCGCCGGAGAGCGTCGGGGCGGCCCGGTCGAGCGTCAGATAGTCGAGTCCGACATCGACGAGAAAGCGGAGCCGTGCGGCGATTTCGTGGAGGACCTCGCCGGCGATCTGTTTCGCCCGCGGGGCGAGCCGGAGCCGCTTGAAGAAGGCATAAGTCTCGCCCAGCGGCATTGCGCAGAGTTCCGGCAGGGTCTTGTCCTCGAAACGGACGACGGCGGCGTCCTCGCGGAGCCGGCCGCCGCGGCACCGCCGGCAGGCCACCTCGCCCACCATGTCGCCGAGCCGGTCGCGGTAGTGCCGGCTCGCCTTGGCCGCTTCGTCGATTGCCGGGAAGAACCCCTTCCACTGCACGCGAACGCCCGCGCCCAGGGTATCGGCCTCGATCCACGTTTCGCCGAGGCCGTACAGGACGGCCCGCTGGGCCGGCGCCGGCAGGCGACTCCACGGCGTGCGCGGGTCGAACCCGGCGTGCGTCGCCAGGGCCCGTACGATGGCCAGGAGATCGGGATTGTCGTCGATCCGCTCCCAGCCGACGATCGCCCCGTCGAGGATGCTGCGGCCCGGCGACGCGACGATCGTGTCCGCGGTGGTTCCCTGTTGTGTCCCGAGCCCCTCGCAGCTCGGGCACCAGCCGAGGGCGCTGTTGAACGAGAAGTGATGCGGCGTGAGGTCCTCGTAGCTCGTTCCGCACTGCGTGCAGGAGCGATGCCGGGAGAAGCGGGTTTCGGTTCCGTCCACAACGACGATCCAGCCGTCGCCCAGCGTCAGGGCCTGTTCCACGCTGTCGGCGATCCGCGACCGCTGGTTGCGGCGTACGACGATGCGATCGACGACGATCTGAACGTCATGCCTGCGGCGGGCGTCGATCGCGGGCGGGGCGGCCAGTTCGTACACCTGTCCGTCGATGCGGATGCGTGCGAAGCCGTTGTTGCGCTCGCGCTCGAAGAGCTGGGTATATGTTTCGGAGGCGCCCCGTTCGACCGGCGCACACAGAAGCAGGCGGCTGCCTTCGGGCCATTCGAGGATTCTCGCGACGATCTCGTCGCTCGTCTGCGTGCCGATGGGGACATCGCACCTGGGGCAGTAGGGCCGGCCGAGTCGGGCGTACAGCACCCGCAGGTAGTCGTAGATCTCCGTGACGGTGCCGACGGTCGATCGCGGCGACTTGCCGGCGGACTTCTGCTCGATGCTGATCGCGGGCGACAGCCCGTGTACGCGGTCCACGCGGGGCTTGGCCGCCTGTCCGAGAAACTGGCGTGCGTACGCGCTCAGTGATTCGACGTACCGCCGCTGCCCCTCCGCATAGACGGTATCCAGGGCGAAGCTGCTCTTGCCGCTGCCGGAGACGCCCGTACACACGGTCGTCCGCCCGCGGGGGAAGCTGACGGTGAGGTCCTTGAGGTTGTGCTCGCGGGCGCCGACGACGGTGACGAGGTCCGTTGGTCCGCCGGTCGGTTGCGGGCGTTCCGGGCTCTGACAGGCGAGGCGGGAAGCCTGCACCGCGGGGGGCGTGGCCGGGGACGAGACCCTGGCCGCGCGATCCGGCCTTTCCGCTTTTTCGCCGTCGGCGCCGCTCGCCGCCGGCCGGAGCACCGGGCGGAGCGCCCGGCCGGTATAGGAAGCCTCGACGGCCGCGACCTGCTCCGGTGTTCCTTCGGCAACGATCCGCCCGCCGGCGTCGCCGCCCTCGGGGCCGAGGTCGATGATCCAGTCGGCCGTCTTGATCACGTCGAGGTTGTGCTCGATCACGAGGACCGTATTGCCCGCGTCGACGAATCCGTGCAGGACGCGGAGGAGCCTCTTGATGTCGTCGAAGTGCAGGCCGGTCGTCGGCTCATCGAGCAGGTAGAGGGTCCGCCCGGTCGAGCGTTTGACCAGCTCGCGGGCCAGCTTGATCCGCTGCGCCTCGCCGCCGGAGAGGGTGGTGCTCGACTGGCCGAGCTTGATGTAATCCAGCCCGACGTCGTGCAGGGTCTGGAGCATGTCGGCGATCCGCGGGATGTTCGCGAAGTGGTCGAGCGCCTGCTGCACATCCATGTCGAGCACATCGGCGATGCTCCGGCCCTTGAAAAGCACCTGGAGAGTTTCGTGGCTGAACCGCCGGCCGTTGCAGACGGGGCAGGTCACCCATACGTCGGCGAGGAAGTCCATTTCCATGCGGTTGGCGCCGTTGCCCTCGCAGGCCTCGCACCGTCCGCCGCCGGGTCCGCCGGTCTTCACGTTGAAGCTGAACCGGCCTGACCGGTAGCCGCGGACCTTGCTGTCGGGCAGCCTGGCGTAGAGGTCGCGGATCTGGTCGAAGACCTTGATGTACGTCGCGGGGTTGCTGCGGGGCGTACGGCCGATCGGCGACTGATCGATGTCGATCACCTTGTCGAGGTGCTGGGTTCCAAGGATGTCGCGGTGCCGGCCGGGGGCGGGCGGTTCGGCGTCGTTGAGCTTGCGCGCGAGGGCAGGCCAGAGGATCTCGTTGACGAGGCTGCTCTTGCCGCTGCCGGAGACGCCCGTGACGCAGACGAAGCGGCCGAGCGGGATGTGGACGTCGATGTGCCGGAGGTTGTTGTGCGCCGCCTCGCGCACGATGAGCCAGTTCACCCCGCCGTCGCCGGAACGTGCGTTACGAACCCCGCTCACCCTGCCCCGAGCCTCCGCAATTCCTCCAAATCGTCGTCGACCTGCAATCGCCCCGCCCACTCGCGGAGATACTTCCAGTCCAGCCGGCCCCCAATGGTCTGCACGACATTGAGCGCATCGTCGAACTGCTTCTGCGAGCGGCTGTCTTTCCGCCAAAGCAGCTTCATCAGGACCACGTCCTCCGGCGAGCAGACCCAGATCGCCCTGCCCGTCCCCGGCAGGCTGACCCGCTGCCTCCGCAGCAAGACGGAGTCATAGAACGGCGACCGCGGCACGACCGACAGATCAACCTTCCAGCCGCTGGCCCCGTCGATGATATTGGCCATGCCGTTGCAGGCGACGGCCTCGCGCATCGCCTTCGGCGAAACGTAGAAGCGGCCGCGCCAGGCCTCGGCCAGCGCATCCGCCTGCGCGACGCTCATGCGCAAGACGAGATCGCCGTCGTAGCTCACACGCGGGCGGCCGTGAAGGCTGCTCGCCATGCTCCCCGTCAAGGCATACACGACACCGGCGTTCTCGATGTCAGCGGCTACGCTCGCCAGAAGCTCAAACAGTTCCATGCACGCCCCCGGTGCCGTCCGACCCGCCTTCCTGCATTCGCCGAATCGCCATCGCCGCCTCGCACAAACGCCGCGTCGCTTCCAGCCGGCCCTGCGGTCCCATCGCCTGGGCCAGGAACGCCTGAAGTTGCTCGTCACGCTCCGCCGGTGACATCGCCCGCCGTGCCTCCTCGCAGAGCCGGCACACCTCCACGAGCCGCCGTCCGAGTTCCTCGGCATCCGGCAATTCACTGCCAAGCTGTCCGCTCATTTCCTGCCTCTCCCCGCTCGCGGGCGATCGGTCGCTGGCGCCGACCGCGCATCGGACGCCGCTGTGTCGGCCGTCTCTCCGCCGCGTGGCGGTACGGGACGGCGGCTCGCCGGGATCTCGATCGCGGCGCGCCCGGCCAGGTAGGCCCCGGTGATGCTCGTTTCGTGCCGGGTCAGATCGTCGGGGGTGCCGGCGGCCACCACGTGGCCGCCCCGGACGCCCGGGCCCGGGCCGAAATCGACGACGAGGTCGGCCGAGCGCATCGTTTCCTCGTCGTGCTCGACGACGATTACGGTGTTGCCCATGTCGCGCAGGCGAAGCAACGAATCGAGCAGCCGGCGGTTGTCCCGCGCGTGCAGGCCGATCGACGGCTCGTCGAGCACGTACAGCACGCCGACGAGGCCGCTGCCGATCTGCCCGGCCAGCCGGATCCGCTGCGACTCGCCGCCGGAGAGCGTCGGCGCCGCCCGGTTGAGCGTCAGATAGTCGAGGCCGATGTCGTTGAGGAAACGGAGCCGTCCACGGATTTCCTTGAGGGCGTCTTCGGCGATGATCGCCTGCGTTTTTGTCAGGGGCAGCGAGTCGAAGAAGTTCGCCGCGTGGCGTATCGAAAGCTCGCCGACTTCGTGGATGTTCTTTCCCTCGATGCGTACGGCGAGGGCCTGCGGGTTCAGCCTTGCCCCGCCGCACTCCTTGCAGGGGCCGACCCGCATGTACTTCTCGTAGTACGACCGGATGAAGCCCGCCGTCGCCTTGAGGTACTTGCTCTCCAGCTCGGCGATGACGCCCTCAAACCGGCCCCCGTGCCGCCATGTGCCGCCGCCGCCGCGCCATTCGAACGTGATATGCGCATCGCCGGTGCCGTACAGCAGGGCGTGCCGCGCCGCCTCGGGCAGGTTCTTCCACGGCGTCAGCAGGCTGATGCCCAGGTGCCGTGCCACTCCCTCGTAGATGTGTCGGCGCCAGCGGCCGGGTGTCGTTCGCATGGGCTCGATGCAGGGCGAGAGGAAGTTGAGGTTCGGATCGGGCACGAGCAGGTCCGGGTCAAAGACGGACGAGGTGCCGAGGCCGTCGCACCGGAGGCACATTCCCGCCGGGGCGTTGAAGCTCAGGAGCTGGGGAGACGGCGGCTCGTATCCGATGCCGCAGTCGGTACACGCGTACCTGGATGAGAGGACCAGATCGGCCCCCGGGCCCACCGGCGACGCCGGCCCGGCCCTGCCGGCGGGCGGCTTCGCGGGGCGTTCGCCGGCAGCGGCTGCGTCGGCGTCCATCGGCGCGACCCGGATGGTGCCGTCGCCCAGCTGGAGGGCTTTCTCGACGGCCTCGGCCAGGCGTGCCCGGTGCGCGGGCTCGTTCGTGAGCCGGTCGATCACGATCTCGATGTCGTGGCGGACGTTCCGGTCGAGCGACAGTTGTTCGTCGATTCCGACGACGCGGCCGTCCACGCGGGCGCGGACGTAGCCCTGCCGCCGCATGTCGTTCAGGAGGTCGCGGTGCTCGCCCTTCTGCCCGCGGACGACCGGGGCCAGGACCATGAACCGCGCGCGGGCCGGCAACTCGGCGATGCGGGCGAGGATTCCCTCGCGGGACTGCGCCGAGATCGGCCGCCCGCATCGGGGGCAGTGCTGCCGTCCGATTCTGGCGAAGAGGACCCGCAGAAAGTCGTTGATCTGCGTGATGGTGCTTACGGTGCTGCGGGGGTTCCAGCCGCCGGTCTTCTGCTGGATGGCGATGGCGGGCGAGAGGCCGGTGATCTGATCGACGTCCGGTTTGGCGACCTGGCCGAGGAACTGCCGGGCGTATGAACTCAGCGATTCGACGTATCGCCGCTGGCCCTCGGCATAGAGGGTGTCGAAGGCGAGGCTGCTCTTGCCGCTGCCCGAGACGCCCGTGAAGCAGATCAAGGCGTTTCGCGGGAGTTCGAGCGACAGGTTGCGCAGATTGTGGACGCGCGCCCCTCGGATAGCGATAACGGCCGGTTCCATAACTCCATGCCTTCCCGGCCCATTCTAGCGATATCGGGCGCTGAGACAATCGCACCGCGACGTTCGGGCCCGGATCATCGCCCGACGGAAGCCCCGCGATGCGCGTCCGGCGCGGCAGGTGAAAGTTCTCGGACCCGTCATGCCATGACGAAATGTTTCCCCAGCTTGCCTTACGCCGGATCCAATCGTAGGTTTCTCCTGTGCCGACACCGCCGCCGCGGGGCGCCGGCGGCTGCCGGCATGGCGGAGACAGCCCGGACGGAAGCGGGGTCTTCTGAAAGAGGGTGTGAATATGGCCGGCCGTAACAGGCAGACCCGATGGGAACGATGGCGTCGGTTCCTCCGCGAGGAGGACGGGCCGACGGGTGCCGAGTACGCGATCCTGCTCGCGCTGCTCGTCTTGTCCGCGATGCCGATCGTCGGCTCGATCGGGAGCCGCGTCCAGGTGATCTACGAGCACATCCGGGAGGGCGTGGGGGCCTGCGCGGGCTAACGCCGCGCAACCTCAGCCAGTTCCGGGCGTGAACGCGATCGGCTCTCCGCCGCCGGCTCTGAAGACGGCGGGGCGGGGGGATAGACCGCCCGCACAAGCTGCGCAAAAGGCACGTACTGCTCGCGCTGCGCCGCCCGGAACCCCTTCACGCCCAGCCAGGTCAATACGGTGAGTTGCTTCTTGTTGACGTCCTCGAGGAAGTAGTTTCTTACCTTCGCCACGAGCGCCGGGTCGGTCCGCTTCGATGCCAGGACGACCATTTCGGGCACCGGCGGCGTGCGATCGAGGACCCGCAACTGGTCCTTCGAGACGGTGCCGAGCAGCAGTGAACCGCCCTTGTCAGGCCACTTGTTGTACTCCGCCTCGTCGATAATCCCGGCCGGCACCTTCTCGTAGACGACGGCCTTGGCCACGTCCTGCGAGAAGAGGTGACGATACTCGCCGAGCAGCTTGTCCTTCTCGATGTCGGCCATTCTGACGCCGGCCCTGGACAGGGCACAGACGGCGGCAACGTCCATCAGCGGATCGCCCTTCGGACCGAAGTCGAACCGTTTGCCCTTCAACTCGCCGAGCGACTGCACGGGCGAATCCGCGCGCGTGACGATCAGCCCGACCCGCTCCGTGTTGCCGGCTCCGTTGACGGCGGAGGCCAGGACGACGTCGTTGTCGCCGGTGATGATTTCGGCGTATTCGACGGCATCCACGATCGCGAATGCCTCGCGACCCGTGCCGAGATGCACACGGATCTGGCGCGGCTTGAGCAACTCGATGTGGACGAACTTGTCGAGCCCCAGGTACAGGCCGAGGTCAAGGCGCAACGCCTCCCAGCGGCCGAACAGGGCCTCCGGCAGAAGGTTCGGCCCGATGAGGTCCATCTTGGTTACGCCGACGCGGACCGGACGCACCGCCTCCTGGCAACCCGCCGAGAATGCGACGATTGCGCCCAACAGGCCCCACACGGTGAGCAGACCCTGACGTTTCAACCGCATGACCGTCCCTCCGCCGTCACATCCCCCAGCCGCGCGACTCACGGGCCAACAGTATAGGGCCTGACCGCCGGTCGGACAAGCCGCGTCGAGATGACGACCCGGTCGGGGGTGTGCCCGGCGATTCCGGCAAGAGCCGGGAACGTCATGCTGAACAGACTGGTGGTTCGGCTACGCCGAAGGCAGGTTGCCGAACTGCCCTTCCCGGAACAGCTCCAGGAACCCTGCCGGAAGCGTGATGCTGCCCGGGTCATTCTGGGCCTGTTCGATGACACGGTTGACGTCCTCAAAGGTCTTGATGTTGTTGGCCTTGAGGAAGGCGACAATCAGGGCCGCCTGGTCCGCCGTCAGACTCGGGACAGGGTACCCCTGGCTCTGGACGAAATCGACAAGCGCCAGAATCTCTTCGGCGGTCAGGGTGTCCATCTGGCCGGTGGCGATCTTTATGCCCGCTGACAGCAGGGTCGAACCGCCGCACCCGCCCAGGCCGACGCAACCCCCGAATGACAGCACGCCGAGGGCCAACAGCATAATGACAAGAGAAGAACGACTGCGATAGGTCATGACTTGTCTCCTTTCTGACCAGCGAGCCACGGCCAATTGAGGATACGTTCGACCGAACGTCATAGCAAGCTTGAGCCGAACCCTTTTAGCGTCCTCAACCGCCTATTGCAGTATGCGACGTTGGCCGGACCAGTCCGCATCTGGCCAAATACGCTTGCCGGACACGTCGCGTCGTACTATATTCGCACGTCGTCACCAGAACAGGACTCGAAGGCAAAAGGCGTACAAATGGCGCAAGATCAACTGGATATTGTGTTTACGGCTCCGCACCCCGATGACATCGAGATCGGCAGCGGCGGTACGGTCGCCCGGCTGGTGAAGTTGGGCTATCGGGTGGGCCTGATCCACATGACGGACGGTGAGCCAACGCCGCGGGGTGATTCGGAGACCCGGCGGGCCGAGGCCCTAGCTGCGGCGAAGGTGCTGGGCGTGCAGGTGTGCGAGATTCTGACCCTGACCAACCGCGAGTTGATGGACACGACCGCCTCCCGCTACGCGCTTGCCACGGTCCTGCGAAAGTACCGGCCGCGCATCCTGGTGGGGATGGCCGGACGCACGCCGGCCGCCTCCCCGGACCATTACCAGGCTCAGCTCCTCACGGAGGCGGTGCGGTTCTACTCGCAGTTGACGCGTTGGGACGACCGGTTCGGCGGCACGGCCCCGCACCGCATCGACCACATGCTCTATCGCCCCGTGCCATCGTCGGCGGAGGTGACGCACTGGCCGTCCCGCATTGTGGTGGACATCACCGATACGCTTGAGCAGAAGCTCGAGGCGATCGCCTGCTACAAGTCGCAATTCGACGGCGAGCGCATCAAGCGGCTGCATCACTACGTCCGCTCGACCGCGGGCTTCGAGGGCGCGATGTGTGGATTCACGTACGGTGAACTCTACGCGCTGCCGCGGCCCGTGGGCACGACAGACATCGTGGGCCTGCTGGGCAAGTGGGAGATCCCGCCGCCGTTCGACGGACTGCAGCGGTAGCGGCCGGGGGAGCTACGCGACAAACCCGCGGACGGCGTATGCCTGGAGCGTGCCCGATTCGTCGGAGTTGAAGAAGGCCATCCGCCCGTCCGGCGACAGAAACGGGTGCATGTGTGCGGTTTTCCGGCCCGAGGGCCGGGGCCGCGCCAGGCAGACGAATTCGCTGAGTGCATCAACGCCGGGCTTGCCCAACCGGGCCGTGCAGATCCGGGCCTCGGGGCCGAACGGGTCGTGGTCCGACACCAGCCGCGTGCCTTCGGCGTCCGTGGCGAAGTGGTAGAAGCGTGGATTCGGGAAGCCGCGGCTGATCTTGTTCCGCACCCCGCCGGGGGCCTTCAGGCCGACGTGTCCGACGTGGGGCACGGGCAGGCTTTCGATGAGTTCGGCCGTCGCCGCCTGGGGGACAACCGTGCTGGTGATCGCCCAGCCCGTCCGTCCGCGCCAGCACTGGTGGCCCTGGCAGAACTCGTGGCCGTCTCGCCCCCACGGCATATCGCGCAGGTTCGTCCCGTCGTCACGGATCACGTGGATGTCGGCCCCGTCGCCGCCGACCTTTTTCTGCCTCTCGCCGTTGGCGTCGGTTTGGCTTCCGTGGTTTTCCTGGATGAGAATGTCTCTCGCGAGTCCGGCATCGCGGGCGCGGCAGAACTGCGGGTGCATGTTGCTCCAGGTGTCGCCGTGAATGACCAGCCGGACAGCCGGGCGGTCGAGGTCGAACACCAACAGCCCGAACGGCGGCGGATTAATCTTGCCGTCGCCGAGGAATGCGGACGTGGCCAGCCGCCTGCCGTCCGACGAGATGGTGGACAGCGGGTAGAGGCGGCGGGGGCGAAACGGTGTTCCGGGCAACGGGGCGTCCAGGACGATCAGCGTCTCGCGCCCCGTGCCGTCCAGCCCGACGCGCTTGAGATGGATTCGCCCACCCTGGCGCTTGGTCTCCTCGACGAAGTAGTAGAGGTGCTTTCCGTCGGGCGATACCGACGGTCCGACGGCGCCGGGTTCGTCGGTCAGGGGGTGGAGCGAGAACCCGTCGTCGATGTCGCACCGGAGGAACCGGTGCCGGGGATCTTTCCGGTCGCTGCCGTGGGCGTGGCCGGAGCATTGGAGGACGAAATGGCGCGAGTCGGCCGTGAAGATCTGCGCCTCCATGTAGATGTGCGAGCCGCCGAGTTCGGGGTCGGTCGTGATCTGAATGACTTCGACACCCGCGGGGGTCGTCTTGTCAAGGAGATCCGGGCGGATGCGGCACCGGGCGCCGGTGGTCCGGCTCGCGGGCGCCGAAGCACCGCGAGCAGACCGTGCCACGGCGCCGCCGACGAGCGAGATCGCCCCGGCGGCACCAGCCTTCAGAAAGCGTCGCCGCGTGATACGCTGAATCGTTGACCGCACGGTCACTCACTCCACAAGGCAATTCCCTGCGAAGGATTTCGGTGAGAGACATTGTACTCCCGGCGGTACGGCACTGCACGATCCAAGACGAGCACGCGATGCGCGGGGGGCTGCCCGGCGATTCCGGCGAGAGCCAGGAACATGATTGTGAATGGAATGCTCCGATGAGAAACGAATCGTGACCCTTGGCCCCGGAGGGGCGGCGGCGTGTCGCCCTGCCGTGTCGCCACTTTCTTCGAACCGATCCCGAAACCCTGCGGCGCAGACGGCTTTTCGCCGCAAGTTGCCCATCCGGACAAGTTTTGGGATGGGCTCTTCGCGCTCGCCAGAGAGAATGGGCAGACCCGTACGCGGGCCGTACGGCGGTTCTGCATGTTGTGTGGCGAGAATCCCGGCGGACGTGTACGATGCTCCGCCATGAGATATCCAATCCTTGTCCTGATATCGCTTGTGATAATGGCCGGGGCGGGCTGTCAGCAGGTTCGTACCGTTCGCCTCGCGAAGGACGATTACGCCGACCGGTGCCGCGGCGCCTGGGCCGGGCAGATGATCGGCGTCTGCTGGGGCGAACCGTACCAGTTCCAGTCGAACGGCCGGCCGATTCTCGGGCCGATCCGGCCATGGGATCCGACGCTCATCGCCGGGGCGCTCCATCAGGACGATTGCTACGCGGAGTTGAGCTTTCTGCGCGCCCTCGAGCGGCACGGACTCGACATCACGTACGAGCAGGCGGGGCGCGCCTTCGCCGAGCCCGACTATGCGCTCTACCACGCGAACAAGTACGCCCGCGAGAACATCCGCCACGGCATCCTGCCGCCGCAGTCCGGTCATCCGCGATACAACCGCCACGCCGACGATATCGACTTCCAGATGGCGGCGGACGTACTCGGCCTCGTTTGTCCGTACCTGCCGCGCGAGTCGAACCGCCTGTGCGATATCTTCGGCCACATCATGAACTACGGCGACGGCGTTTACGGCGGGATGGTCATGGCTGGCATGTACACCGCGGCGTTCGCCCCCGGCGCGGATCCGGCTCGCGTCGTCGAGGCGGGACTGGCGTGCATCCCGTGCGAGTCGACGTACCACCGCTGCATCAGCGACGTCGTCCGCTGGCACCGCGAGAACCCGAAGGACTGGCCGGCGACGTGGCGAAAGGTCGAGGCGAAGTGGCAGGACGACCTCGATTGCACGCCGGGCGATGCGTACAACATCGACGCCAAGCTGAACGGCGCCTACGTCGTCATGGGGCTTCTCTACGGCGGCGGCGATCTGCTCAAGACGATCGAGATCGCCATCCGCTGCGGGCAGGACGCCGACACGACCGCCGCCAATGCCGGCGGGATCGTCGGCTGCCTGAGGGGCTACAAGTCGTTCGCCCCGGGGCTCACGAGCGGCATGGGCGCGATCGCGTCCGCGAAGTTCTCCCACGCCGACTACACGTTCGAGACGGTCGTTCCGGCGTGCCAGGGCGTGGCCGAGGCGGTCATCTGCCGCGCCGGCGGACGCATCGCCGAGGATGCCTACTGGATCCCCGTGCAGTCGCCGCAGCCTCCGCCGACACTGGAGCAGTGGGAGGACGAGAAGGCCGCGATCTGGACGCCCGTGGTGCCGCACGAGGTGAGCCTCTGGGACAGCCGGTGGACGGTCGCCGCGTGCGCGGCCGACCCGGGGAAGTGCGTGCTGCCGGAGGACTACGGCCGGACGAACCTGCTGACGCTCTTTCCGATCACGCCGGAGAGCCCGGCGGCGATCACGGCCGAGCTGCGCGTTGCCGACACGGGCCAACCGGCGCTCCGGATCGAGTTGGCCTCCGACGAGCAGGACGGCCCGTTCGTGCTCAAGGTGTACGTGGGCGAGGCGCTCGCGAAGGACGCGGTGGTAGACACCCGGTGCAAGTGGGCGACCGAGTCCGTACCGCTCGGTGGAGCCGCCCGCGGCACCGTTCGCGTCCGCATCGAAGCCCACGCCTACACCGGGCGTCCGACGGCGGCGTACATCCGCAAGGTTGAGATTCGGTAGGGGGTCGCGCGGGCGACGCCGCGGGAACGGGCACCCGCGGCCGCGGAGGTCCGCCCACCCGCTATCCGTTCGACAGCTTCATGTCGTGCTCGACGGGGCCGGTCGTCGGCAACTCCTTTGTTCCCCTGTCGCCGGACCAGCCGTCGAGATGCAGGATGATCTTCGCGGGCCGGTTTCGCGCCGGCGGGTCGAGCTTGAGGCGGGCCGAGGCGCCGTCGTCGGCCACGCGCAGCTCCAGCGAGATCGGGCCGAACTCCGTGGCGAGGTCGCGCAGCCGGATGCCGGCGCCGGGCTTCGCCCATGCCTTGGGCAGCCCTTCGAAGAGATGCAGCGCGTCGCCGCGTTCCAGCACCAGCAGGTGTCGCACAAGCCGGATGAACTCCGCGCCGGCCCAGTTGTGGGGCATGTCGCCGCAGTTCTCCGGACCTTTGCCGACGGGCATCTGCTCCTCCCGCCACGCGAGCAGCGGCGAAGCGTGGTTGCCGAAGGCGTACAGCGTTTCGGAGGCCTTTCGGCCGTCGCCCAGCCAGAGCCACGCATGGGCGTAGAACGAGCCGAAATAGTTCCACACGCCTCGGGCCACCCAGCCGGTGTCGAGGACGAGCCCTTCTTCCTCCACGGCGCGCAACATCGCCATGTTGCCCCGCACGAGCGGATCGTCCGGCGAGAACACGTTGCCGGGAAAAACCGCGTGGAGGAACGCCCACTGGGCCTTCTGTAGCGGCACGTTCTGGTCGTCGCGCATGCGGATCGGCAGGCAGCGGTTGCCGTGGGCATCGGTTTTCATGTCGCGTTCCGCCGCACGACGGAAGGCGGCGCTGAAGTCGTCGTACTCGCGCTGCCAGTCCTGTGCCTGCTCGGTCCTGCCCAGCCACCGGGCCGCCTCGACGGCGGCACGCATGCCCGCCATCGTCCAGTAGACGTTCGTGTACTCGGGATACTTGCCGCCGAGCCCGCCGTCGCTCATGCCGTCGGGAATCAGGCCGGCGTTCAGGGCCTTCGGGTCGGCCGAGGCCATCCGTCGCATCGCGCGGATGAACGCGAAGCCGCGTTCGAGCTTCGGCCAGACGTCGCCGAGCCAGGCCTTGTCGCCCGTCAGCCGTGCGTGCCGCGTCACGGCCCAGAGCGCGATGCCCGTTTCCTTCCAGTGGCCGTCCATGATCTGGATCGCGCCGTCCTCGCGCTGGAAGCTGAGCAGGTAGCGGATGCCGTCGCGGGCCTCGTTCGAGCGCCCGAGAAACGTCACGGCCTCCATCAGGAACGACCCGTCCACCACCCACAGGCCCCGGTAACACGTCGGCCCGACCTGGAACGCCGGCAGGCCCTTCTTGATTTCGCGGGCCTGGTAGATGTTGCGGATGGATGAATCGAGCAGGGCCTGCACACCTGCGTCGGGCACCTCGATGCGCCCGTACGGCAGATCAAGCTTCTGCCAGTAGTCGGCGGCCTGCGCGCGAAAACGCTCGGCTTCGCCGATGTCGGCGGGTACGGTCGTCGTTCGCCGGGTGCGCATGGCGCCGACGGCCAGGGCGTATCGCCCGCCGGGGAGGAGCGTCACCGGGCCGAAGTGCAGCGTGAGCCGGCCGGGCCGTTCCTCGACGTGCTTCGGGGCGAAGGTGGTGCGGACCGCCAGACCGCCGGCGACCAACACCGTCCCCTGCGGCCAATGGGGCCGGATGTCCAGCTCGCTCTCGATGGTCAGGGTCGGCTCCGCCGTTACCTCGGCCGAGCCCGTGTTGTGGAAGCGCAGGATCGCGACATCGCAGCGGCCCGGCCCGGCCTGGTCGCGGTCCTCCGCGCAGTCGAGATGGAGCAGGGCTGCTGCAGCGCCCTGCCCGGTCAGCAGATCCTCCGGCGGCGGGGCGTCGCCCGCGCGGAAGACCCAGAGCACGTTCAGGATCGTGTTGACGTCGCGGGAGTTGGCCGCGGCGGCCACCGTGATGTCGATCCAGCCGTCGCCGTTCCCGTCGGTCGTATCGAAGGCGAACACGGCGGGCACGTTGCGGCCCTTCTCCGCAACCATGTCCACCGTTTTGCACGTCTTGCCTTCGAGCTTGAGGTCAAGGATTCGCTGACCCGCCCGGGCATGATGGCCTTCGCACAGGCCGAAGACGACGGTGTACCTGGCCGCGTCGCCGGCCCAGAAGCGGTAGCGGATTGCCTCGCCCCAGCCAACGGCGATGTTCCGAAACGCCGGGTCACAGGGGACCGTCGGCGCCGCCCAGCCGGGCGCGACCGACTTGGCGCCCAGGCGTTCGAAGTTGGAGGCGGAACGGCCTGGTTCGGCCGTGACATGCTGCATCGACGCCGGCACGACGGCAAACGCCTCCTCGGTCAGTTCGACCGCCCCGCAGCGTTTGACGGTCCGCACGATCGGCACGCGGGGCGAGTCCAGCTCCTGCCGCACCCATTCGCCGGGGCCGGCAAACCCGGCGGTGATCTTCGTCCTGAAGCCCGCGTTTCTGCCGGGGTAGTCGTAGAGCAGTGCGCCGTCCTTGCCGACCAGCGTCTTCTGCCAGTCATCGGGCAGGCAGATCGACGTCTGCCAGTCGGGCGGCGCGTAGCGGAAGTCCAAGGCCCAGGGCCTTGCGCCGCCAGGTGATTCCGCCCGGGCCCGGGCGCCCGCGGGCACAAGAAGGCAGAGGCTCACAAAGACCACCGTCCGGCCGCGAGCAAGGCATGTCCGCACGTCTACGTCCTCCGAAAGGCAGGGGCCACTTTGTCAGCTTCCCGGTTTTTCACGTTCGCACTGTGTCAGGCTTTCGCCTCCAGATCAAACGCGGCCGTCCGCCCCGCTTGCAGCCGGTGGCAGGCCAGGGCGGCCACCATCGCGCCGTTGTCCGTGCAGTATGCCATCGGCGTCAGGTGCAGGGCCACGCCCGCCCGTTCGCACGCCGTGGCCAGTTCCGTTCGCAGCCGGCGGTTTGCCGCCACGCCGCCGCCGACCACGACCGTGCGGGTGGCCGTCTGCTCGACGGCCAGCATCGTCTTCGCCACGAGCACATCGACCACCGCCGCCTGGAAGCTGGCCGCGACGTTCGCGATGTCTTTCGGCGTGAGGCGTTCCAGCCCGCCGCTTGTGCGGCCCGGTCCGTGCACGTGGTAGAGCACTGCCGTCTTGATGCCGCTGAAACTGAAGTCCAGCGAGCCGGCCCCGAGCATCGTGCGCGGGAACGCGATCGCTCCCGGGTCGCCTTCGGACGCAACGCGATCGATGATCGGCCCGCCGGGATAGCCGAGTGCGAGGATGCTCGCCACCTTGTCGAATGCCTCACCGGCGGCGTCGTCGGTCGTGCCGCCGAGCCGGTCGATGCGGTCGAAGCCCCGCACGTGAAAGAGCGACGTGTGTCCGCCGCTGACGACCAGGGCCACCGCGGGCCAGGGCGCACGTCCCAGAGCGATTGCCGCGCTGCACGCATGGGCCTCGATGTGGTTGATTCCGACGAGCGGTTTGCCCCACGCCCAGGCCAGCGTTTTCGCGGCGGTCACTCCGATCAGCAGCGACCCGACGAGCCCCGGCGTGTACGTCACGGCGATCGCGTCGATCGAGTCGCGCGATGCGGCGGCCCGGTCCATCGCCTCGCGCACGACGCCGTCGAGGTTCTCGATGTGCGCCCGCGACGCGATTTCCGGCACGATGCCGCCGAACTTCGCGTGCAAGTCGAACTGTGTCGCGACGACGTTGCTGCGGACGTCGTAGCCGTCGGCCACAACGCCGGCGGACGTTTCGTCACACGACGTTTCGATGCCAAGGATCACGCTCATCAGCGAATTCCGAGAAACCGGCCTCAGGAGTCCGGGCCGCCACCGGCGCGTTCGCCGGGAAACCGCCGGCGCCCTCTGTTCGCCGCGCAGGCCTGCCGCATCGCTCCGCGACACCCTGCCGGGATCTAACCCCGTGCCGCCGATCTCGTGACCGGGGTGGTCGGTCGCGTCGTCGCCTGGCTGGTCGTCGGCGAGAGGCCCATCCTCTGCCGCATGACCTCGACGGCTTTCTCGAGCTGCCGATCCGCGACGGCGGCCCGCGTCGTTGTCGCCGGGGTCGTCGCCGCACGGGTCGAGGTGGGCGCACCGCGCATCGACAGTTCCCGCTTCTCCTCCCGGGTCAGCTTCACCTCGACATCCGGCTGCACGCCCTTCTGATGGATGCGCTGGCCCTTCGGAAGGTAGTAGTACGCGGTCGTCAGCTTGAGGGCGCTCGCGCCCTTGTTCATCTCGATGAGGTTCTGCACGCTTCCCTTGCCGTAGGTCCTTTCCCCGACGAGGACGGCCAGGCCGTGATCCTGCAGCGCGCCGGCCATGATTTCCGACGCGCTGGCCGAACCCTCGTTCACGAGGATCACCAGGGGCAGCGGCTCGTGCATCCGGTAGTCGCCCTCGGGCGTCGCCGACCAGATTTCCTCCTCGGAGGCCCGGCCGCTGGTGGACACGATCCGCCCCTTGCTGAGAAAGCGGTCGCAGATCGACACCGCGCTCTTCAGCAGGCCGCCCGGGTCGTCGCGCAGGTCGATGATGAGCCCGCGGAGCCCCTCCCCGTACATCGTCTGCACGGCGCGGTCGAGTTGCTCGGGCGTGTTCTCCTCGAAGTTCGCGATCCGCACATAGCCGATCCCCGCGTCGCGATCGAGGAAGTAATCCCACGTTCCATCCGGCCGGCGATGCACGCCCTTCACCGAGAGGAACGTCACCACGCTCCGCGTGATGCAGACCTCGCGGAGTTCCTCCGATCCTGCCGGCCGGATCTTCAGCCGGACCTTCGTTCCCGCCACGCCGCTGATCCGGATCACCGCCTCCGCGAGCGTCTGGTTGAGCGTGCTCTCGCCGTCGATTTCGAGAATCCGATCTCCCGCCCGAAGCCCCGCGGCATACGCCGGCGAGTCCTCGATCGGGCTGACGATCGTCAGGTAGCCGTCCTTGATGCTCACTTCGACGCCGATCCCCGTGAACTGGCCCGCGGCGCGCTTCTTGAACTGCGCGTACTCCTCGCCGTCCAGGTAGTCGCTGAAGGGGTCCAGCTCCTGGAGCATCCCCCGAATCGCGCCGCGCAGCAGCGTCTTGTCCGCGACCTCCTCGACATAGTACTTTTTGATCTGCGCGCGGACGTCGAGCAGCAGCCCGAACTCGCGGTAGAGCATGTCCCGGCGCAGGATCGTGTTGGGGTATACCCAGAGGCCGACGCCCAATACGACGACCACCAGGAGCCAGACCAGATTGCGTCTCGGCATGAGAGCCGTTCGTCTCCTCGTCAGGGCCGGCTATACTGGTATGCCCCTGCCGGCCGGTTGGCCGGCTTCGGCAGTGCGGCCTGTACGGCCGGCCGTGGGCAGGGCATTGTCCTGCGGCGGCACGGCGGTGTCAACGATTCGCGCGGCGGGCGCCGCGGGCGGCCCGTTCGCGTGCGGCTTCCGGGAGCAAGACGATGGCTGAAGACCGCGTGGAGATCCGGGACCTGCTTGTCCGGGGCATCATCGGCGTGAACGACTGGGAGCGGGAGCACAAGCAGGACATCCTGATCAACATCACGCTGTTTGCGGACCTGCGGGCGGCGGGCGCGGCCGACGATCTCTCGCTGTCGGTCAACTATCGGTCTGTCGCCAAGGAGGTCATCCGACACGTCGAATCGTCGCAACGACTGACCGTGGAGGGGCTGGCGGCCGACATCGCGAAGATCGGCCTTGCGATGCCCGGCGTCTCGCGGATCCGCGTCCGCGTTGAGAAGCCCGGTGCCGTGCGCTTTGCGCGGTCCGTCGGCGTCGAGATCGAAAGGCGGGCCGAGGACTTTGCCTGAGCCGCAATCCGCCTTCGTTTCGCTCGGGTCGAACATCGAGCCCGGCCGCTACCTGCCGCTCGCCGCCGGACGGCTGCGCGGCCTGGGGGAGGTCCTCGCGGCCTCACGCGTGTATCGGAATCCGGCGCTGGGGAGTCGGCCGCAGCCGGACTACCTCAATGCCGCCGTGCTGCTGAGAACGGTCGTCGCCCCGCTTCGCTTTCGCGAGCAACTCCGTCGGATCGAGGCCGACCTCGGCCGGACGCGCACGGCGGACAAGTACGCGCCGCGAACGATCGACCTCGACCTCTGCCTCTACGGGACGGTCGTGTTCGACTCACCGGAACTGAAGCTGCCCTCGCCGGACATCCTCAGGCGCGCCTACCTTGCCGTCGTCCTCGCCGAACTCGCGCCCGATCTGCCCCATCCGACGACGGGCGAGCCGCTGCAAGCCATCGCCGACCGGCTTCGTCCCGGCGCTGAACTCATACATGAACCGGGCGTCGTGCTCATCCCGGCGGAAGAGCGGCAGAGTGAGAATGTGCGAAGGTGAGAGGTTGAGAAGGTGCGAGAGCGGGAGCGTGCGAAAGCGAGAAGGGGCTCACGCCGGCGACGGTCGATGCGCAGCCTTCCGGCACATGATCTCTTCTGCTTCTCCGTTTGTCCATCGGGCACCTTTTCCGGGCCGTTCCGCAGGGCGCTTCTGAGAACGGACGAGGCCCCTGTCGTTTGCCGACAGGGGCCTCGCGTTGCTCACGAGCGGGGCTTCTTCCGTTTGCCGCCGCCAGCGGGCGACGGAGGATCTCTTCAGACCGAACCCGGCCTGGGAATGTGAGCCTTGATGACGCCCGCGGCGATGTTCTCCTCGGTCAGCTCATATCCCGGCGGGCACAGCACCAGGTTCGAGTTGATCATCTCGTCCCACGTTATGGCCCTGCCGGTGTAGGCCGACATGCGTGCCATCACCGCGCACAACGTCGATTCGGTCACCTGCCGGGCCTCGTTGAGGATCTTCTCGCTGCGGATCGCCTCGATCAGGTCCTTGTGCTCCTGCACGTAGGGGTTGGTTCCGCCCTCGATCTTCTCGCTGACGCAACTGATCCAGCCGTTGCAGTTCGAGACGCCCTTCTCGCCGATCACCCGTTCCGAGACGTCGTTCGCGCAGCCGTTTACCTGCCGGCACTGGCTGAGCACGTGGATGTCCATGTCGGGCTTGTCCGGGGCGTCGGGGTTCGGATAGGAGAAATCGGAGCTGAAGAAGTCGAACTGGTCGCCCGTGACGCGGCGTGCCCGGCCGCCCATCGACACGACCTTGCGCGGCAGCGTCCCGAGGACCCAGTTGATGACGTCCAGGTTGTGCACGTGCTGCTCCACGATGTGGTCGCCGGAGAGCCACGCCCAGTTCACCCAGTCGCGGATCATCCAGTCCATGTCCGTCCAGCCGGCCTCCCGCTTGCGATACCACAACTGGCCGCTGTTCCAGTAGGCCTGCGCCGAGAGGATCTTGCCGATCGCCCCGTCGCGGAGGCGCTTGATCGTCTCGATGTAGCTCTTCTGGTGGCGGCGCTGTGTTCCGGCGACGGTGGAGAGGCCTTTCTGCACGGCCTTCTCGGCCGCCGCGAGCATCTTCCGGCCGCCGACCGGGTCCACGCACACGGGCTTCTCCATGAATACGTGCTTGCCGGCGTCAACACAGGCGGCGTACTGCTCCGGCCGATAGTACGGCGGCGTCGCCAGGATCACGTAATCCACTTTCGTTTCGAGGATCTTCCGGAAGGCGTCGAAGCCGACGAAGCACATCTTCTCGTCAACGTCGCACTTGTTCTTTTCCTTCAGCGTCGCGCGGCAGCCATCGACCCGATCTTTGAACACGTCGGCCAGCGCCACGACCCTGACGTTCGGGTCCGCGTTCATCGCGTCCATGGCCGCGCCGGTTCCGCGGCCGCCGCAGCCGACCACGCCTACGGTCAACGCCTTGCCGGACGCCTGGCCCCGGGCCAGCTTCGGGAGAACGCTGGATGCGGCCATCGCCGCCGCCGTCGTCTTGACGAACTGCCTTCGCGAGAGATCGCCGCTCTTGTCGCGTTCCATCGAGGATTCCTCCATGCGCCCACCCGAACCGCCGTACGGTTTCACGTTGCCCGGAACGGTCCCGACCCTCGGGAAGCCAGCATCAGCCGGGCCCGGCCTCGGCGCCGGATCGGCGAAACACCCATTATGCTTCCCGGGACCGCCCCGTCAATCACGGCCGGGGCTGTGTCCGTCATCGGTCCGGTTCCGGCCTGTGCCGGGGCGACCTTGGCGAGTCATCGGGGCCGTCATCGCGATCGCCCCTCGACCGGTCGGGGCCTCTGGCGGCCGGGCCACCGGGCCTGCGGTCGAAGGGGCGGTCACGATCGAAGTCGGGCCGATCACAGGGGCGGTCGGGGTCGAGTTCGGGCCGATCGCAGGGACGCGGGCGTTGTCCTTGTGCTCGGTCGGCCCACGGCGGGGCGGCGGAACGGCCCATCGGCCCTCCGGCCTGGGGCCACCAGCCGCGCTGGGATTGCCGACCGAACGCCGGGCGGCGCATGAATCCCATCGGGTAGCGGAATGCCGGGCGGTCGCGCCAGCCGAACGGGGGCTGCTGTTCGAACGGCGGCCGCATGGGCTGCATGGCACGCGGCGACGGCGGGGCGGCGGGGTCGGGGCGTTCGCGCGAGAGGATCTCACGGACCTTCCGCTCGACGAGCTGCTCGATCCGCTGTTTGATCTCGGGCATGCGTCGTTCGATCATTTCCCGCATCCGCCGCTCAACGATCTGATTCATTCGCTCGGTCATCTCGGGCGGCGGTCCGCCGGGTCCGGCGGGGGGGGCGTCGGCAGCGGGGCGTGTGCGTTCCGCATCGGGGCGTACTTTGCGAGGGGGCTGCGGCTGCTCGTCCCGCGGCTTCCCCGGTTCATCACGGCCTTCGCGCCGGGCCTCCTGGCCGGGCCGGTGTTCGCGGAGGCGTTCCATGATCTCGGGGAGCTTCCTTTCAAGCTCGGTCCGGTCGATCTTGCCGTCCTGGTCCGCGTCAAGGGCGTTGAAGATGCGCTCGACATTCGGGCGTTCGCGGCGGGGCTCCGGCCGATCCTGACCGCGTGTGATCGCCGTCGAACAGAGGACCAATCCCAACATACTCAGATAGCGCATGGTACATGCTCCTGTTCTAAAGGCCTGTTGCTGCTGAGCTACCACCATCGAAAGGAAGAACGCAGCCCGGGGGGGGCTATTGCCGCCCCCGGGGGTAGCGGGGGATTGGCCCGCGGGGCGTGGGGCCGATATACTTCCGGTTCGGCAAGTGGCGGCTCTCGTCCAGGGCGTGCCCTTCTGGTACGCGGGGGCGGGTTGTGGGAATTCCGGGTCGGCAGGAGCCTACGGAGGATCAGACGATGTCCAAGCGAGTTGAACGGTCGGGTATGGTGGGCGGTTCCACCCGTCGTGAGTTTGTCCGGGGCGTTGGCCTGGCGGCGACGGCCGCCGTCGTGGGGGCCGCCCGATTGACCCGGGCATCGACGGCGACACGCGGGGCGAACGAGCGTATCGGGATAGGTTTTATCGGGGTTGGGGGCCGCGGCACGAACCACATGGACGCCATAACGTTGCTGAAGGGCGCCGGCGTGAACGTGGGGATCGTCGCCGTGTGCGACGTCTACCGGCCGCGTGTGGAGCGGGCGGCGGCGAAGTACGGCGGAACGCCGTATATGGACCATCGCGAACTGCTCGCCGACTCGAATGTGGATGCCGTGTGCATCGCGACGCCGGACCACATTCACGGTCAGCAGGTAATCGACGCCGTCCGCGCGGGCAAGGACGTCTATTGCGAGAAGCCGGTGACGCACTGGCGGCAATTCGAGCTGACGCGGCAGATGGTCGCCGAGGTCAAGAAGTCGGGCCGCGTGTTCCAGCTTGGCGTGCAGTACATGTCGGACTCGGCGTGGCACCAGGCGAGGAAGCTCGTCAAGGACGGGCTTATCGGCCAGCCGATCCACGCCGAAGCGGGGTACTTCCGGGTCGGTGACTGGGGCGAGCGCGGCATGCCGATCGACGATCCGAATGCGCAACCCGGGCGCGATCTGAACTGGGAGGCGTTTCTGGGCGATTCGCCGAAACGGCCGTTTGACGCCAGCCGTTTCTTCCGCTGGCGGATGTATGAGGACTACTCGGGCGGCCCGGCGACGGACCTGTTCCCGCACTGCTTCAGCCCGGTGGCGTGGGTGCTCGACGTCAACATGCCGAGCATGGTCGTGGCCACGGGCGGCAAGTTCCGGTACCAGGAACGCGAGGTGCCGGACACGTTCAACATGCTGATCGATTACCCGGAGAAGTATACGATCGCCCTGCTGGGCACGCAGGGCAACAATTTCGCCGGCGGCACGCCGAGGGGCCCGCTCGGCCGCAGCCCGATCATTCGCGGCTGGGAGGGCACGCTGACGTTCGAGGGCAATGAGATCATCTTCACCCCGGCGGCGGAGTCGAAGAAGAAGGCGCAGCGGTTTCCGATCGAACACGCGGACGATTTACTGCGATTCTGGCGGGACTTTCTGACATGCTGCCGGACGCGGCAACGGGAAACACCGGGCCCGGTGGACCTGGCCTATCGCGTGCAGACGGCGCTCCAGATGGGCGTTCTCGCGCTTCGCAGCGGCAAGGTGGCCCGTTTCGATCCGGCGTCGGAGCAGATCGTGCTGTAGCCGCCGACGGGCCGCTGCGGCGGCGACATCGGGCGGCCCGTCACTGCCGTCGTCGCATGTGGTCCACGCGCTCCTGGTAGCGGCGTCGCTGGGGGTCGTCCGGCGGGAGTTGGCGGATCACGCTTTCGAAGAGTTCGATCGCCCGGTCCGTCCGGCCGAACTGGGCGCAGACTTCACCCAGGTTGAGCGTCAGGTCGATCCGCTTTTCGGGCGGGCAGAACGCAAGCGCGGTCTCGCCGTGACGGATGGCGCGCTCCGGCGGGTACTGGTTGCGAAGGGCCGGGTTCACAAGCAGCAGCGGCAGGTTTGCGTGTGCCTCCCAGCACTCGGACGGCGGCCATCGCGCGATGATCTTTTCATGGACGGCGAGCGATTCGACCGGCCGGTTCGCCATGCCGAGGACACGGCCCCAGCTCATCCACGCCGGGCGGTTGTTCGGGTCCAGTTCCGCGGCTCGCCGGTAGTGTTCCGCCGCCCGGTCGAACTCGGCCAACTGCTCGAGGACGCTGCCGGCTGCGTAGTGGGCCTCGACGTTGTGCGGGTCCCGGGCGATGGCCTCCTCCGCCAGTCGCAGGCTTCCCCGCAGGTCGATCCCGGCGGCGGCGGATTGCGCCTGCTCGAGCGTCGATCGGATGCCGAGGTCGCTGGGCGCCATCCGCCGGGCCTGCGTGAGCAACTCGACGGCCTCGGTGTACCGGCGCGTGGCGAGCATGACCCGGGCGAGCGCCGCCAGACTGTCGGGGCTGTCCGGGTACGTTTCCACCGCCTCGCGTGCCAGGGCCTCGGCCTCGGCGAGGCGGCCCTGCTCGCAATACATGCCCGCCACGGACGACGTGATGAATACGCTCCGTCGGCCCGGCGCGGTGGCGCGCAGGTCGTGCTCGAAGAGCGATCGGAGATCGCGCCAGTCGGGGTTGCGTGCCCAGGTCCGCCCGGTCAGCGCGAGCAGGACTACGGCGAACACGGCATACGGCCACCGGGCGGTCGGGAGGCGTTCCTGCGCGACGGCGGGAAGACACCGTCGGATGAGCCACTGACCGCCCAACACGCCCAGGATCGTCAACCACACCGAAGGGCCGTAGAACCAGCGTTCGGCCATCAGGACGACGATGAGGAAGACGCTGTTGCTGACCAGGAAGTACGACGCCGCCCAGCCGACCGTGACGGCGAGGGCGGCCCGCCGGCCGCGGAACGAAGCCGCCGCGCCGACGGCCATCAACACGAGCGTCAGCGCGCCGAGCAGGAAGCAGGGTTCGAGCGGCGAGCGCGTGGGCGCGACGACGGCGTAGGAGTAGTCGGCCAGCAGCCGCGCCGGCCACAGCATCAGGCCGGTGTATCGGCCAACGAGCGATACGGGCGTCAGGACACGCGCGAGCAACGATTCCCCGCGAAGCAGGTTGCCCACGCCCGTGATGTATCCTTCCATGCGGAGGCGCCCGCCGCAGACGTGGTAGCGCATCGCGAGATAGACGCCGAAGCAGAGCAGCAGGCCGGCGAGGATCGGCGCGGCCCGAAGCCGGTGCGTGCGGGCGTTACCCGCCGCCCGCGACCGCCACCATACGAATGCGGCGGCGGTCGGTATCACGGCCACACCGCTTTCCTTGCTGAACATCGCGGCGGCGCCGCCAAGGACCGCCGCAACACCCCAGGCCGCCGCACGCCGGCCCCCGGACGCAAACAGCCGGTCCATGACGAAGAGTGCCCCGACGACGCCGCCCGCGGCGAGGATTTCGGCACGCCCCACGATGTTGGCGACCGCCTCCGTGTGGATCGGGTGGACCGCGAACACCCACCCGGCGACGACGCCCGCGGCGCTCGAGCCGGATAGCCGCCGGCCCAGCCACCACACACCCGTACTGACCCCGGCGTGCAGGATGATGTTGACGAGGTGGAACCACGGTGCGTTCGGCCCGGCCAGCCGCATGTCCCAGGCGTAGGTCTGCACGGTGAGCGGGCGGTAGAGGATGTCGATGTCCAGCCGGACGTTGGTCTGGGGCCAGTAGGGAACGCGCCAGGGCTGGTACCAGGGAACCGGACGGCCCTGGTGCTCCGGCAGGACGGCCGGGTTCTCGCGGACAATCGTCACATCATCGAACGTGAAGCCGTTGTCGATGCTGTTGACGTAGGCGACCACGGCCAGCACGGCCGCGCCCACCGGGCCGGCCAGGGCTCGGAGGCGTGGTCGTGCCGCGAGGGCCGGGGTTCCGGCGAGTTTTGCCGCCTTCGCTTGTTTGTCTTTGACCGGCCTGCTCATTCGTGCTTTGCGGACTCACCGCTGCTTTCGCCAGTAGTCTATCCGCTCCTGGAGCCGGCCGCGCTGCGGGTCGTCGGGCGGCAACTGTCGTTGGACCTCTTCAAACAGCCGGATTGCCCGATCGAGCCGGCCGCAGTTCGCGCAGACCTCGGCGAGGTTCAGCGTAAGCTGCACCTTCATATCGGCCGGTCCGAGTTCGAGGGCCTGTTCGGCATGGCGTACGGCTCGATCCGGCTGATAGAGCTTGCCGAACGGCCTGTTCATGAGTTGGAGGGCAATGTTGGCGTGGGCCTCCCATCCGTCGGCTCCGGGCCAGCGGGCGAGGATGCGATCGTACACGTCCACGGCTTCTTCGGGCCGGGACGCCGCCGCCAGCGATCGCGCCCAGCCCAGCCAGGCCGCCCGGTCATCGGGCCTGATCTCGGCGGCCCGCTTGAAATGCTCGACGGCGGCGGCGAAATCGCCCGTGTCCTCGAGAAAGCGGCCTGCGGCATAGTGGGCTTCCGGGTCGGCGGGGTTTTTCGCAACGGCGGCCAGGGCCTGCTGAAGGCTTGCGTCGACGTCGATGCCCGCCGCCCTGGAGCGGGCGCGGTCGAGTGCGGCGCGGATCTCGACGTTGTGGGGCGTCATGCGCAGCGCTTCCGTAAGGATGGGGACGGCCTCGGCGGCCCGGCCCGTCGCCACCAGGACGTTGCCCAGCGCGGCCTGCGCCTGAGGATTTTCGGGGGCTGTCTGTGCCGCTTCCCGTGCAAGGGCCTCGGCCTCCTTCAGTCGCCCTTGGGCGAGATAGGCGGTCGACAGGTGCCCGAGGACGTGGACGCTTCGCCTGCCCGGCGGCAGCGAATGCAGGTCGTGCTCGAACAGCGTCTGGAGGTCCCGCCAGTCGGGGTTGCGCACCCAGGTCCGCGCGCAGAGGGCAAGCAGGGCGATCGCGAAGAGCACGCGCGGCCACGCGGCCGCTGCCCACCGCCGCCGGCGTTCCTCGCCAACCCGCGTCCGGAGCCGTTGGTGCACGGCGACGACGACAAGGACCGTCAGCCAGAGCGACGGGCCGTAGAACCAGCGTTCCGCCATCATGATCGCGATCAGCACGAGGCTGTTGCTTACGAGGACGTAGGTCGCCGCCCATCCGGTGATCGTGACGAACGTGGCGCCGGTTCCTCGACACGAGCGGATGGCTTCCGCGACCACCAATGCCAGTGCGATGACGCCGAGCACGAAGAACGGTTCGGCGGGCGACGTTGTGGGTGTGACAACCGCATACGAGTAATCGGCCAGCAGGCGGCCGGGCCAGAGCATCAGGCCGACGTACCGGCCGAAGAGCGACAGGGGGGTCAGCGCCCGCGGCAGGCCCGAGGTCTGGTGCAGCACGTTGCCCGAGCCGATGATCTGCGCGTCGACGCGGAAGCGGTTGCCGCAAACGTGATAGCGGGCCGACAGGTACGCCGCGAAGATCAGCAGCATGATCGCGAGCATCGGCCCCGCCCGCAGCCAGTGAGTTCGCGGATGCCCGTCGGCCCGCCATCGCCACCAGGCGAATGCCGCCGTCGTCGGCACGACGGCGACGCCGCTCTCCTTGCTGAACATCGCGATCGCCGCCGCCAGGGCCGCCGCCAGGGCCCATAGCGCAACGCGTCCACGGCCGGATGTGCTCAGCGTCCGGTCGAGCGCGTACAGGGCCCCGAGCATCCCGGCGGCCGCGAGGATCTCGGCCCGGCCGACGATGTTGGCGACGGCCTCCGTGTGAATCGGGTGTACGGCAAAGACGCATCCCGCGACGACGCCGGCCGCCGGGGATTCGGCCAGCCGCCGTCCCAGCCACCACACGCCCACGCTCACCAGGGCGTGCAGGGCTACGTTGACCAGGTGGAACCAGCCGCCGTTCGGTCCCAGGAAGCGCATGTCCCAGGCATAGGTTTGCAGCGTGAACGGGCGGTAGAGCACGTCGAGATCGGTTCGACGGTTCGTCTCGGGCCAGTAAGGGACAAACCAGGCCTGATACCAGGGAACGGGTCTCCCGTCATGCTCCTCGAGGACGGCCGGATGGCCGAGGACGATCGAGCGGTCGTCATACGTGAAGCCGTTGCCGAGGCTGTTGGCATAGGCTGCGAAGGCGAGCAGAATCACGGCTGCCGGGCCCGCGTAGGGGCGCGGGCGCACGGACGGCGACGAACCGGGGCCTCGACCCGCCTTCGCCACGGCGACCTCAGGAGGGTTGCGTCGTGCCATGGACCCATTCTACCCGTCGCGGGACGGCCAGCACCACAGAGCGGGGAACGCAGGCGACCGGTGGATGTGCGGGCGGCTGGTCCTCCGCACGTGGCATGCGAATGGGTGCGAGCTTCGCACGGTGCGAAACAGACGGTTGGTTTCCGTTTGAGCCGCCTGCGGATGGGCGGGCGTCTGCAAAGCCAACCCTCGCTCTCGCTCGGGGCTCGGGCCGGGCCCGGGCTTGCGTGTCGGGCCGAAGGAGCGTTTGGTTGCGCGACGCGTTCGATTTCGCGGGGCCGGCCGGCGGGGCGCGTTTCAGACGAAGTCCAGGTCGGGGAGCCTCGGGATCAGGTTGGCGGCGTGGGCGCGCGCCAGGAGTTCGCGGACGGCCCGGCGGCCGCGGTCGCCGTAATCCAGCGTCCATTGGTTGACGTACATGCCGACGAACTCGGCGGCGAGGTCGCGGGCCATGTCGCGGGCGTACTGGAGGGCGTGCTGGACGGCGTCGGCGCGATGCTCCAGCGAATACTGGATGCTGTCGCGGAGGATGGCGGCAATCTCCCGCAGGGCGGGCTCGCCGAGGTCGCGGCGGATGGCGTTGCCGCCGAGGGGCAGCGGCAACTCGGTCTCCATCTGCCACCAGATGCCCAGATCCACGACGTTGTGCAGCTTGTGCTTCTGATAGGTGAGCTGGCCCTCGTGGATGATGAGGCCGGCGTCGGCGCGGCCGGCGGCCACGTGGTCGAGGATCTTGTCGAACATGACGACCTCGTGCTCGAACGTGCCCTTGCCGAGCAGCAGGTTCAGCGCGAGAAAGGCGGTCGTCATCGTGCCGGGGACGGCGATCCGCTTGCCTCGCAACGCCTCGATGGCCATCGGCGCGCGTGCGACGACGAGCGGGCCGTAGCCGTCGCCCATGCTGCAGCCGCAGTTCAGAAGGGCGTACCGGTCCGCAAGGTAGGGGTAGGCATGGATGCTGATGGCGGTGATGTGCAGCTCGCCGCGGAGGGCACGCTCGTTGAGCGTCTGGATGTCCTGCAGGATGTGGCGGAACCGCCATCGCCCGGTCGGGATCCTGTTCCGGGCGAGGGCATAGAACATGAAGGCATCATCGGGGTCGGGGCTGTGGCCGAGGAGGAGTTCCTGCGTCTGCATCGTCGTCTCGGGTTGCGTCATGTTGCGTTTTCGTCCCTCGCTGATTGGCAGTTCCAGCACACGTCGAAGTTGCCGGGTACCTCTTCCCGGCAAGTGGGGCAGGTCCAGGGCGATTCGCCTGGCCGGCCGAACGTGGTGAGTGCCTGGAGGGCGTCCAGATAGTAATCCCGCCGCACCTGCAGGGCGGCCGTACGGAAGCTGGACGTCGCCGCGCCGAGGGCCGTGTCAAGCGCGGTGTTCGGGCGGCGGTACAGGCAGGGGATGCCCGCATCGCGGAGCCGGTGGAATGTGAGTTCGCATTGCAGGGCGTCGAGTCCCCGGGACACATCGGCCCACAACCGGGGCGGGATGGAGTCTGCAAGGTCGAAGGGTTCACCGCAAACGGGGCAGGTGTTGCCGTCGATGCCGTGCAGGGGCTGCTCGCAGCGGCCGCAGTCGATGCCCAGGTCAGGGACCGGGCGGGTTGCGGGCGTGATCTCGGGCGGGCGGAGGGGGGTGGTCGATGTTACGAGGTCGTCGATGTCGAAGCGCAGGCCGCATTCGGGGCAGCGGTGCTCGGGCAGGCCGCGGAGCGAGTAGTCGCACCTGGGGCAGGACAACTCGAGCCACTCGGGGATCGGCAGTTGTCGATAGGCGTGGAGATCCATATAGTCTCGGCTATTCTACGCGGCGGCTGTCTACGACGAAACGTGCATGGCGGTGGAGGCCCCAGGCCGATGAGCGAGATCAAGGCGACGAACATTACCTGGCATGAGGGACATGTGGAACGCGGCGACCGGGAGGCGTTGCTCAAGCAGCGTGGCGCGACGGTCTGGTTCACGGGGCTGAGCGGCTCCGGGAAGAGCACGCTGGCGTTCACGGTCGAGCACGCCCTGGTTCAGCGGGGCCACCTCGCCTACGTGCTCGACGGCGACAATATCCGCCACGGCCTGAACAAGAACCTGGGGTTTTCGGCGACGGATCGGGAGGAGAACATCCGGCGGATCGGCGAGGTCGCCAAGCTGTTCGCCGACGCCGGCGTGATCACGCTCACAAGCTTCATCAGCCCGTACGTGAAGGACCGCGACCAGGTGCGCAAGCTGCACGATGCGGCGGGGTTGCCGTTCATCGAGGTGTTCATGAACACACCGATCGGCGTGTGCGAGCAACGCGACCCGAAGGGGTTGTACAAGAAAGCTCGTGCAGCTCTGGCGGAAGGGAAGGGGATTGGCTTTACGGGCGTGGATGATCCGTATGAGCCGCCGTCCAAGGCAGAGTTGACAATTACGATGGAAAACGTGACGCCGCAAGAGGCGGCGGCGGTGGTCTTGGAGTATCTCGCGGCGAGGAAGATCCTGTAGGTACGGCGTCTTCTCGTAAGCCGTTCCCGGTAAAGGGTCTGTGGGCGTGCCTGGGGTCGATTCCGCCTGTTGGACGCGCGAATGTCACAGCGTTTGTGTGGTGTCTGTCGCGTCTTAATGCCTTTCTGACTTGCAATTGCGAGGCAATTCAGGGAGAATGGTTTCGCTGGGCGGGAGGGTGGTGCGCGCTTGCGCCGGGCAGGCGCAGCACCCGTGTTTGAGCACTGGATGTGGGTCGAAGCGTGGAACCGGTTGGCTTCTTTTTGGAGGACTGAGGAATGACCAGTAAGGCAGTCTGCTTGTGTCTGGTGGGTGCCCTTGTGGGGGCCGTGGCGTCGTCGGCATGGGCGGCGAATCCGGGCGACGTGATCATCACGGAGATCATGTACAACCCGGCGTCGGACGAAAACTCGCCGGCCATTACGGAGTGGATCGAGATCTATAACACGACGGCGAATCCGATCGACATCACCGGGTGGTATATTGCCGACGAAGATGGCCGCAGCGGTGCGTTCGAGCCGTACACGTTGCCCGCTCACGGCATTGCTGTTGTCATACCGAAGGGCACGAGTTCGAAGCCGCTTACGAAGGCGGACTTCACCGCGGCATGGGGAACCCCGGCCGAAAAACTGGTGCAGGTGACCGATGAGGGCGACCAGTCAGGTCCGCGGCCGGGAAACGCACCGCAGGGTGTGATTTCCGGAAGCGGGCTGTCGAACAGCCCGGCGAACAATGGCGTGGATTCGGACGACCTTGAGAACACGCCGTGGGGAACGCCTCCGTGCAACTACGGGCAGAACCTCTGCGTGACGACGCCGACAAGTCCGCCGCGGGACAGCGAAGTCGAGTTGCTGGTGGACAACAACAATCAGATCATTGACAAGGTCGGCTACGATGACTCGTCGCCGTGGCCGAGCGCGGCCAACGGCCCCAGTATCATCATCAAGGACGTCGCCTACCTGGACGCCACGAGCAACGATTCCGGCGCGAACTGGGAGAAGTCGGTCAAGAACCAGAAGCGTGCGTGGACGAACACGCAGACGCCGATCTTTACTTCCGCCGGCGGCGACATCGGATCTCCGGGCGAGATCGAGGGGATCACAACGGGCAATCAACCGCCGTCGGCCTCGGGGTCAACGATCTGGACGACGAAGGGCGGCAGCTGGACGACGACCCTGCAGGGCTCGGACGACGGCCTTCCCGAACCGGCGACGCTGAGCTTCATTGTGGACTCATTGCCGGCGAACGGCGCCCTGTACGATGTCGACAACGGGGATGTCCAGATCACGACGGTTCCCTACACGATTCCGAACCAGAAGAAGCGGGTACGCTACGCCAACAACGGGACGTGCGGAAACACGAGCGTCGCATTCCACACATTTGACGGCGCGTTGAACTCGACGTCGGCGACGGTGACCATCCTCGTGCAGTGTGGGGATCTGATCATCACAGAGATCATGTACAACCCGGCGTCGAACGAGACGCTGCAGCCGAAGGTGACGGAGTGGATCGAGGTCTACAACACGACCGATTCGGCGATCGACGTTTCCGGGTGGTATCTGACGGACAAGGACGGGCGTTCGGGCGACTGGCCGGAAGGCACTTCGATCCCGGCGCACGGCGTGGCGGTCGTGATCCCGCGCGGCGTGACGGGCGACCGATTCATGACGCCGGAGCTGTTCACCGCGTCGTGGGACGGCTACACGATTCCGCAGTTCATCACGCCGACGGCGACAAACGATACCGCGAGCGGCGAACTCGTCAGGGGCGGTCTGGCAAATTCGCCGGGCGGCGTGGGCGAACTCCTGCGGATCGTCGATGCGACGGGCAAGGTGCAGGACATCGCGAGCTACACGAACACGTCGTCGTGGCCGGTTTCGAACGGCGAATCGTCGATCTACCTGCAGGAAGGGAAGTACGACGTGGCATCGAACGATGTCGGCGCGAACTGGGCGAACTCCCGCGACTGCGCGGGCGGGGCGTACGGTTGCCTGATCGGCGGGTTCTTTGATGCGACCGACTTCGGTTCGCCGGGCTTCCTGTCGGGCGTTACGGCCCCGACGGGGAACATCCCGCCGACGCCGCTCTGGCAGCGCAAGGGCGTGCTGATGGACAGCGTGGACAACGTGATCACGCTGACGAACTGCGACGACGGCAACCCGTCGGGCGGGCCCGTGACGTACAGGATCACGTCGCTGCCGTCGCACGGTTCGCTGAAGGACGGCAGCACGTCGATCACGACGACGCCGTACACTCTGGCCGGCAACACGGTTCTCTATACGCCGGAGCCCGGTTACACATGCAGCGTCGGGACGCCCGATGACAGCTTCACGTTCGGCGTCAACGACGGTGCGAAGAGTTCCCGCGGCGACGGCACCGTGCGGCTCGTCGTTCAGCGGGGCGGGCTGGTCATTACCGAGATCATGTACGATCCAAGCAACCAGGCCGACAACGACTGGGAATGGATCGAGATCAAGAACACCAGCAACGAGGCGATCACGCTGTACTCGATCACGAACGACGTGGGCGAGCCGGACTCGAATGGCTACATCAACCAGGTGATTCCGGCCGGCGCGATACGCATCATCGCGTCGGGCGACAACGCCAGCCGCACGACGACGGAGTTCCTGGCCGAATGGGGTCCGCTGGATCCGTCGATCGTGATCTTCATCGATCCGCTCGTCAGCGGCTGGGAGTATTTCGGCAACAGCGGCGGACGCCTCCAGCTGATCGATTCGGACGCCAAGGTGCGGGACGACGTGATCTACAATACAAGCGCCCCGTGGCCGGTTCCGGACGGCAAGGGGAGCATCTACGTCAAGGACGGAAAGCTGAACGTGCTGGACAACGATCTCGGCGAAAACTGGCTGCTTTCGACGGCGGGCGTGGACAACGCCTACGCGACGCCGGAGACGCCGGGCACTCCGACGGACAGCGACGTCGGCAGTCCGGGGCTGTTGCCGGTCGCGTGCTCGCCGCCGTCGGTGTCGGCCATCGACACGGCGTATCGGCAGTTCGACGGGACGTACGCGAAGTGGGGCTTCTCCGGCGAGACGCTGGTGGGCGTGAAGGTAACGGGGGCCGGGTTTACCGCCGGCGCGACCGTGAAGCTGAAGAAGGCCGGCCAGGCCGACATCACCGCCTCGAACGTGACCGTGGACGGCGCGACACAGATCACGTGCGACCTTAATCTGGCGGGGGCCGCCGTCGGCCTGTGGGACGTGGTCGTCCGCACGTGCGCGGACGGGACGCTGGCCGCGAGCTTCGAGGTCTCCCCGGCATGCGCGGCCGTCCCGCAGAACGTGCACAAGGACTACCCGACGGACGCGGACGTCGATATCAATGACTTCACGGTGTTCACGAGCTGCTTCAACGGGCCGAACCGGGCTCCGGGTGGCTCGGCGGACATCACGAAGTGCCGCTGCCTCGACCAGTCGAGGAACGGCGATATCGACCTGGTCGATTTCAGCGCGTTCTCGAGTTGCTTCAACGGTCCGAACAACCCGGCCGCGTGCGGTTCGTAAGCCGGGTATTCGGGCGGTGACGCGGAGTGTTTCAAGGGCCGCGCGGTCTGTGGAAAACAGGCCGCGCGGCCTGTTTCCTGTTGCTGAATGCATCGTCCCATTGGACGGGTGCGGTGCTGGGGAACCGCGCGACCGGGTAAGCGGGCAACCGGGTCGGCGTGTCGCTCATTCCCACTACAGCCCCTGCGCGTCCGCGTGGCCGGTGACTTGCCCGTTTGCGGCGGGCGCGGGATAAGGAAGGCTGCGGCGGCGACGGGTGGTCGATTGATGCGCCCGGTTGCGGGCGGGAGGTCAATGATGGCGGCGGGACGCGGGTCGGACGGGCTGAGTCGGCGGGCCGTGATTGCCGGGGCGGCTGCTGCTGTGCTGATGGGGCGGGCGGGCTCGGCGACGGCGGAGGAAGCGGCGGGGCCGCTCGTGCGGAAGGGACGGATCCGGCAGGCGATTTCGATGATGGCGCTGCGGGGGATGAAGCTGGAGCAGGCGGCGCCGCTGTGCGCGAGGCTGGGACTCAAGGGAATCGATCTGCTGGAGCCGGATGCGTTCCCGGTGCTCAAGCAGCACGGGCTTCTCTGCACGATGGTGCGGACGCACCGGTTGACACACGGCCTGAACCGCAGGGAGAACCACGCGGAATGTCTGGATGCGGTCCGCCGTGCGATCGAGGCGGCGGCGGAGGCGGGCTTTCCGAACGTGATCACGTTCCCGGGCAACCGGGAGGGCATGGGCGACGACGAGGGGGCGAAGAACTGCGTCGAGGGCCTCAAGCAGGTCGCCGGCCTGGCGGAGAAGAAGAAGGTGACGATCTGCATCGAGCTGCTCAACAGCAAGGTGAACCACAAGGACTACATGGCGGACCACACGGCGTGGGGCGTGGAGGTGTGCAAGGCCGTCGGATCGGAACGGGTCAAGCTGTTGTACGACATCTACCACATGCAGGTGCAGGAGGGCGACATTATCGCGACGATCCGGAAGTACAAGGAATTCATCGGCCACTACCACACGGCGGGCGTCCCCGGCCGGCATGAGATCGACGAGAACCAGGAGCTGAACTACCCGGCGATCATGCGGGCGATTGTCGAGACGGGCTTCGCCGGTTACGTTGCGCACGAGTACGGCCCGACGCGGGATCCGGTCGAGTCGCTGAAGCAGGCGATCCGGACGTGCGACGTGTGAGTCGCAATCCGCGCGAGGAGGCCCCCGCCATGACCTTCGAGATCAGGCCCATCGGCACCATCCGCAGTCCGTTCGCGGAAGCGCCGGGGACGCCCATTCAGCCGGCCTACGCCTGCGGTGCCGAGGGCGTCGTCGAGGTGTTTGAGCCGTTCGCGGAGGGACTCGCCGACCTGGACGGATTTGAAAGAGTCTGGCTGCTGTACTGGTGCCATCGGTGCGTCGCGGCGCGGCTGCGGGTCGTTCCCTATCGGGATACCCGGGAGCACGGCGTGTTCAGCACGCGTGCGCCGGCCCGGCCGAATCCGATCGGTCTGTCCTGCGTCGGTCTCGTGCGCGTCGAAGGGAATATGCTGCACGTAAAGGACATCGATGTCCTGGATGGGACGCCGTTGCTGGACATCAAGCCCTACGTGCCCGTGTTTGACAGTTACGCGGCAAGCCGCGCGGGCTGGTTCGACGAGAATCGGGCAGGCCGCACGACTGCCGACACCCGGTTTCATGGGACCGATCCTCCGAACAGCCCCGGATAATCGCGCGGGCCGGGGGGATCCATTGCGAGCGGTGATCCTATGGCGCGAATGCGGACACAATCAGGTCTGGGTTTCGTCGGCGTGTTGTTCGTAGTGACGGCGACCGGTCGTGCGGTCGCCGCCCCGGCAACCAGCGAACCGGCGGTCAATTACGACGAAAGCAAGGTGCCGAAGTACACCTTGCCCGACCCGCTCGTCATGCGGAACGGCGAGAAGGTCACGGATGCACGGGGCTGGACGACAAGACGCCGGCCGGAGCTGCTCGAACTCTTCCGAACCCAGGTGTACGGCCGATCGCCCGGCCGTCCGAAAGAGATGACGTTCGAGGTCTTTGAGAGCGACGCCAGGGCCTTTGGCGGCGCGGCCACGCGGAAGCAGGTGGCGGTCCGCTTCACGGGCCGGGACGATGGGCCGGGCATGGATATCCTCCTGTACCTGCCGAACAATGTCACCCGGCCGACGCCGGTCTTCGTGCTCCTGAACTTCTGCGGCAATCAGGGGGTCTGCGCGGACCCGGCCGTGCGGGTGACCACAAGCTGGGTCCGGGAGGATATCCAGGGGGTCCGGCGGAACCGCGCCAGCGAGCGGTCGCGTGCGATCGCCTCGTCGCTGCTCCCGATCGAGCAGATTCTTGCCCGCGGCTACGGCGTGGCGACGGCTTACTACGGCGATCTCGACCCGGATTACGACGACGGTTTCCGCAACGGTGTGCATCCGGCGTTCGACGAGCCCGGTCGCCCGCGCCCGAAGGACGCCTGGGGCGCGATCGGCGCGTGGGCGTGGGGATTGAGCCGCGCCATGGACTATTTCGAGGCGGATCGCGACATCGACACGAAGCGCGTGGCCGTGCTGGGGCACTCGCGGCTCGGCAAGACGGCGCTGTGGGCCGGGGCGCAGGACGAGCGGTTCGCCGTGGTGATCTCGAACAACTCCGGATGCGGCGGCGCGGCTCTGAGCCGCCGGCATTTCGGCGAGACGGTCAAGCTCATCAACGATCGGTTTCCGCACTGGTTCTGCGCGGCCTTCAAGGAGTACAACGAGCGGGAGGACGCCCTTCCGGTCGATCAGCACGAGCTGATCGCGTTGATTGCGCCGCGGCCGGTGTATGTAGCCAGCGCCGAGGAGGACCGCTGGGCCGACCCGCGCGGCGAGTTCCTCTCCGCCCTGGGCGCTGACCCGGTCTACCGCCTGCTCGGGACGGACGGCCTGGCCGTCAAGGAGATGCCGCCGTTGGGTCGGCCGGTCATGAGCACGATCGGCTACCACATCCGACCGGGCCGGCACGAACTCAGCGACTACGACTGGCAGCGGTACATGGACTTCGCGGACCGGCACATGAACCGGCGGTGACCTGCCGGTGCTTGCGTTCTTCCGTCGGTCTGTTGCGACTGCGTGCCGGCGGGGACGTTGCGGGTATAATCATCGTCATGGTGATCGGCATTCTTTCGGACACGCACGGACGGGTCGGCCCTGTGCGGCAGGCGATCAACGTTTTCCGGGCGGCGTCCGTGGGGGCGGTGTTTCACTGCGGCGACATCGGCAGCGTCGAGGTGCTGCGGGAGATGGCGGGGTTCACGACGAAGCTGTGGTTCGTGTGGGGCAACACGGATGTGCCGCACAACGGCTGGGCCGAGGCCGTCACGCAACTGGGCCTGCACTGGCCGGACGGGCCGCTGATGGTCGAGCTGGACGGCAGGCGGATCGCGCTGGCGCACGGGCACGAGGTGCGGTTCCGCCTGCTCGCGCAGGACGGGACGCTCGACTACGTCCTTTTCGGCCACACGCATGAATGCAGCGACGTCCGCGAGGGCGGGGTGCGATACATCAACCCGGGAGCCCTGCACCGGGCGGCACAGCGGACGGTCGCGACGCTCGACCTGGCGACGGATGAGCTGGCGTTTCATGTATTGCCGCGATAGGGCGAACAGGGAGATGCCATGAACCGCGAATCGAACGATGCGGACGGGGCGTATGCGGCGGACTTTCGCGCACGCGTCCGCGCGACGGCGTTGTGGGCGGCCATTGGCGGGGGGCTGATGCTCTACTACGGAATGATCCAGCTTGGTGCGGTGAGCGGCTCGCCGCTGTACCGCTCGGCCGTCGCGGCCTGGGTGCAGACGCTCCGCATCGGGGGCGGCGCGATGGTCCTCGTCGCCGGGTTGTGCCTGACGGGCCGGGCGGGGGCGTTGCTGCTGGATTCGATCGTGTGCGGCGTTGTCGCCGTGATGCTCGGCCTGACGGGTGCCGTGTTCCTCCCGAACGGTGATCTGGACGGTATTCTCTCGTTGGTCTTCGCGGCGGTATTCGGCGGGGCGGGGCGGAATTCGTGGCAGGAGTTCCGGCGGCGGCCGCGGGCCGGGCGGGCGAACACGGGGCCGTCACCGGAGGCGTCCGAGGCGCCGGCCTTGCCGTCGGCGTCGGGCGGCGAAGACGTGAAGGGGCATGTCGTACTGGAGGCGATCCGTCGGCGTCGGGCGGGCGAAAGCCCGTCCTCTTCGGCGACGCCGAAGGTGCGCGGGGAAGCTGCCGTCCCGCCCACGGTCGTGCAGGTCGAACCGTCAAAGGCCGGGAATGATTTCGCTGCTCCACGGCTGGAGCCGGATTGTCCGTACCCGGCCGCGACGCCGGAATCGCCGCCATCGACTGGCGTCGGCGAGCCGGACGGCGGCTTTCTCGCCGCCCTGGCGCGGGAAGACGAGAGCGGGAAGCGCCGGTCATGAACGCGGACCTCGACCGCTACTCGCGCCAGGTGCTCTTCGCACCGATCGGCGAGGAGGGGCAGCGGCGGCTGCTGGCCTCGCGCGTGACGTTGATCGGGTGCGGGGCGCTCGGCTCGACCCTGGCGAACCTCATGGTGCGGGCGGGCGTCGGATTCCTGCGGATCGTCGACCGCGACTTCGTCGAGTTGAGCAACCTGCAGAGGCAGAGTCTGTTCGATGAGCAGGATGTTGCCGAGGCGCTGCCGAAGGCCGAGGCGGCCCGGCGGAAGCTCGCTCGGGCTAATTCGCAGGTGGGGCTCGAGGCCGTCGTCGCCGACGTGAACCCGGACAACATCGAGCGGCTGATCGACGGGGCGGCCCTGGTCCTCGACGGCACGGACAACTTCGAGGCGCGGTTTCTCATCAATGACGCGGCGGTGAAGCACGGCATCCCGTGGGTGTACGGCGCGTGCGTCGCGGCGACGGGGTTGAGCCTGCCGGTCCTGCCGCGCGAGACGCCGTGCCTGCGGTGTGTGTTCGAGGAGTCGCCGCCGCCGGCGATGAGCCCGACGTGCGACACCGTCGGCGTGCTCGGGCCGGTGGTCGCGAGGGTCGCGAGCCACCAGGCGATGGAGGCGATCAAGATTCTGGCCGGGCGGCTTGATGCGGTCGATCGGCGGCTGTTCCACTTCGACGCGTGGACGAACCATATCGCACAGATTCGCGTGCAGAGTGCGTACGATCGGGGCGATTGTGCGTGCTGCCGGCGGGGGGTGTACGAGTACCTTGACGGCGAGCGGCGCGGCGGGGCGGTGTTGTTGTGCGGGCGGGGTTCCGTGCAGGTCAGCCCGCCGTCGGGAACGCGGGTCGATCTCGCCGCAGTCGGTCAGCGGCTTCGCGCGGTGGCGTCGGCCGCGCCGGTGGTCAACGCCTTCCTGGTCCGCGTCGCGATCGGCCGGCACGAGATAACGGTCTTCGCGGACGGCCGTGCGATCATCCGCGGCGCGGATACGCCCGAGGAGGCGCGCGGCGTTTACGCGAGGTACGTCGGGACGTAATGCCCCGGCGACAGCGCGGATCACCTTTCACCGGGCAGGAATGCCGTGTGATGATGGGGCCGAAAGGGCCGCCCGCCGCGCGCCCTCTTCCGTTCTTTCGCTTTGCGTCTACCGTCCGCGTTTGCGCTTGCGGCGTTTTTCCTTGCGGTCGATCCGGCGGCGGTCGGCCATGGTGGGGCCCTTGAGCTTGGGCATCTTGCCGCCCATCATCGAGATCTGGGCGAACTTCGTTCCCATCTTCATGCGGTCCATCACCGACATGCCGGCCATCATTTTCATCATGTCGCGGGCCTGCATGAAGCTCTTGATAAGGCCGGAGACGTCCTCGGGCTCCGTGCCGCTGCCCCGGGCGATGCGACGGCGGCGCGAGGCCTCGATGATGTCGGGACGGCGGCGCTCCTTCGGCGTCATCGAGAGGATGATCGCCTCCATCCGCGTGATTTCGTCCTCATCCACCTCGATGTTCTTCAGCTCGCTGCCGACGCCGGGGATCATCTTCAGGATCGACTTCATCGAGCCCATCGACTGCATCTTCTTCATCTGCCCCAGGAAGTCCTCGAGCGAGAGCCCGGTCTTCATTTTTTCCTGGAGCCTGGCGGCTTCCTTGGCGTCGAACTGCTGCTGCGCCTTCTCGACGAGCGTGACGACGTCGCCCATGCCGAGGATCCGGCCCGCGATGCGGTCGGCGTGAAACTCCTCGAGCCCGTCCATCCTTTCGCTGACGCCGATGAACTTGATCGGCTTGCCGGTGACTTTCTTGACGGAGAGGGCGGCGCCGCCGCGGGTATCGGAGTCGAACTTGGTGAGGATCACGGCGTCGAGTTCGAGCCGCTCGTTGAAGGCCTTGGCGGTGTTGACGGCGTCCTGGCCGGTCATGGCGTCGAGGACGAGGTAGATCTGGTGCGGCGTGGTCGTGTGGGCGATCTGGGCGACCTCCTGCATCATCTCCTCGTCGATGGCGAGCCGGCCGGCGGTGTCGAGGATGACGAGGTCGCGGTCGGTCTTGCGGGCCTCGAGAATGCCGTTACGGCAGACCCGGACGGCGTTCTGGTGGTCGCGCTCGGCGTGGACGGGCACGCCGATCTGGCCGCCGATGACCTGGAGCTGGTCGATGGCGGCGGGACGCTTGAGGTCGGCGGCGACGAGCAGGGGGCGCTTGCCGCTCTTCATCGCATGGACGCAGAGTTTTCCGCACGTGGTCGTCTTGCCGGAGCCCTGCAGGCCGGCCATGAGGATGACGGTCGGCGGGGGGGTGACGTACGGGATCCGCGGATCGACCGGGCCGAGCAGCTTGACCAGTTCGTCGTGGACGATCTTGACCATAAGCTGCTCGGGGTGGAGGAGCTTGATGACCTCGGCGCCGATGGCCTTCTGGGTGACGTCGTCGCAGAAGGCCTTGACGACCTGCACGTGTACGTCGGCTTCGAGCAGAGCGGTTCGGACATCGCGCATGACCTCGCGGACGTTGTCCTCGGAGATCCTGCCGCGCCCGCGGATCTTGCGGAATACGTCGCTGAAGCGGTCGCTGAGTGCGTCAAACATCGAGGTTCCCCTGGCCGGAATGGCGGCCAAGACTTCATCGTACGACCGGCCGGCGGCCGTTTCAACGGGAGCACGGGGGGCAGCGCGTGCTTCTGCCGGCGGCCGGACCCTGACGGCGTTACGGCCGGGGCGGTCCGACGCGGGCACTTGCATTCGTTCGCCGCGAGGGTTATGATTCGCGTGACGTCGGTGGGGGGGGACGGCGTCGTGTGCGGGCGATTAGCTCAGTTGGCTAGAGCGCACGGATCACACCCGTGAGGTCACAGGTTCAAGTCCTGTATCGCCCAGTGACATGTAAATAACGCCGAACGCGCGACTTGCGTACCTGCCCGCGTCGGGCAGCGCGGCCTTGGAAACCCGGGTTTTCGGGTGTTTCCGGATACAAATGTACCCGAAAACCCCCAGAAACGGAGGTCGCATGGCCCGTCCGCGTTCGTCAATACTCAATCCACCGAAGTACCGGCTGAATCGTGCCCGAGGGCAGGCGTTCGTTGAGATCGACGGCAAGCGCCGCTATCTCGGTGTCCACGGCACGCCGGAAAGCTGGGCGAAGTACTACGAGGCAATCGCGGGACTCGGGGCGACTGGCCCGACTCCGCCCGCGCCCCCGCCACCGCCGGCAATCACCCCCACGGCACCACCCCCGACATCGGCCCCGGCCGCCGAGGCCCCGATGCCCGAGGGCGTCACCGTTGCCGAGCTTGCGGACCGCTACCTGACGTACTGTGAGACATACTACCGGGCCGCCGACGGCACGCAGACGACCGAGGTACGGAACATGCGGCGGGCGATCCGCCCCGTCGTGGACCTATACGGCCGTTTCCCGGCGGCCGGGTTCCGGCCCCTCATGCTCAAGGCGGTCCGCGAACAGCTTATGGGGTTCCTGCCCGGGGCTCCGAAGCACGTGCGCCGCCGCGGCCGGCGGGTCCGCAAGGCCGTCAACGGCGACGTGTCCCGAGTCCGCATGATGTTCGCGTGGGGCGTCGAAAACGAGTTGGTGCCCGAATCCACGTATGGGGCGCTCAAGCTGGTCAAAGGGCTCCGCGCCTACCGGAGCGAGGCCCCCGAGTCCGAGCCGGTGCGTCCCGTCGCGGTCGAGCACGTGCAGGCGGTCGAGCCCTACGTATCGCGCCAAGTGTGGGCGCTGGTCGAGTTGCAGCGGCTCACCGGGGCGAGGCCCGGCGAACTCCTCAAGCTGAGGCCGTGCGACCTCGACACGACAAGCACGCCCTGGGCGTTTACGCCCGAGGCCCACAAGACCGCGCACCACGGCATCACCCGAACAATCTACTTTGGTCCGAGGGCTCAGGCGGTCCTTACCCCGTTCCTCAAGGGCCGTCGGACGACCGCCTACATGTTCTCGCCTCGGGAAGCCGAGGCCGCACGCGCAAAGAATCGACGCGCGGGACGCCGAACCCCGCTCTATCCGTCGCACGTGCGCCACATGAAGAAGAAGCGGCGCGGCCGGAAGCTCGGGCCGTACTACGACCGGGAGCGGTACGCCCGGGCGATCGCGCGGGCCTGCGAGAAAGCCGGCGTTCCCCATTGGCACCCGAACCAGCTACGGCACCTTGCTGCAACGGAGCTTCGTCGAAAGCACGGAATCGACGTGGCGCAAACCATTCTGGGGCATCGGCTCGGGAGTAGCATCACCGAGATATACGCGGAAGCGAACACGGACAAGGCGAAGGCGGTCTTACGGAAGATAGGGTAAACTGTTGAACGGGCAGCCGGCGACGGCCGGCGAACGTCTCCCCGTCCCGCGTTTCGGCGACATCCGGCGCGGGCGGGGCGACGGCCCGAGAAAGGATGTCGCACATGCGCTTTCTCAATTCAGACAGAATCCGACGGCTCAAGGAAATCGCCGACCGGCTTCCCGAAGACAAGATAGACCACAACACCAGACGTAACCTAGGCTCGGTGAACTTCTTGCCCGACAAGGATGATCGGGACTTCGTGCGTAGGGTTCTGAATACGAGGTTCCGGACCTTGAGGCGGTACGCGATCGGCGGGATGCCGCGGGAGGAAGTCCTTTGGCACATCGACGTCGTGCGGAACGAACACGCCACGGAGAAAGGGGATGCAGATAACGCCGGGCGCGGGTTGTCCCTCGCGGAAGCCGCAAAGTACATGACCGAGAAGACCGGCAAGAAGTGGGACCGGGCACGGGTGAGCCGGGAACTCAAGACCGGGAAGATACAGAAGGCCGGCAAGTATCTCACAACCGCCGATCTGGACAAGCGAGTTAAGGAGTTGAGGCTGCGGTCCGCTCGCCCGTCGGGTACTTCATCCAACAAGACGATGGGGAAGTGCGACAAGTGCGGCAAGGTGGCCAAGAAGCGAAACGTCGCACACGACCCGGACCGCAAGATGTACTGCGGACAATGCTTCGGGGCGTACGCCACGAGGTAAGGCGAAGACCGTACAACAGGGTGTTGTAAGCGTCTTACAACACCCTTCTTCTTGCGCTCGATTTCCTGAGCAAAGCAGCGATTTCTCATACAACATCTGCGTTGTAAGGGGGGCAATGTGGTAGCCTTCACTCGCCAATGGAGGCATGAACATGATCGACCTGAACCGGGAAAACGTGATTTCGCTTCGTGAGGCAACCAAGCTGGTGCCGCCCATGCGGAGGAACCGGCCGGTGAACCTGAGCACCGTTTGGCGGTGGGCATTGCGTGGCTCGCGCGGCGTGAAGTTGGAAACCCTGCGGCTCCCCGGCGGCTTGGTCACCTCGCGCGAGGCGTTGCAGCGATTCGCCGTGAGACTGAGCGGAGGCGAGCCGACGGCGGAGACGCCCTCCCCCGGGGCCGACCCGGCGAGGAAGGCGCGGCGACGCGCCGAGATTCAGGCGGCTGAGGCCCGGTTGCGAGCAAGGGGGATAAGTGTATGAGCACCAACAAAAGAGCCCCCGGCGTAGGCTTCGCCGAGGGCCAAGATCAGGACCAGCGCCGGTATTGTAGCGCCCCAGCGTCGCGTCCGCAACGGCCAACCATGAGCACGCGGCCGACGAACGCCCCGCCCCTGCCGCAAGACCTCGAGGCGGAACGGGCCGCCCTGGCCGGGGGCGGCTCCCGCGGGGGCTGGCGGTGCCCTCGTGAAACCGGCCGGGCGTGTGCGGCCATCGACCGACTACGGGCCCGCGGCTTTTCTCGGCTCCATCCGAAATCGTCGGAGTACGACCCGGCGGGCGGCTCGCGCGACCTCGCCTTTGCCGATGCGTGCTCGCGGTGTCTGGCGGACGGCTCGTGGCGTGACGGCCGGTGCCCGGCCCGCCGGCGGGGGGGCCGACCTTGAGCGACAGGCCCGACGATGCCGTAGTTTCCTTCGGCCGGGTGCCCCTGGCTCTGGTTCAACGCGGGGTTGTGGCTCGCATGTCTCCGGCCGCGGCGAAGGTCTTCATCGTCATCGCCGGGCACCTCGATCGGCACTGGACCGCTCACCTATCAAACATGACGCTCAAGGCGCTCACCGGCATGGGGAAACAGGGAGTGCTGAACGGAATCGCCTGGCTCGAAACGGCCGGCGTGCTCGCCGTCATCCGTGGGGGGGGCCGTGGCCATGCAAACACCTACACCATCCTCATAAACGGTCTACCCCGGTGGACCGTTTCCGATGGAGAAAGGGTCCACGCCGGTGGGGCTAAAGGGTCCACGCCGGCGCGAGAAACGGTCCACGCCGGTGTGCGAAACGGTCCACGGGGGTGGACCCCAACAGAGAGAACAGAGAATAACAGAGCAGCAACAGAGGCGGCTGCGCCGCCGGGTGCTGCTGCTGGCGCGCATGCTCAAGACGGCCAAGCCGGGGCCCGGGTGGAGTTGGCCAAGGCCAACATCGACGTGCAGACAATAGACCGGTTGCTGGTCGAGTTGCCCGGATTGAATGCCGCGATCGTCCGCACCGCCCGGGGCCGGGTCAACGGCCGTGCCGCCAACCCCCCCGGGCTGCTGCTGCACATTCTCCGATCCGACGGCCCGGACCTGATTCGGCAGGCGGCCGACCGGGCGAAGGCGCGGGCATCGGCGCAGCGGCGGGCCGCCGAGCGGAACCGGGAGCGCGAGGTAACGGTTGACGAAGCGGAGCGCGAACGCCGGGAGCGGCAAAGTATCCTCGCCGACCTCGCCCCGGATGACCTCAAGCGACTCGTTGACCGGGCCATCGCCGAGGGAAGTCCGTTGCAGGCGAAGGAGTGGGCCGCCCACCGGGACGTGACCAAGGGCCGCGGGTTGGCAATCGCCGTCGCCCGCTTGGCCCGAGCGGAACTGAACGCGGGCCGGAACGGCGACGGCCGAGGCGAGGTGCCAAGGTGAGAATCGAAATCGAACGTGTGCTATCTGAGGTTCCGCTTACGCCCGTGAGGGCCGTGATCCATCTGGAGTTGTCTCTAATCGTGCCGCCAACGGGCCAGACTCTACGGGCCGCGATCAACGGCGAGGTATCTCGGTTGGTGGCCAGCGGGCAAAGCCGGATGGTGCCGCCCGCGTGGGCGTACATCAATCATGGCATCGAGTCTATCGAGCCGCTCACGCAAGCGGAGGACGAACCGGACTAATGACCGGCGGGGGCGTTCCTCGCCGACGATGAACGCGAACATGAAACGGAGGTAACTGAACGTGACAGAATCCGAGATGCAGGCGATTGGTGAGAAAGTGGCGGCGATGCTCGCCGCCCGGACGGCCCCGGCCCCGGCCGGAATCCCGATGGCGGCCCCGGCGATGCCGATGCCGGCCGGCTGGCCGGCACAGCCGATGCCGGTGGCGCAGCCGCAAGCCGTGTTGTTGCGAACCGAAGTGGCGTTGCCCGACGGGCGAACCGTCGGCGGCTACCTCATGTTTGGCCCGGCGGTGCTCGACCCCGGCAACCTCATGGCGATGGTGAACAGCGGCATGGTCGAGGCCCGACCGCCGCGTCAGTGGGGCGGCAACGGCGGCTCGTGGGGCGGTGGCCGTGGCGGCTTCGGCCGGGGATGGCGACGATGGTGAGCACCTATCCGACGATGCCGCCGGTGTGGCCGTCGGCCGTGCCGGTGGTCCCCGCTACCCCGATGCCGACCGATCCCGGGTGGCTCGCCCTGGATTTGGAGACAGCGGAGGGCCGCCCGGAGGATGCGGAGCGGTGGGCACGGATGATCTGGAGCCCCTCGCCCAAGTGGAAACCCGAGACGATCGGACAGAAGTACCTTGAGGCCGTCACCAAGAAGGGCGAGCGGCTGGCCCTCCTCGACACCTCGCCCGTTATCTGTGTGGGGCTCCGCACGGAGACCGAGTTGCGGTGCATTCACTCCATGCGTGCCGAGGCCCCGAGGATGATGAGCGGTGCCCTTGTCGAAGGCCACGCCGACGAACGGGCGATGCTCATTGCCCTGCGGTCCTACCTCGAAGCGATCAACGCGGCGGATAGAACCCTCGTGGGGCACAACGTCCGCAACTTCGACCTGCGCCGGCTTCGCATGGCATACCTTCGGGCCGGCATCCGGCCGCCGATGTGCCTTGTCGCCCGCGACGTGGACACCTTCGACACCATGCTTGAATGGGGCCGACGATTCAGCCTCGATGACAACGCCTTCGTCGCCCTGGCGGATATCCTCGAGGTGCTGGGCATGGAGAATCACAAGGCGGCGATGACGGGCGAGCAAACGCCCGACCTGTTCCGAGCGGGGGCGTTCGACACGATCATTGCCTATTGCGTTCTGGACGTGCTCGCCGAAAGCGACGTGTTCTTGAGGATGACCGGCCAAGCCGGGGGGCTTGCGTGATGAGTACGAGAACGGCGGAACGATGGGCGGTTGCGGTTCGCGGCCTTGCGGCCCTGGTCTTGCTGGGCGCGGCGGCGGTTATCTGGGCAAGGGCGTTTGCGGGATGACGAACAGGCAAGACAGCGAGGGAGGGCCGTTGCTGCTGGAGATTCGCCCCGAGCCGGCCGGCCCCGATCGGTGGGGCCGCGGCCCGACCTATAGGCTCAAGTTGTTGCTCAAGAGAATGCTCCGGTCGTGGGGTTGGCGATGCGTCCGAATCGACGTGCCGCGCGAGGACTGCAAGCGATGAACGCGATAGACGCGATTCGTGGGCTGTGTGCCGAGGTCATTGTGACCTTGGATTACTTGGCACGGTTGGAGCGCGAAGCCAACGAGCCGGTGGAGGCGCAGACGTTGCGGGAACGCATGGCCCGGCTGCGCCTGGCCCTGGGCGGTGTGGCACGCGAGCAAGGCGGCGCGAATCAGAAACGCGGGGGTGCATCGTGAACAGGTGCCCCGACTGCAAGGGCACGGGCCGGGTGTACTGCACGAGCGGGCCCAACGGCCCCGACTGGGCAGACTGCAACCTATGCGGCGGCTCGGGCGGCGGGCGGCTGCCGTGTGGGCACGAGTGGCGGCAGTGGCGAGACGGGCGGTGTCGGGCCTGTTCGCCGGGGCTGGGCTTGGCGGGCCCCACGCCGAGCACATCGGCCGCGGACGGCCCCAAGGAACCCCCGGACGCGCCGGCGGCCCTGCGCTCCTCCTGCGCGGCTTCTGGCGGCCCTGTGGGCCTCGTGGCGCGCGGCCTACGCCCCCCCCGGGGGGGGGTTAGGTTCTCCTCGACGGGCCCGGCGGGCGCGTACGCCAAGCTATGCCGTGATTTTTGCGCGCGCACGGTTGCCCGGCGCTCCCCCCCCCATTCGATGAGGGCCTGACATGACGGTCAAAGGACAGATTGAGGTGTTGAAGGGCTTGCGACCCGGGGCCGCGGCTTGGTTGCTGGGCCTGTCGAGGAGGACACTCAGCGAGGCCGACGGCCTCGAGCAAGCGGGCGACAAGTCGTTTGATGCCCGGCACCTTGTGGCGTGGGCGGCCGGCCGGCAGCGGCCGGCGGCGGATGCGAAGGCCCGGCGCGAGGAGGCCGAAGCGCAGTTGACCGAATTGCGGCTGGCCCGCGAGAAGGGCGACGTGATAGGCCGCGACGATCACGAGGCGGAAATAGACCGGCTGTGCTCGGCGTTCTCAAGCGTGCTCGGTCAGATACCGGCCTTGGGACCGCGAGTTGCGGGCATGACCGCCGCCGACGCCACGAAAGAGCTTCGCGCGTGGTCGGACGCCGTGCGAGCCTCGACCTTTTCGCAGGGGAGCGATGGCAACGACACCTGACATACCGGCGGCGGCAGACGATGCGGCCGCGCTGCTGGCGGCGGCGCTCGCGTTGCAGGAACAAGCGGCGCAGGCGTGGGCGGAATACCGCAACGCGGTTGCGGCCGGATGCTCGACGGCCACAACGCCGGCCACGCCGCGGCCGGACCCCGATGCCCCGGTAGCCGACCCGGCCACGTTCTCGATTGTCCACAAGGGGCACCGATGCCCCGTCGGCAACGGCATCTCGTTTCGGTTGTTCGAGCGGCTTACGCGAAGGGTGGGCGTGTTCGTGCCGTTCGACGCACTGCGGCGCGACGTGTGGGCCGGGCGCGTGGTGGAACCGGGGACAGTGAGGCAAGCGGTACACCGGCTCCGCCAGCGGCTCCGCGATGGCGGGCTGTCTGGTGTGGCCGATGCGATTGCCGGCGAGGCCGGGGGGTTCTACGTGCTCCGCCCCGTGTGGCGGTCTGAGAACGTAACGCAAACGGCACGGATTTGTCGCGCCGGGTGTGACAAAGCGAGACGATGATTATGGACAGCATGGCCGACGAACGAGACATCAGCGAGGCTTGGGCTACCGCGGGCGAGGTGGTTGCCGTGGCTCTCATTCAGGGAGTGCCGGTGCCCCGTGATGATGCTCGCGCCCGGGCCATCCTCGCGGCGCTCCACGACCAGTACAACGGCGGGCCGCATGACATCGAAGCGTCCGAACTCCCGGCCGCGTACTGGCATAGACTCGCGGGGCTTTTCATTGGCCGCCTTGCGCTGGACGGGGCGCGAGCAAACGCCCGACAACTTCACGATGAGTTTGTTGCGGAAGCTGGGCGCGGCTGGTGCGGGAAGTGTGCCGCCCGGGCCGCGGCCCGTAGAATCGTCGATTTGTTCAGCATTCTTAGGAGATTCGATGGCATCATTGCCCGAACCAAAACCGACCGCGGAGGAAATCCTACGCGCCATCGGCGAACTTCCCCTGTCCGCGGCGAGCATTCAAAACGAACGCGACCGCGTTGAGGGCTGGCGTCGCGCCCTCGACCGGGAGCGGCTCCATTTCCCCAAAGAAGACTTCACCGAGAAGGCCAAGGCCATTGACGAAGCCGAGGCGGCAATACCGCGTTGGAATCCGCAGCGGCGAAGGGATGGAATCGTACCGCTACTTGGGAACAGCGACGCGCTTGCGGAAGCGGAAGTGCGGTGCGCGCAAGAAAGCGCAACGCTCCGCCCGCTCCAAAAGGCGAACGCGCTTGGGCCGGCCGAGTACAAGCGGCTGCGTGAATTGCGGCGCACGCGCGAGCGGACCCGGCGGGCGGCCCAGAATCTGCGTGATCTTCGTGCTGAAGCTTCGGTTCTCTTACCAGAGATCTTTGGCCGGCAGCTTGCGGCGGTAAGGCAAACAAGCGCCGTTCTCGCAAGTCTCCCCGTGGTGGAACTGCCGCGCGATGTGCGCGAGGGTGCCGCCGCCCTCGCGCAGACGGTGGCGGCGCGGCTGGCCGCGATGAACAAAGCCGCCGCCGAGGCAACGTGGGCCGAACTCGAAAGGCTGGCCGGCGGCGCGATGCCGACCCCGACGCCCCCGACGAGGAAACGCGGATCATGATACAGATTGGCCCGCCGCGCTATTTCGACAACGCGGACATAAGCGCCGGCCGCTACGCCGTGGCGGCGGCCAACGAGGTTCCGCGCTCGGGCTGGCTGGCGGCGGTGCTGGACCTCGCCGGCCTCGACACGGCCGAGGCGGAGGGCCGGCTTTTTGAACTCGAGGCCGACGGCGTGCCGGTGCAACCGGAGGCGGCCGCGGTCAACACCGGGGGGGCGGAGGCGTGCCGGCTGGTGCGGTGCATACCGGTTTTCGCCGGCGAGGCCCTCGCGGCCTACCTCACCGGGGTAGCGGGCGAAATCGACGTTGACGGCACGTTGTCGTTGTACCTCGTTGACCCGATGAACGCCCTTAACGTCGCGATGCCGTCGGAGCGCACGGCCGGCTCGGTGCTCGATTGGCTGCACCGGATCAAGGCCCGGTTGTGGAATCGCGTTGTTGTGACCGCCGCCCCCGAGGACACGGTTGCGGTGTACGACGATGACGACATAACGCCCTTGGGCACCCAAACGTTGATTGGGTGCCGGCACCGAACTGTCATGGGCGGCGATGCCGGGCCAAGCGAAAGAACTCGGGCCAGCTAACAACGAAAGGAAGACGAACCATGCTCCGAACAACCAACATCTCCGCCACCCCGGCCACGAGGCCGGCGACCGCCGGTTCCGCCACATCGGCGCGGGAGAAGTGGGAAGCGGCGCTTGCGCCGCTGGTCGAGAAGTACGAGGGCGACCGGATGCAGGCGGTACGGGAACTCGTGCGCACGCGGCCCGACCTCCGCGACGCGCTCAACAGGGAGTTGAACGCGGGACGGCGGCAAGGAGTCTGATTCGAATGGCACTGCCGTCCCAAGTGGTTTAGTGCCGGGCGGTTACGTTTTCATGA
>CAZUAI010000021.1:0-72759 GCA_964617875.1 uncultured Planctomycetales bacterium | reverse complement strand
TCGCCACGGGGCCCCTCGATCGCGGCGGCAAGGAGCCGGCCGAGCGCTGCGTCGAGCCGCTGCTGCCCGGCGAACTTGTACTGGCGGATCAGGCTGCGGACGACGCTGTTGTACGTCGCGACGCGGACCAGGCCCTCGTGTGCCGGCCGTTCGAGGCTGCACCGCCGGCACCGGCCGCCCACGACCTCGTACGGGCCCGTGTCGAGGCCGCACATCGGGCAGTATTCCCTGCCCGTCGCCTCGAGGAGCAGCGTCAGGCATTCGGGGCACCACTCCTGCCGCGGGCCGAACAGGACGGTATGGCAGCCGAGGCACGCCTGCGGGAAGAAGGCATCCGCCACGGCGCTCACACACCGGCGCGACGATTCGACAAGGGACTTGACTCGATCGCCCAGCCGCATCGTGCGGGATCATACGACGGCCGCCGCCGATCGGGAAGCCCGCGGGCAGTGGATCTGCGGCCCCCTGACGACGGCCGAGCCCGGCGCGGATTGACGGGGCCGCCGCAGGACCGCCCACTTCGCGTCGAACCCCGGCCGGGTATGATATTGAGTGCCGCAGACCCGCTCCGGATCGGTCGGTCGGCTGTGTTGCGGTGCAGGCATCCTGTCTGCGTTCGGAGGCAGGCCGGGGGCCTGCACCGCAGCGGGGTGTGACCGTCTCGATGAAGGGGGCGTCAAGGCGGCTGCGCGACGAGGTGATCGTGGTCCGGGTGCAGTGCCCACATTGCCGGCGTACCTACCGCACCGAGCTGGAGGCGTTCGGCCGGACGGCCGTGTGTACGAAGTGCAACGCCGCCTTCCGCATCGGCGACTCGCGCCCGCCGTTCCAGTTCAAGCCCACCGGCCTCGCCGAGGACTCCTGGATCGGCGTCGAGGTGCCCGAGCAGAAGCCGGAGGCCAGACACTGCATCCACTGCGACGCCCTCCTGGAGCCCGGCGGCGCGACCTGCCCGGCGTGCGGCATCAACCAGGTCACCGGCGTGCGCGAACGGCCCGCGGTCCGGCCGTCGAGCGAACCCGTTGAGATTCCTCTGTCCTCCCGGATCCCCGTCCGCGCGATTCTCGTCTTCGTCCTGGCGATCGGCGCCGCGTTCGGCCTCTATCGCGGTTTTCGGGCGCTGACCCGGTCGGTGGACACGATCGGCGATGAACTCACGGACCGGACGCTCGTCGCGCAGGCCGCGCGCTACCTCCGCGACCGCCACGAAGGCGCCCTTCTTCCGGATGCTTACGCCGGTCGCGTGACGGACGCGAACCTGCCGCGTTTCCTGCAGCAACTGTCGGCCGCCGGCGATCCGGTCGTACGCCGGGCGATCGCCCGGATGATCGGCCTCGGCCGCATTACGCAGCTCGCTCCGGTCGTGGCCATGGCCGAGTCCCGCGACACCGCTTCGCTCGGGATGCAGGTGCTCGAGGCCGTCGGCATCCGGCGACTCGTCGAACTCGCCCGGCACGACGACCCGGCGATCCGGCAGTCGGCGGCGCGGGCGCTGTGCCTGGCGTCCCACGCGAAGTGTGACGAAGCGACCATTCGCCGTCTGGCCGAACCGACCGACTTCGCCGCGAAGGCGCAGGTGGTCAACGCCGTCTGCGGCACCTGGCCGCAGGGGACGGGGCAGTTTGCCGTCGTTATCCAGGGGACGCCGTCGCCGTTCCGGGTGATGGTCGAGCAGTTCGGCCGGACGTTCCTGCTGCGGGTCGGCGCGGCGGAGTTTGCCTCGTCCTTCATCGCCGGCGCCGCCCGGTTCGAGATCCCGATCGAGCGATGGTGCGCCGCGACGGGCACGGCGGCCGACGCGGAATCGGTCGGCGAACTGATGGCGGGCGTGCTGACGCTGGGCCCGGTCGTCGGCGGGTGGGAAGGCACGGTCCGTGTGACGGCCCGCCGGTCGCTTGGCCGGGGCGTGCCGGGTTTTCTCCCCGTCGGTCCGCTGGACGCCGGCCGGCCGGTCGAGGCCCCGGTGCGTCTGGCTCGCTGAGGCCCTCGTTGCGCACAGGCGGGATGGCGGCGGGACTTCTCCGGTTTGCGGGGGCGGCGAGGTCTGCGTCCCGGCAGCCATGCCGCCATCGCCCGGCTCCTTTCGATTTCGCTTTTCGTCGCCGGCTTGTGGCCTTCCGCGCCGCCTCCGGGTATATATACCGCCCTGGGAACGGACAGCGCCCCGCGGCGGGGCCTGGAGATGGATCATTGCCCCCGTCGGGGGGCTGGAGGAACGCTGCATGTCCAAGACGCTGAACATCGGTGTGATCGGTTGCGGGTTCATGGGCCGGGCGCACTCGAACGCCTACCGCAAGGTGAACAGCTTCTTCGACCTCGAGTACCGGCCGGTGCTCCGGGGCATCTGCGATTCGAACCCCGACCGCTTCAGGGGCTGGCCGGAAAAGTGGGGCTATCAGACCACCGAGACCGACTGGGAGACGTTCGTCGAGCGCGACGACCTCGATGTGATCGACATCTGCGTTCCCAACAAGTATCACAAGGAGATCGCCTGCGCCGCCGCCCGGGCGGGGAAGATCGTCCTCTGCGAAAAGCCCATCGCCATGAACGCCGAGGAGGGCCTCGCGATGGTCAAGGCCGTCGAGAAGGCCAAGGTCGCGAACATGGTCTGGTTCAACTACCGGCGCGTCCCCGCGATCACGCTCGCCAAGCAGATCATCGACGAGGGCCGCATCGGACGCGTGTTCCACTACCGCGCGCTCTACCTGCAGGACTGGACCATCAGCGCGAAGGTCCCGCAGGGCGGCAACACGCTCTGGCGGCTCGACGCCTCCGTCGCCGGCTCCGGCGTCACGGGCGACCTGCTCGCCCATTCCATCGACACCGCCCTGTGGCTGATCGGCGGCATCGACCGCGTCTGCGCGACCACCGAGACGTTCATCAAGGAACGCGAGCTGCAGGACAAGCCCGGCGTCAAGAAGCCCGTGAAGATCGACGATGCCTGCCTCTTCCTCGCCCGCTTCCGCAACGGCGCCCTGGCGACCTTCGAATCCACCCGCTACGCCCGCGGCCGGAAGAACCAGAACAGCTTCGAGGTCAACGGCGAGAAGGGCTCGATCTACTTCAACCTCGAGGACCCGCACCAGCTCCAGTTCTTCGACCACGGCGACCCGCCGCACCTCCACGGCTGGCGGACGATCATGGTCACCGACTTCGAACACCCGTACATGAACCGCTGGTGGGTCCCCGGCTGCACGATCGGCTACGAGCACACGTTCATCAACGCCCTCGCGGACTTCCTCAAGGGCCTCGAGACCGGCAAGCCCGCAAGCCCCACGTTCCGCGACGCCCTGGCCACGCAATACGTCTGCGACGCCGTGCTCGACTCGGCCAGGCAGCAGAAGTGGGTGAAGGTGAAGTGAGTGCCCGGTATTGGGGTCGTCGTCCTCGCGCAAGCGGGGATCCAGCTTGATAACACAGACCCTGGACCCCCGCTTTCGCGGGGGTGACGAACGAACGGAACAACGAACGAACGGACTGACGGCACAATGAACCAACGGACTGACGGCACAACGGACTAACGAACCAATAGAACAACGGATTGACGGACTAACGGACTGAGGTTTCCCATGAAAGTCGGCATGAACCTGTTGTTGTGGACGGCGACGGCGACGGAAGAGCATGTGCCCCTGTTCCGGCAGATCAAGGGCTGGGGGTATGACGGCGTCGAGGTGCCGATGTTCGATCCCGGTGCATCGCCATGGAAGACTCTCGCGACGGTGCTCGACGGCGTCGGCCTGGGGCGGACCGCCGTGGTCGTCGTTCCGCCGACGGCCTCGCCCGTCAGCCCGGATGCCGCGGTGCGGACGGCGGCGATCGACTTCCTCAAGAAGATCATCGACGCCGCGAAGACGCTCGGCGTCGAGACGCTGGCCGGGCCGGTCTGCGCCCCGGTCGGCGAGCTGACGGGCCGTCCGCGGACGGCGGATGAGTGGAAGCGGGCTGTTGAGACACTCCGCCCCGTTGCCCAGCACGCCAAGGCCGCCGGCGTCACGCTTGCCGTCGAGTTCCTCAACCGCTTCGAGACGTACTTCCTCAACTGCGCGGCGGACGCCTGCAAGTTCGTCGATGAACTCGGCGTGCCCGGCACCGGCATCCTGTACGACACCTTCCACGCCCACATCGAGGAGAAGAACGTGGACACGGCCATCCGCGCCGCCGGCAAGCGCATCGCCCACGTCCACATCTCCGAGAACGACCGGAGCACGCCCGGCGAGGGCCAGGTCCGCTGGAAGGAGAGCTTCGCCGCGATCAAGGCGACCGGCTACAACGGCTGGTTCGTCGTCGAGGCCTTCGGCCAGGCGCTGCCCGAGCTGGCCGGTGCGACGAAGATCTGGCGCCAGATGTTCCCGACGGCCGACCACCTGGCGACCAAGGCGCTGAGCTTCGCCCGCGACTCGTGGGCAAAGGCATAGCCGCCACGGCCGGTTGATCGCGGAGCGCCAGCGAGGGTCCTCCGGGCCCCTTGTCCGTTGTTTGTTGTCGGTTGTCCATGGTCCGTTCTTCCCTGGTTCGTTCCGACGTTGTCCCGTCAGTCCGTTCTTCCATCAGTCCGTCACGCCGTTGTCTCGTCAGTCCCTCCGCCCGTTGTTTCATCAGCCCGTCGTTCCGTTGTTCCGTCAGTCCGTCACGCCGTTGGTTCGTTGTTCCGTTCGTTCGTCACCCCCGCGCAAGCGGGGGTCCAGGGTCTGTGTCATCAAGTCTGGATCCCCGCTTGCGCGGGGATGACGACCTCAGCACCTGGCACTCGACATTCGGAACTCCGTACTCGGCACTCGATACTCAGCACTCCGTACTCGGCAATTCGTAGTCGGCACTCATGACTCCGTGCTCGGCACTCTGTACTCCGGCATATCGTAGGCGGTACTCACGACTCTGCACTCGGCACTCGATACTCAGCATCCGGCACTCCGTACTCGGCACGCCGTGTCCGTCTTCTTCCTCCGTCGCTCCCTCGCTCCCTCGCTTCGTTGGTTTTCGATCCCCTTGCACATCGCCCGGCCTTCCGGTGAACTTCCCGGCGGCCCTGCGTGACGTACAAGTGGCGGGCGGCCGGCGGGGCCCGGACGCGGCTGGCGATGGATGAGGCGATGGTCCAGGTTCGGGTTCTCTACGAGGAGCACGGCGGGGCTCTGCTGCGATACTTGCGGGGGCTTACCGGACGGCCCGACCTGGCCGAGGACCTGCTGCACGACACGTTCATCCAGGCCGTGCGGGGACTGGACCGGCTCCAAAGGGCCGATTCCGCGAGGGCCTGGCTCTTTTCGATCGCACGGCATCTGGGCCTGAACGCCGTTCGGCGGGCCCGGCCGACCCTGCCGCTTTCCGAGGGCCTGACGGCTGCCCCGGTACCCGAAGAGGATCCCCGCCGTCTGCGGATGCGCGAGGCGATTGGGGATCTGCCGGAGCCGCAGCGGGAGGCGTTGGTCCTCCGGCTCGCCCAGGGGTTGAGCTATGAGGAAATCGCTGAGGTGCTGGCGATCCCGGTGGGCACTGTGCGATCGCGGCTGCACAACGCCGTGAAGAACCTGCGGGAGCGTCTGAACCAGGACGAGGATTGACATGAATGCCGAAACGCTGGAGAGACTGATGCTGGACCGGGCGCTGGGGGCGCTGCCGCCGGATTGCGAGGCGCTGCTGGCCGCCTGGCTCGACGCGCGGCCGGAGGCGGCAGCGGCCTGCCGTGAGTTCGAGCGGACGATCGACCTCGCCCGGCACGCGCTGGCCGACGGCCCGGCCGGATCGCTGCCGGCGTTCCCGGCCGAGCGGCTGCGCCGGGCACGTCAGAGCGATCGGTTCTGGCGGATGACGAGGAACGTGATGGGCATTGCGGCGTCCGTGCTGATCGGGTTCGGCGTTCACGCGATGCTGTTCCGCGCGCCGACGCCGCAACCGGCCCAGGCGCCGCCGGTCGTGCTCGTGCAAGGGGGCCCGCAACGCGGTCCCGAGGCGACCGGCGACGATACGGGCTTCTGGTCCGGTCGGCGGTTGTCCGAGCGGGCATCCGGCCCGGCGCCGTCTTCGTCCGGCCGCGTGATCTGGCGTTCGCCGGTGAGGATCCCTCAGAGAGGAGATGCGACATGAACGCTCGTGCGTTGTCCGTTGCTCATCGCTCATGGTTCATGTGCACCGCAGGGTGGGCGGTCGCGGGGGCTCGCCCGTCGGTCGGCGCGACGTCGCGCCACCGGGTCGCGGCCACGGCGCTGGTTCTGGCGGTGTTTGCGTTGTGCGGCTGCATCCCGCGGCGGCTGTTCTGGTCGCCGGACGGGCAGCGGGCGGCGATCATCGCCGAGGACGGGCTGCGCCTGTGCGATGCCGCCGGCAAGCTGTCCGAGGTCGTGGCCGAAAAGGTCGAGCTGGTCGCATGGATGCCGGATTCGCGGCGATTCATCGCAAGCCGCAAGACGGAAGCCGCGACGTGGACGGCCGCGTCGGCGGCCCTGAGCCCGGCACGGCGGGAGGCCCTGCTCGCCCTCGCCGATCGTCTGCGGGAGGAGACGCTCGCCTGGACGGGCAACTGGGACCAGTTCAAGCCGAAGGCGGCCGCCGAGATGTCCGACGGCGAACTGGGGGCGCTGATGCTCTATGTGCGCGACCATCACAAGGAAGAATTGAGCAGAAAACTCGGCGACCGATGGAAGGACCTCGAAAGGGCGACGGCCGACGTGTGCCTGATCGAGAGCTATGAGGCAACGGAGAACAAGGCCGTGCCGGGCCCGCTGCTTGCGCGAACGCTGGATCAGGTCTGGGAACTGCGAATCTCGCCCGACGGCCGGGCGGTCGCCTGTGTCCAGTCGATCTCCCACCCCGTGCTGCGGCTGTCGGTCCTGCCGGTCGGGGGCGGCGAATTGCGGGCCGTCGCGGAGCCCGTGGCGATGTTTCCCGACTGGAGCCGGGACAGCCGCGGCCTCGTGTACGCGACGACGCAGGTACGGCCTCGTGAGGGTGGCGATGCGCTCCAGTTGGGCACCGTGGCCCTGCGGCGTGTGCGTGGCGAATCGGGTGACTGGCTCAAGGATTTTCCTTCCGCCGACGACCTGGTCGGCGTGGTGTTCGGGATCCAGACGAAGGTGCGATGTCTGCCCGACGGGCGGGTGCTCTTCTCCGCGTTGGAAGTGACGCTGCCCTCGACATCGAGGGACATGCCGCAGCGGGCGTCGCTGTTCGCGATCGACCCGAACAAAGGGACGACCGTAACGCGCCTGATCCCCCGCGACGCCGAGGCGCTCCTGCCCGACGGGCTCGCCGCGGGGTTCTTCGAGGTCAGTCCGGACGCGACGCGGATCGCCGTGGCCGAGACCGGGAAGGGGAACGTGTCGGTGCTCACGTTGGCGACGGGGGCGGTCGATTCCGTGGTTGCCCGGTCGGACAGCGAATTGAAGAGCATCCCCGCGTGGCGGACGTCGCAGGAGCTTTCGGCATTTGTCCCGCCGAAGTCGAAGTGGGGTTCGGCCAATCGCCACGAGATCGTGCTCTGGTCCGCCCCGGACAAGGCCCGCTGCCTGAGCTGCGACTGGCCGGACGTCTTCGAGAAGAAGACGCCGGCGTCGAGTCCGGTCAGCAGGCCCGCCGTTGAGGCGAAGCCGTAGCTGCCGCAAGGCGCTGCAGGAAACCCGGACACCGCGCCGTGCGGGTTCGTCCGTTGTTTCGTTCATCCGTCACCCCCGCGAAAGCGGGGGTCCAGGGTCTGTGTCATCAAGTCTGGATCCCCGCTTGCGCGGGGAGGACGACCTCGGCACCAGACCCTCCGCTCTGCCGGCTAGCCCGCGCACGCGGGGCCGCGGTTCGGGCCGTTGAAACATCCCTGGAGCACGGCGAAGTCGGACAGATCGACATCGCGGTCACCGTCGATGTCCGTGGCGTCGCAGGAGCCGGGCAGGGTCGGCGGTTCGTTCGGGCCGTTGAAACACATCTGAAACAGCGAGAAATCCGTCAGGTCCACGTCGCCGTCCTGGTCGAAATCCGCCGGCGCCGGCCGGACCCGGAGCTGCACGAGGACGTTCTTCGGAGCGTTGTTGCCGTTCCCGGCAATCGTGATCGACGCGGCGTACATGCCCATCGCCAGGCTCGCGGCGCCCGGATAGCTCACGGTGATCGTGTCGGTCTCGGTCGTGCATGAGCCGGACGAAGGCGAGACGCTGAGCCAGGTTGCATCGTCGGAAATCGTGTAGTTCAGCGTTCCGACGCAGGGGTTGTAGATGGCCAGCGTCGAGTCGGGCGCCGCGTTGCCGTAGACGGTGGACTGCGCGATCGCCTCGGGGCTTACGGCGATACGCGGCTGTGCCGCGTTCGCGGTGGTGAACATCACGTCGTACAGGCCGATTCCGGTCGCCGAATCGGAGAACGTCAGGAACAGCGACGTGCCGAACGCCTTGATCGAGTTGGGGGCGTGTCCGCCGATGTCGTCGGTGAGCCGCGTGATCCCGGGGTCCCACACGCCGCCGGTCCGGCCGCGGTATCGCATGCGGAGCTTATGGTCGCAGCAGAAGTTCTCCCAGACGACGTGGAGGTTGCCGTTCGAGTCGTATGTGCCCGATGGCGTGCGGTCAATGTCGTTCGCATACATGGAGATGTTCGTTTCCGCCGTCCAACTTGCGCCGTCGTCGTACGAGTACTTGACGAAGATCTCGAACCAGGGGTCGTCCTCGCAGGGATCGGTGCAGGGCAGACTGCGGCCATACAGCGCGGCGATCTCGCTGGACGTGGGGTCGAACGCAAACCGGACGCCCCCGGCGCCCTGCAGGAAACGAGTGCCTTTGCCCGACGGCCACGTGCCCGTCGAGGGCTTCTTCTTGAAGTAGGAGTTGCCGTCGACGTCGATGCTGACCCAGAGCGTATTGCCGTTTGCGACGATATCGTTGCCGTAGGGCCAGTTGCCGTCGTCGCTGTTCCCGTAGATCAGCTCCGTCGCGGCCCACGAACCCCCGAGCGGCTTGTAGCGACCGTAGATCCCGTTGCGTGCGGGCGCGCTGCTGTCGAACAGGTGTCCGTACATGAAGTAGATGCCACCCGATGCATCGACGGTTACCTGTTCAATGAATGATCCGCCGCCGGGGTTGGCGTCCACCTGCACGGCGGTGCTCCAGGAGCCGCCGCTGACCGGTTTGGTCCGCCAGTAGAGATTGCCTTTCCCGTAGAAGGCGTGCAGGTTGTTATCGGGCGTGATGACGATCTTCGGCGCCGAGCCCTTCCCGCCGAGCGAGCCGAGTTGCAACGGCGTTGACCACGATCCGCCCTGGTTTGTGACGTAATACGCCGCGCCCCATGCGTCGAGAAAGCTCTGGTAGACGAGGTGGACCTTGCCCGCCGAGTCCACGGCAAGGTTGCCGTCCACGGCGTAATGGCCGGCATCGCGGCTGAGGTTGGTCAGCGGTGCCCAGATCGCGCACTGTCCGCGGGCGGCGGGGGAACTGCCCGCGCACACGATCACGAGCATCACTGTTGCCAGTGACGAACGCATCATAACTGCATCTCCACCATCGATCCGGCCACGTTTCCCGATCCCCAGCGGACCTGCCGCGGAGCACAACCATTATTATACCAGTTCGTTCTCCGTTCCCCTGTGGACGCCAGAGATATCATCGCCCGTGCTCTGCGCGCGCCGAGAGCCGGGTGCCTGTGCAGAGCGCTGCGATCGGTCACCCGCACGCGGGGGGATTGTTCGAGCCGTTGAAACAAGCCTGAAAGACGTTGAAGTCTTCAAGGTCCACGTCGCCGTCGCGGTTGGCGTCCGCATCGCGACAGCCGGACGTGGCCGGCGGCTGATTGGGGCCATTGAAGCATGCCTGAAATCGCGTGAAATCCTGTAGATCCACGTCGCCGTCGCAGTCGAAATCGGCCGGGGCAAGCCACATGCGTGCGAAGCGGACCGTAAATGGCGTTGATGGGGCATAGCCGGTGGATCCCGCGTCCCGCAGGCGGAACGTCGCGTGCCAGGTACACTGGGCCGGATCGAATCCGGGACTGGTGCTGTCGATCAGCCAGATCAGATGCTTGTGCAACTGGGAATTGCCCAGCCGGGCGGACTGCCCCGGCGCATCAAGGATGTCGTAGTTCGGCGGGACGACGATGGCGAACGCCGGGTCGATGGAGATGATGTCCAGCCAGATGTCGGCGCCCGGCGCAAGTGTGTACGTATCGTCGGGCGGCGACTGCGTGCGGATGGCGTCGAAGCCCGGGCTGTCGCTGCTCCAGCCCTCGAAGAACCCCGACGAGGGGGCGAGCACGGCGAGATTGTGGAACGGGTCGAATGGATCGAAGCCGCCGATGGCGACGGCGACCTTGAGCTGCTTTCCGGTTGTTTCGGATGAACGACCGATCCAGAGGTCGCCCGCATGTTGCGCGTGTACGGGCGATGCCAGGAGCACAAGCGCCGCGAGCCCGGCGGCGGCGGGAGTGATTCGATACGCTTTCACGGCAATCATTCCTTTTGTGAGACAACGGCGGGCATTTGCCCGGGATCAAAGAAAAAACCGACCGATGCGCCCGCCCGCGCTGCCACGGCGCGGCTCGCCGCGGCAGCGCGGGCTCGGGCTGCAACCAATGCTTCTATCGTTCCGCGGCGGCACGGCCTGCCTTGCGCCGTCGCACGGCCGTCAGGGAGCCGGCGAGCAGCAGTGCCAGGGTGCCGGGTTCGGGGACCGTTGTGAAACTCAGGGAAAACGGCTCCGAAGCGGCGTAGCCCGTCGTCCCCTTGTCCACGAGCCGGAACGTGCCCTGCCAGACGGTTTGAAGCGGGTCGTACCCCGCGTCGAGCGAATCCACGTGCCAGATGACGTGGTCGTGGAGTTCCTGGTCGCCCAGCAGGAGTTGGTCGCCCGGCGAGTCGATCACCAGCAGCGGGTTCAGCGGATTGCGTGCCTTGAGGGCCGGATCGAGCAGGATGCCCTCGAGCCAGATCTGCGCGCCGGGGGCCAGCCGGTAGAAGCCCTCGTCCGGCTCATCCTCCAGCAACGCCTCGAAGCCGGGCTCGTCGGCGGCCCATCCCTTGAGGAGGCGGTTCACGGCCGTCAGGAGGCGGGGTTCATCAAGGTCGGCCTCGAACCGGAGTTGACCGGAGGCGGATCGGCCGATGATCACGTCGCCTTCGTGCTGATGCGCGAACGCGGGACCGGCCGTGATGCCCGCCAGGACCGCCGGAACCGACAACAAGAGAGATACACGTTTCATTTCATCCTCCTTCGTCCATTGGACGAATCATCCGTTCTCACTACAGACTCTCGAACAACTTCACGATGCGTGCGATTACCATGCCACCTTCGGGTCGTAGAGGTTGTGCTCCCACTCGATGACGAGGCGGCTCCCCACCCGCCGCATGCTCTTCTTGCGGTAGGTCCGTTCGAAGCGGAGCGGTTCCACGTGACTGTCGGCGAACGCATAGTCCGCTTTGGCCAGGTGGCGGTCCAGCGCCATTTCGTTCCGAGCCGTCTCCCGTTCGAGCATAACCCAGTTTGGCGGATGCACGTGGTCGGACGAGGCGTAGTCGGTCGTTTCGTTCAACTCGACGAACAGGACCGTCCTCGCCGCGCGCGGGATGCGGTCCAGCCGGCGGAAGTCCTCGTAGTCCTCCACCCGGCCGGACAGGTAGTCGTTCACCCCGTAGCTGGTCCGCCGAACCTGCCGCGTGACCGGGTGGGGCTGCGTCCAGTAAGGACTGCCGTCCGCCGGACACCGGGCCACGAGCCGATCCCGGTACTCGCGGCGCAGCGTGTTCAGCCATGTCTCCTGCTCGTCCACCGACCCGCCGTGAGACAGGCCGAAATTGACGAGAAACCCTTTGTTGTTCATGGCGTACATCTGCACCGCCAGGGCCAGGCCGCGCATGTTGCTCGCGCAGACGGCAACCTTGCCTTGTTCTCGCGCCCGCGCGAGCGACGGCAGCAGGATCGACACCAGCAGGGCCATGATGGCCACGACCACGAGCAATTCAATCAGCGTGAACGCACGCCGTTGCATGGTGGCACATCTCCGCGGGGCTCCGGCAGGAGTCCCGCATGTATAAGGATTCAGCAGGCTTGGGAGGCGCGGAGTTCCGCTGCGGTGCCCGAATGCCTTTCGTTGTGCGCAGGAGAATCGCGCGAGTGGCACCGGGCCGCAGGGTCATCACCGTGCCGGGAAACGCTGCGGCTGTGTCATCAGGCGAGAGGCGGGGCCCGTGGATTGGCGTTGCGGTGGTGCTCGCCGGGGCTGGACGGCGATGCAGGCACGAACGCCATCGCGTGCCAGACCTCCGCCGGCGAAACCGGAGGGCCTTCGTCGATCACGGCCTGCGAGCCGTGAGCGAGGTGAATGCACACGGGGCAGTCCGCGTGTGAGTGGGGGCCCTCGTGGGCGGCCAGATGCAGATGGATGGCCGCCCCGATGCCTCCGAGGGCGAGGCACAATGCGAGACAGCAGGTTGTGCGGTACACGCGGCGCATAACAAGCGCGTTCAATCCTACCAGCGCCTCGTCGGCCTGTCAAGGGGGTGTATTACGTCGTATTACGAGTGCGGTTGTCGCCGTCGGTTGCGCCGGTGGCGTCTCGCCGTGCGCACGCGAAGGCAGCCGTCCACAAGGCCGTCGGTCATTGGCCCGCCACCGGTTGCGTCCAGGCGACCTCGAAGTCGCCGGCCTCGTGCGGGTTCGGGTGTCTGGCCGAGGAGATCACCTTGGCGCGGACGTAGATCTCGCGGCCGGTCAGGCGGTAGCGGGGTTGCGGGCCGGTCTGTTCGGACAGGACCTTGCCCACGTCGTCGCTGTACCTGCCGGTGACGGGTTCGCCCTTGCCGTCCTTGCGGGGGATGACCGTCTTGTCGTAGCCGGCGAGCGTGCCGATGAACTGCGTCCGATAGGAAACGCCGGGGCGGGCCTGGATGTCGATCTCGATCGTGCCGTCCCGGAACGAGACGCGATCGAGCGTTACGCCAGTCGAGGCGTAGAACGCGCCCCGCTCCATTGCCGCGATGAGGTCCGCCGCCGTCAGCGACTTCGCGCGGACCTGGACCCACCCGCGGCCGGGGGGGGCGGTGCCGCCGGGCTTGAACGAGTGGGCGTCGTCGGTCGCCACGCCGTACACGATCGGCAGCTTCATCTCCGCCAGCCGCTTCGTCAGCAGGATGTCCCACATCCGCTCGGTCGAGACGTGCAGGTCGTCGCCGTAGTTCCTCACGCTGCCGTGGCCGTTGTGAACCTCGAAGAACTTCATCTCCTTCACCGGGAGCATGTCCTCGGCCGTCAGGCCCCAGCCGAAGTTGGGATGGTTCACGTGGACGAGCATGGGCCGGCCGGCCGCCTTCTGCTGCTTGAGCACCAGGTCGATGTTGCCGCAGATCGCCTCGGTGACCGTCTTGCCGGATGGCGGCCGGAAGGCCTCCACCACGTTGACGCCGCAGAGATGGACGGGCTTCTTGCCCACGGAGTCAGAGATCTCGTTGCCGGTGATCAGCAGGAACTTCCCGTCCTCATCGAACCGCTTCTGCATCTCGCGAAGCGGCTTGAGGCGGTACTCGGTGTCGCCGTCGCGCTCCCGCTTCTCGACCCAGGAGGGGCCGAAAGCGGTCTCGTAGTGCTTTTTGATCTCGGGCGTGGTCCGCTTGGAGATGACCCACTTCGGCTCGTCATCGACCTGGTTGTGATCGGTCATCACGAGGAAGTGGTATCCGTGCTCCTTGTACCACGTGACGACCAGTTCGGGGGGGCTGTCGCCGTCGCTGAACCAGGAGTGCGTGTGCGTGTTGCCCTTGTACCACGAACCGGCGTCCGGTGGCGAGGATTGTCCCCGTGCCGCCGTCACCGTTGACAGGAGCAGTACGCCGCCGACGCACGCCAGGAGCCCGTTTCCAAGTCGCTTCTTGTTCATTTCGTGAACCCCGCTTGCCCGCGCCAAGGCCGCCTGCCGCACGACCGGCGCCGGCCGTGCCGCGACCGTCCCCATCATACCGCCGCCGGGCGGCCTGAAGAAGGGGGGCCGGATCAGGTGCATGAGTGTCACGAAGCGGATACAATCCGCGCCCGCAGGACGGGATGGAGCGGTGCCGGATGGAGCCCGCATGATGAGCTTGTACACGCGCAGGGGCGATGACGGCCGAACGTCGCTGCTGAGCGGGCCGCGGGTCCGCAAGGACGATTCGCGCGTCGCGGCATGCGGGATCGTGGACGAACTGAATGCCGTCGTCGGCTGGGTCATCGCGGGCTGCGACCGCAAGGCCGCCGTGGCGCGACTCCGGCAGGTCCAAGAGGACCTCTTCTGCGTCGGGGCGACCCTGGCGGCGTTACCTCCGGCGACGAAACCGCGCGAAAAGCGATCCGCCCGGCGATTGCCGTTCGTGAACGCCGAGCATGTTGCCCGCCTGGAACGCTGGATCGACGAGGCATGGGATGCCCTGCCGCCGTTGCGGGCCTTCGTTCTGCCGGGCGGGACGGAAACGGCGGCGCGCCTGCACGTGGCCCGGGCGGTGTGCCGTCGGGCCGAGCGGGCCGTTGTCGTCATCGCGGGCAGGGGGAAGGCACGGCATGCGCGGGTGTATCTGAACCGCCTGGGCGACCTGCTGTTTGCCTGGGCGCGGCAGGCGAATTACCTTGGCGGTGCCGTGGAGATCGAGTGGAAACCGCGCCGACGGACGTGAGCGCGGGGGGGGGGCCGGGCCTGATCGCGGCCGGTTTCCGGCGGGGGCGGTCGTGGCTTCGTCCCCGTGGGATCTCGCTCCTGGGCCATTGATCATGCGAATCAGCTTCGAAGAACGACTTCTGCTTCTCGTCCTCGGGCTCACGGTGACCGGCGCCATGCTGCTGATCAGCGCGGGCAAGGGCGTCGAGGACGGGCATCAGTCGTGGAAGCCCGGCTCCGCCCTGCATTTCATCACCCGGCTGATGAACTTCGACTATGCGTACCCGACACCGAAGGGCACGAGCGTGAAGCGGCTGGCCGCGGGCGTGGGGTCGGCGGCGGCGCTGGTGATCGCCGCGCTGATGTGGGCGCGCCGGCACAGCCCGCGTGCGTTTGTGCCGCCGGGTCGGGACGCGGCGTGGACTGCGGAGGTTGCCCCCGCGCCGCCGCCCGGGCGGTGGTACGACATGCTCTCGCCGGCCGAGGGCGCCCAGTTGGCGATGCTGGCGCTGGTCGCCTGGTCGTTTGCCAGTACGCTCTGGTCGGTCTGGCCGGAGGTGGCCGTCGGCGAGTCCGTGCTCCTGGCGATCGGGGTCATCTGGGCGGTGTGCCTGGGACGGGCGTTGTCGCGCCGGGCGGCGATGGCGGGCGCGGTGACGCTGTTCGTCATTCTCGTCGTTACGGCGGCGCTCGGCATCTGGTACCAGCACGAACGCAATCCCGTCCAGCGGCTGAAGTTTCCGCTGGGAAACCCGCTCTTCCTGGCCGCGTGCATGGTGCCGGGCGTTCTGATCGCGGCCCACGTTGCCGTGGGCTCGCTCCTGACCGTTGTGCGGAGCGGCCGAATGCGCCACCTCGGGTGGTTCTTCGTGGCGGTGACGGGGCTCGTGCCTCTGCTGTGGGCGTTACGCCTGACGGGGGCCCGCGGCGCGATCGCCGGTGTGGCGGCGGGGCTCTGGATGACGTTGCTGCTGAAGCTCCGCGGGCACTGGCGGTGGATTGCGGTCGCGATCGCGGTGGTCGGCCTGTATTCTGGCTACCGGTACGCGCAGACGAGGAGTGCCGGCTTCCAGGGCGGGCGCGGCGCGACGATCCGCGTGCGGATGTACGGGGCGGCCTACGCGTGGAAGCAGTTTCTCGCACGGCCGGCCGGCGGTCACGGGCAGGGCGGATTCGTCCTCGCGGCGGACTCGTTGTCCCGCGAGGATGCGGAGAACGACCCGCAGGCGTTCGTCTCGGAGCGAATGGTGCATGCGCACAACGAGTGGCTCGAGACGCTTGCGGACCTCGGGGCCGTGGGGATCGCCCTGGTGGTCGTCGGCTACGGCGTGACGTTCTGGGCGTGCGGCCACGCGCACCGCGAACGCGGCGCGGGCGTGCAGGAGTGGTGTTTCCTGGGGCTTGTGGCGTCTCTCGCCGGGTTGATGGTGGAGGAGGCGACGGACGTGGCCCTCCGCATGCCGGGGCTTCCCGCGGTGTGGTACACGGTCCTCGGGCTGGTCTGGGCGATGACGCGGTCCGATGAGGCGCCCGCCCATCGCGCGAGGCCGTTTTCGCGTCCCGTGCTCTGGCTGGGAACGGGGGCGTCGTTCGCGATCGCGATCACGCTCTTCGTGTGCAGTCTGGGCGACTGGACGGGGGCGCTGGCGGAGGCCCGTGTGGGACTCCTGCTCGAACAGCAGCGCTGGCAGAAGGCGGCACAGGCCGCCGAGGCCGGCAGCCGCGGACGCCTCGCCGCGGACGAGATCGTCGATGCCGCCGCCCGCAGGATTCACTGCCACGCCGACATCGCCGAATACCATCTCCGGGCGATCCAAGCTTTGGCGGATGCTCCGCCGGTGCGTGAATCCGACGGCACCGCCCGTGCCGAGTTGCAGCGCCAGGACATCGAGACCATGCGGACCCATACCGTCGCGGCGCACCAGGAGACGCTGCAGCTTCTGCAGCGCTCACCGGCCTATCCCTACGTGGCGGGCCGCGTCGGCCGGCTGTTTCTCGACGTGGTGCAGGTGGAGACGCGACTCGGCGGCGAATTGACGCCGGACGCGGCCGGACGCATTCAGGAAGAGGCGCGGGCGTTGCTCCTCATGGAGTACCACCGCAACCGCTTCGACACGCAGGCCGCCCTGCAGTGTGTGGTCGCCTGCGCGGCACATCCGATCGATGAGCGGGTCGAGTGGATGTGTTCGGCCATCCGGGGGTTTTCGGTGCCCGGGGGGCCGGGGGAGTACCGGGCCGTGCTCGCGCAACTGATGGAGGTGCCCGAGTTCACCCCGGCGGCGGAACGGCGGGCGCAGGTGGCCTACGAATCGTTCAAGGTCAACGGTCCCGCGATGTGGCGGGATCCGTTCGCGCCGGAGGCGATGCGGCTGTGGGCCATGATCTGCCAGCTCCAACGCCGCGGCGACAACGCCGTGAACGCGGCCGCGGTGGCTGTCGAACTCTGCCGGTCCGTCGGCAACCAGTACCCCATGCTGCTGCCCATGGCCCTGGCCGAACAGGCTGAGTACGCTTTCCGCGCCTCGCCCGACAGCCCCGAGGCGGCGTGCCGGATCGGCCGCGAGGCGATCCAGGCGGTCCCGCGGATTCAGGGGGGCGAGTTGCTCGCGGCGGTCATCCGTCGTTCCGTCATCCTCTACCACCTGGCGAACGAGCAGGAGACGGAGGCCTTCGCGATGCTGAAGGAATCCATCGGACCGGCCGAACCGGCGGACGTGCAGCGGCAGATCGGCCTGGCCTACACGGAACTCAGCGGGCAGTACATCCTCGGCGAGCCGGGTCGGCGGCCGAAGCGTTTTGCCGTGTGGATGCGGAGAGCCGGCGAGTTGGCGCCCGATTCAAGGGACTTGCAGTTCCTGCGCGCGGAGCTGGCCCTGGAGGCCGGGCGCGACGCCGACGCCGTCGCCGCGTTCCGGAAGGCCGAGGAACTCGGCGCGCCGGCCGAGCAGCTCGACCAGATGCTCGAGCAGGCCGTGCGGAGCTGGCCCAACAGCAAGATGATAGCGGAGTACCTGGAGGCGCGCCGGGCGGCGCAGCGCCCGGCAACGGCGCCGGCCTCCGCGCCGGCCGAGATCGCCCCGCCGCCCGGTCGGACGGCGCCGGCCAAGATCGCCCCGCCGCCCGCTCGAATGTCGCCGGTGCCGATGCCGCCGGCGCGGTAATCCCCGGCATGGCGCACGCAGCGGCCGAACGTGTGTGGTCTCAGAGGAGCATGACATGCCGATCTACCTTGGGCGAATTGTGGCCGTCGGGCGGACGGAGGCGGGGCGCAATGCCGGCGTCTATCGCGTCTCGTCGCGGTCGTTCCCGAACCGCCGGATCGTGCCGGTCGGGACGGGACTGGCCGTGGTTCCGCGCGAGGGGTTCGAGAACGACGTCTACAAGAACCCGTACATCGCCTACAACTGCGTGCGGCAGGCGGGCCCCTGGGCCGTTCTCACGAACGGGTCGCACACCGACCCGATCGCCGAGAAGCTCCAGGCCGGCGCCGCGCCGAAGGATGCGCTTGCCGGGCCCATGCTCGCCCTCGACTACGAGAAGGACCACCTGAAGACGCCGCGGATCGCCGCGCTGGTTCCGGTCGTCGGCGATGCGGCATGGCTGGCCATCGTCCGTCACGATGCCCTGGTGGTGAAGGAAGTGGCGCTGCAGGCGGGCCGCATGGCGTACCTGTCTACGTACGAGGCGAACGACGTCCGCGCCGACCAGGCAGTCCCGATCGCGATCGGGACGGCGGAGGACCTCGCCCGCGCTGCGTGTGAAGCCGCTGCCTTCGCGCAGTTCACACACCCGGTCGCCGCCGCCGCGGTCGTCGCGACGGCGGATGCGTTTGCGATGGGCTGCCACGAGGTGGCGGCAAAGTAGGACGATTCCACCCTGGATCTTCGGAGAGGCTCAGGCCCGCCATCGACGCGGGCCGCGTGCGCGGGGGAACCTTATGCGAAAGCTGTGCGGTGTTGCGGCGACGGTGGCGACTTCGGTCTTGTTTTCGGCGGCCCAGGGTCAGGTCCGATTCTCGGGCCGGGTCTGGACGTCGCGGATTGCCGGCGAGGGCCGCCCGCTGCTGCCCGCCGACGGGATCATCGAGGACTATTTCGCCCCCGGCCGCCCGCCGGACAACCCCGATGCGGTGATGCTCGCCAACATCCGATGCTTCGCCACGCGCCGGGGGCCCGACAACGAGACCCTGCAGGCCCGGACCTGGGAGATGGCGCCGACCGGCTGGTACACGATGGGCGGCGGCGCAGGGGACTACACGATGATCTTCACGGGGTCGGCCGTGTGCTTCCGGCCGGTGGTCGTCACGAACGTCTTCACGCAGCCGGGCGACGGCGTCGATCGCAAGGTGGCCCCGAGGTACGACTACGGCGTCTTCACCGAGAAGGAATGGGACGACCACCCCGCGACCGACTACTACCAGACGTTCGTGGCGAAGGGCAGCGCGGTGACGCAGGTCGGGTTCCGTCTCGTGCACGACGGCGTCGACGGCATCGGTCCGGGAAGCCGGACGATCCTGGTGTCCATCCACCGGAAGGCCGACGGCACGCCGGACCGCTGGCCGCAGGTGGGCCCGTCGATCCCGGTCTTCGGCGTCGATGCGGGCGGGCCGAAGCTGTACGACTGGGCCGCCGCGTGGAACTCGGGCGAGGTGCCCCTCGTGCGGGGCGAGACCTATGCCGTGCACCTCCGCGCGGAAGAACCGGGCGGCACGTTTCAGGCCTTCTGGCGCACGAGCGACCGCCGGGATGCCGACTGCTACCGTCTCGGCCCGAAGGGCCCGACAGGCTTCCGGGGGCGCAACCTCCGGATGGCGGTCGGCACCGACGGCGATGGGCTTCTGATTCCGTACAACAAGCGGATTCAGAAGGAGTACGTCGAGTTCGCCGGGTTCGCGTCGAAGTGGTCACAGACGTACGTGGCCCAGGGACGCAGCCTCGCATTCGCGGGGATGTACGCCGCCGTCGGCACGTCGCAGCCGGCCCTGAGCCGGCAGCGCGCAATCGTGCGCGTGCGGGAAGGCGGGGCGGCCGGGCCGGTCGTCGGCGTCGAGAAGATCGCGATCGGCAACGGGATCTACACGGGCGACGCATCCTGGGGCATGTTCGGCGTGGTGTACGCGCCGGGCGAGGTGCCGCTGGAGCCCGGCCGGACGTACGCGATCGAGTTCGAGTCGATTGAGAACTACGAGTCGATGCACGGATATGTCAACATCAAGGGCGTCGTGTGCGACGAGAAGGCGGGGTTCAACCCGTACCGCAAGACGGCGCCCGAGACCTACGCGGACGGCACGGCGTACAAAGGCGGGCGGGAGGATGCGGGGTTCGACCTGGACATGCAGATCGTCGAGTACGAGCACGCCGCCCGCGATTGGGGCGGGGCGGTGGACGCGACAAACCTGCTGGAGAACGGCGACATGGAGGCCGGCACGTTCGTCGCGGAGGCGCCGGAAAAGGGCACGCTGGACCGGTGGCGGACGTTCGCCGTCGATCCAGGCACCACGCACGTGTACTGGGCGGACGGGCCCGAGCGGAACAACCGTATCGCGCGGGTGCTTGGCGGCGGGCCGCAGGGTCGGGGCGTGGACGGCGGCTATGTGCAGCGCGTGGAGGGGCTCAGCCACCTGGATACGTACCGGCTGACCGGCCTCGTTCGCAGTTCCTATCCCGTCACGCCGGACAACGCGGCGTGTGTCGGTCTCGACGCCACGGGGCAGACGGACGACCCCGGAGCCGCCACGATCGTCTGGACCGCGATGCCGGACGTGCACAGTGTCTGGATGCCGTATGCCGGCGGCCCGGTCCGGCCGAAAAAGGACGCCGTCAGCGTCTGGCTCCGGGGCCGGCTGAAGGGCTCGACCTCGATGCCGTTCCGCGCGGACTTCGACGGCTTCGCGCTGCGACGTGTGTGCACAGGCGTGCCGTCACGTTCGGCGGCGACGAGCGCACGAAGCGGCGCGACGACGGTGGAAACGAGGGGTTCTGAGCACTGAGTCCGTGCGCAGCCGGGCAACCGGGCGACCGGGCAGGGGACCGGCGAACCGTTGCCTGTTCGAACGCCTGCGCGGGCATCCGGGGGTGTTTCACTTTGATTCGGCGGCGCGGGCGGCGCGCTTGCGGTCTGTTTCGTTGAGGAGGCGCTTGCGGAGGCGGATGGCGTCGGGCGTGACCTCGACGAGTTCGTCGTCCTCGATGAACTCCAGCGCGATCTCGAGCGTCAGCTCCCGCGGGGGCTTGAGCACGACCGTCTTGTCGGCGGCGGCGGCGCGGATGTTCGTCATCTTCTTCGCACGGCAGACGTTCACCTCGATGTCCTTGTCGCGGCAGTGCTCGCCGACGATCTGGCCCATATAGACCTGCTCGGTCGGCCGGACGAACATCACGCCCCGGTCGGCCAGGCCGTCGAGGGCGTACGGCGTCACCTGCCCCGGCTCGCTGGCGATCAGCACGCCGTTCGCCCGGCCGGGGATGCTGCCGCGGAGGTACTCGTACTCGTAGAAGTTGTGGTGCATGATCGCGGTGCCGTTTGTTGCCGTCAGCAGCCGGTTTCGCAGGCCGATGAGGCCGCGCGCGGGGACCGTGAACTCCATGTGGCTGAACTCGCCCCGCGTCTCCATGCCCGTGCAGATCCCGCGGCGGGCGCCGAGCAGCTCCATCACCGGCCCGACGTGCTGCGGCGGCACGTCGATCACGCAATACTCGATCGGCTCGGTCTTGCGCCCGTTCAACTCGCGGTAGATCACCTTTGGCTTGCCGACGGCCAGCTCGTAGCCCTCGCGGCGCATGTTCTCGATCAGCACGGACAGGTGCAGCAGCCCGCGGCCGGAGACGTGGAACTCCTCCGGCGTGCGCCCCGGCTCGACGCGCAGGGCGACATTCTTCTGCAGCTCCTTCTCGAGCCGGTCGCGGAGGTGACGGCTCGTCAGGTACCTGCCCGACCGGCCGGCGAACGGCGAGTCATTCACGCGGAAGGTCATGTGCAGCGTCGGCTCGTCGATGCGGATGAGGGCGAGCGGCTCCGGGTGGTCGGGATCGGCGATCGTGCTGCCGATGTCGATGGACTCGATGCCGACGACGGCGCAGATGTCGCCGGCGGTCACCTCGGCGGTCTTCTGCCGTCCGAGGCCGTCGAAGACGAACAGCTCGGAGATCTGCTCCGTCGTCCGGGTTCCGTCGAGGCGGATGACGGCGACGGGCCGGCCCGCGTGGAGCGTGCCGGCGAAGACCCGTCCGATGCCGATCCGGCCGACGTAGTCGTTGTAGTCGAGTGTGGTGACGAGCATCTGGAGCGGCGCGGCGGGGTCGTTGGCCGGGGCGGGCACGTGCGCCAGGATCGCCTCGAAGAGCACGAAGATGTCCTTCGGCCTCTTCCGCAGGTCCGGGTCGAGCGAGGCGTAGCCCTCCGTCGCCGAGGCGTAGACGGTGGGAAACTCGCACGTCGTCTCGTCGGCGCCGAGTTCGATGAAGAGGTCGAGCACCTCGTCCACGACGTCGTGCGGGCGGGCGTCGGGCCGATCGACCTTGTTGATCACGACGATGGGGCGCAGTCCGTACTCGAACGCCTTGCGGAGCACGAAGCGGGTCTGCGGCATCGGCCCTTCGAAGGCGTCGACGAGCAGCAGCGCCCCGTCGGCCATCTTGAGTACGCGCTCGACCTCGCCGCCGAAGTCCGCGTGCCCGGGCGTGTCGATCAGGTTGATCTTTGTCCCCTTGTAGCGGATGGCGATGTTCTTCGCCAGGATCGTGATGCCCCGCTCGCGCTCGAGGTCGTTCGAATCGAGGATCCGCTCGCCCTTGAGCTGTCCCTCGCGAAACTGTCCGCACTGGCGCAGCATCTGGTCAACGAGCGTCGTCTTCCCGTGGTCCACGTGGGCGATGATCGCGATGTTGCGTATACCCGTCTCTGGCATTCACTCCTGCTTTCTGTCCGGTTGGTTGCCGTTCGTCTGCGGCCTCGGCCCGCGGCCCTCTTTCGGCTTCACACGCAGCGCGCCGATCGCGTCGAGCATGCGCCGCAGGCTCCGCAGCGGCCGGGCCTCGATGCGCGGCTCGTCCAGCGTGCCGGTCACGCGGGCCTCCATCAGTTCCCGCGCCGCGCCCTCCGCCAGCTCCGTCAGCAGCCCGAACCGCGGCAGGCGGTGAGGACTGCCGGCGAGCAGCGTGAGGTCCAGCTCCCGCGTCGCGATGTCCATCCGGCCTGCCCCGACGAGCGAAACCGACGTGCCGCGAAGGTCGATCAGGCCCAGTGTAAGCGATGAGCCCTGCAGAGTGAAGTCGGCGGTGCCGTCATTGAAGGCGTTTTCGTCCACGGGGGCGAGGTTCAGCGGCCCGATAATCGCCAGCAGCAGCGGAATCTTCGCCACCTGCGCATTGGCGATCTGGATCTGCCCGCCGCCGCGACGGCCGTCCGGGTCGCCGAACGCCCCGTTCAGAAACAGCGTGCCGCCGATCACGCCGTGCGCGCCGACCGGTCCCGCCGTGTCGCTGCGTCCGGCGGCGAGGAACTCCGACAGCGAAACGTTTCGGACGACGACCGACAGGCCGTAGGTCGTGCGGTCCGGCCCGAGCGACAGCTCGCCGAATCCCGCCGCCGTGCCGCCGTAGAGGTCGCCCTCGAGGTCGTCGAGGCGGAGCGTGGCGTCGGACGGCTCCTTCACGATGCGGCTGCGGATGTTGCTCACCGCGCGGCTGCCGAACCGTACGCCCGACAGGTTCAGCCGGCCGTCGAGCCCCGCGTCCGCGATCGAGCCTGCCAGCGTTCCCTTCGCCTCGAACGTGCCGTTCACGTCCCGCAGGGCGCCGCCCGCGAGGCTCACGTCGCGAAAGCCGACGGCCCCGTCGAATGTCCACCCGGTCGGCTTGTCGGCCTCGCGACGGAATGCCAGCCGGTCGAACGACAGATCCAGGGCGCCCTTCGGCTGCATCGCGTTCCAGATCCGCCGCATCCGCCACGGCAGCGCCCGCCGCAGCCGCTCGTCCAGCGCCAGGCCGGTGATGCGGCTCCGCACCTCGCCGGTCAGGCCTCCCTCACGCCAATCGACGGAGCCGTCGAGCGAAAGAGCGGCGTCGCCGATCGCGGCCTTCGCGTTTGCGATGCGGAGCGTGTCGCCGGCCAGCCGGAACGCCCCCGTCAGCCGTGAGACTTCGATCGGAAACGCTTCCGGGGTGATCGCGGCCTCCAGCGGCCGGACCTCGACCGTTGCGCGGATCGCTCCGTCGGCCTCGGCGGCCGGGCGTTCCAGAAGGAGGTCGGCATCGACGAACCCGGCGGGACGCAGCGTCTGCCATGCCCGCTGCGCCCGTGCCGGGAGCACGTCGAAGAGTTCCTGCGACAGCGCAATGTGACGCAGGGCCGCCTCCACCCACAGCGGTCCGGTGCCCGGCGCGAGCGGCAGCATGGCCTGCAGGGTCACCTCGCCCGAAAGGCATGCCGCGCGGAACTGCTCCACCTCGATGCGGCCGGGCAGGATCCGGGCCGTCGCCTCCGCGTTCGTCAGGTTCAACGGCAGGGCGTCCGCGTGCAGCGAGGCAAGCCGCAGCTTCGCGGTCAGGTCGTAGCCGAGCGTTGCGTCCGCGGCGGAATGGACGCCGCCCTCGATGTCCGCGTCGCCACGGGCCTGGAGGCCCTGGGCGAGACCGGCGGCGTCCGGAAGCAGGATGGTGGTCAGCCGGTCGTCGATGGGCACGCCCGCGGCCGTGACGTCGAGATGCACGTGCGGAGGGCGGTCCGGCGGCGTGGTCACGAGCCCGCTCAGGGACCATGAGGCGTCACGGTATCGGCCGCGAACGTCGTTCGCGAAGAACTGGTCCCCCGCGACCTGGATCTGGCCGCGCACGTCGGTCACGGCGAGCGGCAGGAGATCGTAGCAGCCTTCCACGTCGAGCAGGTCGGCGACGACGTGCGTCGTCCAGTCGTCCGACGGTTCTCTGGAGATATCCGACCGGCGCAGCGACACCTGGATGTTCGCGAACCCGCGCGGGGCGAACCGGTCCCACATCTGCCGGTAGGCGGGCGTCAGACAGTCGTGCAGCGTCTGGTCGAGTTCGACGCCGAGCCCCTCGATGTGCAGATTCACCCCCGCCGTGTGGGTCGGAGCGGTCAACGTCCCGTTCACAATCACGATCGCGCCCCCGTGCCGGCCGGTGAGGTGGTCGAATCGCACATTGCCGTCAGGGGCAAAGTGCACAGTCCCGCGGAGGTCGCTGAGGCGATAGGGGAACTCCTCGTAGGCGGCGCTCGCGCCCTTCGCCACGAGCCGGCCGCCGCGGAACCGGAGCGGCCGGCCGCGGCCCGGTTCCTTCGCCATCGAGAAGGCCAGATCCGCCCGGCCGTCCGGCGAGTACGTTTCGCAGAACCTCATCAGCCGCGGCCAATGCCCGACGAAGCGGGCCTCCTCCGGGCTCTGAAGCGCCGGTGCGGCGGGCAGGAGGATGTTTTCTCCCTGCAGGTTGAGGTCGAACCCGAGATCGTCCAGGCTTTGCATCGTGGCCACGTCGGCGAACACCCGGCCCGACAGCGAACAGATCCCCCCGCGCCATGTGCCGCTCAGCGACAGCGTGACGGTCGGGCCCTCGAACACGAGCCGGCCCTCCACCTTCGTGAACCGCAGATACCGCTGATCGCGGGGCGTCGCACGGTCCTGCTCGTTCGCGGGCACGGCGAGGCCCGCGTTGTGGAGCGTCATGACGGCGGAGCTGCCGCGCGTCGGGTCGTACGAGAGGCTGTCGGTCCGCACCTGGCCCTGAAGGTCGAGGATCTCGATCCACTTCTCCAGCTCGAGCGGCGCCGCCCAGCGGACGCTCGCGACGGGGATCGTGGGCAGGCCGCCTTCGGCCGTGCGCAGTTCCAGCGTTGTCATGTCCAGCAGAAACCGTCCGTTCTCGATCGGCTCGGCCCGCGTGCGCCACCGCACATCGTACAGCGAGCCGGGGCCTGCCTGCGGCGCGGCCGTCACATCGAGCGAAAACTGCGATGGGACGCGGCCCTTCGAGGCACGGCTCCACGCCAGCTCGACGGCGGCGCCGCGGAGCCGGATGGTGGGGTTTTTCCGCGACGGGCGCTTCGGCCCGGTCGTATCCACGCGGAGGAACTGCCAGTTCCGCAGGTCCGTCCCCGGGTCGCGCAGGAGCCGGAGTGTCGGCTGGTGGGCGAGGATCTCGGGCACGACGAGGTTGCCGGTGATCAGGCCGAACGGCCGGAGCCGAAGGTAGAGTTCGCGCGATGAGAAGATGACGCGATCTTCGTACGACCGGTTGCCGACGGGAAACGCCGGGTCGTCGTGCGTGGCGACGGACACGCCGGTCAGGTGCAACCCCTCGAACAGATCGAACCGGACCGACTGGATCCGCACAATGCCGCCCGACATCTTCTCGAGGTAGGCCTCGGCGAAGCCGCGGATACGTTGCGGCCGTGTGAGCACCTGGTACGCGACGATGAGGCTGATCAGCAGCAGAAGGCCCAGCAGGCCGACCCATCGCCGCCTCGATGAGACCGGCCGCCGGTCGAACCTCGCGCGACGGAGCAGGTTACCCATCGGCCGCCTCCACGGCACGGCCGGGATGCCGTGACACAAGCGCCCATCCGCTCAGGACGTACAGCATCGGCATCGCCGGCACGCGATACCGTACGCTGCCGACGAACACCATGTGGAGCAGCGTGAAACAGATCAGCGGCAACAGCAGAAGCAGTGTGTCCCTCGGACGGCGTGCTCGCCACGCCCCGGCGACGGCTGTCACGCACACCACGGTCATCCAGGCGGCGCTGAGCGCCATCCTCGCCGGCGTGCGGCTGCCGGGTTCGTTCGGAACGAACGACCATGTCCGCTTGAGCTTCGCCCAGGCGAGCCGCAGAACGCGGCCGGGGTCGTTGCGTGCGAGCCGCCACGACTCGCCGGAGAAGTAGGAGCACCACTCCGTTTCCGTCATCCCCTGGATGTTCGGCATCGCCTTCGTGTAGCCGAGGTCGCTGCCGCCGGTCGCGCGCGGACCGAGGCCGTCGTACAGCGAGATCCCCGACCGCGTCGTGAGCCACCGCCACTCGCCCAGCACGCGGCGGTTTCTCGCGGCCCACGGCAGGAGCATCACCACGACCGCCAGCAGGACCACGAGGCCGTGCGACAGACCCCGACGGTTGCGCTCCGCGATGAGCCACACCACGACCGGCCAGGCGACGACCAGCGGCGCCGCCGACGGCCGCACATACAGGCACGCCGCGAAGCACGCCCCGGCGGCGGCGGCCCATGCCCGGCCACGTTCCGGTCCCGGCCATGCCGCATAGACGGCCAGGCACAGCAGCGTCGTGAAGACGGTTTCGGTCAGCAGCAGGTGGGAGAACCCGAACACGAGAAACGGATCGACCGCCGCGAGCACCGCCGCGACCGTCGCGGCCCGCACGCCGCCGAGCCGCCGTGCGAGCAGGAAGACCGGCACGACGACCAGCGCCCCGATCACGGCCTGTGCGAGACGGGCGGCGAGCAGCGCGTGCGACATCCCCGCGAAGAGCGACAGGAACGCCGGGTACAGGGGCATGAACGTCGCCCGGTAGCCGAACTCGTCCACCAGTCCCCGGCCGGCCGCGAGCGACTCGGCGATGGACCAGTACTGTTGTTCATCGGGAAAGACCAGTCCGGCGGCCGGCGGCTGCGGCGAGCCGTGGAGCAGCACCCACCCGCACCGGGCCGCCAGGGCCACGGCGAGCACGACGGCGATTCGGTTCGCCGCCGGCGGATCCGGCCGGACCGGTGCGTTCGGCGTGTTCGGGGTCATGATCGCGCCCATCGCAGTCGCAGGACGCGGCGCGTCTGCCCGGTCACCCGCACCCGCTGGTCGATCCGCAGCGGGACGACCCACACGATGCCTTTCTGGTCGCAGAGGACGGCGGTGCGCCCCCGTTGCGCCTGGGGCACCTTGTCGTCCAGAAGAAACTCGGCCACCTTCTTCTGCGCCGGCATCCCGAGCGGGTGGAACCGGTCGCCCGCCCTGCGCCCGCGCACGTGCAGCGGCGGGGCGATCGCGTCCCAGTCGAGCCATTCTTCGTCCGCCGGCTTCGTCTCCCGCAATCGCTCGATGGCGGCGGCATCCGCGTCCTGCACGCTCGCCTCGATCGACAGCCGCGGTTCCGCCAGGACCACGCGGCCGGGCACATCGAGCGTCGCTTCCACGATCGCCGCGGGGGCCTCGATGCCCGCCCGCGACAGCGTCAGCTTGCCGTACGACTTCACGGCCGAAACGCCGTCCGGCAGGTCCAGCGACTTGCTCCCGGCGTCTTCGTCGATCAGGTCCGCGACGGCCGCCAGGTGCCGCGCGTTCAGTTCGCCCTCGCCGCAACCGACCCGGCGGATCGCCTGCCGGATCACCTCGGTCTGGAGCAGCCGCCGTTTCTTCGTCAACGCGGCCGCGTCGAGGACGATCCGGCGCTCGCCGTGGTCCACGACGATCGTCTCGAGCAGCCGCTCGGCGGTCTCTCGCAGATACTCGTCCAGGCCGGCCGCCTGATCCGCCAGGCGGAGCAGGGCCTCGACGCTCTGCGGGTTGATGCACTTCTCGGCGAGCGGCAGCAACTCGTGGCGGATGCGGTTCCGCGTCGCGTGGGCCGCGTTGTTGGTCGAGTCGTGCCGGAACGGGATGCCGTTGGCCTCGATGAACGCGCGGATGCGGCTCCGGCGCATGCCCAGCAGCGGCCGGACGAGGCGGACCTCGCCGTCCGGCGACAGGCGCCGGCTCGGCCGGATACCCGCCAGGCCGTGCAGCCCCGTGCCGCGGAAGAGCCGCTGCACGATCGTCTCGGCGTTGTCGTCGGCGTGGTGCCCGACGGCGACGACGCGCGAGCCGGTCTGGAGGCACACCCGCCCGAAGAACGCATAGCGGCAGTCGCGGGCGGCCTCCTCGATCGAAACGCCGGCCCGCCGGGCCTCGGCGGGGACGTCCGCCCGCTCGACCGAGCACGGCACGCCCAGGGCGGCGCACTGTTCGCGGACGAACGCCTCGTCGGCGTCGGCCTCCGCGCCGCGGATGCCGTGGTTCAGGTGAGCCGCGTGCAGGCGCAGCGGCCGGCCGCTCCTGCCCATCGCAACCAGCCCGTGCAGCAGCGACATGGAGTCCGGCCCGCCGGAAACGCCGACGATCACGTGTTCCCCGGCCGCAAAGAGGGCGTGACGCTCGATGTAGGCTCGAAGATCTCGAACGAAAGACTCCACGGGCTTTGCTGGTTCCTCCGCGGTCCCGGCGCGTGCGCGTGAACTCGCTTATTCATCGTATCGAATCGGATGCGTGTTCGACAAGTGCCGACGAGGGCCGCCGTCTCCACGGTGACGGCGTGCGGAAACCGTGCGGACCGGGTAGCCTTACCGCGAACGCCGATGGACCGGCATCACGGAAGGCCAGGAGACCGCCGGCCGACGGGTGGCGGTACGAAAGGAAGACAGGAGCGGCCGCAGAATGAAACGAGTCACACGATACCGGCTCGCAATCGCCGTCGCGGTCCTGGCGGCCGGGCATGGTCGCCCCGCGGCACAGGCTCAGACGACGCGGCCCGCCGGGTTCTTTCGCACGGAACTGACCGACGGCCGCTGGTGGCTCATCGACCCGCAGGGGCGGCCGTTCTATGCCGTCGGCACCGACCACTGCCGCTTCGAGGGCCACTGGTGCGAAGCGCTCGGCTGCCACCCGTACGAGCAGAACATGCGTTCGAAGTACGGCGACCCGCGGCGATGGGCCGACGTGAATGCCGCCCGCCTGATCGACTGGGGCTTCAATGCGCTGGCCGCGGGCCACACACCCGCCCTGCGACGGCCGGGGCTCGCCCACATCGACGACCTTCACCTCGGGGCCGCGTTCGCCGCGAAGGATGCCCTCTGCCCGCGGACGTTCTGGACGGGCTTTCCGAACGTCTTCAGCCCGGATTGGCCGAAACACTGCGACCGCGTCGCCCGCGAGCGGTGCGCGCCGCAGAAAGGCGACGCGCAGCTCATCGGCTACTTCCTCGACAACGAGCTGGAGTGGTACGGCAAGAGCGGGCGAGAGTGGGGGCTCTTCGACGAGGCGTGGAAGCTGCCGCCGGATCACACGGCCAAGCAGGAGTGGGTCGCCTGGGTGCGGCGCGAACTGAAAGACCCGGCCGCGTTCGCGAAACACTGGGGCGTCGCGATCACCGATTTCGCCGATCTTGCCGTGAACACGAAGCCGGCGCAGCCGCGGACCGACCACGCCCGAGAGGTCGCGGCCGGGTGGGTCCGCGAGGTCGCCGACCGGTACTTCCGCGAGTGTGCGGCCGCCATCCGCCGTCACGACCCGAACCACCTCGTCCTCGGCTGCCGGTTCGCCGGGCAGGCCCCCGGCGTGTGGGAGATCGCCGGCCGCTACTGCGACGTCGTGTCGTTCAACACGTATCCCACGATCGACGTCGAACGCGGCGTGCCCGGCTACGTGATCGAGCGATACGAGGACTGGCACCGCCGGTGCGGCAAGCCGATGATGGTCACCGAGTGGAGCTTCCCGGCGCTCGACGCCGGGTTGCCCTCCACCAACGGCGCCGGGATGCGCGTGGACACGCAGGAGCAGCGCGCGAGGTGCTTCATGCACTTTCAGTCGCTGATGTTCCGTCTGCCGTTCGTGGTCGGATCGAACTACTTCATGTGGGTCGATGAGCCCGCGCAGGGGATCAGCAAGGCCTTTCCCGAGAACAGCAACTACGGCCTCGTCAACGAGCACGACGAGCCGTATGCCCCGCTTGTCGAAGCGGCGAAACGCCTCAACCCCCGTGCCGTCGAACTGCACCGGGCCGGCGGCGTCTCCAGACGCGACCCGGGCGATTGGCTCGTCCCGTGGCTGCGCGATACGCCGAGCGATGTGCGGCCCGTTCCGGGCGGGCCGCTCAAGCTCACCAGCGGCCGGCTGACCGTTGCGGGGCCGCACGGCGGCGAGGCGTGGCGTCTGTCGGCCGGCGACACGTGCCTCGCGAATCTGTTCCCCGCGATACGGCAGGCGACGCGGCCGCCGCAGTGGCGCGCGCCCGATTCGGCGCGGATCGTGTCGATCCGCCAGGACGTGCGCGTCACCGTCGTGGATATGGAGTTCGCATACGGCGGGGCCGCCCCGGCTTCGAGCGCCCCGGTCCTTCCAGACGGACCCGAGCCGCCGCGCCGCTGCCGCTGCGCCTGCCGTTACTGGGTCCCGGCCGGGCCGCCCGGCGCCGCCGGCCCGCGCGCCGGCTGGATCGCCGCCCGGCATCTGTGGGTCGAAAACACCGATTCCAGCGCGTGGACGCTGGAGATGGTGTTCCACTGCCTGATGCCTGCCATCGGCGGCAGCAGCGCCGACGACGAACCTCTCTCGTTTCCCGCCACCCCGTACTACCGGCGCGGCGGCGCCTGGATCGACCGCACGGTCGGGCAGGGCGTCGCGTGCTGGTTCCCGGCGGATCCCGATTTCTGGATCCGCTACTGGAAAGACGAGACGGGCGCCTGCCATCCCGACCTGTACCGCACGGTCGGTCGCTCCCTCGCGCCGGGCCGGCGGATCGAGATCGAGCCCGCGGTCGCCTTCTTCTTCCCGCTGGATCGTCCCGCGTGCGAGCGCTTCGTCGAGCTGAGCGGGGAGGTCGAGCGCGAGGCCATGGTGCGCCCGTAACCGAATGCGGCCGCGACCTTGCCCGTGGACCGCCTGCCGCAGATAATCCGTGCCGGTCCGTCGCACCGCGTGGGTCGAGGACTTGTGGGCTTTCTGCACAGAAAGGACAGGAGATGACTCGAGCAGGAATCCTCGGAGCGTTCGTGGCGAGCGTCTTGTTGACCGGCGCTCTTGCGGGCACGGTGTTCGGCGAGGAGGCGTCCTCGGCCCTGTTTGCGGCGCCGGACATGCCGCTGCTCACGGACGGCGTCGGCCGCGCCATCACGTGGGAAAACAGGACCGGCGCCCCCGGCGCCGGCGGCAAGGCGAAAGGCGGCCGCAAGGGCTCCCCCTGCATCGAGAAGATCCCGGCCGGTGCGACCGAGACGCTCATGGACGTCGACGGCCCCGGCGTGATCCGCCACATCTGGATCACCATCCCGGACCGCTCGCCCAACCACCTCCGCAACCACATCCTGCGGATGTACTGGGACAGCGAGAAGGACCCGTCCGTCGAGGTGCCCCTCGGCGACTTCTTCGGCACGGCCCACGGCCGCGTCGCCTGCGACGACAAGGGCAACCCGACGCACATGAGTTCCGCCTGGACGACCGCGCCGAACGGCCGCGCCTTCAACGCCTTCTTCCCGATGCCGTTCGACACGCACGCCAGGATCACCGTCCAGAACGACACCGGCGAGCCCAGCCGCTCGTTCTTCTTCCAGATCGACTACGAACTGCTCTCGAAGCTGCCGGCCAACGCCGGCCGCTTCCACGTCCAGTTCCGCCGTCAGAATCCGACGATCGAGAAGCAGGACTACGTCATCGTGGACAACGTCCGCGGTCCCGGCATGTACGTCGGCACGGTCCTCGGCGTCCGCGCGCTCGGGCCGCACTGGTGGGGCGAGGGCGAACTCAAGATGTACATGGACGGCGACACCGACTACCCGACGATCTGCGGCACGGGCGCCGAGGACTACTTCAACGCTGGCTGGGGCATGCTGCTCTACCAGACGCCGTACCACGGGTGCACGTTCATGGCCAAGAACGACTTCTTCAAGGAGGCGTGCGTGTCGATGTACCGCTGGCACGTGCTCGACCCCGTCCGCTTCCGCAAGAGCCTCAAGGTCACCATCCAGCAGATCGGCTGGAACAACGGCCTGTTCGAGCGGAGCGACGACTGGTGCAGCACGGCGTTCTGGTATCAGCAGGAGCCGCACAACACGTTCCCGGCGCTGCCCGACCGCGAGGCGCGAATCGCGAACCTGATCGAGCCGGCGAAGGAGAAGAAGTGACCCCCGTGCTGCGCACCGCGACGCCGGAAACGCGTGGAATCGGGCGCGTGGAAAAGTGAGAAGGGCACCCGCTGCGGGTGCCATCGGATTGTTGCAGAGGCATCTGCCATGAAGAATCCTGTTCGAACGGGCCGCCGCCGGTTCCTCCGCGACGCCGCCGGGGCCGCCGCGGCCGCCGTGGCGTTCCCGTATGTCGTGCCCTCGTCGGCACTGGGCAAGGCTGGCGCCGTCGCCCCGAGCAACCGCATCACCGTCGGCTGCATCGGCATGGGCGGGATGGGCACCTTCGACATGAACCTCATGCTCGCCCTGCCCGACGTGCAGGTCGTCGCCGTCTGCGACCCCAAGACCGACCGCCGCGAGGCCGCCCGGCAGCGCGTACGCGAGTACTACGGCAAGGACAGCTGTGACGCGTACAACGACTTCCGCGAACTCGTCGCCCGCGACGACATCGATGTCGTGCAGGTCGCCACGACCGACCAGTGGCACGTCCCGCACGCCCTCGCCGCCGTGCGGGCCGGCAAGGACGTGTACGTCGAGAAGCCGCTCGGCATGAGCATGCGGGAGATCCTGACGCTCCGCACCGACTGCCACCGCTACGGCCGGCTCTTCCAGTTCGGTACGCAGCAGCGGTCGTCGCCGCAGTTCCGCCAGGCGTGTGAGCTGGTGCAGAACGGCCGCATCGGCAAGCTGCACACGATCCGGGTCTCGGCCCCCGTCGGCGCGGACCAGCGGACGGGCGAGGTCACCTACACGCCCGCGCCCGTGCCCGAGGGCTTCGACTACGACATGTGGCTCGGCCCCGCCCCGTGGGCGCCGTACACGCCGAAGCGCGTCATCAGCCCGTACTGGTTCCACATCAGCGACTACTCGCTCGGCTACATCGCCGGCTGGGGCATCCACCACGTGGACATCGCCCAGTGGGGCAACGGCACGGAACTCAGCGGCCCCACCGAGATCGAGGGTTCCGCCGTCTTCCCGTCGAACGACAGCCTGTGCGATAACCCGCTGAACTGGGATTGCCGCCTCACCTATGCCAACGGCGTGGTGATGCACTTCACCAGCGACGGCGGGCCGAACGCGCACGGCATCCGCTTCGAGGGTACGCAGGGCTGGATCCACGTGGATCGCAGCCGGATCGTCGCCGAGCCCGCCGCCGTGCTCCAGGAAAAGATCGGCCCGAACGAGATCCACCTGCCGGTCAGCACGAATCACCAGCGGAACCTGATCGACTGCGTGAAGACCCGCCGCCCGCCGATCTGCAACATCGACGTGGCGGTGCGGTCGGACACCGTCTGCCACCTGAGCTGGCTCGCCGTTCACCTCGGCCGCAAGCTGCGGTGGGACCCGGCGAAGGAGCGGTTCGTCAACGACCCGGAGGCCGATGCCCGGATGAGCCGCGCGATGCGGGCGCCGTGGCGTCTGTGAGGGAAGCGGCGGAGCGATGAAGTGAGAGATGGGACAGCAGCGGGGGAACACAGCAAGGGAGTCGCGAGCATGACGTTCACCGTACGCAGGATGAGACTGGCGGCGGCGCTATGCCTGATGGGGCTTGCGGCGGCGTCGGGTGGGTGCGGCCCTGCGCAGCCCATCCGCGTGACGATCCTGAGCGGCGCCAACGTCCACGACTGGAAGGCGACCACGCCCTTCCTCGAACGGATGTACAACGAGTCGGGGCGGTTCAGGGTCGTCGGGGTCGTCAACGACGTGACGAAGGTCACCGCCGCCACGTTCGCCCCGTGCGACGTGATCGTGAGCAATTGGACGTGCCACCCGGTGATGACGGGCGGGCCCTGGACGCCTGAGGGCCGCAAGGCCTTCGGCGACGCGATCCGCGGCGGCAAGGGCATGGTCTCGTTTCACGCCGCCTGCGCCGCCTGCAACGACTGGGAGGACTTCCAGGAGATCTCCGGTCTCACCTGGAAGTGGGACCACACCAGCCACACCGCCTACCACACGTTCAAGGTCGTCATCGGCGATGCCCCCAGCCCGATCACGCAGGGCATGGCGGATTTCTGGATCACCGACGAGCTGTACCAGAACATGGCCAAAATGAGCAAGTCGGACTTCCGGACGCACGCAAAGGCGTTCGCCGCGCCCGACTGGCACGGCACCGGCAAGTGGGAGCCGATGCTGATCACCACGCAACTCGGCAAGGGCCGCGGCGTCAACTTCCTGCTTGGTCACGACGTGGCCACGATGCGGAACATCGCCTGGCAGACGATCATGCTCCGCAGCACCGAGTGGGCCGCGACCGGCCGGGTGACGATCCCGCTTCCGCCGAACTGGCCGACCAGCGCCGCCGCCGCGTCCGTCGTCGGCGTGGACCTCGACGCCGCCCTGAACGCCGCCGCCGGATATGCCTTCGGCCGGACCCGCGAGCCGCTCTTCACGGTCGAGCAGCTCGTGATCGACGCGGCCTCGCGCACGGACCCGGCCGGCCTCGCGCATCGCGCACAGCTCGCCGCGAAGCTCGGCGACACGATCGCCGCCTGCGGGACGCCGGAGGCCAAGGCGTTCTTCTGCAGGCAACTCGCCCTGATCGGCACGCCGGGCCAGGTGCCGGCGATCGCGCCGCTCGTGGCCGATGAGCGAACCAGCACGATGGCCTGCTACGCCCTGGACCGGATCCCCGGCCCGGACGCCGCCAGGGCCCTCCGCGACGCCCTGCCGGCGATGCAGGGCAGGCCCAGGATCGGCGTCATCAATTCCATCGGCAACCGGGCGGACGCGGCGGCCGTGGGGCTTCTCGCCCCGCTGCTGAGCGACGCCGACGCGGAGGTCGCCACGGCCGCCGCGGCGGCGCTCGGCAGGATCGCCGACGCGAACGCCATGCAGGCCCTCGATGCCGCGATGAACAAGGTGACCCCCGCCGCGCGGCCGGCCGTCGCCGACGCGTACTTGCGGTGCGCCGACGCGCTGCTGGCGGCCGGCGAGGCGAAGCCGGCGGCCGACGCCTGCCAGCGCATGCTGACGCCGAAGGAGACCCTGGCGTGCCGCGCGGCCGCGTTGCGCGGTCTGCTCCGCGCGGATGCGGCGAAGGGTCTGTCGTGCGTGGAAGACGCTCTCGCCGACGAAGACCCCGCGGCGCAGCGGATGGCGGCGCAGATTCTGCAGGAGCTGTCGGCCGGAAAGGGTGCCGGCTTGCCGGCGCAACTGCTCGCGAAATGGCGCCAGGCCCTCCGGAGCGGCGATGCGGGCACACAGTTCCGCGCCGTCCGCGTCCTTGGCGCGTGGCCGACGTCGGAGCCGCTTCCGGACGTGCTGGCCCTGGCGCGGCACGCGGCCGCCGAGCCGGCGCGGAGCCTCCTGGCCGTTGCCGTCGTGAACCTGTGCGCCCGGGCGATCGACGAATCGCCCGAGAAGGTCACGGAGTGTGTTGACCTGGCGATGGGGCTCGACCTCCCGGCGGCCCAGCGGCAGCGGCTCCTGCAACTGCTCGCCCGCAACCCCTCGCCGGCGACGATGCGGATGGCGCTCGGTTACGCCGATCGGCCCGACCTGCGGGATGATGCCTGCCGCGTCGCCGTGCAGGCGGCGTCCGTCCTCGTCAATACGGACAAGGCGGATGTCGCCGCCGCGATGCGGAAGATCCTGCCGATGTGCGATGCGCCGGACCTGAAGCAGCAGGCCGACGCCGTCCTGCGAAAGGCGATCAAGCCGACGAACCTCGCCCTCGACGCCACGGCGAGCAGCCCCGACGGCCTTGACGCCGACGGCGCCTCGGGGCCGGACCAGGCCGCCATCGACGGCAACCCCGACACGTTCTGGGACGAGACCGACAACCAGCCGCTCTACCGCCTCGTCGTCACGTTCAAGCAGCCGACGGATGTGTCCGCCGTCAGCATCAGGGGCCACGCCTACCGCTCGTACAGCCCCAGGGACTTCGACATCCTCTGCGACGACAAGGTCGTCAGGAGCGTGCGGAATGCCGAGTACGCGCAGGACACGAACGAGGTCTTCTTCGCGTTCCCCCGGACGAAGTGCAAGGCGCTCGAGCTTCGCATCACCGGCTGCTACGGCGGCTCGCCCGGCATCCGCGAACTGGAGATCTACGACGTGTCCGAGGCCGACGCCGCGGTTCTCGCGCCGCCCCCCTCGGCGCCGGCCTCGTTCGCGTGGCGGCGGACCGACAGCGAGATTGCACTCATGCGGGGCGATCGGATCGTCTGGCAGCTCCATTTCGGCAACGATCTCTCGCGGCCGTTCTTCCACCCGGTGAACCTCACCGACGGCACCGAGCTGGTCTGGCTGGCCCCGCCGGACCACCCGCACCACCGGGCCCTCTGGTTCGCATGGAAAGACATCAACGGTGTCGATTACTGGGCGGAGCCGACGCCGCAGGCGCCGAACGGCGAGACCGAGATCACCAGCTACAGCGGAACGCCCGGCGACGACTTCGGTGCCCGCATCGAGATGGAGTTGAGCTACCACCCGCCGGGCCTGCCGCCCGTGCTGACGGAGAAGCGGGTCATCGAGATCAGCCCGCCGGACAAGGACGGCGGCTATGTGATCGACTGGGATGCGACGTTCACCGCCGGTCCCGAGGACGTTCACCTCAAGGGCGGGACGGCGGGCGGCGGCTACGCCGGCCTGTCCGTGCGGTTTGCCAGGGACTGCCGCTCCCCGCTGCTCGTCGACAGCGAGGGCCGCAAGGACGGCGACTGCGGCGGTGTGACGAAGAACACGCACGGCCAACGGGCCCGCTGGGCCGACCTCAGCTTCACGCCCGGCGTCGGGCAGCCGGCCGGCATCGCGATCCTCGACCATCCGTCGAACCTGCGATACCCGTCACAGTGGCACAACATCGTGGATGCCAGGACGCCGTTCGTGTACTTCAGCCCCGCCCCGCTCTGGAGCGAGCCGTACACGCTGCCGGCGGGCAACACGCTGACGCTGCGGTATCGCATCCTGGTCCACGCCGGCCGGGCGGATCCCGCCGCGATCGAACAGGCATGGAAGGCGTGGGCAGATGGAGCGAGATAAGGCCATGCACCTCGACGGCGCCCCGAACGTCTGCACGGCCGCGGAACTCCACGACCGGCTCCGTGCCGAGGGCGTGTGGCTCAGCGCCTCAGACCCGCAGTGCCTGCGCGCCGTGACACACCTCGACGTCAGCACCGCCGGGATCGACCGCGCAATCGCGGCGTTCTCCCTCTCCCGCGATGGCGAACGCACGGGGATGTTCCAACTGCGAGCCCCGGTTCAGAGGACCCTGCGAGCCAGGTTCTCCGAACCGGGGCTCTCGTTTGCGGCAAACGGCGGGGCCCGGGCCGGCACCTCGAAGCCATACCGGCGATCGGTCGCGCCCCTTGCGGCGCCAGTTCGCCATACGAGTGTTCCCGGCGGTGCCGAACGCCGGTTCGGCTATGTGGCCGCCGCGACGAGTTCCGGCGCCTCGGCCTCGGCCGCCGTCTCGCCGCGGATCCGATCGAACTCGCTCTCGCAATCCAGGAATGCCTGCACGACCTCGGGGTCGAAGTGCCGCCCGGATTCCGAGCGGATGATCGCCAGCGCCTTCTCGTGCGGCTGCGCTTTTTTGTACGGCCGGCGGCTCGTGATGGCGTCGTACACGTCCGCGAGCGCCACGATCCGGGCCGCCAGCGGGATCTCGTCGCCCTTGCGCCCCAGCGGGTAGCCGCTGCCGTCATACTTCTCGTGGTGGCCGTGCACGATGTCGATGCACATCTGCAGCAGCCGCATCGGGCCGGTCTTGAGCGCGGCGAACTCCAGCGTCTGCCGTCCGATGTCCACGTGCGACCGCATGATCTTGAACTCGTCCGGCGTGAGCTGGCCGCCCTTCAGCAGGATCTCGTCCGGGATGCCGACCTTCCCGATGTCGTGCATCGGCGTCGTCAGCACCAGCTCGCGGATGAAATCGTCGGTGATCGTCTGGCGGAACCTGCCGCTCGTCTGCAGCCGCCTGGCCAGGAGCCCCGCGTACCGCTGCACGCGTTCGAGGTGCGCCGACGTCTCCTCGTCGCGGTATTCGGCCAGCCGGCCGATCGTCAGCAGCAGCACCTGCACGAAGCTGTCGATCCGCGAACGGCGGATCTGGTTGTGCAGACCCACCGCCGCCATGTCCGCGATCGAGCAGATGCACTCGACCTCCTCCGCGGAAAAGGGCGTGTCGTCCGGCTTCTCCGTCACGTTGAGGACGCCGATCACCTCGTCCTGCGTCCGCAGCATCGTCGAGACCAGCGGGGCGCTCATGAACGCCTCGCTGGAGTAGCGTTCGCCGCCGCCGTCCGTCTCGGCCCGGGCGCTCGCGACGATCGTCTTGCGGGTCTTGAAGACGCTGCCGGCGATTCCCTCGTCGGCCTTGATCTGCAGGTCGTCGGCAATCTCCGGCGGCAGGCCCACCGCCCGCGCGCACCGGAGGTGCCGCCCGTCCGCGTCGGGCAGCAGCACGCTGATCCGCCGCGCGTCCGTCGCCTGTTGCACCGCCTCGATGGTCAGGTCGAGGATCTCCGACTGCGACTCGACCTCGTTCAGCCGTCGGGCAAACCGGTACAACACCGCGAGCCGCCGCGTCTTCTCCGAGACCTCCCGCGCCAGCCGGTCGTTCACCGCCGAGAGTTCGCGCCGCGCAATCGCCAGCCGGTGCAGCGACCGCAGCCGCGCCATCAGCTCCGCCATCTCGAACGGCTTCGTAATGTACTCGTCCGCGCCGCACTCCAGCCCGACGACCAGGTCCTCCGTCGCCGAACGCGCGGTCAGCATGATCACCGGAATCTCGCTCGTGCCGGGGTCCGACTTCAGCTCGCGCATCGCCTCCACGCCGTCCATCTCCGGCATGGAGACATCCATGATGATGATGTCGGGGTGCGATTGACGGGCCGCCGCAATGCCCTCCCGCCCGTTCGACGCCAGCAGAACCTCGTATCCCTCCGCACGCAGGTTCGCCCGCAACACGAACTGGAGCTTCGCGTCGTCGTCAACGACCAGGACCTTGCCGAACGGCATCGTGGCCACGCCGAAATACCCCCGCCCGATAATCCGGGCGCAATGCCCATGTTCAGGGCGATCGCCCCTTGAATCGGCGGCGAACGGCCCCGGCGTGACCTACTTTTGCCCCGGAGACCACCCCAATTCGTGCCCCGTCCCGTCAAGCCGGCCATGCACGCGCCGCGCTCGCCCGTGCGCAACCGTCAGTGCAAAGCGCGGTCAACAGCTTTCCTCGTTTCCCACTTTTTCGCTCTTCCACTTTGCCGCTTCCGGCCCCTCGGTCGCAGCGCCGCGCCATCCGGGGTTATCAGACCGCGATCGGCTTCAGCAGCAGCATCTCCGCGTACAGGTCGAAGAAGTCCGGCTCCTGCTCGAGTTCAACGTGCTCCACCCGCCGTACGAGCGACTCGATCCGTTCGCGGCACGGGCGGCTCCGCAGGACGCCCTTCGCGCCCTCGATGCTCGCGTTGCCGATCCGGACGACGCGATCGTCGGGCACCGGCAGGACCATCCCGATCCGTCGGGCGTTGTCGAGGTCGATGTGGTTCGCGAACCCGCCCGCGAGGTAGTAGGCCCCGAGGTCCGTCGCGCGCAGCCCCAGCCGTCGCAGCAGTACGACCTGGCCGACGGCTGTCGCCGCCTTGGCCTGCGCCAGCTCGCTGGCGTCCGAACGCGTGAAATGGATCGGGGGATCGCCGGCGATCGCCACCTGCATCTCGCCGTCGCGGAAGCGACCGAGTTCGTCGATCTCCTCCGTCCGCCGCAGTTCCGCCAGCAGATCCACCAGGCCCGAGCCGCACACGCCGCGGACGCGACCCGAGCCGATCGACGCCGTCTCCCAGCGCCCGTCGAGGCGGCGCAGCCTGGTGATCGCACCATCCGACGCCGCCATGCCGCACGAGAGCCGGCCGCCCTCGAACGCCGGCCCCGCCGGGCACGAGGCGCACACCAGCCGCTCGCCGTCGCTGACGGCCACCTCCGTGTTCGTGCCGATGTCGATGACCATGAACGGTCCCGCCTCTCGCGCGAGCGGGATCGTCGCCAGGACCGCCGCCGTGTCCGCTCCCACGTGGTTCGAGACGAGCGGAAGGCCGTACACCTGCGCCCGGGGGTGGACGGCGAGACCGAGTTCCTTCCCTTCCGCCCGGATGGCCGTGCTCTGCCGGCGCCCGGCCAGCAGGTCCGCCTGCGTCACCGAAACATACGGCTTCTGCCCGATCGACTGCACGTCGAGCCCGAAGAACAGGTCGCGCATCGTCGGGTTGGCCGCGACGGTGACGGCGAAGATGCCGTGCCGCGGAACCGGAAGGCCCCGCAGGGCCTCGTTCACGCGGGCGATGATCGAGCGGTGCAGGTGGCCCGGGCGGACCGCGTCATACGAGATGCGGTGCATGACGTCGCTGCCGCCGTACTTCTGCGGGTTCTCGAATGCGCGGACGGCGACCGTCTTGCCGCTCTCGAGGTCGAGCACGTGCAGCACCACCGTCGTCGTGCCCACGTCGATCGCCACGCCGTGGATCGGCCCGGCGTGGTTCGCGAGCCGGACGTCGTCGCCGTATACCGCGCCGCCCTCACGGCGGATCCACGGATCGAGCGCGTCCGGCGCCGCCCGGCCGTCGACGGCAATCTCGAGCCGGCGTTTGAAGGTCTCGACCTCGACGACCGCGTCGGACCGGATGATCTTCGCCTGGCACGCGAGTCGGAACACGGTCGCTTCGCTGTCGCTGTGCCGTTCGAGGAAGGCTTCTTCGGCGGAGCACGGCGACAGCGCCTCGACCCCGGAGCGGATCTGGACGAGGCACTCCTTGCAGGCCCCGGCACGGTGGCAGGACGAGGCGATCTCGTGCGAGCCGCCGGCGGCGCGGTCGGCGACGGCGAAGAGGGTCTCGCCGATCCCGGCCTCGATCCGTTCACCGTTGAAGAGGATCGTTGCCATCAGCCGAATACAGGTTTTCGCCCGAGCGTCCGCCGGATGTCCGAGAGCTGCCCCGCGTGGAACATCTGGTGGTTGATCAGGATGGCGAGACAGCGGCCGACGGTCCCGAACATCTCGGTATGGTGCGCGGCGTGGCTGGGGTTCTCGAGGTCGGCGTCGGTGATGGACTTGAGGTAGGCCAGCGTTTCGGCGCGGACCTCGCGGTGCTTCGTCAGCAGCCACGTCTTGCTCGGGTACTTGCCCGGGTCGGCGACGGGCTGGCTCCCCTGCCCGAACAACGGCTGCCACTCGGGCATGGCCGGGCTCCGGCCCTGGATGTAGCTGCTCAGGATCGACGCCTCGGACACGGTCAGGTGCCCGAGGATCCACAGGGCGTGGTTGCCGCCCGCGCCCGTCGCCGGCACCAGGGCATCCGCCCCGTCCAGGTCGCCCAGCAGCGCCTCCATCCAGATCCGCCCGCCCTCGAGGGCCGCCGCGATGAACTCCGTCGCCTTCATGTACAGTCTCCTTGTTGACCCGCGCAACATCATAAACCCGTCCCGCCTGCGACGCGAACCGCGGCTCGTGCCCCGGCGGGCGGGCCACACAAGATGCGGATTGCGAGCATTTCATACGCCTGCCGCGATGGGCTGAATCGCAGCTGTCAATTGTTTCATTGCGATAAACAGCGAGGATGTGTTGCGAACAAGCGGGGCCTGACAGACGGTTTCGGAAGGGTTATGGAAGCGGTATCCTTTTCGGAAGAGTTCGACAAGAGGCGTGTCGTGTCGTGTTTGGAATCACCAATTCGGAGTCGCGAGGATGATTGAGTCTGAAGCTCCCTGTGGGCATCGCCTGAAGATCCGCGAAGACGAGGAAGGCAAATCGATCGCATGCCCCCAGTGCGGTCGTGAAGCCGTTACGCCGGTTTACGAGGGCGGTGACCGCGTCCGTCTGGCGGCCGAATTCGGTGGTGTTCCCGACACCGACTGGAAGATCGGCGCGTGGATGCGCAGGAACCTCAACGGGAGGAACGCATATCTGGCCGCGTTGGCCGTCGTGGTCGTTGCGGTGTGGGGCTGGCGTGCTTCGCACCTGTTTACGGGCAAGGGTTCGTCCGCGCAGGCCGACTGCAGACGTGGAAGGATCTTCGCTTCCAGGTTCGGCCCGGCGACAGCGTGGTGACGGTGGATGGCCAGGTCGTGCAGCGCGAACCGACAGCTTCGGCTCCCGTCGAGGGCTGGGTTCAGTTGACGGCCCGCGTGCCCGTATCGGACCTGCCTGCGCAGGTGGTGGCGCAGAAGCCGGGCTTCCAGACGAAGGCGATCGAGGTCCGCACCAGGGATGCGCAGCAGGACTACGTCATCGAACTGCAGCCCATCGAGTGGCGGTTCGAGGTAGCCTCGGTTCCCGAGGGGGCAACGGTCTACCTGGACCGCCGCGAGGTCGGCAAGGCGCCGTGCGATGTCGTGGTCAAGGGGCAGCCCGAAGGGACGTTGGTCACGCTCCGCGCGGCGGCGGGCGGGTTCCGGTCGCTCGAGCAGACGGTGTCGCTCAACGCGGAGCTTGGGAAAACGCCGGTGAAGCTTGATCTCCAGGCCGCGGACCGGGCGCGGGCGGTGTGCGACGTCTGCGACCTGCTGAGGGCGAACGGCGTTGCGGACTGCCTCTGCAATGCCCCCACGGGCGGGTGCCAGAGCGCGTCCGACTGGGAGAAGGTCCGCGCGGACGGCAAGGGCAATGACGTGGTGGTCGGCCGCACCGGCGATCAGTCGCCCGGGACGATCAAGACGGCGGCGCTGCACGTCAAGACCGCATTGGGAGAGCTGGAGGTTCCGTCGGCGTCGGTCGCGTGGGTTGAGATCGCGGATGGGCAGGCCGTGGTTCGCACGACGCTGGGCGACATCTTCTTCGGCGCCCTGAAGGAGCAGCAGATCGCCTTCCAGGCCCTCGGCGGCAAGGAGGAAAACGTCAGCCTCGCGAACGTCCAGTGCCTGTGCTACCGCAAGGCGGAGCAGGAGGCGCCGCCGCCGGCCGAGAAGGCCGAGGCAATCGTCTCCATCGGCGGCAACGCAATCCAGTTCGCCAGCCTGAAGGGCGAACTGCAATTGGGCACCGAAGTCGGCGTGAGCCACACGATCGAGTTCGGCGAGTTGTCTTACCTCTGCAAGGAACCATCCGCGGCGCAGCGATTCGCCGCCCGGATGGCCAACGGCCCCGATCTCCGTGGAAGCAGGCTGGCGGGCATCCTCGGCGGCACGGTCCGCTTCAGCGGTCAGACGATCGAGCTGAAGGGCGAAACGCTCGATGTGCTGGTGCGGCCCGGCGCCGTGCAGGCGGCGCCCGGGGCTCCTCGGCCGCGGGAGGGCCCGAAGCCGTACGAAATCGCGATGAGGGTCCTGGATGCGCACCCCTACGCGTGCGTGGCCGCCTGCAGTTGGTATCTTGGGCAGCCCAAGCTCGAGCCCGACGTCAAGACGCTTCTGACGGAAAAGCGCTCGGCGGCCCTGGCCCGGATCCAGAACGACCGGACGCGATATCCCGCGCTGGCGGCGAAAGAGGCGATCCCGATCACGCTGTTGAAGCTCAAGAACGGCGACAAGGTCGAATGCCAGGTGGTGGAGCAGATCGGGAACACCTTGCGCGTCCTGCCCGTCAACGCCAATCCCCCGCCGTTGTTCCTGGCGGCCAAGCATATCGGCACGGACGACATCGAGGAGAAGACACAGTCCCGGATGATTGCGGCGGAGGACCTCGATCAGTCCGCGATCCGGGACGTTGTGGTGGATTTCGATCGACGGGAGCCCCCGCTGGAAGCGGCGGCGGCCCTCGACGCGTTCGGAAAGCTGCTGGCGGAGTTCCGCCCGGAGCTTACCGAGGCCGTGCGGAAGGAGCGATCGGAACGGTGCGCGGCATGCGTGAAGGCCGTCGAGACGGGATGTGCCACCTGCGCTGCAACGGGGTACGTCAAATGCGAGAAGTGCGAGAAGGGGAAGCTGCGCGTCGAAACTACCTGTCCCAGGTGTGGCGGGAGTCATCGACTGAAGTGCGCACGGTGTGATGGTGACGGTACTGTGCCGTGCTCCAGGTGCAAAGGTACGGGCGAGGTGACGGTGAAGAAGCGGCGGCCGACCAGGCCCGGGGCCCGTCCGGAGCCGCCGATCACCGAGGAGGTGAAGTGCCCCGAGTGCGGCGGTTCGAAAAAGATGCGATGCACCGGATGCGGCGGCGATGGGCACACGACGTGTTCTCGCTGCAACAAAGACGGCAAGGTCGCCAGACTTGACGACTGCCCCGACTGTGCGGGCAAGGGGCAGCGTCCGTGTGCCACTTGCGGCGGAACAGGGCAGATGGCGAGCGCCGGCGCGCCGGCGGCGAGGTGATGTATGAGTGATTTTCCGAAGACCCCCAATCCGATGGATGCGTTCGATCTCCCTCCCGAGCAATTCGCGAAGGCGGCGACGCCGCAGGCCCATCCCACGACGCCGGCGAGTTCGCTGCGGCTCGTCGTTGTCAAGGGCCCGCGGCACGTGGGCGATCGATTCGATCTGACCGAAGGCGCGACCCGCGTCCTGGGCCGCGGCGAAGGCAGCGACATCATCCTGGAGGGCCAGAGCGTGTCGCGCCGGCACTGCGCCGTTCGGATCGAAGACGGACGATGCTGCGTGAGGGACCTGGGCAGCCGCAATGGCGTCCTTTACCGGCAGAAGAAGGTCACCGCATGCGTGGTCGGTTCCGGGGAGATGTTTCGAATCGGCGACTACACTCTGCGCCTCGTGGGTCCCGGCACGCCTCCGGCCGCAGCGGCGGTGCCGCCGAGCCCGTTACCCGCACGGCAGGGGGTGCCGGTCGGGCCGGGCCCGGTCGAAGACGCCGAGGTCGAGGTCGTTGAAGTCGAGGCCCCGGCGGCGGGTGTTGCGGGCGCCGGACCGGCGGCCAGAGTGGCCCCGGTGGAGACGTCGGTTGCCACGCGGCCCTGTCCCTACTGCAAGGTGCCCGTGGCGATAACGGCGGTATTCTGCGACGGCTGCAGCCGTGAGATCCCGGCGAAGCCCGGTGTGGCGTCGCTGACCGGGTTGGCCGACGCCGACGAAGCCGAAGTCGACGATGAAAGCAGGCCGGTCGATCTGCAGGCGGCTACGGGAGCGGCGGCGGCCGTTTTCGCCGCAGCCTTCATCGGGATGGGCGGCGGGTGGCTCGTACCGCTGACGCTGGGCGGGATCGTGGCGATCGTTCTGGGCCTCCTGGCGCGGCGCACGGCGATGACCGACGGTGCGTCGCGAGTCACCAGGCGGCTGACGCTGACCGCGCTCGCGGTCGGGGCGGTCGCGCTGCCGGCGGGATATGCCCCCGCCGTCATCGTCTGGCACCGCGAAAGCGCCGCACGGGCCGCGTGCCAGAATTACCTGCGCGGCATCAACGGGGCGTTGCGCCGGTTCGTCGATTCGCGGGGGTCCGGCATGCCGGAGCGGCTGGAGGACCTGGTGAACGAAGGTTTCATGAACCGCGACCTGCTCCGATGTCCCGGCGTGTCCGACAAGACGCTGGGCCGCTACCTGTACATTCCGTCGCAGAAGCTCTCCGACCACCCCGGCAATATCGTCGTGTACGAGGATGTCGGGAACCACTCCGGCAACGGCGCCTACGTGCTCTACCTGAACGGTCAGGTTCTTTGGGTCGAGAAGGACGAACTCGTCCGTCAGCTCGGCAACACACGGAAGCGGCTCTACGGAGACGGCCGTGCCGGCGGATCGTGACCTCCGCTACACGTGGATCTCGACGATGTCCTTGTCGCCGAGCACGTGGTCGTGGTTGACCTGCTGGCCGGGAAAGACGCCGTCGCCCCAGAGCCGGGCGAATCGGAACTTCGACGCCAGCTCCTTGTGGATGTGCTCCGCCAGTTGCAGCACCGTGCTGCCGGCCGGCACGATGAACGGGGCGCTCTTGTCCGGCGGCTTGCCCGGCGGCTTCGCGTAGACCCGCACGACGTGGAGCAGCTGAAACAGGGCCTTCGTCAGCTCGTTGAGGTTTTCGCCCGAGACGGCCGACACCGGCAGGATCGTCAGTTCCGCGTCGATCAGCTCGCGCAGCGCCTCGATGTTCGCCGCCGCCCCGTCACGGTCGCACTGGTTCGCGACGATGAGGCCGCGGCGCGTTTCCGGCTCCCCGTCCGCCCACGGCGGCAGGACCGGCTTGGACAGCAGTCGCAGCCGCCGTTCGCGCAGGACGGAGAGAATGCCGTCCACCTCCTCGAGCACGGAGCCGCCGCCCGCGTTGGCGACGACGGCGACGATGTCGGCGTTGCGGATCGCGCCGAACATCCCGCCGGGCATGTGCTCCGGCGTGACCGGCGGCATGTCCACGAGCTGGATCGGGCAGTCCTCGTGATAGGCCATGCCCGGGACCGGCGTGTGCGTGGTGAAGGGGAACTCGGCGACCTTGACGGGGGCGTCGGTGAGCGCCCCGACGAGGGCCGACTTGCCGACATTGGGCACGCCGACGAGCACGACCTGGCCCGCGCCCTGGCGGGGAACGTGGAACGGGTCCTTCCCGCCGCCGGCCTTCCGACGGGTGACGGCCTCCTCCTTCGACTCCTTGATCTTTCGCTTGAGGTCGGCCTGGATCTTCTCGGTGCCCTTGTGCTTGGGAAGCGTGCGGAGCATCTCCTCGAGGGCGGCCAGCTTGTCGTCCGGCGTCTGGGCCTCGCGGTAGCGTTGCTCGGCCCGCTGGTAATCGGGCGTCAGGTTCGCGGGCATGAAGGCATTATACCGCGCGAGTACCACGAAGCGATGAAGGGGAGGGCGAAAAAAGCGAGCCTGCTTTCCGGCGTCATGAAAGGCCAGACGGCCGATGCGATTGACCGACGGCCCCTCACCGCGATATACTGACAATACACTGCGAGAGGAAGTTCCGTCTGTACGGGGCGGACGGGTTTCTGGCGGACGGGCCGGCAATTGCGAGAGAGAGTCATGCGAAAGACGTCATTTCGTGCGCGTACGCTTCTGGTCGGCGTCCTGGCGGTTCTCGTCGCGCATTCGGTTGCGCCGGCCGCGGCGATCCGGTACGTCATCCACGTGAGCGTCGATGGCCTCCGCCCCGACGCCATCACGAATCTCGGGGCCGCCAACCTGCCCAACTTCTACCGCTTCCGGACGCAGGGGGCCTTCACCGACAACGCCCGCACCGACTACGACAACACGGTCACGCTGCCCAACCACGTGACGCAGCTGACCGGCCGCCGCGTGTACGGGACCGAGGGCCACGGCTGGTCCGGCAACAGTGACCCCCCGGCGAACGTGACACTCGCTTCGAACGCGGGCCGGTACATCGCCGGCGTCTTCGATGTCGCGCACGACAACGGCCTCCGCACCGGGTGCTACGCCAGCAAGAGCAAGTTCAGCCTGTTCGACACGAGCTGGAACTCCGTCAACGGGGCGCCCGACGCAACCGGCCCCGACAACGGCCGGGACAAGATCGATACCTACGTGTACAACGGCAACACGAGCACGCTCACCGGCACGCTCGTCGCGGACATGAAGGCGAACCCGTTCGGCTACGCCTTCCTGCACCTGACCGACCCTGACACCGTCGGGCACAGCAGCGGGTGGAACCCGGCGCCCGGCACGCCCTACAGCAACATCATCAGGACGATGGACGACCGCCTCGGTTCGATTTTCAGCATGATCGACACCGACGCGCGGTTTGCCGGCCACACCGCGTTCATTGTCACGGCGGACCACGGCGGCTATCAGTACGACCACTCCAACGCGAGCCTGGTGGAGAACTACACGGTTCCGTTCTACGTGTGGGGTCCCGGCGTGCCCGCGGGAGCCGACCTCTATGCGCTGAACACCGCGGTGCGCCTGGATCCCGGCACGGGCCGCGCCCCGTATCCCGGCTCCACGCGCCCGCCGTCGCCGCCGCGGCAGCCCATCCGCAACGGCGAGGCCGGCAACCTCGCGCTCGATCTTCTCGGTCTGGGGCCGATTCCCGGCTCCGGGATCAACGCGATGCAGGACCTCCAGGTGCCGGAGCCGGCAACCGTCGCCGTGCTGCTGCTGGGCAGCGTAACGGTCCTGCGGCGCCGCCGCGACCGGTGATCCGGACTGCGTTCAAGCCGACGCTTTCCGATCCGGCACCCGGATTCAGAGCGTCCACGGAGCGCGGTACTCGCGCGTGAGCAGCTTCGCGGCCTCGGCATCGTCGATGATGGTCTCGCGTTTCGAGTCCCAGCGGACCTTGCGGCCGACGAGGTACGCGATGTTCGCGAGGTGGCCCGGCAGGGCCCCGGTGAAGCCCGCCTCGGCGTCGGCGTTGGGCGCCTTGCGGCTGCGGACGCACTCGATGAAGTTCCGCTCGTGAAGCGTCAGCGGGGTGTCGCCCTTCTCCTCGTAGAAGGGCTTGCGCGGCGTGCGGTCCTGGTCGCGGTAGATCTGGAAGCCGTTGCGGTTGATCTGAAGCGTTTTCTCCGTCCCGAAGAACTCGATGCCGTGGTCCATGTCGCCGTGCGGGCGCCAGGCGTTGCCGTGGCGGAGCGTGTAGGTCATCGCGTAGCCCGGGCAGTCGAAGGCGGCGGTCATCGTGTCGGGGGTCTCGCGGGCGTCGTCGAAGACGAACTTGCCGCCCGAGGCCGCGACGCCGTCGATCTGCGTGCCCATCGCCCACATCACGACATCGAACAGGTGGACGGCCCACTCGACCGGCATGCCGCAGCCGTACTCCCAGAAGAAGTAGTGCGTGCCGTGGAAGCGCGCGGGGTTGAACGGCCGCTTCTTTGCCGGGCCGAGCCACAGGTCGTAATCGACGCCCGGCGGCGGGTCGCCGTCCGGCGGGTTGCCGATGTTCGAGAACATCTCCTTCGGGTTCCACGCGTTCCATACGTGGACCATGCTGATCTTGCCCAGTTCGCCCGCCTTGATCCGGCCGACGGCGTTGATCCAGTGCGGCGCGCTGCGCTGCTGGGTGCCGATCTGCACGATGCGGTCGTGCTTCTTCGCCGCCTCGGCGATCTTGCGGCACTCCACGATCGTGTGACCGGACGGCTTCTCGAGGTACACGTCCTTGCCGGCGGCACACGCCTCGATCGCCGGGATCGCGTGCCAGTGGCCCGGCGTGGCGATCAGTACGGCGTCGATATCCTTCCGTTCGAGTACCTTGCGGAAGTGCTTCGTCTGGTCCGGCGAGGCCCCGGAGACCTTTACGGCGTTCGCCAGCCGCGACGGATCGACGTCACAGACGGCGGCGATGGCCACGTCTTTCATTTTCGCAAGCTCGGCGATGTGGGCGCAACACTGTCCGCCCGTTCCGATGAAGCCCATGACGAGCTTCTCGTTCGCACCGCGGGCGCCGAGAACGGGCCCGGCCGCGCGGCCCAGCGACAGTGCGGCAGCGCCGGCGGCGGTGCTCTTGATGAAACTCCGACGGGTCATGCAATCTCTGACCATACTGGTACTCCTTTCGCTTCATTCGCGACACGGCGTCTCTCGCCGCGGGTGGATTGTACAGAAGTTGCGTCTGGGCCGCCAACTTCGCGTTCGCACGATAGATACTCGAAATGGGGCGATTTCGCCGCGCGCGTGAAAACAGCACCCGCCAGGGGCGGTTTTCGTCGGAGCCGCAGGTGTTTGGCCCAAACGCCGATGTATTGTACCGAAACCCTGTTGAAAACCCCCGCGGTCTCCTGTAGACTTGGATAGCTTGATATCGGAGCAATGTTGATGAGTTCGGATTCTCACGACCCCCACACGGCAGTTCACGACGACAGCCTGGCCGGACGGATTCAGGAAGCGACGGGCGAATCCGTCGCGATGTGCTATCAGTGCGGCAAGTGCTCCGCCGGCTGCCCGCTGGCCTCGGAGATGGATGCCCCGCCGAGCCAGATCCTTCGCCTGCTACAGCTCGGCATGCCCGAGATGGATGAGCGGGCCCTGTCGTCGCATTCGATCTGGCTCTGCCTGACCTGCGAGATGTGCTACGCGCGGTGTCCGAAGGAGGTCGATCTGCCCAAGGTGATGGAGTTCCTCCGCGAGGAGTCCTACCGCCGTGGCATGGTCAACCCGAAGGCGAAAGACATCCTGCGGTTCCACAAGGCCTTCCTCGATGCGATCCGGCACACCGGCCGCCTCTACGAGGTCGGACTGATCGCGAGCTACAAGATGAGATCCCTCCATCTGTTCCAGGATCTGCTGGCGGCGCCCCGGATGCTGGCGCGGGGCAAGCTGAAGTTCGCGCCCCACCGCATCGAGGGACGCGATGCCGTCGGACGGGTCTTCAAGCGAACGATCGGGAAGAAGGACAACGGCGAATGAAACTCGGATTCTACCCCGGATGCTCCCTGCTCGGCTCGTCCAGAGAGTATGGCGAGTCGTTCCGTGCGATCGCCCCGGCGCTCGGGCTCGAGCTGCAGGAAGTGCCCGACTGGAACTGCTGCGGGGCGAGCGCGGCTCACAACCTGAACCGCGACCTGGCGCTGGCCCTGCCGGCGCGGGTCCTGGCGCTGGCCGAGCAGGCGGGCATCAGCGAGATCGTCGCCCCGTGCTCGGCGTGTTACAGCCGGCTGGCCGTCACGCAGCACGAGCTGTCGCACGATGAGAAGCTGCGGGACCGCGTCTGCGGCATGGCCGACGTCCGGTACCGCGGCACGGTGAAGGTCCTGAACGTGCTGGAGGTGCTCGACCGGTGCGCGGCGAACGGCCTGGCGAGAAAGGTCGTCTCGCCGTTCCAGCACAAGGTGGCGTGCTACTACGGCTGCTACCTCGTGCGGCCGCACACGATCATCAGGTCGGACAGCCCCGAAGACCCGCAGAGCATGGACCGAATCATGAAGGTCATCGGCGCCGAGCCGATCGACTGGGCGTTCAAGGTCGAGTGCTGCGGCGCGGGGTTCTCCGTGTCGCGGACGGACCTGGTGGCGAAGCTGTCGGGGACGATCCTCAAGGACGCCGTGCGGCGCGGGGCGGAGGCGATCGTCGTCGCGTGCCCGATGTGCCAGGTGAACCTGGACCTGCGCCGCGACGCGATCACGGAATACCTGGGCGAGTCGCACTCGATCCCGGTGCTGTTCGTCAGCCAGGCGGTCGGCCTGGCGATCGGTCTGGACGAAGAGTCGCTCGGCTTGCACAGGCACTTTGTGCCCGTGCAGTTCGCCGAGAAAGCGGTTTCCGCGGCGCCCGCTGCGGTCGGGGCGGAAGTCGCCGCCGGCGGGAAGGACGAGTAGATATGGCACGGATAGGCGTGTTTGTCTGTCATTGCGGGGAGAACATCGGCGGCACGGTCGATTGCGTCGAGGTCGCGAAGGCCTGCGCGGGCCTGCCGGGCGTCGTCGTGAGCACCGAGTACAAGTACATGTGCTCGGACCCCGGGCAGAACCAGATCAAGCAGGCGATCAAGGACCACCGGCTGACCGGTGTGGTCGTGGCGGCGTGCTCGCCGCGGATGCACGAGCCGACGTTCCGCCGGGCGTGCGCCGAGGCAGGGCTCAACCCCTTCCTCTGCGAGATGGCCAACCTCCGCGAGCACTGCTCGTGGGTCCACGACAAGACGCCCGCCACGACTCAGAAGGCCATCGACCTCGTCCGGATCATCGTCGAGAAGGTCAAGCGGAACCAGGCCCTCTATCCGATCAAGGTGCCGGTCACCAGGACGGCCCTCGTGCTCGGCGGCGGCGTCGCCGGCATCCAGGCCGCGCTCGACATCGCCAACGCCGGCCACAAGGTCGTCCTCGTCGAACGCGAGCCGTCGATCGGCGGCCACATGGCCCAGCTCTCCGAGACGTTCCCCACGCTCGACTGCTCGCAGTGCATCCTGACGCCGCGGATGGTCGAGGCGGCCCAGCACCCGAACATCACGCTCTACACCTATTCCGAGCTGGAAAGCCTCGAGGGCTTCATCGGCAACTTCAAGGCCCGCATCCGCAAGAAGGCCCGCAGCATCGACGAAAAGCTCTGCAACGGCTGCGGCGTCTGCGCGCAGAAATGCCCCAACAAGAAGATCCCCAGCGAGTTCAACGCGGCCCTCGGTTCCCGGACGAGCATCTACGTCCCGTTCCCGCAGGCCGTGCCCAACAAGCCCGTCATCGACCGCGAGCACTGCACCTTCTTCACCAGGGGCAAGTGCAGGATCTGCGAGAAGTTCTGCCAGGCCAAGGCGATCCGCTTCGACCAGGAGGACGAGATCATCGAGATCCCCGTCGGCGCGGTCGTCGCCGCGACGGGCTACGACATCAAGCACGGCGATTTCTTCCCCGAGTACGGCTACGGCAAATACAAGGACGTCATCGACGGCCTGCAGTTCGAGCGGCTCGCGTCGGCGTCCGGCCCGACGCTCGGCGTCATGAAGCGGCCGTCCGACGGCAAACCGCCGGAGACCGTCGTCTTCATCGCCTGCGCCGGCTCCCGCGACCCGGCCAAGGGCATCGACTACTGCTCGAAGATCTGCTGCATGTACACCGCCAAGCACGCGATGCTCTACAAGCACAAGATGCACCACGGCAAGGCGTACGTGTTCTATATGGACATCCGCGCCGGCGGCAAGATGTATGAGGAGTTCGTCCGCCGCGCGATCGAGGAGGACGGCGTGAAGTACATCCGCGGCCGCGTGTCGCGGATCTACGAGGAGGACGGCAAGCTCGTCGTGAAGGGCGCCGACACGCTCCTCGGGGCGCAGCCGATCGAGATCAGGGCCGACATGGTCGTCCTCGCGACGGCGATGGTCGCCAGCCCCGGCGCGGAGTCTCTGGCGCAGAAGCTGAAGGTCGGCTATGATGCGCACTGCTTCCTCTCCGAGTCGCACCCGAAGCTCCGGCCCGTCGAGACGAACACCGCGGGCATCATGGTCGCCGGTGCCTGCCAGGCGCCGAAGGACATCCCCGAAAGCGTCGCCCAGGCCTCGGCCGCGGCGAGCAAGGTGATCGGGCTGTTTTCGCAGAGCGAGTTGTCGCGCGAGCCGGTCGTGGCCGTGGTGAACCGTTGCCCGCCGCCGGTGTATTCGACGTGCGTCGGGTGCTTCCTGTGCGAGTCCGCGTGCGCGTACCAGGCGATCGAGCGCGAGGAGATCAAGGACCGCAACGGGAACGTGATCAAGACGGTCGCGAAGGTGAACGAGGGCGTCTGCCAGGGCTGCGGGACGTGCGTGGCCCTCTGCCGGTCGAAGTCGATCGACATCCAGGGCTTCACGAACGAGCAGGTGTACGCCGAGCTGATGGCCCTGTAGATATGGAGTGCGGCCTCTCCAGAGGCCGCGCCCCGGATGAGGAGCGAACGTGGCCGAGTTTGAGCCGAAGATTACCGCGTTTGTCTGCAACTGGTGTACGTACGCCGGCGCCGACCTGACCGGCACGAGCCGGATCAGGTACGCGACGAACGTGCGGGCCATCCGCCTGCCGTGCACCGGGCGCATCGACTTCATGCTGATCCTGAAGGCCTTCGCCCAGGGCGCCGACGGCGTCATCGTCTCCGGCTGCCACCCGGGCGACTGCCACTACACCGCCGGGAATTACCACGCCCGCCGGCGGTGGATCGTCTTCCGCAAGCTGCTCGATTTCGTCGGGATCGACATCCGCCGGATCACCTTCTCGTGGGTCTCGGCGGCCGAGGGCGCGAAGTGGGCCGACCTCGTGAACTCCGTCACGGATGAAATCCGCAGGCTCGGCCCCTACACGGAATATCAGAAGCTGGTCCCCCTGGCGAGCGAACCGCTCGAGGTAGCGTAATGCAAGAGCTGCAAACCAAGGCTCGCGAACTGCTGCAGAACGGCGCCGTGAAGGTCGTCGTCGGCTACGGCCGGGGCTCGGCGCCCGACCGGACCCGCGCGATCTTCATCTGCCGTCCCGAGCAGGCCGACGGGCTGATCTTCAACGAATACTGCCGCCAGAACCTCGCCGTCTACCTGAACCGGCACGAGGTCAAATCGCTCGGCAAGGCGGCCGTCGTCGCCACCCTGCCGACGCTGCGGACCGTGCTGCAGCTGGCGTCCGAGGGCCAGATCGTCGAGGGGCAGGTGGCTGTTCTCGCCGTCTCGCCGGACGGCAAGGTGACCGAGCTGCCCGACCTGCCGGCGATCGAGAAGTACGTCTCGTCGCTTTCGCTTGAACTGGCCGCGGCGGACGAAGAGATGATCGCCAGGATCGAGAAGATGTCCCGCGAGGAGCGATGGGCCTTCTGGCAGGAGCAGTTCGCGAAGTGCCTGAAATGCTACGCGTGCCGGTCGGCCTGCCCGATGTGCTACTGCAGCCGCTGCGTGGTGGACTGCAACCGGCCGCAATGGGTTCCGGTCGCTCCGCACGCGCTCGGCAACCTCGAGTGGCACCTCGTGCGGGCGATGCACCTGGCGGGGCGCTGCGTGAACTGCGGCTACTGTGCCGACGCCTGCCCGGTGGGCATCCCGCTGAACCGGCTGACGCAGGTGCTGGCCCGCGAGGTGCTGGCCGACTTCGGCCTCCACGCGGGCGCCGGCACGAAGAAGGAATACGCCCTTTCGACGTTCAAGACCGACGACAAGGAAGGGTTTATTCGGTGATGAACACGATGACAGAAACGAAGATCCTCAGAAAGCAGTCGCTGGACCCGCTCTTCGACAAGCTCCGCGCGGCCGGACGGCGGGTGATGGCCCCCGTGAAGAAGGACGACCAGATCGTCTTCGCCGAGGTCGCCGCGCCCTCGCAGATGGCCGAGGACTACATCCAGACGTCGGTCTCGGCGAAGGGCTTCGTCCTGCCCCGGTGCGAGGAGCTGTTCCGCTACCGCTTCGAGGGCAAGGACGTCCAGCTCGCCGAGCGCGAATTCAAGCCGCCGCCGACGGTCCTCTTCGGTCTGCGCCCGTGCGACGCCCGCAGCTTCGCCGTGCTGAACTCGGTCTTCTCCTGGGACTACCAGGACAAGTTTTTCAAGCAGCGCCTCGCGGCGACGACGATCGTCGGCGTGAGCTGCACGGCGGCGGACGAGTACTGCTTCTGCACGTCGATCGGCGGCGGGCCGGGCGATCCGCAGGGCAGCGACGTCCTCCTGACGCCGCTCGAATCGGGCGACTATGCCGCCCAGGTCCTGACCGACAAGGGCCGCGAGCTGCTCGCGATCGCCGGCGACGCCTTCACGGCGGCGGACGGTTCCGCGAAGACGCGCCCGCTGGCGGACGTGCCGAAGCAGTTCGACTACGAGGCCCTCGCGGCGAAGATGCCGGCCCTGTTCGGCAAGGACGCCCTGTGGGTCGATCAGGCGATGCGGTGCCTGGGCTGCGGGGCGTGCGCGTTTCTCTGCCCGTGCTGCGTCTGCTTCGACATCCAGGACGAGTCGAACCGCTCCGGCGGCGTGCGGCTGCGGTGCTGGGACTCGTGCGCGTTCAGCCAGTTCACGGTGCACACCTCGGGCCACAATCCCCGCGAGAACCAGGCCCAGCGGTGGCGCCAGCGGATGATGCACAAGTTCTCGTACTTCGAGGACCGGCTGAAATACGTGGGTTGCGTGGGGTGCGGACGGTGCTCGCGGGCCTGTCCGGCGGACATGAACATCGTCGAGCATGTGAAGACGCTTGCGGAGGCGGCGGTATGACGGGCGCAGCAGCGGCGGCCGGGACAACGTGCGGAATGGACGGGCCGGACAACATCTACCGGCCGTACCGGATGCGCATCGAAACGATCGTGGACGAAGCGCCGGCGATCAAGACCTTCCGGCTGACGTTCGTCAACGAGGACGAGGGCAGGGCCTTCCGTTTCAAGGTCGGCCAGTTCGGCGAGTACTCCGTGTTCGGCGAGGGCGAGTGTACGTTCTGCATCGCCAGTTCGCCCACGCGCGAGGGCTACATCGAGTGTACGTTCCGCGAGGTCGGCCGCGTGACCGCCGCGCTCGCGTCGAAGGACGTGGGCGACATCATCGGCTTCCGCGGGCCCTACGGGAACATCTTCCCGATCGACCGGTGGCACGGGAAGAACCTGATCTTCATCGCCGGCGGGATCGCTCTGCCGCCGCTGCGCTGCGTGATCTGGAACGTGCTCGACCTCCGCGACAGGTACAAGGACGTGACGGTCCTCTACGGCGCGCGGAGCGTCGCCGACCTCGTCTACAAGCACGAGCTGGACGAGTGGGGCAGGCGCGACGACGTCAGGCTGGTCCGGACGGTCGATCCCGGCGGCCAGACGCCCGACTGGAAGGGCGAGGTCGGCTTCGTGCCGACCGTCCTCGACAAGCTCGCCCCGTCACCCGAAAACACGATCGCCCTCGTCTGCGGCCCGCCGATCATGATCACGCGGACGATGCCCGTCCTCGAGAAGCTGGGCTTCTCCCCGGACCAGATCTACACCACGCTGGAGAACCGGATGAAGTGCGGCCTCGGCAAGTGCGGCCGGTGCAATGTCGGCAAGTACTACGTCTGCAAGGACGGCCCGGTCTTCACCTACACGCAGCTCAAGGAGCTGCCGCCGGAATACTGACGGCGCACGGCATGCGCCCGTCCGCCGCATGGCGGAACGTCCCGGCGCATCGCACATGGGCAACACGGCGTATCGGACCGGCCAGGTGTTCACGCGATCGCAGGCGTCCCCGGCTTCGCGGGGATGACGGACCACGGACCGCGGGCGACGAACAGCCGGCAGCGGACGACAGACGAACCGTCATCCTCCCGCGGACAGGTTGATCGCGGCGATTTCGTCCCCGGTCAGCACGCGGCCGATGTCGAGAAGGATCGTCACCACTCCCTTCGCCTTGCCCATGCCGAGGATGAACGCCGTGTCCACCGAGACTCCGAACGACGGCGGCGGCTCGATGTCGTCCGACCCGATGTCGAGCACCTCGGACACCCGGTCCACAATGATGCCCATCTCGACCTGCCCGACGTCCACCACGATGATGCACGTTTCGTCCGTCGCTTCGACGCCCGGCAGGCCGAACTTCACGCGCAGGTCCACCACCGGGATCACCTTCCCCCGGAGGTTGATGACGCCCTTCACGAACTCCGGCGTCCGCGGCACGGCCGTGATGTCCATCATCCCGATGATCTCGCGGACCTTCAGGATCTCCAGCCCGTACTGCTCCTCGGCCAGGCCGAACGTCAGGTACTTGCCGCCGAGGTCACGGCGCTGGGCCGTTGCCGATTCGATCGCTTGCGTCATGGTTCGTGTCCTTCTCGCGCGGTTCACGTGCGGACCGGCCCGGAACGCCGCGAGGAGACGAGGGGCGCCCCGGGCCGGTCATGTTCCTGAATCAGAAGTTCGCCAGTTCCTCGCTGCTGTCGAGCGGGATCATCGCTTCCGGCTTCCGGTTGTCGGCGACCTTCCCGGCCCCCGGCTCGATCAGGTGCTTGTGGATCATCTCGTCTGTCGGCGAGGCGCCTCCCTTGGCGGCCCTGGCCTTGAGCTTCGTCTTGCGCTGCGGGGCCGACGCCCTGGAGCCGCCGGTTGCCGCGGCCGCCGTGTGCTTGCCCACGGCGGCGGCGTTCGTGTGCGCCCCCGAGCCGCCGCGGACCAGCGCGATCAGCTCCTGCACCATGCTGTTGAGCTGCTCGGCCTGGGCGTTCAGCTCCTCGGACGCCGACGCCGATTCCTCGGCGTTTGCCGCGTTCTGCTGCGTCACGGTGTCCATCTGCCCGACCGCCGTCGACACCTGGTCGATTCCCTGCGCCTGCTCCTGGCTGGCGGCGGCGATCTCGCTGACCAGGCTGCTGACTTTCTGGGCTGCCGCCGTGATCTCCGTCAGCGCCTTCGCCGTTTCGCCGGCCACGCCCACGCCGTTTTCCGCGTTCTTCACCGAGTCTTCGATCAGCGACGCCGTGTTGCGGGCCGCCTCGCCGGCACGCTGTGCCAGGTTGCGGACCTCTTCCGCGACCACCGCGAAGCCCTTGCCGGCGTCGCCCGCCCGGGCGGCCTCGACGGCGGCATTGAGCGCCAGCAGGTTCGTCTGGAACGCGACCTCGTCGATCGTCTTGACGATCTTCGCCGTCTCGTCGGACGATTTCTTGATCTCCTCGATGGCGGCGGTCAGCCGGCCCATCGACTCCTGGCCGTGGCTGATGAGGCTGGTCGCCTCCGTCATCAGGCCGTTGGCCTGCTGGGCGTTGCCGGCGTTCTGCTTCACCATCGACGACATTTCTTCCAGCGAGCTGGACGTCTCTTCGATGGCCGCGGCCTGCTCGCTCGCGCCCTCCGCGACCGCCTGGCTGGCCGCCGATACCTGGCTGGCGGCCGAACTCGTCTGTTCCGCCCCGGCCGTCAGACCCTCGATGATCCGGTTGATCGGCTTGGTGATGCTGCGCGTGATGAACACCGCCATCAGGATGCCCGTCAGCACGCCGACCACCAGGCCGACGATCATCGTTGTCGAGGCGATCGAGAGCGAGCTGGTCGCATATTCAGACGCCTCCGCCGTGTCCTTCATTCCGGCCTCCGCGGTCGTCTTCGCGGCCTCCAGGACGGCCATCGCCGCCTCGCCGCGCCTCTTGTCCAGCTCTTCCCGCGAAGACCAGTTCGCCAGGAAGCTCTCCATGCAGCCGAGGTATGCCTTGCCCGCCGCGCGGCACTCCTCGATCTGTTTGAGGTTGACTTCCTCTCGCGTGATGGCCTTCAGTTCGTCGAGCTTCTTGTTCACCTCGTCGAACTTCTTCTCCGTTTCCTGGAACAGCTTCGGGTCCCGTGTGGCGATCGCCTGCCATGTGCCGATGCGAATCGCGTTGCCCAGGTCGATCACGTCGTTGGCCAGGGCCACCTTGCGAACGCGTTCGTGCAGCTTGCCCGCATCGATGTTCTCGGCCGCGGGCCGCGTCGTTGCCCCGGATGACATGGCCGTCGCGATGTCCTGCTCCAACAGCGTCGATTGCCCCGCCACGAAGTCATAGCACACCTTCATGTACTTGTCGGCCGCCTCGAGCGACGCGGCCTTGTCCTTGGCCATGGACTCGATCTTGGCTACGGTGTCGTTCAGAAGCTTTTCGTATTCCAGTGCGTTGGCCTCGGCCTTGTCGGCGTTCTGCCCTGAGACGGTCAAGCCGAACTTCACCGCGTGATCCTTGGTGGCTTTGATGTTCTTCTTGACCAGCTCCAGGTTGGCCCTGGCCTTGTCCAGAAACGCCTTCTCTTCGGTATACGTATAGCCTCGGACCTCGTACATCGTGTTCAGCGAATCGCGCTCGACCTCGGTGGCGAGAGTGACTTCGGGCACTTTGACGCTCGCCAGCGTGTTGGCGACGGTCTTGACCCCGCTTATGCTCCAGACCGCGACCCCGCCCAGCGCCGCCACGATGACGATCACCACCCCAAAACCCACGCCGATCTTCGTCCCGAGTTTCATGCTCTTGAACATGTGTTCACCCCAGAGACCATTGGCAACCGGAGCCTGCCCGATGCAGTCGCTCCCTTACGTGCACTGGCGTTTCGAGTTGGCCGCCGCCACACCGCGACCATCGCTGACGAGCGGCTTCGAACGACACAGACGTTCATCGGCTGCAGAAAGGGGCGACGTAATAGCCCAAAGTGGCCAATTCGGATCAGATATGGGACGCAACGGCCGCGGCTTCCGGCGTCCTGGCGGCGAGGCCGTTCAGCGACGGGATGCTCATCGTTCGGATGAGCAGGGCGATCTGACGCATGGTCTCGCAAAATCGCTCGAAGTTGACCGGCTTGGTGAGGTAGAGGTTGCAGCCGAGCCGGTAGCAGAGGTCGATTTCGCGAGGATCGTCCGTCGTCGTCAGGACGAAGATGGGCAGCTTCTTCAGTTCGGGCATTCGCCGGACCCAGCTCAGGATCTCGATCCCGTCCACGCGGGGCATGTGAAGATCCAGCAGGAGCACGTACGGCACGTCCGGTCGGCGGTGCGGCCCCGCGCCCTCGCACATCAGGAAATCCAGCACCTCGCGCCCGTCCCGCAGAAAGACGATCTCGTTCTTCAGCCCGTTGTCCCTGAGGTTTGACTCGATCAGATACGAGTGCCCCGAATCATCGTCCGCGACGAGGACGACCGCATTGTGATTGGCGTTTACCATTGCCGTTCTGCCTGCCGGCGGATCCGGCCGCAATTCACATGTCCGTACCAATATCGCCTTGACACGACCGTGCGGCAATAGCCCGTGTGGGCCAATTTCACCGAACCGTCCCCTGCCGTACTGCAATCTGACGGATTATCGTCCCCGGTCGTGGCGATGAGCAATGAGTGACGCGTGATAAACAGCCGGTGACAAACACCCCCTCTCCCTCCCAGGGAGAGGGACGGGGTGAGGGTAGCCAGCCCCCTCTCCCTTCAAGGGAGAGGGTTGGGGTGAGGGTGACCAACGAGCCGTAGGGTGGGCGGTTCCGCGGTACTCCGCGGGTTCGCCCACCATCTTGTCTCATCACCCATCTCTATCCCGGTTACGCCTCCGCAAGCCCCTCGCGGATGGCGTAGCGGGCGAGTTCCACACGGTTGTGGATGTCGAGCTTGTCCATGAGACTGTGCGTGTGGCGGTGGACGGTGTGGGCGCTGATGTGCATGGTGGCGGCGATTTCCTTCTGGGACAGCCCCCGGGCGATGTGCCGGAGGACCTCGATCTCACGTTCGCTGAGCGTCGAGATCCGCGACTGGCCGTTCCGGGCGAGTTCCAGTCCTCCGCCGCTGACGATGAGCCGTTCCTGGACCTTCGGCGAGAAGTAGGTGACGCCGGACGCGACCTTGCGGATGGCCTGGATGATGGCGTCCTCCGGCTCCGTCTTGGTCACGTAGCCCCAGGCGCGGGCCGCCAGGGCCTGCTCGATATACCGGTCGTGGAAGAAACCGCTCAGGTAGACGATGCGCGTTTCCGGCGACAGCGACTGGATCGTCTTCGCCGCGTCGAAGCAGTGGATGCCGGGCATGTCGATGTCCATCAGGATGATATCCGGCCTGCGCTGCGCGGCCATGGCGACGGCCTCGTCCGCCGTGCCGACGGCGGCGACAACGTGCATGTCCGCCCATTCCCCAAGCCGGTGGGCGAGCATGTTGCGGACCATCGTGTGGTCGTCCACGATCAGGATCGACACGGGTCTGGTCATGCGTCTGGGTTCCCGGGGCGATTTGCCCTGAGCAATTCATCGGCACGGGCGGCCAGTTCCGCCATCGAAAACGGTTTTGTCAGGATCGCGGCCGGGCCCGGCACGGCCGCCGGCGGCACGGGCTCGGCGGCGAACAGCAGGACCACGGGCAGCCCCGGAATCGCACGGCGGACGTCCGCCAGACACGCCAGGCCGCCGCGGGGCGGCAGCGCCGCGTCCAGCACCAGCAGTCGCGCGTCGTCCCCGCAGCGTGTCAGCAGGTCGGCCAGCCCGCCGGCGTCCCCGGCGTGGTCCACCCGATACCCGACGGACTCGAGGAAGGCGACGAGCGTGCCGCGAACGTACGGGTCGCCCTCGGCCAGCAGCACATGCTGGCCGGCGCCGTTGCGGTACGGCGATGTGGAGGCCGCCACGGGTTCGCCGGCCCCGCTGCACGGCAGCAGGATGTCGAAGGTCGTCCCGGCGCCGCGGCTTGATCTCACATCCACGCGCCCGCCGCAGGCATCGACGATGCCGTGCACGATGGACAGCCCCAGCCCCGTGCCCTGGCCGCGCGGCTTGGTCGTGAAGAACGGGTCGAAGATGCGCGGCAGGATTTCCGGCAGGATGCCCATGCCCGTGTCCGAGACGGAGAGGCGGACAAAGGCGGGGCCCTCGCCGGGCGATTCGGGGGCTTCGTCGGCTTCGGGGGCAGCGGCGGGCGCAACCGCGATCCGGAGCATGCCCCCTTCGGGCATGGCGTCGCGGGCATTCGAGGCCAGATTCAGGATCACCTGCTGCAACTGGGTCTTGTCAGCCAGGATGCGGAGGGGCGCCTCGCTGCGCGTCTCGATCTCGAGTTCGACGGTCTTTGGCAGCATGTGGCGGACGAGGGCGGCGGTCTCCTCGACGAGGGCATTGAGGTCCAGGAGGGTTTCCTCTCCCGTGGTCTCGCGGCCGAACAGGAGGAGGGAGCGGACGAGGCTCAGCGCCTGCTCGGCCGCCGCCTGGAGCGGCCGGAGCGTCTCGCACGCCGCCGGGTCGTCACCGAATCGGTCCGCCAGCTGCGCGGCGTGGCCGTGGATGACGGTGGCGAGATTGCCGAAGTCGTGCGCGATGCCGGCGGCGAGCTGGCCGATGGCCTCCAGCTTCTGCAACCGACGAAGCTGGGCCTCCAGGCCGGCTTTCTCCTCTTCGGCCCGCTTGCGGTCCGTGATGTCGATCGCGATCCCGGCCATCTGCAGCGGCGCCCCGTCGGTGCCGCCCGTGACCGAGGCGCTGGTGCGGACGTGTCTCACCTCGCCGTCGCCGGCGAACACCCGGTGCTCGCATTCGTAGTATTCGCACCGGTCGAGCGCGTCCATCGCGGCGCGTTCGACCCGTTCGACGTCGTCGGGGTGTACGCACTGCTTCCACGCGTCGAATGTCCCGTCGAACCTGCCGGGCTCGAGGCCGAAGATCTCGTGCATGCGGTCGTCCCAGCGGACCTCGCCCGTCTCGAGGTTCCAGACCCAGGCGCCCGCGCGGGCCGCGTCGAGCGACAGGCGGAGGCGGCGTTCGCTCTCCCGGAGGGCCAGTTCCGTTCGCCTGCGCTCCGTGATGTCGAAAATGTAGTGGACGTACAGGTCGTCGGTGAGGGGAAGCCATCGGCCTTCGTAGTGCTTCCCTGCGTGCTCGACTTCCCGATGGCGGGGGGTGTCGGTAAGCCATACCTCCGGCGCAAGGCAGAATGGGCACGGGTCGCTGCGCTCGGCGCACGTTCCGTAGCACGTCTTGCCCGGAACGGCACCAACCCGCCTTGCCATCTCGTTCGAGTACACGATCTCTCGGCTTCCTTTCCTCAGGATCATGGCAATGCAGGGGAGGTTTTCCAGGAGAAGACTGCGCATTGTGGCTTCGCGCCGCAGCGTCTCCTCCGCGTGCTTCCGCTCCGTGATGTCCACGTGCGAACCGAGCAGTCGCGCCGGTCGGCCGTCTTCGCCGCGAAGCAGCGACGCCTGGGCCAGGATCCAGCGATAGGAGCCGTCCTTGTGGCGAAAGCGGAACTCGAGAGAGAAACCGGGCTGCGGGTTCTCGATGAACGTCCGAACGTAGCGGACGCACCGGTCGAGGTCATCCGGGTGAACCCGGCTCTGCCATTCGCGGAATTCGTTGCCGATTTCGTGGTCTTCGTAGCCGATCTGGCGCTTCCACTCAGGGGAGAAGTACACCTTGTCGGTCAGCAGGTCCCAGTCCCACAGCCCGACGCTGCCGGCTTTGACCGCTTCGCGCAGCCGGGCCTCGTGCTCGCGCAGGGCCGCGATGTTCCGCCGTTCCCTTTCCTCGACGCGGACGGCGTGGATGATGCCGGCGCACGTGCTGGCGAACGGCTCCAGGAAGGCGGCGATCCGTTCGTCGTAGCCGCCCGGGCGGTTCGCGACGCCCGCCACGCCCACGAGGTCGTCGCCGAAATACAACGGGACGCCCAGGAACGTGCGCAGCGGCGGGTGCCCTGCCGGCAGACCGCCCGAACGCGGGTCTGCGTGAGGTTCGTTCGCGATCACCAGTCGGCCCGTCAGCACCGGCGCCCCCGCCAGGTTGTTCAGGTTGCGGAACTCCCGGTTCCGTGCCACGAGCTGGTCATAGAGCCGCTTCGAGCCCTCGTCCCATGCGACGTTCGACAGGGCGAGGCTCACTTTGTAGGGCGTTCCGTCGTCGTCACGGCGGACTTCGTCGATGAATCCGTACTCGCTGTCCGTGAGCGAGATCAGCGTCTCGAGCAGCGTGGCGAAGATCTGCTCCCTGTCGCCGTGCCTGATGTAAAGCGACTGCGCCTTGCGGATGGAATCGAACAGCCGCGCGCTGCGGCGCAGCTCCTCCTCGGCCCGCTTCCGCCCGGCGATGTCCCGGTTGCTTCCGCGACGGCCTCGGAACCGCCCGTCCGCCCCCCGCACGGGCCGGCACACGTGCTCGAAGACGCGCACCTGCCCATCCCGGCGGCGGATGCGGATTTCGATGCCGCGCATGTCTTCCGCGTCGCTGGCCCGCAGGTGCTCCCGGAACGCCTCGCGGTCGTCCGGATGGATGATCGATTCGAGAAGCCCGGCGTCGTTGACGAACTCGGCGGCCTGGTAACCCGTCGCCTCGACGCACGACGGCGAGCAGTACAGGATGCGCCCGTCGGGGCCCGTCCAGGTCTCCCAGTCGCGGGTGAAATCGGCGACCAGCCGGTACCGCTCCTCGCTCTCCCGCAGGGCCTCCTCCGCGTCGCGATGCGCCATGCCGAGGGCGAGGTCGTCGGCAATCCTCTCGAGCACGGCGATGCGCTCGGGCGTGAACCGGTCCTCCCGCTTGTCATTCAGTTGCAGCAGGCCGAATGTCCGGCCCGCCGTCCGGAGCGGGATCAACGCCACCGACTCGTAGCCCTCGCCGTTGCATCGGTTCCGCGTGCGGGCCTGGCGGTCGGCCTCGGTGGTGCCGGCGAGCAGCTTTGTGGTGCAATTGGTCCAGAAGCTCCCGTGGGCCGTGAAGAACGGCTTCGACGCGTCGAACCGCCCGCAGAGGATGTTCCCGCACATGCACTCGAGCACCGGGTTGCCCTGGACGTCGCGGACCGGCGTGCCCTCCGGGTCCACGGCGCAGAGCCGGTTCTCGGCCAGGACAAACTCCGGCGGGAAGCCGCGCGTCTCGAAATACGGGTAGTCGTCGCCTGCCCGCAGCCGGATGCCCACGGCCTGGAAGTCAAGCCGGCGGCTCAGAACCTCCGTGACCTGTCTCATCAGATCGCGGAGGCTGCCGGCGGATTGCAGCAGCTCCAGGATCTCGGCGTGAGCCTGGCTGTCTTCAGCGGCGGTCTTCACGAGGGCTCCTTTTCGGCGAGGCGGCCGACGAACTCGAGCGGTTCGCCAGACACCGGCCTGCCTGCCCGTGCCTCCGGCGATTCGGCCAGTCGCTCCAGAAGCCCCGATGATACAGAGTCCCGCGCGACTTGTGAAACGCGATTCCGCCGGACGCCGGAGCACGAGGCCCCGCCGAGGCTTGTCGGCGGCCGGCCCGCCGAGTACGCTTCGACGCATGAACGAGCACCCGCCCTTGCCGGAGAACGCCACGCCCGAGGGAAAAGAGCTGCACTGGCTCAAGTACGTCTACCAGGGCGACCAGGTCCGGCAGTTGAGCCTTCGGGCCCTCCTTATGGGCGGCATCCTCGGGATGTTCATGTGCATCTCGAACCTGTACACGACGCTCAAGCTCGGCTGGAGCTTCGGCGTCGCGATCACCTGCTGCGTCCTGTCCTATGTCATCTGGAACGTGCTCCGTGCCCTCTCGGGCAACCGCCTCAGCCGGATGACCATCCTCGAAAACAACTGCATGCAGTCCACGGCGTCGGCCGCGGGTGCCTCCACCGGCGGAACCGTGGCCACCGCCATCGGCTCCCTCCTGCTCATCAGCGGGCACCACCTGCCCTGGCCGGTCGTGGTGGCCTTCACGGGCCTGACCGCCTCGCTGGGCGTGTTCCTCGCGATTCCCCTCAAGCGGCAGATGATCAACATCGAGCAGCTCCCGTTCCCCAGCGGGATCGCGGCGGCCGAGACCCTTCGAAGCCTCCACAGTCACGGCGTCGAGGCCGTCCGGAAGGCCTATTCGCTCATCCTCGCGCTGGCCTGCGGTGCGGTTGTCGGCTTCTTCCGGGCGTCCGAGGGCGTCATCGGTGTGCTCGACCGGATCTACCAGACCCGGATCCCGCTCACGTCCTGGACGCTTCACATCCCCGAGATACTCCCGTTTCCCGGCCGCGTCCCGGGGGTTCACATGGTCGGTCTGGGGTTCGAGCCGGGCGTGATGATGATCGCGGCCGGCATGTTCGTCGGCCTGCGCGTCTCGCTCTCGATGCTGGCCGGCTCGATCCTCCTCTACTACGTCGTTGTGCCGACGCTGCTGGTGCACGATCCGAAGATGGCCGCGATGACCCTCATCAGGCCCGGCGTGTGCCTGCCGACCCGTTGGGCCCTGTGGGGCGGCACGGCCATCATGGTCGTCTCCAGCCTGACGTCGGTCGCGCTCCAGTGGCGCACGCTGGCCCGTTCGTTCAACGTGTTCCGGAAGAAGGAAGCAAGCGCCGCGGCCGACCGGTTGGCCGGCATCGAGGTTCCCGCGTCCTGGGTCGTCGCCGGCGTGGTGCCGATCGGCATCGCCACGATTGCCCTGTGCTACTTCGCGTTTCAGATGTCGGTCCTCCTCGGCGCGATTGCGGTCGCCATGTCCTTCGTGCTGTCTCTGGTCGCCTGCCGCGCGACCGGCGAGACCGATACGACGCCGACCGGGGCGATGGGAAAGGTCACGCAGCTGATGTACGCCCTGCTGGCGAAGGGCAACGCGACCATCAACCTGATGTCGGCGGGCGTGACGGCGGCGGCGGCCGGCAGCGCGGCCGATCTGCTGACCGACCTCAAGTCCGGATACCTGCTCGGCGCCAACCCCCGCAGGCAGTTCCTCGCCCAGTGGGCCGGCGTCCTGTTCGGCGTGGCGGCCATTGTGCCCGCCTGGTATCTGATGGTGCCGGACAAGGCGGCCCTCGAGCGCTTCAAGCCGCCGGCCACCACCATGTGGAAGGCGATGGCCGACGCGCTCACCCAGGGCCTGCACACCCTGCCCGTCTCCGCGCGGTACGCCATCGCGATCGGGGCGTTTCTCGGCATCGCCCTGCCCGTGCTCTCCGCGGTGTTCCCGAAGGCCGCACCGTACCTTCCGTCGGCGATGGGGCTCGGCTTGGCGTGGGTCGTGCCGTTCCAGAACAGTTTTTCATTCGCGATCGGCGCGGTCATCGCGTGGATCTGGGCCCGCCGCGCCAAGGCTCACGCCGAGCGGTATACCTTCCCGATCGCCTCCGGGCTCATCGCCGGCGAATCGCTCGTGGCCGCCCTGATCGCGATCCTGGCGACGGCGACGCAGTTGCTTCGCCGGTAAGGCTGAACGCGGGATGCCACGCCGCGTGGCACGGGCATCCTGCCCGTGACGCCGCGGTCGGGAAGACCCCGCCACGAGTGTGTTTGTAATGCAGGCTTCCGGCCTGCAACCGGTGCAGACGGAATGCCTGTGCCGCAACGAGGTGCGTTTCATGACGAACGAATATGACGTGCTGATCCGCGGCGGAACCGTATACGACGGCACGGGCGCGCCCGGCCGTGCGGGCGATGTCGGCGTCACCGGCGACCGCATCACGCTCGTCGGCGTTGCCGGTTCGGCGCGCGGCGCGGCCGAAATCGACGCGTCCGGGCTTGCCGTTGCCCCCGGGTTCATCAACATGCTGAGCTGGGCCGCCGACGACCTGCTCTTCGACGGCCGGTCGCAGAGCGACATTCGCCAGGGCGTCACGCTCGAGGTGATGGGCGAAGGCACGTCGATGGGCCCCTGGAACGACGCGATGAAGGCCGAGGACCTCGAGCGCCAGGACGACATCCGGTACGAGATCGGCTGGACGACCCTCGGCGAGCACCTCGACTGCCTCGTGCGTCGCGGGGTTTCGACGAACGTGGCGTCGTTCGTCGGCGCGACGACGGTGCGGATCCACGAGATCGGTTACGCCGACCGCCCCCCGACGCCGGACGAGCTGGACCGCATGTGCCGGCTCGTGCGGCAGGCGATGGAGGAAGGCGCGATGGGCGTTGCCTCGTCGCTGATCTACGCGCCCGCGGCCTACGCCGACACGCACGAACTGATCGCCCTGGCGAAGGCCGCGGCCGAGTATGGCGGAATGTACATCTCGCACATCCGCAACGAGGCCGACCGTCTGCTCGAGGCCTTCGACGAGTTCCTCAGGATCGCCCGTGAGGCCGGCGTCGCGGCCGAGGTCTACCATCTCAAGGCGTCGGGCCGGGCGAACTGGGGCAAGCTCGACGCCCTGATCGAGCGGATCGAGCAGGCCCGGCGCGACGGGTTGCGCATCACCGCCGACATGTACACCTACCACGCCAGCTCGACCGGGCTCGATTCCATCATGCCGCCGTGGGTGCAGGAGGGCGGCCACCGGGCGTGGGTCGAGCGGCTCAGGGATCCGGCGATCCGCGCCCGCGTCAGGAAGGAGATGAACGAGCCCGGCACCACCTGGGACAACGGCTGGATCTCGTCCGGCGGTGCGGAGGGCATCCTGCTGGTCGGGTTCCGGCAGGAGCGGCTGCGGCACCTGACCGGCAAATCGCTGGCCGAGGTGGCGGCCCTTCGCGGTACGCCGCCGGAGGAGACGGCGATGGACCTGGTCATCGAGGACGACAGCCGCGTGCAGTCGGTGTTCTTCTCGATGTCGGAGGACAACGTCCGCCGTCAGATCCGCCTGCCGTGGATGAGCTTCTGTTCGGACGGCGGCTCGATCTCGGCCGAGGGCGTGTTTCTCCGGCGGAACCGGCACCCGCGGACGTACGGCAGCTTTGCCCGGCTGCTGGGCAGGTATGTCCGCGACGAGGGGATCATCCCGCTCGAGGAGGCGATCCGCCGGCTGACATCGTTTCCCGCCGCGAACCTCGGGATCCGGCAGCGGGGCCGGCTGGCCCCGGACTGCTTCGCCGACGTGGTCGTGTTCGACCCGGCGACGATCCGTGAGAACGCCACGTTCGACCGGCCCCACCAGTACGCGACGGGCGTGCGGCACGTCCTCGTCAACGGCGTTCCGGTGATCCGCGACGGCGACCACACCGGGGCAACGCCGGGCCGCGTCGTCCGCGGGCCGGGCTGGCGGAAGGCCTGACGCCGGAAAAGCGGAAAAACGAAAAAGCGGGAAAGCTCAGCGAAGGCTTCGCCCGCAACCCAATCGTGGCCGCGATACTCCCGGCGAAAGCACGGCCCAGCGGGGCGACAGAGCGGGTGCCCGCCGCTTCCGAGGTGGGGCGCGAATTCCTCCGGTCAACCCCTTCACGCACCGGCCGCTGCCGGATTACAATCGCGGCGATGGAGCCGAGTGGCCGCAAGACCCGCGTCCTGTTTCTTTGTACCGGCAACGCCTGCCGTTCGCAGATGGCCGAGGCCCTGCTGCGTCACCTCGGCGGCGGACGGTTCGAGGCCTTCAGCGCCGGCTCGCACCCTGCCGGGTTCGTCTCCACGCTCGCGAGGGAGGCCCTGCAGCACCTCGGCATCCCCGCCGAGGGCTTGCGATCCAAGAGCTGGCACGAGTTCGCCGACCGGGAGCTGGACGTCGTCATTACGCTCTGCGACAACGCCGCCGCGACGCCCTGTCCCGTCTGGCCCGGCACGCCCGTTCAGGTTCACTGGCCGCTGCCCGATCCGTCGTTCCACCCGGGCACGCCGCCCGAACGGCTGGACATGGCCATCTCCGTCGCACAGGAAATCCGCCGCCGATTGCTGGCGATGATGAACATTCCGTTCGCGGAGGTCGCCCCGGATGAGATCCGGTCCCGCCTCAACGAACTTGCCGGCGCATGACGAAAACCCCTCGTCTTTCACGTGTTACCGCGGCCCCGGCAAGCCCCGGCGCTGCGCCGGGGCTTGCTCGTGAGCCACGTTGCAGGTCGCTCAGTGACGGCGCCGCATCAGCAGGCCGCCCGCCGCCAGCAACAACAGGGTCGTCGGCTCGGGGATGACCGCCACGAAGCCTCGCGTGCTGCTGTCGGCCGCCCAGATGCCGATCCCGGCAAGCACCCTGCCGTCGTCGGAGGCGGCATACACCCGCACCAGCGACGACCACATGCTGGTGTCAACCCCGACGGCTGTGAGCTTGTCCTTGATCGACACCGCGGCTCCCGTGGTGTCCCACGTGCCGCTGGTGTCCCACACCACGGCCGTCTCACCGCCGGAGATGAAGGACCTCCCGGCGGTCACGCCGTTGTCCGCCACCGTGTAGGCGCAGCTGCTCGTATGGCCCGGCAGCGTCCCCAGGGGTGTCAGGGCCGCGTCGCCACGCATCCAGCGGAAGCCCTGCATCTGCGTATTGTTGTTGTATGACTGGATCTGCCCGCAGACCCACTGGTTGTTGAAATCCGTGGCCTTTCCGAAACTGGTGGAAATCCCGATGCCGTCGCAGCGGACGCCGCTGCTGCCCGGGACGTTGGTGAACGCAAACTGTGGTCCCTCGACGAAAGCCGTGCTGGGGCTCGCGGCGCTCCTGCCCACGCTCACCGCATAGGCACTGATGCTCGTGACGTTGTTGATGGCCGTGCCGTCCCAGGCGACGAAGGGGTCGCCGCGAAGCTGGGCGTTGCGCCCGTCGCTGGCCTTCTTGCCGGCGGTGTACCACCGTCCGTCCCCGCCGGGGACGCTGCGCAGGTCGTTGTAGGAGCCCCCGCGCATGTCCGAGGTGCCCAGTCCTCCCGCCGAGGCGCAGTCAACCCACGAACCGCCGGCCAGATTGGACAATGACGCCTTGTAATACCGCTGGGTGAGATTGCCCTCGTGCAGACCGGCAATGATGATGTTCCCGGTGTTCGAGCCGACGCCGACGGAGACACCGATGCCGATGCTGTTGGCCCCGCTGGGGTTGGGCAACGCCACCAGCCCCGACGACGACGACCAGACGACCGGTACGCGGACCGTCCCGCCCGGCGCGCGGCTCGTGCCGACGACATAACTGCCGTCCTGACTCACGGCCCGGATTTCGCTGTAGGCGGTGGTTCCGGAACTCGGATCCAGCACGCCGATGGAGTACAGCGCTGCGCCGAAGGCGGGCATCCCTCCGGCGAGGATGGTCATCGCCACCGACAGAAGAAAACGGTTCTTGTTCATGCCAGACTCCTCCTGGGGCCTTTCACTGCGGGCGGCCCCTCGCCCAATCCGCTTCTGCGGTCGCCGTCGGCGACGCGCCGACGCCGGCCGCTGCTCAGACGCGCACCGCTACGGACAGGCCGGCGCGCGGTTCGGACCATTGAAGCACCCCGACAGAGCGCTGAAATCGCTCAGATCGACATCGAGATCCTTGTCGGCGTCAAGGCACGCGCAGTCCTCCTGGGGGATCGGCGGCCCCGCCCACGGGCGGTTCGGTCCGTTGAAGCACGCCGAAAAGGTCGAAAAATCGGACAGGTCCACATCGTTGTCGCCGTCCAGGTCCTGCGGCGGCGTGTGGCAGGCGATCGAGACGTTGATCGTCAGCGTGCCCGTCGTCCCGGAAATGATCGCGCCCCGTTCATCCGAGACCTGGTACTCCAGAATGTACGGACTTCCGGCGGCCGTGCCCGCTTCGGGCGTGCCGCTGATCGTGATCTTTACGCCGGTGTTGGGCCCGTAGGCGTAATCGGCCGAAGCCTCGAGCCCTGCCGGGAGCGAACCGCTCACCAGTTCGAGCAGCAGCCAGTCCGGGTCGTTGGCGTCCGTGCCGACCACGTCGTACGGTGTGATCGCCCGGCCTTCCTGCGCGTTGATCGTCATGGCGGCGGGCAGCGTCGGGGCCACGTCGTCCACCTTGGCGATCGACAGGTCGTCGTAGTATCCCGGCAGCGCATCGCTGTATTTGCTGCCGACCGTCACCGAGTCGATGTTCGGCAGCGTGGCCGGGTAGTCGCAGTGGCCGAGCAGGCCGTCCGCGTAGAAATAGGCGTACGGGCCGTCGGTCACGCCGGTCTCCTGGTAGATTCGCAACCCGGTGCCCAGCTTGATCTGCATCTTGTGCCAGCCCGCGACCGTGTCGCGGAGCGGCTCCCAGGGATCGCCCATGTACGAGGTCTTCAGGTTGGCGATGCCGCCGCTGCCGCTCTGGACGAACCGGTACTGATAGTACTGCGGGTTGCAGCCCGTGCAGGCGTGCGATCCGTTGGTGTACACGGATTCATCGCTGGCCACGCCGACCGTGAACTCGTACGCCACCGTTCCGTCGCCGTAGCCGTTCCCCGTGAAGTCCCAGAGGCGGACGTAGTGCGTCTGGTTGGTGGAGGCGGGATCGACGTAGAGCCAGTACGTCAGCACAATCGGCTTGTCCCACTCCGCGGCCGTCGGCGTGAGGTCGGTATACGCCTCCTGGTCGAAGGTGCTCGCCGCCTCCTTGGCGCACTGGGCCCCGCCGGCCGTATGGTTCTGGTCCGGGCTCAGCGACAGGTTCGACACCCAGTACGGGCTCCACGTCGCGCCCTCGAAGCCGGAACCGGGCGGCACGACGGCGGCCGGGGGGATGCTCAGCACGGCGGGCTGCACGCACGCCTTGCGGAACGACGCCGCGCTCGTGCCCCCGGGGCCCGTCTGCCGGGCCGTGTAGTAATCACCCACCACGAACGGGCTCAATCCGCTGAACGTCACCGTCGTGGTGAACGGGGCCGGGACCGGCATGCTCGCCACGAGCGTCGTGCCGTTCTTGTACAGGTCCACCTGCGTGCTGTCCCAGCGGATGCCCGTGACGACGACTTGCGTACCGCCTTCGATCAACGCCCGCACCACGACGGGCGCCGACGCGACGGGGATCGCCGGAGCCGGCCAGCCGGTGACCACGAACCCGCGGGTGAACCCCCAAGTTGCATAATCCGCACCTCGCACGAGCGAAGATCGTACGGA
>CAZUAI010000020.1:0-73125 GCA_964617875.1 uncultured Planctomycetales bacterium | reverse complement strand
ACCCATCCGTACGATCTTCGCTCGTGCGAGGTGCGGATTATGCAACTTGGGGGTGAACAGGCAGACCCATCAGGACCTCGAGCGGGGGGCGAGGCGGCCTTGCGCAAACGGAATCCTGCCGGCACTCCCATCGCGGTCCGACCGGCGGGGTCGTTGACGCTCGACCGGGTGGCGACGGCGGCGACTCTCCGGTACCATGCCCCCATCGTCGTGCGGAGGGCCGGCCAGACCGCGGGCGCGAGCCCGCGGGTGCCGACTGTCGGCCCCGGCCCGAACGAACTCGAGGAGCCCGACCCGTGGCGGACAGAGCGTTTCAGGTTTGCATCAACCCGGACTGCGCGGCCACCTTCGGCATCACCGACGTCCTCTTCAGTTGCTCCCGGTGCGGCAGCCTGCTCGACGTCGGCTACGACTGGGATCGCCTCGCGGTGCCCAAGACGCTCGACTTCTTCGAACACCGCTGGGCCACCAAGGGTCTCCGCAGCGAGGGCCGGCTCGACTTTTCCGGCGTCTGGCGGTTCCGCGAACTCCTCCCGTTCGCCGCGCCCGAGTCGATCGTCACCATCGGCGAGGGCCGCACCATCCTCGAACAGAACGACCGCGTCGCCCGCGAGGTCGGCATGAAACCCGGCTCGGTCTTCCTCCAGTACGAGGGCCTCAACCCGTCCGGCAGCTTCAAGGACAACGGCATGACCGCCGCCTTCACGCTCGCGCGGGTGCTCGGCCGCCATCGCGTCGCGTGCGCGAGCACCGGCAACACCTCCGCCTCGCTCGCCATGTTCGCCCACAAGGCCGAGCCCGAGATGCAGGGCGTCGTTTTCATCGGCTCCGGCAAGATCGCCTACGGCAAGCTGTCGCAGGCGCTCGACTACGGCTCGCTGACGCTCCAGATCGACGGCGATTTCGACGCCTGCATGCGCCGCGTCAAGGAGGTCGCCGACCGTCTCGGCATCTACCTGATGAACAGCATGAACCCCTTCCGCCTCGAAGGCCAGAAGGCGATCATGTACCGCGTCCTCGAGGCCCGCGACTGGCAGGTCCCCGACTGGATCATCGTTCCCGGGGGGAACCTCGGGAACTCCAGCGCGTTCGGCAAGGCGTTCCTCGAGCTGAAGCAGCTCGGCCTCGTGCCGCGCGTGCCGCGGCTCGCGATCATCAACGCGACCGGCGCCAACACGCTGTACACGCTGTACGAGAAGCAGGGCGTCCGCTGGAACGGCGGCCGGCTTCAGAACAAGCCGGCGATCGGCGCGCTCTACCAGCAGTTTGACGCCACCGGCTACAAGGCGCACACCATCGCCTCGGCCATCGAGATCAGCCGCCCGGTCAACCTGCCGAAGTGCCTGCGGGCCCTCGACGTGATGAACGGCGTCGTCCGCGAGGTCTCCGACGAGATCATCCTCGAGCACAAGGCGATGGTCGGGCGCTACGGGTTCGGCTGCGAGCCCGCCAGCGCGGCCAGCGTCGCCGGCCTGCACCTGCTCCGCGAGGAGGGCGTCATCGCCCCCGACGAGGTGGTCGCCTGCATCCTCACCGGCCACGAGCTGAAGGACCCGGACGCCACCGTGAAGTACCACACCGGCATCGACATGAAATCGGTCACGCCGCCCGAACCGAAGCCGACCCACGGCAAGTTCGCCAACCACCCGATCCGCGTGGCCGACAGCCTCGAGGCGATCTGCCAGGCCCTCGGGGAGCCGAGGGCAGTGACGAGTTAAGCGTTGCGAGCAGCGAGCCTGGAGTCACCAGCGATCGCCAGCGGATCTTCAGCCCGCAACTCGCCGACGGACGAACGGAACCACGAACGAACGGAACAACGGATCCCATGCCCCGATTAGCGATAGCCGGCGCCGCAGGACGAATGGGCACGCGACTCGTCGCCCTCGCGCACGCCGATGACCGTTTCGACATCGTCGCCGCGCTCGAAGCCGCCGACAGCCCCTCCATCGGGGCCGACGCCGGCGAACTGGCCCGGATCGGCAGGATCCACCTGCCCGTCCAGGACCGCACCGAGACCGAGTTCGACGTCCTCATCGACTTCACGACGGCCGCGGCCACCCTGCACTGGCTCGACTTCTGCCTCGTGGCCCGGCGCCCGATCATCATCGGCACGACGGGCCACACGCCCGAACAGCTTGCCGCCGTCCGCAAGGCCGCGAAGACGATCCCGGTCCTGAAGGCGTCCAACATGAGCCTGGGCATCAACCTGCTCCTCCGGCTCGTCGGCCAGGTGGCGAAGGTCCTCGGCGACGACTACGACGTCGAGATCGTCGAGACGCACCACCGCTTCAAGGCCGACGCTCCGAGCGGCACCGCCGTCTCGCTCCTCGACGCCATCGTGGAGGCCACGGGCCGCAACCGGCAGGATGACGTCGTTTACGGCCGCGAAGGGATGCCCGGCCCGCGCCCGCGACGCCAGATCGGCGTCCACGCCGTCCGCGTCGGCGACACCGTCGGCGAGCACGAGATCCACTTCGGCAACCTCGGCGAGACGATCGTCCTGAAGCACTCCGCCCACACGCGGGACACGTTCGTGCAGGGCGCCCTGCGGGCCGCCGCCTGGATCGCCGACCGCAAGCCCGGCCTCTACAGCATGCAGGATGTGCTCGGCCTCGATCGCCCGGCCTGACGCCGGCGGCGTCCTTGACGTTGAACCCGCGCGCACGATAATACCGGCTCTTGCTGAGGAATGATTTGATGAAGCGTCATCATGCCGGATTCGTCTCGATCAGTCTTGTGAGTCTCGCGGTCCTTGCCGCCGGGTGTGCCGATCAGGTCTCGCGCGATCAGTCCTACGCCAACCAGCGCATCGCCGGCGCGAGCCGCGACCAGGCGATGGAGGTCGCCCAACTCGTGTTCCGCCAGTATTTCTCCATCGACCGCGTGGACACCGACGAGGGTTGCATCTACTCGCGCCCGTCCGAGGTGCGCGAGTCGGCGCCGCCGGAGCGGGTCCGCGACGTCCTGACCCGCACGCCCAACCGGCGCCGCCAGGTTGCCGAGCTGCGCGTCGCCACGCGCGGAGGCGAGGTGATCGCCTCCTGCCGCGTCCGGGTGCAGCGGCTGGACACGTCCGAACGGCGTGCCTTCGCTCCGCAGACCGGCGACGACCGCCCCGCGAACAACGCGCCGTTCTCCGCCGAGGCCGGCACCTCCGCCCGCCAGAGCGAGGACTGGGTCGATGTCGGCCGCAACCGCCAGCTCGAGCAGCAGGTCCTTGCGTCGCTCCGCGACCGTCTCAATCCGCCCGCGGCCACGCAGCCGGCCGACGCGCGATAACGCGGCCCTGCACGCGAAGGGCCGGGGCGTTCATGGAGTCTCAGAATGAATGCACTGCCAATGGCCTGTCTGCTCGCCGGAATGGTCGTCGGCGGCCCGGAAACCGTCGGGCCGGCGAGGCCGCCCGACCTCCGCAATATCCAGACCGGCGTCGTCATCCCCGACGAGGGCTACTGCGACCAGCCCTACGTCGTCATCACCGCCGACGGCAACTGGCTCTGCACGCTCACCACCGGCAAGGGCCACGAGGGCCAGGACGGCCAGCACATCGTCGCCACCATCAGCGCGGACAAGGGCAAGACCTGGTCGCCCCTCATTGACATCGAGCCGGCCGACGGCCCCGCCGCCTCCTGGGCCATGCCGCTCGTCACGCCCTCCGGCCGCGTCTATGTCTTCTACGACTACAACGGCGACCGCGTGGACAGCCTGAACGGCAGGAAGATCCATCGCGTCGATATGCTCGGCTGGTACGTCTACAAGTACTCCGACGACAACGGCCGCACGTGGTCCGCCGAACGATATCGCCTGCCCGTCCGCGAAACGGAGATGGACCGCAACAACGACTTCGGCGGCAGGGTGCAGATGCTCTGGGGCATCGGCAAGCCGATCATTGCCGGCCGAAGCGTCTATCTCGGGTTCAGCAAGATCGGCAGGTACCTCATCGATCTGTCGGAAGGCTGGTTCTTCCGAAGCGACAACATGCTGACGGAGGCCGATCCGGCCGGCCACAAGTGGATCATGCTCCCCGACGGCGAGACCGGGCTTCGATCGCCGGGCGGGCCGATCGCCGAAGAGCAGAACCTCGTCGCCCTGGGCGACGGCTCCCTGTACACGGTCTATCGCACGGTCGAGGGCCACCCCTGCCACGCCTACAGCCGCGACCGCGGGCACACGTGGACGCCGCCGGCGTACGCAACGTACACGCCCGGCGGCCGGCTCATCAAGAACCCCCGTGCCTGCCCGCGGCTGTGGAGGGCGAAGAACGGAAATTACCTCCTCTGGTTCCACAACCACGGGGGCAGGGATTTCGAGGACCGCAACCCCGCCTGGATCCTTGGCGGCATTGAGAAAGACGGCCGCATTCACTGGTCGCAGCCGGAAATCCTCTTCTACGACCCCGACCCGACGGTGCGGATCAGTTACCCCGACCTGATCGAGCAGGACGGCCGCTGCTGGATCACCGAGACACAGAAAACCGTCGCCCGAGTCCATGAGGTCGATCCAACGCTGCTGGACGGCCTGTGGAAACAGGCGACGAATCACACCATCGCCCGCCGGGGCCTGGTGCTCGACCTCGACGTAGACGGGCGTTCCGGCACGGTCACCGCGCCGACATGGCCCGATCCGAGCAAGAACGGCGGTTTCACCATCGAGATGTGGGTCGAACCGCATGCCGGCACGGCCTCCAGCCTGCCGGCAAGTGCAGACAGGATGCCTGCACCGCAGGAAGACCGCCACGCCAGGAACAGCGGAGGTGCTGCCCGGCAAGTCCTGCTCGACTCGCGCGATATCGGCGGGAAGGGGATCGTCGTTCGCACCGCCGACCACGAATCGCTCGAGATCGAACTCTGCGACGGCCGCATGCGCTGCGGCTGGAACGCCGACCCCGGCACGCTGCCGCCGGGCCGTTTGCACCACGTCGCGATCATCGTGGACGGCGGGCCGAAGATCATCACCTTCGTCGTCGATGGCATACTCTGCGACGGCGGCAAGACACGCCAGTTCGGATGGGGCCGCTTTCCGCCGTCGCTCGGCAGTCTGAACAGCTCCGCCGGCCTGCGCATCGCCCCCGCGTTCCGCGGAACGATCCACACGCTGCGGGTGTACAATCGCTACCTCCGCACATCGGAGGCCGTCGCCAACTTCAACGCAAAGATCCCGCGGGCCGCCGCAGGAACGGACTGACGGAAGAACGGAAGAACAGACACCTCTTGCATTACCGCCATGGGGCGGGCACACTCGCGGCACGATGAGGTTTCCCGAAACGGTGTCCGGCAAGACCCCGTGTGTGATGGTGTTCGGCCTGGCGGTCCTGACGGCCAACGCCCACGCCGCGATCGTCTCCGCGCCCCTGATCGGGGCATCGCGCACCGAGCCGGTGGTCGTGCTCGAGGCCGGTCGGCAGGCGGGGCTCGCTCCGGGCGACCGCGTGGCCGTCGTGGACGGCGAAGACATCACCAGCGTGATCACCGCCGGGGAGATCGTTTCGATCGAGGACGCCAAAGCGACCGCCCGGCTCGCCGACCGTCTGCCCGTCACGATAGAGGCCGAGGGAGCTACGACCCGTTCCGCATCGACCCGGACTGCGGCCGTCCCGGATCCGCACTTCCATGCCTTCGTCGTCCCGGCTCAGGCCGTCATCCGGGGAAAACACGCCATGCCGACGGAAACGACCATCACCGCAACCGCCGCCAGCGTGGGCCCCGGACATCGCCAGGTCTGGCTTGATGCGGGCCGGGCGGCGGGATTCGAAGAGGGCGACACCGTCTGGATTCGCCGTGACGGATTCCCCATCGCCTGCGGCCGGATCGTCGAGGTCCTGGACCGGACGGCGCTGGTCCAACCGCGCCCGCTGGTCACGAATGCGATACCGGACATCGGCGATCAGGTGGAGTTGTGGCCCTCTGCCGCAATGAAGCGGACAGGGCGGCCCGAAACCGTAGTCATGGATGTAGCGCCGAACGAGGAAGGAGCGACCCTGACCCTCGCCGGGGCCCGCCGTGACGGCCTCAAGCCCGAACGCCCGATGGAACTCTTCGACGGCGACCGTTACGTCGGCCTCGCCGGCATCACAACGAGCAGCGACCGCCTTTGCCTTGCCCGGTCGCTCCGTGCGTTCTGCGCGACGCAACCGACTGTCGGCCTACGGGCCGTGGGGCGGCCGACCGCGACGCGGCCTTCGGCGCCGCTTGCGGCTCGACTCTTCGACGTTCGCCAGAACTATGTCCTGATTTCCGCGGGCAACTCCGATGGCGTGGCGATCGGCCAGACGTTCGCGGTGGTCCAGGGCGGCAAGACCGTCGCCCGTCTGGAAGTACGGGTGGTAGAAATGGACTTTGCCGGGGCAGACGTGCTACCGTCCGAGGATGGCCAGCCCCCGGCAGAACTGAAGAAATGGGACTTGGCCGTCCGCGAACCTCGTCCGCCGGAGCCTGCGGCCCCGATCGGCTCGACGACGGCCGTCTGGCGGTCCGGCGAGTGGGCTGCGGCCGTAGTCAGGGATTCCCCGGGCCCCATCGAGCCGGAGACGGTTCTGCGGATCGCGACGTCGCCACCAACGGCTGCGATTGTCGTTCATGCCGCCGGCTCGCGGCTGTTGCTCTACATCCCCCCCGGCTGGGGCCGCGGCCCCCTCGCCCCCGGCCAACGAATCGAACGAACAGCCGAGTAGCCCCGGCCTGCGACGGGTCGGTCTTTCGCCGGGCGCCGCGCCGCTATCGCCCGGAACTTATGGGGGACGCTGCTTTCCTGTCCTGCTTCGCTTCGTCGCTCTTCCGCCCGGGTTGCAGCCCTGGCCCACCCCGCGTAGAATGCCGCGCGCGGTCGGGACACGGGGCTTGTGCGCTGTTCCGGTCGTGTGTAAACTGCCGCAACCTATGGGCTTGGCGCAGCCCGACATGGCGGGCACGGGTGCTTATGAAGTTCGTTCTGCTGGATCGGATTGTCGAGATGGAACCGGGGGTTCGTGTCCGCGCCGTGAAGGGCCTGACGCTTGCCGAGGAGTACCTGGGCGACCACTTTCCGACGTTCCCGGTGTTGCCCGGCGTGCTGATGATCGAAGCGTTGGTCGAGGCATCCGCCTGGTTGGTGAGGGCCACGGAGGATTTCGCCCACAGCCTGGTGGTTCTGTCGGAAGCCCGGAACGTGACATACAAGAGCTTCGTGTCCCCCGGCCGGGTGCTCGAGCTGGAGGTGAAGGCGCGGAAGATCGAAGCGGCCTCGAGCGAGTTCGAGGGACTGGGGCGCTGCGGCGACGAGGAGATGGTCAAGGGCCGGTGGACCCTCGCGCACAGCAACCTGGCGGACCGTGACCCCGCGATGGCCGACGTGGACCGGACGATTGTCGAGAACATGAGGCGTCAGTTTCGGCTATTGCGTTTGACGTAGCGAACGAGATTACGACTTTCCCGCAAATGGAGGTTTGATGAAATGGCGATGAATCGCCAAGAGATCCTTGCGAGCGTTCAGGAGACCCTGGTGGACGCACTGGGCGTGGACAGCGACGAAGTTACGGAAGACGCGACGCTGACCGGCGACCTCGGGGCCGAGAGCATTGATTTCCTCGACATCATGTTCCGCCTGGAGAAGGCGTTCAGCATCAAGATCCCGCGCGGCGAGCTGTTCCCCGACGACATCCTGAACAACCCGGACTACGTCGAGAACGGCAAGATCACCACCGCCGGCATGGAGCAGCTCAAGAAATCGATGCCTCACGCCGACTTCACCGAGTTCGAGAAGAACCCCGACGTCAACAAGATGCCGGATCTCTTCACGGTGCGGACGATCGTCAACTACATCGAGGCCAAGCTGAAGGCCGCGTAACACGCGTCGCTTGAGGGCGCGGGGATCGACACAAATCGCATGCGCTGGATCTGGATCGACAAGTTCGTCGCGTTCGAGCCCGGCCGGCGGGCCGTGGCCGTCAAGAACCTGACGCTCGCGGAGGAGCATCTCCACGACCACTTTCCGGGCTACCCGGTCATGCCGGCCAGCCTGATGATCGAGGGGATGGCGCAGACGGCGGGCATCCTCGTCGGTCACGCGCGGGACTTCCGGGAAAAGGTCATCCTGGCGAAGATCAAACGCGCGGCGTTCGACGGACTGGCCCGCCCGGGCGACCAGCTCCAGTACGAGGCCGTGATCGAGCAGATCGCCGACGCGGGCGCTTCCACGAGCGGGAAGATCCTCCTCAACGGCGAGCCGTTCGGCCAGGTGGACCTCTTCTTCTCGCACATTGACCAGAACATGAGCGGCCTGAAGTTCCCCCAGGAGAACTTCGTCTTCACGGATCAGTTCAAGTCGTTGCTGCACATGTACAACGTGGGGAGAGCCTCTTGAATCGGCGCGTGGTGGTGACGGGATTGGGGCTGGTGACGCCGATCGGCACGGGCGCGAAGGCCGTGTGGCAGGCCCTGATGGACGGGGCGTGCGGCATCCGCCGGATCGAGGCCTTCGACCCGTCGCGGTTCGATTCCCAGATCGCCGGGCAGATCGACTCGCTCAAAGTCAGCGACTGCGTCCCCAAGAGCTACCGCAAGAGCGTCAAGATCATGGCCCGCGACATCGAGATCGCCGTCGTGTGCGCCTACGAGGCGGCGCGGGACGCGGGACTGAAGACCAAATGCCTGATCGAGCGCGGCGAGGCCGAGGCGCCGCCGAACATCGACCCCACGCGGTTCGGCGCCAACATCGGCGCCGGCCTGATCTGCGCCGACCTCACGGAGCTGGCCGGGGCGCTGTTCACCGCCGCCGACGAGTCGCGACAGTTCAGCCTCCGCCGCTGGGGCAGCGAGGGAATGAACAACCTCACCCCGCTGTGGCTGCTGAAGTTTCTCCCCAACATGCTCGCCTGCCACGTCACCATCGTGCACGATGCGCAGGCGCCGTCGAACACCATTACGTGCGGGGAGGCGTCGAGCCATCTCGCCATCGGCGAGGCGTATCGGACGATCGCCCGCGGCGCCGCGGACGTGTGCATCTGCGGCGGCGCCGAGAGCAAGCTCAATCCGATGGGCCTGATCCGGCAGAGCCTGCTCCAGCGGCTCGCGACCGACCGCAATGCCGACCCCGGCGCGGCATGCCGGCCCTTCGACGCCGATCGAAGCGGCACCGTCATCAGCGAGGGCGGCGGCCTGCTCATCCTCGAGGAACTGGAACACGCGAAGGCCCGCAACGCAACGATCTACGCCGAGGTGATCGGTTTCGGCGCCAGCGCCAACCCGAGGAGCTGGAAGCAGGCGGACACCAGCGGCACTTCGATCGCCCTTGCGATGCGCAAAGCGATCCGCGATGCCGGCATCAGTCCCGATGACGTCGATCTCGTCGGCGCCTTCGGCTGTGCCACGCGCGAGCACGACCTCGGCGAGGCCCGGGCAATCCACGAGGTCTACGGCCGCCGGGCAGGCGACATCCCCGTGCTGGCGACGAAAGGCGCGATCGGAAACAACGGTGCCGGAAGCGGGGCCATCGACGTCGGCATTGCGGCGCTCTGCCTGACGCACGGCGCGGTCCCCGCATCCCGAAACACCGACCGCGTGGATCCCGAATGCGGCATCAATGTCGTTCGCGGCCAGGCCCTCCGCTCGAACGTGGGCACGGCCGTGACGACCGCGTACGCACTCGGTGGCGGGCAGAACGCAGCGTTGGTTCTCCGCCGGTACGGCAACTAGCCCCTCAAACCGAGACTCTCACGACGCCGAGAAATGGCCGAACCTGCGCAAAGCGCAACCCACATGCGCGTCGAAGGTCGTGATCGACGCCGTCATGATCGACACCCCTGCCTCGAAAATCCTTCCAACTCCGGTCAGCACCATGGCGCCCGAGTTGAGAACGGACGCGCGAAGACGGACAAGACATATGGCAAATGGGGCAAATTGCGTACCATGTTGGTCCGACAATTCAGAGGAGTTGGGGCGGAAGTCCTAAGTCATCGTTTCACAATAGGCTACCTGCGTAGACTTTATCGCGCTTGCCGCAGGCAACCCAAATGCGCAATATGGACGTTGTTGATGATAAGCAACGCGAACGGGCGATAATCGTGGTACAACAGCTGGTCCCGTAACGGGTTATAACTGGTCCCGCGTTCCGTTGCCGCTGGATGCCGATGTTGCCACAGGGCTGCAACATAGTACAGTTAAAATGAGAAAAACCGATCTCAGCTACGACCTCCCGCCAGAGTTGATCGCCCAGCATCCCGCCGACAGGCGCGACGCCAGCCGGCTCCTCGTCCTCGACAGGGCGACCGGCGAAATCCAGCACGCTACCTTTGACCAAATCAGCCGATATGTGCCCGCTTGTGCGCTTCTGGTCGTCAACGAAACCCGCGTCGTTCCGGCCAGATTCGAAGCTCGGCGGGCGACGGGCGGTCGTGTGCCGGGCCTCTTTCTTCGCGAGGTCCGGTCGGGCGTATGGGAGGTCCTGCTCGAGGGGCACGGCCGCTTGCGCGAGGGGCAGACGCTGAACCTCGGCCAGGGACGGTTTGTCGTTACTCTCGTCCACCGCGGCGAGCGGGGGCTGTGGGAAGCCCGCGTCGAACCTCCGGAGAGCGCCGAACGCATCCTGGGCGAGATCGGCCACACCCCGCTGCCGCCGTACATCCGACGCACGCACGCCCGACCGGACACCGATCGCACGGACCAGGACCGCTACCAGACGATCTACGCCCGGCGTCCGGGAGCGGTCGCCGCCCCCACGGCCGGCCTGCACTTCACCGACGAGGTTTTCGCATCGCTGGCCGCCAGGGGCGTCGAGTCTGCCCGCGTAACGCTGCACGTCGGCATGGGAACGTTCACCCCGATTACGGCAGACGATCTCGCCCGGCACAAAATGCACTCCGAGTGGTACGACCTGCCCGCCGCGGCGGCCGATTCGATCAACGCGGCCCGGACCGGCGGCCGTCGCATTGTGGCGGTGGGCACGACCGCGGCCCGCGTGCTCGAGACCTGCGCCGATGCGTCCGGCACGCTCCACGCCGGGAGCGGCTGGACCGACATCTTCATCTACCCGCCGTATGCCTTCCGCGCCGTGGACGCCATGATCACGAACTTCCACCTGCCCGGCAGCACGCTGCTGGCGATGATCTACGCATTTGCCGGGCGCGACCTCGTCCGCCGGGCGTACGACGAGGCCATCGCCCGGCGCTATCGCTTCTACAGCTATGGCGACGCGATGCTGATCCTCTGAGTGAAGCGGGGCGGGGCCCGCCGAACCGGTCAGGCCCCAGGCGATTCCTGCGGCTCGCGGCAGATCTGGACGCGAAGCCGGTTCACTCGCCGCGGTTCGGCGTCGAGGACGCAGATCCGCACGTTGCCGTGCTGCAACTCCTCGTTGACGGCGGGGATCCGGCCGAGCGTGCTGATGACGAACCCGCCGATCGTATCGTAGCTTTCGTCCTCCGGCAGCGAGACGCCCAGTTCGTCGTTGATCTCCTTGACGTGGACGCGGGCATCGAGTTCGACGGTGTCGTCGTCGATCTTGCGCATCGTTTCCGGCGCCGGCGGCTCGAACTCGTCCGCGATGTCGCCGACGAGTTCCTCGACGATGTCCTCGATGGTGACCAGGCCGGCGGTGCCGCCGTACTCGTCGAGCACGATCGCGATGTGCACCTTGTTCGTGCGGAACTCGCGGAGGAGGTCCCGCAGCGGCTTGGTCTCGGGGACGAAGGGGACCTTCCGCATGACGCGCGTCGCATCGAAGTCGTCCGTGCGGTCGAAGTTGAGCAGGTCCTTCGCGTAGAGGACGCCGACGACGTTGTCGAGCGACTCCTCGCAGACGGGGATGCGCGAGTGGCCCTCCTTCGCAATGAGGTCCTTTGCCTCGAAGAGCGTGGCCGTGGTCGGCAGCGAGACGATCTCGGTCCGGGGCGTCATGATCTGCCCGACCTGCATCTCGTCGAGTTCCATGACCGACTCGATCATCTCCTTTTCTTCCTCGTCCACGGCGCCGTGCGCCTCGCCCTCGGAGACGACCGTCAGGATCTCCTGCTCCATCTGTTCGGCGCCGGCCTCTTCGGAATCGACGAGGGGCACGCCGGCGAGCCGCCGGATCAGGCCGTCGAACAGGCGAAGGAACGCGACGATCGGACTGACGACGATCCGCAGGACGTAGAGCAGCGGGAGGGTCGCCAGCAGCAGCGGTTCGCCCGCGTACTTCGCCCAGCCGTTGGGGATCGCCACGCCGAAGACCAGCACGAGCACCACCGAGGCGGTGAAGATCGAGGCGTAGTAGACCAGCGGTGCATCCATCCGGTCGCGGAAGATGTGGACGATGACCAGCACGATGGCGAGATTGACGGCCATTCGCACGGTGGACGTCATCAGGGTCAGCTCGTCGAGGTGCTCGAGAATCCGGTTGACGCGGTGCGCCCGCCCCCATCGCTCGGCGAGGTCGGCCATTCTGGCCCGCGACAGGCGCCGCAGGGCGAGGTTCGCCGTGCTGATATAGCACGTCGCCGCAATCAGAATGATGGCCACCCAGAATGGCGTCATGGCCGCACCGTTTTCCCTGGAGCAGTCCGTCGGCGGCCTCGGCTTCGACGCCGGGCCGGCGCGGCGCGGCCGCCCCGCAGGGCGGACAGCAGCTCGTCCTCGATCCGGTGCATCTCGTTCGCCCGCTGCGGCGTATCGTCGAGATAGCCCAGCAGGTGCAGCGTGCCGTGGATGACGTACCGCAGGAGTTCCTGCTCCGCGGGGATGCGTCTGCGCCGCGCCTCGCGGCGCGCCGTCTCGTCCGAAACGACCACCTGGCCGTCGACGGCTCCCGGCGCCGGCTCATCGCGAAGGTCGAAGCTCATCACGTCGGTCGGCTCCGCGGTCCGCAGATGCCGGCGGTGCAGATCGGCGATGGCCGCATCGTTCACGATCGCGACGCTGACGGCGGCCCGCGCGGCCCGCTCCCGGCGAAGCGCGGCCCGGACCGCCCGAATCACCGCGGCCCGGCTGGGCCGGTCCCGGCGCGCCGCCGAAACCTCGATGTCATAATGACCTGTTTGTCGCGTGTTCATGCGCGGCAATGGGTCCCTCACGTGCGGGGCGCCTCGGCGGTCTCGGCGGCGGCGACCGCCGGCGCGGCGGCGGTCTCGACGGGGTCCTTCCTGTTGCCGTTCGCCTTCGGCCGCAGTTCCCTGGCGGCGTCCTTCGGGTAGGCGATCCGGCCGTGGTACACCGCGCACAGGGCCTTGACGACCGCCTCCTCGATGCGCGAAAGATCTTTCATCGTGATGTCGCAGTCGTCGAACTGGCCGTCGTTCAGCCGGTCCATCAGCACCTGGTGCACGGTCGTTTCGATCCGGCCGCGCGTCGGCTCCGGCAAGGCCCGCACGGCGCCTTCGACCCCGTCGCAGATCATCAGCACCGCCGTCTCCCGCGACCGCGGCTTGGGGCCGGGATAGCGGAACTCGCTCTCGGGGAGTTCGCGGACCTGGCTTTTCTGGGCCTGCGCGGCGGCCATCCGCTGGAAGTAGCGGACGACGGTCGTGCCGTGGTGCTCGGCGATGAACTGGTGGAGCACCTTCGGCAGTCCGTACTCGCGGGCCATCTCGAGCCCGTCCTTCACGTGGGCCACGATCACGAGCAGGCTGAGCGTGGGGCCGAGGCGGTCGTGGCGGTTGATTTTCGCTTCCTGGTTCTCGACGTAGTACTCGGGCTTGGCCGCCTTGCCGATGTCGTGATAGTAGGCTCCGACGCGGGCGAGGAGGCCGTTCGCGCCGATGGCGTCGGCGGCCGCCTCGGCGAGCGTGCCGAGCATCAGCGAATGGTTGTACGTGCCGGGGGCCTCCTGTGCCAGGCGCCGCAGCAGCGGCCGGCTCGCATCGCACCACTCGAGCAGAGTCAGGCTCGTGGCCACGCCGAAGAGCCTCTCGATGGCCGGCAGCACGCCCAGGACGATGAAGCCCGCGAGCAGCGCCGACACGCCCGCCGCCCCGGCGTGCTGCATGACGTACGCGAGCCGCTGCCCGCCCGTCAGGCCCGCCGCCGCCGCCGCGAGGAACGCGGCGACCGCGGCCAGCGCGCCCGTGCCGATCAGCTTGCCGCGCGTGCGGACGTCCTTCAGGAGAAACACCGTCGTCGCCATCGGCGTGAGCAGCGTGATGAACAGCCCGAAGTCCCCTTCCGCCGCGAGCGTGGCGAGGATCGCCAGCCCGCCGGTGACGCCGAACGCGTACCGTTGCTCATACGCGATGGTGAGGATCGCCGCCGCCATCACGACCGTCGCGACGGCAAATTCCTTCGGCAACCCCTGCCACTGCATCAACCCGTTGAGCCGGGCGAGCGCCAGCATGCCCAGCAGCAACGCCGCCAGGGCGAGCGCACGCACGGAGCGCTGCAGGTTCCGCTCCTGGTACAGCACCGTGTATGCGGCCAGCCCGGCGACCACGATCAGCACGACCGTCGCCGTTCCGAGGCGCCGCAGCAGATACTCGCGCCGCAGCACCGGGTCGCTGGACAGCGCGCTGCGATACTCCTGATGCTCGCGCCGGAGCAGGGTGAGGTGTTCCTGCGTGATCGTCGAGCCGCCCTTGACCAGCACGTCCCCGGCGTTGTAGGACGCGACCACCGGCGAAACAGCGCGGGCGTTCTGCTCCATCAGGTTTTCGGTCACGGTGCGGTCGAAGCGGTAGACGGGCTCGAACTTCTGCTTGTCCGGGTCCGGCAGCAGGCTCTGGATGATCAGATGCGCGATGTCCGGCGCAAGAGACTCCAACGGCCCCGAGAACTGCTCGCCCGCGACCTGCTCCGCGATTTCCTTGACGATGCTCGTTTCGGAAACGTACTGGACCTTCCCGGTGTCCACCGTGCGTTCGTTGCCCGGCCCGGCCCGGAGCAGCGCATGCTCCGGCGTCGTCGAACGTACGCGGGGATCAACCTTCTCGACGATGGCATAGCGGTGGGCGAGCGTGTCGATCACGTTCTTGACGGCGGTCTCGAAGATCTGGGCCCCGGCCCCGGCGGTGTCGCTCGCCAGCGCCTTGAGGGCCGCGTAGTCCCGCTCGTCCAGCTGCCAGCCCTGGTAGCTCTTCCTTGCCTCCTCCACGAACTTGCCGGCGTCTTCGCACGACTTGACCAGCGCGAACAACTCGCGAAGCTTGCCGCTGATGCTCGCGAGCACGACCTCGTTGCGGACGTAGACGTTCGGCGTCCCCAGCCGCGCCTTGTTCTGCTTATCGGCGGTCAGGCCGAGGTCGATCGCCGTGAACTTCACGCGGGCGCGCACATCGCCCGGCACCGACTGCTCGAACTGCCATGGCATGGTCTGCCCGCCCGAAAGGATGACCAGAGTGGCCGCTACGTACAGTCCCAGCCCGATCACCAGCGGCATCGCGCCGTAGCGCTGGTAGAACGTGTACCATGTGGACGGGCGGCTTTCCGTCCGCTGTCGTCGGATCTCCGCTCGTCGGGTACGGCCCTTACGGCTCCAGAACATCGTTGCTTGACACGTCCTTCGCCACGGACGCCGGCCCACAGGGGCCGGCGTCGATATCCCCTACCCATCGGCTTCCGCCGGCCCGAACTCCGGATCCGGGGCCTCGGGCCGCCTGTGCGTCCGATAAGAACCCGTTCCCCGGCCGTCGGCATAAGCACCCACGATACTCTGGACGAGCCGGTGCCGGACGATGTCCAGCTCGTGTAAGCGGACAACGCTGATCCCGTGAATGCCCCGCAGCCGACGGACGGCGTCGATCAACCCGCTCAGCCGCCCGTCAGCCAGGTCGATCTGGCTGTCATCGCCCGTCACGATCATCTTGCTGTGGTGCCCCAGCCGCGTGAGGAACATCAGCATCTGCGAGGCCGTCGTGTTCTGGGCCTCGTCCAGGATCACCACGCTGTTGTTGAGCGTCCGCCCGCGCATGTACGCCAGCGGGATGACCTCGATGACGTCGTTCTGCATGAAACGCTTGATCTGATCGAACGTCATCATGTCATGCATGGCGTCGAAGAGGGGGCGGAGATACGGGTTCACCTTCGCCTGCATGTCACCGGGCAGGAACCCGAGCTTCTCGCCCGCCTCGACCGCGGGGCGCACGAGCACGATCCGCTTGATTCGCGACGCCTTGAGCATGCTGACGGCCATCGCCACGGCCAGGTACGTCTTGCCGGTTCCGGCGGGACCGAGGCAGAAAACGAGGTCGTGTTCCGCGATCGCCCGCACGTAGTCCCGCTGCCCGTCGGTCTTGGGCGTGATCGTCCCGTGCTTGGCGTAGACGTCGATCCGCTCCGGCGAACGGGCGGCCTCGGAATCCTCGCGGGCGGCATCGGCAATGGCGTCGGTGATGTGCTCGTCACTGAGACACGGGTGCTCCCGGAGCAATCCCTGGAGTCGCTCGATGACGGCCGCGGCCCTTCCGACGGCTCCGGCCTCGCCCGAGAGGCGAACGTGCGCGTCCCGGGCGGTGATGCGGACCCCGAGGGCCCCCCGTATCAGCCGCAGGTGCCGGTCGCCGGTGCCGAACAGCGCAACACGGTCGCCGCCGTCCTCAAGAGTAATGGTCAGTTCCAAGGTCGGAAGTTGACTCCAGTGGCCGGAGCAGTCGCCGGTTCAGAACAACCCGGGGGCCGCCCGACCGCCCCCTATTGTAGCGAAGGCACGTCCGGGGAGTAAATGGGGGTCAGGCTAACCACCACCACCGCAACAGCCAATAGGCGACCGGCACCGCCAGCAACGGCGAATCAATGATGTCCAATACCCCCCCGAATGTCGGTACCAGACGGGCGGAATCCTTGGCGCCGGCGTCCCGCTTGAACAGCGACTCCGCAAGGTCGCCCAGTTGTCCGACAATCGCCATAACTATCCCAAATACAATAGCTTGTGGGAATGAGAGGCCCTTCAGGGAATCACACCCTCCCCACTGTGGCAGCACCCACCACATCAAGACGCCGCTGATCGCGGCAGAGGCCGCGACGCCCCCAAGTATGCCCTCCCATGTCTTCTTTGGGCTTACCTTGGGAATCAGGGGGGTCTTGCCAATGGCGATTCCGGTAAAATAGGCCCCGATATCCGTGACCTTGATGATCACCAGCGTCGCGAGCACTATCCATGCCCCCTCGGGGCCCGACCAGGCACAACGAAGCCGCACACAGTACGATCCAAGATATCCCAAGTAGAAGATGATGAGCAGTGTTGTCGCGAAGGAAGCGATGGCGCCTTCTGTGCGTTGCCGCCCGACCAGAATCACGGCGGTGCCCAGAATCGCAATCCATGGCAGGGGCGGCTCGAGAACGTTCGGGGCCACCCAGCCCCCGCCGTACGCACCGTACCCGATTCGCGGCGTGGCCGAGTTCAGCCAGGGGGCCAGCATCATGCAGGCGACCATGACGAGCCCCCAACCGACCGCCGGTCGGTGCCCGGCTTTGTCGCAAAACCGGCAAAGCTCGCCCGCACCGGCAATTACGACGAGCGCGAAGCCAATCGTGGTGAGCCCACCAAAGCCCAGGCCGGTGCGCATCGGGCACGCCGGCCCCGTGCATGGCGCGCTCAGCCATGCGTCGGCGACGGTCAGGCTCACCAACCCCGCCATCAAGAGCGACCCGTAGAAGACCCGTTGCCGCACCATGCGGACAGTTTCGCCGCAGGGCGCAGGAGATACAAGGGGGCCGCGCGACCATGACGAGGGGTCTTGAAAATCGTAGGGCCGTTGTGTTATAAGGGTGCGATCGTGCGGGCGAGGAGTGCGGCCCGCGCGGACGTCTCGGCCACGGTCGCCGAGGCGGCTTGCCTTGGGTCCGGCGTCCGCCGTGGCCCCCGTCGCGGTTCCCCGACGACGAGTTCAGGCAGAAGGAAGCCCCGGAAGGGGTTGTTTGTTCTCTCAGTCCGGTAGGTTCGGAGGCGTTGGTCAATGGGCGAAGGCAAGTATCTGGCGGCAGGGACGAAAGTGGCGGTGGTTGAGACGATGGACGTGCCGCGGTGGTCGGAGTGCGACGACGACAAGGGCCGGACGTCCGTTCAGACGAAGCGACGTTTGCAGCAGCTCTTCTTCCGCGGCGAGCGTAAGATTGCCGCCGAAGTGGTTTACATTCCCAACGAGACGGAACGGGACATCCTCCGGCGGCAGGGCCGCGTGAAGGTCCGCGCCCGCGAGTCATCCGGGTCGATGGTCGTCTTCACGGCCCCGGCCGACTCGCTGGCCAAGGTGGGGTAAGGGTTCGGATCCGCGCGGCGACCTCGCGCCGAACATTCGACGGGCCGCCCAGCGACAACGGAACGGCGAAGAGCTTCTCGGCACCATCCTCCAACGCCTGTCTGCCGTCGTGGCGCCGGCACTCCGGGGCCGCTGTACGCTTCGCGCCCGGCGCGGCGGGCGTATAATGCCCGCATGGCGGTCAGCTTTGCCACGTTCGAGCGGCTGAAGGACAAGGGCGTCATCGCGTACCGCGAGGGCGATTACGCCGCCGCGAAGCCGTACCTGATCCAGGCGGCGGATTGCGTCATTGAGCTGGCGGAGGCGGCGTCGAACCCGGCCGTCCGCCGGCAGCACGAGCAACTCGCCCGCGAACTGATCGACCTCGCCCGCGAATGCGACCGGCTCAAGGGCACGCCCAAGGGCCGCCGCAGCCCCGTGAAGGAGGCCGAGGGCACCGGCCCGGACGCCTCCGAGTGGATCGTCCGCGACAAACCCACCGTCGGGTTCGAAGACATCGCGGGCCTCGATGACGTCAAGGAAGAGATCCGCCTGAAGATGATCTACCCGGTGGCGCACCCGGAGCTGGCCCGGCAATACGGCATCCGCCTCGGCGGCGGCATCCTGCTGTACGGCCCGCCCGGCACGGGCAAGACGATGCTCGCGAAGGCCATTGCGCACGAGATCGACGCCACCTTCTTCGTCATCACTCCGGCGCAGGTCCTCAGCAAGTGGGTCGGCGAGGCCGAGCAGAACATCCGCAAGCTCTTCGACGCCGCGAAGGCCGAGCCGAAGAGCGTGATCTTCATCGACGAGATCGAGGCCCTCGTCCCCAAGCGGCAGGACGAGTCCTCCAGCGTCATGCAGCGCGTCGTGCCGCAGATCCTTCAGGAACTCGAGGGATTCGACCGCAAGGCGGACCGGTGCCTCCTGTTTGTCGGCGCCACGAACAAACCCTGGATGCTCGACGAGGCGATGATGCGCCCGGGACGCTTCGACTCGCGCGTCTACATTCCGCTGCCCGATGCGCCCGCGCGCTACAGGCTGCTCGAGATTTGCCTCGCCTCGCGCCCGCTGGCCGACGACGTGGACTTCGCCGACCTGTGCGACCGGCTCGAGGGCTACAGCGGGGCGGACATCAAGAACATCGCCGACCGGGCGGCTTCGCGGCCGTTCCTGGACGCCGTGGCCGGGGCTGCTGCACGTCCGATAACGATGGCAGACATTGAATCTGTGATCCAGGAGACCCCGCGTTCGGTGCTGCCGAGGGATCTCGCCCGATACGATGAACTACGCCACGCTTGTTGATAAGACAATATGTTGCAATAAGTTACGATTAATGCGACAGCTTTGGGGAGGGCGATATCCCGCAGATTCCTGTTTTTTGTTCAAGAAAAGGCTTGACACCGAGACGCACCCTGATAAACTAGGGGACAGGGGTAGGGGTGTAGTTTGGGTGGAGTGGTGAGAGGGTGTTCCTCTCCGTATGCCCGGTACCATGGGAGCAAGCCGGGCTGGTTCTGGGGCGAGTAGGTAGTTCGGACATTATCAGGGAGAGAGAGTTATGAAGCACAGTGTTTTGCTTGGTGTAGTGGTTTTGGCCGGGACGGCGGGTGCTTTCGCTGCGCCGCTGACGCCGACGATCACGGGCCACGACATCAACTTCGGGGCCGAATTCCTGTATGCAACAAACGGTGCCGCGCCGGATACGTTGATCACGTCGAAAGACGGAATCAACAGCGTCGGCGGGGAAGCCACGGCGTACTGGCCGAACTGGCCAAGCACGGTGGGCGTGCTGCCGATCTGGTATGACCTGGGCGTCCCGGGCGACCTGCAGTACAACTTCGGCGGCGACCTTCGGCTCGCCGTCCAGTTCACGGGCCACGACGAAACGCCGCCTCCGCTTGACGTCAGCCTCACCGGAACCGGTCTGAACACCGAACCGGGCGTGGCCGACCTCGAGGTCTGGGGCTACATCAGCGGCAAGATCGGCATGCCGGATACCGCGAACATCCTGCTCTGGGCGATCGATCTGGACACGGTTTCGCTGTACGGCTACGGCAATGCGCAGAGTTACGTGCTCGAGGGCAAGGGCACGATCGTCGGCGGCCTGATCGCGCAGCAGAACGGCCTGATCGGGAGCGAGGGCGTCATGCGGGGCAACATCGACTTTGCCCAGGGTTTTGCCGTTCCTGGTGCGATCAAGGGCCTGCCGAGCCGCTACGACCCCGCGTCGGACGTGCGGGCGGTTGGCGAGGGCAGCTACTCGGGCGAGACGGGGCGCGGCTTTGCGATTCCCGAGCCCGTGACGATGGTATTGTTGCTCGCGGGCGGCGTGGCAGGGCTTCGCCGCCGTATCGGTGCATAGCGCGATTGCGTGATCGCCGCATGCAAAGCACGCCGCCAGTCTGCTCTCCCCCGGCGGCGTGACTGCCGAAGCAACGCAAGAACCTCTCCGTATGGGCAGTGCGGGGAGGTTCTTCTTTTTTTCCTGTTCGGACGTCGACTGCCAGCGTCCGATCTCACAGGACGGGATGTCGGGAAGCCGGAGAGTTGGCGGCCGCGTCGTTCGGCCGCGTGGATTGCGGGCGCCGTCGCGCGGCCCGCTCCCTTTGCGGGCCGTCGTCAACGCCTGCCGGCGATCCTCATGAATGCACCCGGAAGCACGCAACGACCATCGTGCGGCTCGCGTCTTTGAACAGGATACCATCGCCCGCGACGGGATATTCTAACCAGGGACGCAAGAAGGAAAACCAACGGTTCAGCCGTCGTGGTCGACGTAGCACACGACTTTCTGCTTCAGCGTGTTGGCGTTGAGCTTGAGGACCGTGCCGGGGGACAGGTCGGCGGCGTCGATCACGCGGATGACGTCCGAGCGTCCGGCGGCGTCGGGGGCCAGATCGGCCAGCCGGTTCGGCGCCCGCAGGAGGAGATCGTCGTTCAGCCGGTTGCCCTCGCGGTCGGGAAAGAGGGCGAGGTACAGCATGTTCATCTCGACGATCTCATTGAAAAAGTGCGTCCCGAGCGACACGTCGGGGATGAGGTCCTCCCGCATCGCCACGATTTCGCAGAGGATGGACACCGTGTTGATCTCGGCGAACGACACCGGGATGCCCAGCGACGGCGTCGTCGTGCCCCAGCGGCCGGGGCCCATCAGCATGATCGTGCCGGCCCGGCGCGAGCCGTTCGCATGCGTGAGCCGGCCGATGAGCCGTGCGATGGCGTACCGTTCGTTCACGGGCAGCTTCCCGTATACGGCAGGCACCACGTAAATCAGCCGGTCCACGGCGCTCAGCCGGCTTTCGCCGATGACCGCCCCGCGGGCCTCCAGGACGAGGTCGTCGTCCTCGATTCGCTCCGGCAGGTCGGCCGTGGTGCCGCTGGCCGTCACCGGCAGCGGCCGGCACTGCACCAGGTTGATCCGGTACGTGCCGTCGCCGAAGAAGTTCGCCGTGAACTCCGTATCCACGGGGCAGCCGTACGCCTTTTCCAGCGAGGCCAGCATGTCGCGCATGTCCTGCACGAAGTTTGTTTCCGAGAGCAGCTTGTCGAACGTCAGGAACCACGGAAAGAGGTCGGTGCGGCCGGTCTCGGAGGCGTACCGGTCGACCGCCTCATCGCGGGAGGCGAACATGGCGAGCGGGATGCCGCGGCTTTCGCGGGCGACGTCGACGAACTCGTTCGAGACCAGCTGGTTGGCCTGGAGATCGAGCACATCGACGTGCCGCTGGGCGTACTGGCGGACCTCGTCGATGCCGCTTTCGGGCCGGCGGTGGGGGGCGTTGAGCGCGACGACGCGCGTATAGTCGTCGTCGGCGCGGTCCACGGCGCGCGTGCCGAGGCCGAACACGAGCCGGAGGACGCCGGCCTTGGGATCGATCTCCTCGTTCCAGACGTACGCGTTGTACGAGAACCCGACCCCGGCGAGTTGCGGGAAGAACCGGTTGCCGTACATCGCTCCCGAGACGCGCTGCACGAGGAGCGACATCTGCTCGTCCTTGTCGAGGATGCCCCGCTGGGCGCGGTAGCGGAGGGCCTTTTCGCTCATGGTGCTGGCGTAGATGGTGCGGACGGCGGAGAGGAAGTCCTCGAGCCGCTTCTGGTGGGGACCCTGGTTCGCGCAGAAGACGCTCTCGTACTTTCCGGCGAAGGAGTTGCCGAAGGCGTCCTCGAGAAGGCTGCTCGACCGCACGATGATCGGGGACTGGCCGAAGTAGTCGAGCATGTTCTCGAACTGCTTCATGATGTAATCGGGGAAGGTGCCCATCAGGATGCGCTGCCGGGCGCGCTCGGCGCCGTGCAGGAAGGTCTCCGGGTCGCGCTGCTGCTGGCGAAGCCACCAGATCCCGTTGCGCACGAGGAACGTGTAGAACACGTCCGAGCCGATGTAGAACGAGTCGTGCGGTTCGAGCAGGTCGTTCCACCGCGGGTGCGCGTGCTTCAGGATGGCCCGGGCGACGAGCATGCCGACGGACTTGCCGCCGATGAGGCCGGTGCCGATCATCCGCTTTCCGATCTCGAGCAGATCGGAGAGCTTCAGGTATTTCTCCGCGAGGCACGACATGCGTTCGTCGCGCGAAACGGCCATCCGCATCAGGCGGTGCGTGACCTCGTCGGCCTCATGGACGGGGCAGTCGGGCCGCTCGACGGGATCGCCGACTTCTTCCGCCTGGAGGAACGTCCGGTGCCACACGCCGAGGCGGAAGGTGCTCGCCCCGAGCTTCAGCCAGGGGACCGACGTGAGGATCTCGGCGACGACGGCGCTCTCGGTCGCCGGCAGGAACTCGTCGCCCTCCCAGACGTGCAGCATGTACATCGTAGGCGAATAGCGCTGCTGCACCTTGAGCGGATAGACGTAGAGCCGGCCCTTGTGGCGGTACGTGTCGATCCAGACCTGGGCGGTGTCGGCGATCGGCGTCGTGGCGTAGAACGAGTGGTAATTCTTCAGGATGGCAAAGTAGGCGATCGCCTCTTCATCGTACAGGTACGGGCAGGTGAGCATGAAGAAGTTGGCCAGCATCTGGTCGCTGTACCAGGCGACGGCCAGTTCGGAGAGGCAGTCGAAGACGTAGTAGCCGCCCCGGCCGGTCTCCTCGATGACCCGGTGGATGTCCGTGAGGAACGTCTCGAAGCCGTCCTCGGGGCGAAGGCGGTACACCGTGGCGCCGTCCGCCTCGGAGACGAGCGGGGGATGCGAGGCGAAGCGGAAGTAGATCAGCCTCCTGCCGGTCGCGACGGCGTAACGGCAGTACGGCGCCACAAACGGCGCGTACTCCTCGATCGCGTCCACCTGCCACACGACGTTGTCGCCGGGAATCAGCCCCTTGAGCATGTGGTCGAGCCCCGGAAGGCCGGTACTGAGCTGCGGACTGGTCATCGTCGTCAATTCTCCAAGCGTGGCCGGTCGGCCGAGCGGCGTTGGTTTCGAATCCGAGTGCCAACCCGTCAAGGATAGCAGGCAGACCCGCGTCGCGGCAAGCGGCCCACGGTCCGCCGCGGGGACAAGGGGGTAACGGCGTCGATTCCCGCGGCCGGATCGCTGTCCGAAGAGAGAATGTGTCGCCGGAAAGCGTGATGCGGCGATTCTGCGTCAGACGCCGTCGGCGTCCGCGTCGTTGGCGTTGACGATGCCGTCGCCGTCCATGTCGTCATCGGCATTGTTGGGGATTCCGTCGCCGTCGATGTCCGGATCGGAGTGGTTGGGGATCTGATCGCCGTCCACGTCCGAATCGGTCTGGTTCGGAATCCGGTCGCCGTCGACATCGGGGTCGCTGAGATTGATGACGCCGTCGCCGTCCACATCCTGATCCGCCATATTCGGGATTCCGTCGCCGTCGACGTCGAGATCGTTCCCGTTGATCACGCCGTCGCCATCGGTGTCGTTATCCACGCCGTTCGGGATCCCGTCGCCATCGACATCGGGGTCGTCCTTGTTCACGATCCCGTCGTTGTCGACGTCGTTGTCGTCAGCGTTCTTCCTGCCGTCGCCATCGACGTCATCGTCGTCGGCGTTCTTCTTTCCGTCGCCGTCGATGTCGTCGTCATCCCTGTTCGCGATGCCATCGCCGTCCTCGTCGTTGTCGGCCTCGTTGGCGATGCCATCCCCATCGATGTCCTGATCGGCGGCGTTGAGGATGCCGTCGCCGTCCATGTCCGGGTCGGCGATATTGAGGATGCCGTCGCCGTCGATGTCCGGATCGATCGCGTTGGGGATCCCGTCGCCGTCGATATCGGGGTCGCCGAGGTTCGACACTCCGTCGCCATCGACATCGTAGTCGGAGCCGTTGGGGATGCCGTCGCCGTCGATATCGGGATCGACGCCGTTGAGCAGGCCGTCGCCATCGACGTCGGGATCCACGCCGTTGAGCAGGCCGTCGCCGTCGACGTCGTCGTCGCTCGCGTTTACGATGCCGTCGCCGTCAATGTCGCGATCGACCAGGTTGGGGATGCCGTCCAGGTCGAGATCATTCCGCGTGATCCAGTCGAGCGAGCCGTTGAAGAGCAATGTCAGGAACGAGAGCTCGTCTTCGGTGTAACCGGATGGTCCGCGCGGGCCGGCGCTGTCCACAATGGAAGCCGACGCAGTGCCGTTTGCCCCGCTGTCCGCGGCGGGAACGGGCGTGGCCTGATCGCCGGCGGCAGCCGGAGGGGCGTTCAGGCCGGCGGCCTTGCCGTATTCGCGGCCATAGTCCCCGGCGGCCGGGTCGCCGCAACCGGCCGCGACGGCGACGAGCAGGATTGCCACAATCCAGCATGCTCGAGGCGACATACGACTACTCCACGCTGATCGTGGCATTCGTGGTCAAGCCGCAATCCGAGTCGGCAGTGACCGTGAACGCGTAATTCCCCCTGATCGAGGGATACGTGAACGTCTCGTCGAAGCTCCCGATCGTGTCGTCGAGCGTGTGCACACCGCAGCCCAGGTCGTCGTGGTCCTTGAACGTGCCGCTGTACACGCGATAGGACTGACCGATTTCGAGAACGAACGACGCCGAGTTGGCGGAGCCGTACGTATGACGTACGCCGGTCTCGACGCTGCCGCTGTATTCGGCCATGCAGCCGAACTCGGTGTCGAGCGTCACGGTCGTTCCGTCGGGCCTGATGAGGTACACGCCGCCGCCTTCGAGTTCGATACCGGGCAGTCCGACGGCATTGCCGTCGCAGTCACCGTTGATGTAGACATTGGTGAGCGTCACGGTGACTCTTTCGTCCGGCTTGAGCGGATTGGTGTGGCGTGTCAGCACCTCGTATCCGTCATTCGCGGTGTTGCCGCCGACGGCGGCGCGGTCGCCGTCGGTGTCGGAGTTCTCCGGGTCGGTGCCGTAGAACCGTTCCTGCGAGTCATTCAGCCCGTCCTGGTCCTTGTCGGCCAGGAACGGATCGGATCGCACCTCACGATCCGCCTGTGCGAAGACGCGGACGAGCCATGTCCTGTTGATTTCGTCGCCGTCGCTGATGCCGTCGCTGTCCGTGTCGGCTCTGAGGGGGTTCGTGCCGATCGGATGCGCCGGGGGCGTATACGAGCAATCCTGCGCCTTGGCGCACCGCGCCACGAAGTCTTCGTACGTGCCCGCCGGGAAGTACGTGCGGGCGGGGTTCGTCGGTGCCGGATCCAGCTCGATGCGGTCGGGCAGGCCGTCGGCGTCCGTGTCGCGCAGACGTGGATCCATGCGGAAGATGCGTTCCATGAGGTCGGGCAGGCCGTCGCCGTCGGTGTCCGCCTTCAGTGGGTCGGACGTCACGTGACGCGTGACGCCGTTGACGACGATGTCCCAGCCGTTGGTTTCTTCGGCATCGACCAAGCCGTCGAAGTCCGTGTCGAGAACGGTGCCGGCGTCACCGGGGTTGTTGGGGTCACTGCCGAGGAAGACCTCACGTCCGTCGGGCAGGGAGTCGGCATCGGTGTCTCGTCGCAGCGGATCGCTCGCGAAGTAGTTTCCGTGCGCCGCCCGTTTGCGGTCGTCGCCCGCGGGGGTCGTGTCGATGCGGCCGTTCAGGCCCGCCGCGATGATGGGCGTGCCCGCCGGCACCGCCGCATTCAGCGGGAACAACTGGATGTCATCCGAGCCGGGAGCGACGGACGTATTCACCTTTCCGTTCCCGCCGTCGATGATTTTCTGACCGGCGTCGATGAAGTCGTCCTCTGCGGGCGTGGAGTCGATCTTGCCGTTCGGGCCCGGCAGGATCACAACGTCGCCGGGTTGCACGGCGTAGCCGACGGGTATGACCTGAATGTCATCGCTGCCGGCCGGAACCGCCGTATTGGCCACTCCGTTGCCCCCGTCGATGATCGCCGCGTCGGTGTAGGGCGTGACCCGTACCACGGGATTGTCGGTGGGGTCGTCGTTTCCGTCGAACAGGACGAGTTCGTATCCGGCCACCTCGGTCTTGTCGGGAATGCCGTCGTCGTCGCTGTCGCGATGGCGCGGGTCGGTCCGCAGCTCGCGTTCCTGGAGGTCGGTCAGTCCGTCGCCGTCCGAGTCTGCGAGCGTCGGAGCGGAATAGACACGTCGCTCGGCGCCGGGGATGCCAAGTGTCCAGCCGACTCGCACTTCATCGTAGTCGCTGATGCCGTCGCCATCCGTGTCGGGGTTTTCGTCCGAGGAGCCGTACAGGAACTCGACGCTGGCGAAGAGGCCGTCGCCGTCGCGGTCGGCCACGAATTGCAGCGAGTAGTTCTGGCCGGCCTTGAGCACGATATCGGTGAAGTTCGTGTCGGCGGGGATCGGGGCGGAGGCGATGATCGCCCAGAACTTGCGATCGCGGGCGGGTCCGCCCAGCGTGGTCTGAATGCCGCGGACCCGCGTCAGGATCTCGACGTTCTGCGCGTCGTGCCCCGTGCCGAACGTGTTTCGGATGGCATCGGTCTTGGCGTTTGCGGGGGTGACGGGGATGTCGCCGCCGGGCGTCTGCCGGATGCCGAGGATGTCGGCGAGCGCGGTGCGCATGGTGATGCCCAGAGGCAGACCGTTGGCGTCGAACCTGTTCGCGGTGGCGACGCGGTAGGCCTCCACCTCGCCGTTGCCGTAGTCAACGATGATGCCGGCGGTGCGATCGTTGATGTCCTGCGACGAGAAGGCGAACAGGCGTCCGGACTCGTCGCGAATGTTGAAGTTTGCGATCTTGACCGTCACGGCCTGCGGGTTCTTGCGCAGGTCATCCGCGACGTTGGGGAAGAGCTGGACGTCCTTGAAGACGAACGGTCCACGGTCGGTATCGAACGGTCCGAGGTTGTACTCCTGCCGCTGGCCGGTCTGGATCTCGCGTTGCGAAAGGAGGGTCGCGAGAGGCACGTTTTCGCGTCGCTGCGGATCGCGCACGAAGGCGGAGAGTTCCAGGTCGCTGATCGTGAACGCCACGTCGCCGATGTTGGAAATCGTCACGTCCATGCTGAGCGCGGCCTCGTCGATCGTTCGGGAGTAGGAGCGATTCTCGCTGAACGTCGAGCCGAATTGCCGCGACTCCTGGAAATCCTGCGAGGAGGCGACCGTCGATTCGTTGCTGACGGTCGATTCATAACCGCGCTGCCGCGTCTGCTCGAATCCGACCTTGGCCTCGATCTTGAAGCCGCCGAACGGATCCTCGCCGCCGACGGTGAATTCGGTGCCGAGTTCCTGGCTGTACTTGTCGGTGTTCTCGCTGGACTGCGTGTCGCTCGTGCTCTGCGTCCGCGACGTGCTCTGGCTCAGCGTGGTGGTTTTGGCCGTGAAGTCGGAATGGGTGGCGCCGCGCTCGTCGGTGTAGCTGTAGGTTTCCTTGATGTAGATGCCGATCGTGCCGACGCGGATCTGCGGCAGCGGAATGTCGCTGCGCCGCGGGTTGCGATTGCGATTGAAGAGTTCGTCGCTGTCCGTCCACTGGTCGCCGTCAGTGTCTGCGAGGATCGGCGAGGTCTTGAAGAACGAGGTTTCCAGGTAGTCGCTGATTCCGTCCCCGTCGGTATCCTGATTGGTCGGATCGCTGTACCACTCGTTGAACTCTTCGTAGTCCGACACCAGGTCGGCGTCGGTATCGTCCGAGCGGGGAGCAAAGCCGTTCGCATTCTCCTCGGCGTCGGTGAGGCCGTCGCCGTCGGTGTCGGGGTTGAACGGATCGCTGGTGACGTGCATGGTCGTCCTGTTGCCATTCACGGCCGTGACCATGATGTCCCATCCGGCCATTTCAAACCAGTCGGCCAGGCCGTCGCCGTCGGAGTCAATCTGCTCGGGGCGGCTCCCCGGCGGGATGCCGGCGAACTTCGCGCGGCTGGGGTCGTTCGCCCCGGGCAGCGTTTCGATTCCGCTGGGCGAAGCGATGTTCTGACCGAACATGTCCTTCACGCCGCTGACGTGCAGCGTGTAGATGTCCGCCGCCTGTCCGAGCGTGGTCAGATCGACGATGGTGGGGTCGCCGCTGCGGAGGGCGGCCTGAGTGACCACGAGGAACGCCGTGCCCGTTCCTCGAATCTCGTAGTTGGCCGCAATCCCTGCTTCGGCGCCCATCGGTTTGCTGAATACGACCTGCACGCCCTTGTTCGACGTCGCGATGGCGCCGACCACGCGCGGCGCGGCGCCGGGATCGACGGGCGCTGTGAACTCGAACACGGCGGTGAGGGTGAGCGTCGATTCGCCGGGCGTCACGAGCGCCACATTGACGAGACCGGGCGCGTGCGCGGGCGTGACCGCCGTGATGACCTGGCTGTTGAGCACGCTGGTCGATGTCGCGAGCTGCCCACCGAACTGCACGAGGGTGTCGGACCTGAAGCCCGCCCCGATGATTGTGACGACCGTGCCGCCCGCGGACGGTCCCCTGGTCGGCGCGACCGAGGCAATCTCCGCCGGCGCGGGTTTCGCGGGCTCGTCCGCCTTGACATACTCGTACCCGGCCGACACAACGAAGGCCTTTCCGCCGGTCGACAGGATCGTGACATCCACCGCGCCGACCGGGCCGGGGGGCGTGACGGCCTCGATCAGCTTGCCGTTGAATACGGTGACCTGCGCCGCCGAAGTGGCTCCGAACAGGACGCCGGCGTCGGCGCCGAAACCCTCACCCACGATCGTCACTCTGGTGCCACCGGCCGCCGGGCCCTGACCCGGCGAGATCTGCGTCACCTTCGTGTCCGGCGTCTGCCGGCCCACGAGCTGCGACACGATGTCCGGCGAACAGCCGCCGAGGATTGCCGCAAGGGCGACCGCCAGGCCGCCGGAGCGAAAGGCACGCCCGGCCAACGAACGGGCGGATACGGCCGGTGTGGTGAATGTGGACGAAGAACGCATCATACGACACTCCTCGCGATTCGCGACCGTTCTGGATGAACACAACGACGCCGATATGGCGAAAGCTGCTCCGGCATTCGACCACGTCGGCTCGTGCTACCGGGAGCCGCCCGGAACTCGCGGGCCGCCCCTCGTCCGGTTCTGCAACCGGGAGAACGCCATGTGACGAAGCCTGCAGGCCTCAGCCGGACGCTCTCCATACGCCTATGGTAGGCGCGCATGTCATGACCGGCCACGAAGCGGCAAGAACGAATTGAGGCTCCGGCCGCAACATTTCCCATGCGGTCTCTGCGGGGAGGAATTGCCTCTTGATCGTCTGCTCTGTATTCTGGCTCGCGTATGCGGCACGCCGTCATCATGGCCGGGGGCGCGGGCACGCGGCTCTGGCCGCTCAGCCTCAGGAACCGCCCCAAGCAGTTCCTGCGGATCGTCGAGGGCAAGAGCCTGCTGCGGCTGTCGTTCGAGCGTCTGGCGGGGTGGCTGCCGGCGGACTGCATCCACGTGATCACCGGTGAGACGCACCTGCCGCTCGTACGGCAGGAACTGCCCGAGCTGCCCGATGCCAATCTCGTGGGCGAGCCCTGCGGCCGCGACACGCTCAACGCCATCGGCATGATGGCCCATTCCCTGCACCGGACCGATCCCGACGGCGTGATGGGTGTGTTCACGGCCGACCACGTGATCCGGCCCGCGGAGCGGTTTCGCGAGGCCGTCGCGCGGGCGTACGACCTGGCGACCCGGTCGCCGGACGCCCTCATCACGTTGGGCGTGAAGCCGACAAGTCCGCACACGGGCTTCGGCTACATTCACCGCGGCGCCGCGATCGAGCCCGGCGTGTACGCGGTCCGCGGGTTCAAGGAGAAGCCGTCGCCGGAGGTGGCGCAACAGTACGTGGCCGGCGGCGAGCACCTCTGGAACAGCGGCATGTTCGTCTGGCGGGCGTCGGCGTTTCTGGCGGAACTGGCCCGCCACGCGCCCGACGCGCACGCGAAGCTCGGCACGATCGCCGCCGCGGACGGGGGCGAGCGGCTCCGCCTCCTCCGCGCGCTGTATCCGACGCTGGCCCGGATCTCGGTCGATTTCGCCGTCATGGAGAAGGCCGAGCGGGTCCTCGTCGTCGAACTGCCGTGCGATTGGCTCGACGTCGGATCGTGGACCGCGCTCGATCAGGTGCTCCGGCCCGATGCCGCGGGCAACGTGCGCTCGGGCGCCGCTCATCGCGTGATCGATGCCTCGGGCAACATCCTCGTGGCGGACGGCGACCATCTGCTTGCGGCGGTCGGGGTGGAGGACCTGGTGATCGTGCACGGGCCGCGGGCGACGCTGGTCTGCCACAAGAGCGCGGCGCAGCGGATCCGGGACCTCGTGGCGGAGCTGGAGCGGGAGGGGGGGGTGGCGTACCTATGACCCGTACCGGGCGGTGATCATCTGCGCCACTTCGCCGGCGACGGGCGCCGCGACCGCGCCTCCGTGCCCGGCGTACTCCAGAAGGACGGCGATCGCAAAGGCCCGGCGCGGCGACTCGCCCAGGCGGGCCAGATCCTCGCGGCGAATCATGTACCCGGCGAACCAGCCGTGCGTCTCGATCTGCTGACCCGCCGGCGGCCAGCGGTTGTGAGCCTTCCACCCGGCAATGCGGAACTCGCCGCGGCCGGCCAGCCGTCGTTTCACATCCGCGGCATCCGTGGCCACGTACTCCTCGCGCCCGCCGTCCGGCCACTCGATCGTGTACAGGCGGTCCAGCTCCCGCGGCCACGCCTCGGCGCTACCGGTCTTGCCGAGCAGGACCCACGGTTCCGGGGGCAGATCCAGCTTGCCGTACGCCGTGCCCCCGGGCTCGTTGACCACGTTGTGCATGCCCGTTCGCACGAGCGCCCAGATGGGGCCGGAAACGCCCAGCGACCGCGCGGGCCGTTCGCGCGGGTCGTCGAGGACGACGGTGGCCGCGCGGTACTCGCCGGTGGCGATTGTGGCCATGAGGTTCGCCACGTGGAGCGGCGTGACGGCCAGCTCGCCCTGGCCGATGGCGGTGTTGCGGGCGTCGCCGCGGCCGGTGCGTTCGGGGAGCCTGCCGGCGACGTCTTCGCGAAGGGCGGTGCCCGCGGGAATGCCGAACCCGACCGCCTCGTAGCACTGCCGGAGCCGCGGCACGGTCATGAGTTCGCCGAGGCGGAAGAAGTAGACGTTGCAGCTGCGGGAAATGGCCATCGTGAGAGCGATCGAGCCGTGAATCCCCGTGCAGCGGAACGCATGGCCCTCGGCGAAGAGGCGGCCCTGGCAGTCAAACTCGGTCTCCGGCGTCACGATGCCGTCGGCCAGGGCCACGGCCGCGACGAGGGGCTTGACCGTCGAGCCCGGAGGGTACAGCTCACTGAGGGCGCGGCTTCGCAGCGGCAGCGCCTTGCGGTCGATCGCCAGCCGTCGCCGTTCCGTCGCGGTCGCGTTGGCGTTGAATCCGGGGAAGCTGACCGCCGCGAGCACCTCGCGGCCGGCGGCATCGAGCACGACGGCCGCCGCCCCGCTGCACAGGGGATACTGCCGGACGGCGGCGTCGAGCCGCTCGTAGATCTGCTGCTGCAGGACGGCATCGATCGTCAGACGCACATTCGCGCCGTCGCGGGGCTCGATCGGCGGGGCGACCGGCTTGCCGTCGATATCCTCGGCGATCTGGCCCGGCGTGCCGCGCAGCCAGTCTTCGGCGAGCCGTTCGACACCGGCCACGCCGTGCAGCTCGCCCGTCATTTCCTGTGCAAAGACGGCGTCGGTTCCGAGGTCTTCCAGCCGGCCCAGGACGTGCGCCAGCGACGGTTCGTCCGCATAATGGCGCTGCGTGCCGGCGGTCACCTCAACCCAGCGATAGGCCGAGAGGGCAGCGCCGGCCCTGACGGCCGCCTCCTGACTCAGGCCGCGGACGATCGGGTGACTGAGCCGCTCCTCGGCGATGCGCCGATCCAGACCCTGCTTCTGCCGCACGACGTCCTTGATGCACCGCACGCGCTGGACGATCCGCTCCCGCTGTTCGGCGATTGCGTCCAGTCCGACGCCGGTCGCCTCGGCGATCGCGGGCCACATGGCCGAGATGCGGCTGCGGAGTTCGTCCACGTCGGCCTCGGTGACCCGTCCGCGGGTGCCCGGCACGGCGAGCTTGATCTGCTCGGCGAGGGCATTGAGGTATTCGGGCTCGGCGGCGAGGATTCCGTACGGCACGCACACGTCCCAGCAGGGACGGTTCTCGGCGAGCACGTGGCCGGTGCGGTCGAGGATCTGCCCGCGCACGCACGGCAGCAGCCGAATCGGCCGGAGCAGGGCGCGCCGGGCCTCCTCGCGGTACGTGTCGGCGCGGAGGACCTGGAGCTGCACGAGGCGAACGACGACGCCGACGGTCATCGCGGCCAGCACGTACAAGAGCACTTTGATCCGACGTTCGAACAAGTCCGGGTACGCTCCCGCCATCAGGATACCCGAACCGCACGGCCGCGGGTATGGCCCGCCTGTCCGCTTTTGATCGCGCCGCGCGCGGCACGTATAATCCGGCAATGATGTGTGTTTCCCGCCGAGTTGGGGGTTGTCCGAGGAATGGCTGACACCACGCTGTTGCCGTGTCGATTGATGCGGTCGGTCGATGAGCCCACGGTCCGTGACATACAGGAGGGGCTCGCGGCATCGACCCGCACCACGGTCGCAATCATCAGCGACCAGGGACTGGCGGTCCTGCCGCCGAATGCGGGCAACCCCTTCGGGGCGTTGATCGCGACGCACGACGGGGCGGCGGCCGCGCAGAAGATCCGGCTGCAGGTTGCGGCGGGCTCGTCGTCGGATACCCGCGAGAGCTGGGTCGATGACGCGGAATGCCGCCTGAGCCACCTGCTGGTCCCCGTCGTCGTCGGAAAGTGCCGGGTCGGAACGCTCGTGGTGGGCGATCGTCCGTCGGAGGGCTGGACGGATGAGCATGCGCGGGCCATGGCCGATCGCTGGGGCCTCAACGCCGACGCCTTGTCCGCGGCGGCCCGCGAGTGCGGCCCGTGGCCGGAACACGAACGCCAGGCGGCGGCCGAGATGGCCACGGCCACGGCGGCCATGCTCGCCCGATTCTGCCAGCAGGAACAGCAGCTTCAGAGCCGGATGGAGGAGCTGTCCGCCGTCTATGACCTCGCCGGGATGCTCGCCGGCATGCGGAGCCTGCAGGAGATCCTCAACCGCACGGCGAGGAAGGTCTGCCAGGTCATGCAGACGAAGGCGTGCAGCATCCGGCTGCTCGATGAACAGAGCGGCGAGCTGGTCATCCAGGCCGTCCACAACCTCTCGGACCGTTACCTGAAGAAGGGGCCCGTGATCGCCGAGCGGAATCCGATCGACGTCGAGGCCCTCCAGGGCAAGATGGTCCTGATTGAGGACGTGCCCAACGACCCGCGGGTGACGTATCCCGAACCGGCGCGGGAGGAGGGTCTCGTCAGTTGCCTCGTCTGCGGCATGCAGTACCGGGGCGAGCCGGTCGGCGTGATCCGCGTGTACACGGGCACGCGGCACCGGTTCACCCGCTTCCAGGAACTGTTGCTGCGGGCGATCGCCGACCAGGCGGCGGTGGCGATCGTCAACGCACGGCTGTACGAGGCGGCCGTCGAGGCGGAGCGATACGAACGGCAGATCAGGCACGCCGGGGTGGTGCAGCGGCGGATGATTCCCACGGCGCCGCCGAACTGGCCGGGCGCCTCGTTCGGCTGCATCTACAAGCCCAGCCGCGAGGTCGGCGGCGATTTCTACGATTTCATCGAGCTGCCGGGCCGCAACCTCGGGATCGCCATTGCCGACGTCGTGGGCAAGGGCCTCCCCGCCGCCCTGATGATGGCGTCGCTGCGGTCGGCCCTGCGCGTCTACACGTACCACATCTACGACGTCGAGCGGATCATGGCGCAGGTGAACGACCACATGTGCGGCGAGACGCGGTCGAACGAGTTCGCGACCGTGTTCTACGGCGTGCTCATGCCCGGTGCGCGGCGGCTGACCTACTGCAACGCCGGCCACGAGCCGCCGCTGCTCGTCCGCGACGGGCGGGTCCAGACGCTCGACACGGGCGGGCTGGTGATCGGCGTTTCGAAGGGCGAGGTCTTCCAGAAGGGCATGGTGGAACTGCGGCCCGGCGACCTGCTGCTGATGTGCACGGACGGCGTGGTCGAGTCAATGACCTTCGCCGGCGAGCAGTTCGGCCGCGAGCGGCTCGCCGAGTCCTGCATCCGGCACGCCGCCCTCGATCCGCAGCAGATCGTCCAGAACATCCTCTGGGACGTCCGCCGTTTCATCGGCTACAGCGACCTCGCCGACGACATGACGATGGTGGCGGTGAAGGTCGGCGCCGGCCGCTGAGGCCGCTCCCGCGCCGTCCGTGGTCCGCTCCGGCGAGCCGCCGCGAGCGAACGTGCTACTTCTGCTTCTCGCCCTGGCTCTTCAGCGCGTCGAGTTCGGCGCGGAGGTCCGTGAGCTTCTGCACTTCCTTCGCCTGCTCGGCGTCGGCCTCGGCCTCGATGAGGCGGTCGATCTCGTCGTCGGTGATGGCCTCGCTCGGCGCCGCCGAGGCGTCCTGCGCGGCGATGTCCTCGATCGAGTCGAGGAACATGCTCATCCGCTCCTCCATCGTCTGCGACCGGACCATCGCCTTCTCCCACTCGGCCTGCGTCCGGACAAGGTCCGTCTCGCCGAAGAGGCGGCCGATCTCGACGGCCATGGTGCCCATCGCCTTCGTGAAGTCGGCCGACGCCTCCGCCTGCCGCTTGATCAGCAGGGCGTTCTTCACGGCCAGGAGCTGGCGCTCGAGCATCTTGCGGATCGTCGCCGTCTTCTTGAGCGAGTTGCGGATGAACTGGTACTGGGCCGAGTCGCCCATCTGCCGGGCCCGCTGGGCGTTGCGGACGAACTCGTCCTGGAAGGCGGCCTGCTCGCGGATCGCCTTTTCGATCCGCCGTATCCCCTGCCGGATCTTGATGTCCCGCTCGATCCGCCGTTCCTCGCTCGATTTGAACAGACCCATCGTGCCGGCTCCTTGACCTCGTTCGGGCGCTCCCCGGTATTCTAACCGAACCGCGGCGCGGGTCGAGGCCCTCCCTGTACGGATTCGTCCGGCCCGATACACTACGCGGGCCGGGCGGAACCCGCCGAACTCGGCTCGGATCGCACGGCGTCGGATTGCGAGGCGGACTTGGCGGCGAAAAACGAACCACAGGAACCGGTCGAGGTTGTGCTCTACACCGACGGGGCGTGCAGCGGGAACCCCGGCCCGGGCGGCTGGGCGTACATCCTGCACCACCTGCCGTCCGGCAAGCGGTCCGAGGCCGCCGGCGGCAGCAGCCTCACGACCAACAACCGTATGGAACTCCGTGCCGTCCTGCACGGGCTGCAGCGGCTCAAGCGGCCGTGCCGCGTCCGCGTCGTCAGCGACAGCCAGTACACGATCCACGGCATGACGCTGTGGATGCCCGCCTGGCGGCGGCGCGGCTGGAGGCGCCGCACGGGCGGGAAGAACCGGTCCGTCCGGAACGCGGACCTGTGGCAGGCGATCGCCGCGGAGATGGACCGCCACCAGGTCACGTGCGAACATGTCTACGGCCACACCGGGCACCCGGAGAACGAACGGTGCGACACGCTCGCCGTCCGGGCGGCGGAGGCGGCGGTCCAACGCGGCGACCCACCCGACGTGGATCCGGGGGCGTCAGACGCCGGCGGAGACGACGAGGACAAGGGTCTGTTCTGAGCGTTGGGGCGGACACTTTGCCGGGCATACAATCCGATGAGGGGATTGGGGGGTGCGACCATGGAAGAGCAGGCCGCCGGCCTTCCCCTGCCTCCGCGTTTCCGCTGGCTCAAGCGAATCGCCATCGGCATAGCGGCGTTGTTGCTGCTGCTCGCCGCCTTCCGCGCATGGTGGGGCTGGCATGCGGAACGTGTGTGGCAGGCCGAGGTTGCGCGGCTGCGAACGGCGGGCGAGCCGCTCGAGCCGGCGGACTTCGCCGAGCCCGACATCCCCGACAGGCAGAACGCAGCGGTGCTCTATCGGCAGGCCCTCGTGGCGATCAGCCGGGACGCCCTGCAGTTGGATACCCTGGAGAGAGTCATCACGTCCTCGGATAACCTCGCGGGCCACGAAAGGCTCGCTCGGCGAGTGGTCGCCAGGAACTCGGGCGCCAGGACGCTGGCCAGACAGGCCCGCGACCGGCCCGCCGCCAACTGGGGCGTTTTCACGATCGGGCCGCTGGGCATCAGCCCGACGCCACCGACGCCGCCCAATTCCCACCTGCTGACGTTGCTCGAGGTTGCGGCGTTGCGGGCCCATGCCGACGGCGATGACGCGGAAACGGTTGCCACACTTCGCGACCTGCTCGCCCTGGTGCGGCATGGACGCAACGCCCCGCACATGTGCGGCTGCCTGTTCACGACACGGGGCTCGGATCGGGCGTGCCGAGCCGTGGAACACGTCGCCCACGATCTGCGCATCGCGGACTCGGCGGACCGGGCCGAGGCTCGACCCGCCGAATCTGCCGCCAACCGTCTGGCGGTGGAGGCGCTGATCGCCGAGTTGCTCGACACGCAGCCGCTACAGGAGGGCTGCTCCCACGGTTTGCGAATCAGCAGGGCCGTTTCGCTTGCCGCCGTTCGCGAACTCGTCGGTCAGAGACAGGGGCGGTCCGGGTCGAGCATCAACCTCTTGCAAGGCTTCCCCGGGGGAAGGCATGCGGAGGCCCTCGCCCTGCGGCCGGCCTGGAAGATGGACGGGGCGCGGGTCCTCCAACGCGAAACGGCGGCAGCGCAGGCGGCGCGGATGCCGAACTGGCACGACGCGACCGGCGTGCTCGTGCCGGAGCCGCAGCGCACGAAGACCGCCTTTTTCTTGTCGCGCTGGCCCAGTCTGATCACGCGTTCAGACGACGAGGCGACCATGAGGGGCCTCTTCGAGTCGATCGCCCAGCGGCGGATGGCCGCGACGGCGCTGGCGATCCGCCTGTATGTGACGGACCATGGCCGGCGTCCCGCGTCGCTGGCCGAGCTGGTTCCGCGTTATCTCCCGGCGGTTCCGGAAGATCCGTTTGAATACCCGCCGCAACCGATTACGTGGTCCGAGGGCGTCAACGCCATTCCGCTTGCAAGGGGAAACGGGGGGATCGGCTCGCAACCGACCACGGGCACGGCAGGCAGAAGCCCCTCCCTGTTGCGGTGCGAAGGGCTTGGACCGGTCCGACGATTCTACCTGGACGGCGATCGGCCGGCCGGTCCGTCCATGCCAACATCGCGACCCGGATCAGGGCCAGAAGCTGTAGAAGACGATGCGGAGGAACTCGACGAGAAATAGAACGGCATAGAGCCCGGGCACGCCGGCACCGATCGCCGTGGCGAAGGCCAACAGCCCAACCGTTCCGGCCCGCGTCCGATCCCGGCCAAAGGCGATGACGAAGAGAGCCGTCAGCGCATTGACCCAGGCCACAAGCGGGCCGACGAGAAGGAATGCAAGCAGGAAGGCCCAGATGAGAGACACCGGAAGCGGCATCGGCGGAAGGGCCGTCACGGCGCGACCGATTGCCGGCCACAAGCACAACGCCCCCAGGGCCAGCAAGGAAACCCAGGCCAGCGGGCCGGTCGCGTAGTAGCTGAGAGCGATCGTCCGATTCTGCCGTTCGACCGGAATCCGCCGCGGGTGGCAGAAGTAGCTCGGCACGCCCGTCACGACGGCCAGCGCGACAATCGATGCGATGTTCGCGCCGACCAGCACTTGAGCGGCGTCAAGCCCATTGGCGCCCGAACCGTCCGGACCGAATTCGCACATCCACCAGAACGTGCCAATCACCGCAGCAAGCGGCAGGTGGGCGTGCAGGATAACCAGCCAGCGGAACTTCTGTGCGTCGCGATACGGCACAGGGCGGGCGACGCGGCAGCACAGGCGATTGGGGCGGAACGTCGCCTCCCACACCGTGAGCCAGAAGGCCCAGGCCAACCCGAGCGATTGCCGCCGGTGCCACGGCAGCGATTGCTCCATCACCTCGGCCGCGTCCAACGCCTGCCCGCACTCCGGACAGCGGTCCGAGGTCAGACCACGGAGGTTGTAGTCGCATTTCGCACAGAAGATATCGTCGCGGATCGCGGCACGAATACCGCGGGGGAGTGGATTGGCGTCGCCGGCGCCCGGGCGGCCGTCGCTCGGAACGGGCGGCCCGCCCGCAGGCACCTTCGAACAAGCCGATGCTGGCACATCGCCGTTCATAGGGCCCCGCTTCTTCACCTGCCCGTGTGATTCTACGCACGAACAACTGTCCTGTCAGTGGCCTGTCGCGACGTTCGGCCGGGAGGCGATGGTGACGCGCATGCCGTCTGTTCGGGTCTCGAACTCGTCGGTGTGCAGGGAAGAGCCGGGCGGCAGGGAAACTTGCGTTGACAGGGGTCCGTGTGCCGACAATAATAGGCACAACGAGTTGTCGCGAATTCACGGACTCGATTTCCGTGAATCCCCAGACAGGGATACCACCGACGCCTGGCCCGTTCGATGCGGCAGGCGGACGCCGGTTCCGGCAGGTCCGCCGGTGACTCGCAGGGTTTCCTCGGAGGTTGGTTTGATGAAGTCGTTCCGAATCGCGCTGTACCCCGGTGACGGAATCGGGATGGAGATCCTCGATCAGGCCGTTCGCGTGCTGGATCGCGTTCAGGCGGCGGCCGGCAGCTTCCGACTGGATTACACGCGGCTCGACTGGGGTTGCGAATACCACAAGACGCACGGGGCCGTCGCGCCGCCGGATTACCTCGACGTGCTGCGGCCGTTTGACGCGATCTTCCTCGGCGCCCTGGGCGACCCGCGGCAACTGCCCGATCACATCACGCTGGCCCCGCTCATCGGGATGCGGCAGCACTTCGATCAGTATGCGTGCGTGCGGCCGGCGCGGCTGTGGCCGAACGTGCGGTCGCCGCTGGCACGGCCGGGCGAGATCGACCTGGTCGTGATCCGCGAGAACTCGGAGGGCGAATACTCGGTTTGCGGCGGGCGTGTGAAGACCGGTCGGCCCGAGGAGGTCGCCGTGCAGACGGCGGTTCACACGCGGGCGGCCGTACGGCGGATCGTGCGGTTCGGCTTCGACCTGGCGCGGAAGCGGCGACGGCGGCTGACCATGATCACCAAGTCGAACGCCCTGCGGTACGCGATGGTCATGTGGGACGAGGTGCTGGAAGAGGTCCGGGCCGAGTTCGCCGACGTCGAGGCCGACCGGCAGCATGCCGACGCGGCGGCGATGAACTTCGTCCGCCGTCCGGCGGAGTTCGACGTGATTGTGGCGTCGAACCTGTTCGGCGACATCCTGAGCGACCTCGCCGGCGCGATCGTGGGCGGGCTGGGCCTGGCGCCGAGCGCGAACATCAACCCCGAGCGGACGTTCCCATCGATGTTCGAGCCGGTACACGGGTCCGCGCTCGACATCGCGGGGAAGGGAATCGCAAACCCGGTGGCAACGATCCTCAGCGGCGCGATGATGCTCGACTGGCTGGGCCTGCCCGAGGCGGCGGCCGTGGTCCGCCGTGCCGTCGAGCAGGCCCTCGCGGCCGGCGCGGCCACGCCCGACCTGGGCGGCACGCTGAGTACGGCAGAGATGGCCGACCGGGTGATCGAGCGGATCGGCTGAGCAGAGTGGCTGCCGCGCAGGCGACCGCGGAGTTGCTTTTCGGTTTGGCGCACCGTGCCGGGCCGCAGCATCCTCATCTGCGACCGGCCGCGAGCGGTTTGCACGGAGTACGCCGCGTGTTCAGAGATCTCGTTCTCAGGAATCGAAGCTATCGTCGATTTCGACCGGAGCCGCGGGTCACCACGGAAATACTGCGCGAGCTGGTGGAACTGGCGCGGTGCTCGCCGTCGGCGGCGAACCTGCAGCCGTTGCGGTACATCCTGTCGGCCGACCCCGGCACGAACGCCCGGATCTTCGAGCATCTTGCGTGGGCGGGCTACCTGACGACGTGGCCCGGCCCGGCCGAGGGCGAACGGCCGACCGGCTACATCCTCATCCTGCGCGACAACCAGGTCAGCCCGTCGGTCGATTGCGACCACGGCATCGCGGCGCAGACCATCCTGCTCGGCGCGACGGAACGCGGCTTCGGCGGCTGCATGGTCGGCTCGATCCGGCGGGAGGGCCTCGCCACGGCGTTGCAGATCCCGCCCCGCTACGCGATCCTGCTCGTGATCGCGCTGGGCGCCCCGGGGGAGACCGTCGTGCTGGAGGAGGCCGCCGGCGACATCAAGTACTGGCGCGACGAGCGAGACGTCCACCACGTCCCCAAGCGACCGCTGAACGAGATCATCGTTGCGCAGCATTGAGCCCGGCGCGGCGGGCTCAACCGGGCGACGGCGCCCCGGTCGGCCGCGTTGCAGCCGCGCGGAGGCCGGCCTAGAATATGCCGATCGACCCCACGGGCGGAGTTCCCGACGAAGGAGCATCGAGCATGGGCATGACCATCACCGAGAAGATCCTCGCGCGCCACGCCGACCGCACGTCCGTCGAGCCCGGCGAGAACATCTGGTGCGACATCGACATCCTGATGACGCACGACGTCTGCGGGCCGGGCACGATCGGCGTCTTCAAGGAACACTTCGGGCCGGCGGCGAAGGTCTGGGACCGCGAGCGCGTCGTCATCATCCCCGACCATTACATCTTCACCGCCGACAGGATGGCCCACCGCAACATCGAGATCCTCCGCGAGTTCGTCCGCGAGCAGGGCATCCGGTACTACTACGACCCCGATTTCGTCCGCGGCGACGGCATGCCCAGCCCCTACAGCGACCCGACGCGGACGCCGTACAAGGGCGTCTGCCACAAGACGTTGCCCGAGGAGGGCCACGTCCGTCCGGGCGAGATCCTGCTCGGCACCGACTCGCACACGTGTACCGCCGGGGCGTTCGGCCAGTTCGCCACCGGCGTCGGCAACACCGACGCGGGCTTCGTGCTCGGCACCGGCCGGCTCTGGCTGAAAGTCCCGCCGACGATGAAGTTCGTCTTCCACGGCGAGATCCCGCCGTACCTGACGGCCAAGGACCTCATCCTGGCCGTGATCGGCGAGATCAGCGTCAGCGGGGCGACGTACAAGGCGATGTACTTCGCCGGCGACGGCATCGCGAGCCTGTCGCTCGAGGACCGCATGACGCTGACGAACATGGCGATCGAGGCGGGCGGCAAGAACGGCGTGTGCGACGTGGACGAGAAGACGCTCGCCTACGTGCGGAAACGCTCGAACCGGCCGCAGTGGGAGGTCGTCCGCGACGACGCCGACGCGACGTACGCCGCCGTCCACGAGTGGGACCTGGCGAAGCTCGAACCGCTGGTGGCCCGGCCGCACAGCCCCGACAACCGGGATACGGCCCGCAACTGCCGCGATGTGAAGATCGACCGCGCGTACCTCGGTTCGTGTACCGGCGGGAAGATCACGGACATGATCTTCGCCGCGGCAATCCTGTGCGGGAAGAAGGTTCAGGTGCCGACGTTCGTCGTTCCCGGCAGCACGGAGGTGCATGCCGACATGCTGCGGCTGAACCTGCGCGGCATGCCGAAGGCCGCCGGCGAAAAGTCGATCTGGGACACGCTGGCCGACGCGGGCTGCACGATGGGGCCGTCGGGCTGCGCGGCGTGCCTGGGCGGTCCGGCGGACACGTTCGGCCGCCTGAACGAGCCCCTGGTCTGCATCAGCACGACGAACCGCAACTTCCCCGGCCGCATGGGCCACAAGGACGCCGGCGTCTACCTCGCCAGCCCGCTGACGGTCGCGGCCAGCGCCGTGACGGGCAGGATCACCGACCCGCGCGAATTTGTGGCCGGGCGGATCGAGACGGGCACGGCGGGCGTAATGTGATCGGCGTCGGGGCGAACGGAAAACCTCCAATCTGAGATTGCGGATGACCGCCGCGGACTCTCGGCGAGTTCCGGCATGCCGCGCTTCGCGTTCCGGGGCGTGCGGCGGGCGGAATGGGCCCGGTTGACGCGGGCTCAGGGCGTTCGCATGATGACCGCATCATGGGCAATCAAATCGACCTTCGATATGGCTGCAACCCGCATCAGGCGCCGGCGCGGATCTTTGTGGCTTCCGGCCCGTTGCCGCTGACCGTCGTCAACGGGGCGCCGGGGTATATCAACTTTCTCGACGCCCTGAACGCCTGGCAGCTCGTCCGCGAGTTGCGGGCGGCGACCGGGCTGCCCGCCGCCGCCTCGTTCAAACACGTCAGCCCGGCCGGAGCGGCGATCGGCACGCCGCTGTCCGATGAGTCGCGCCGGCTGTGCATGGTGGGCGATCTGGAGCTTTCGCCGCTGGCGTGCGCCTACGCGCGGGCGCGCGGGGCCGACCGGCTGGCCTCGTTCGGCGACTTTGCCGCGATGAGCGACGTCGTCGATGAGTCGGCCGCGCGGGTGCTCCAGCCGGAAAGCTCTGACGGCCTGATCGCACCGGGGTACACGCCGGAGGCGTTGGCGATCCTCAAGGCGAAGCGCGGCGGGAAGTACCTCCTGCTCCGGATCGACCCGGCGTGGGAGCCGCCGGCCGTGGAACGGCGGGAGGTCTTCGGCCTTACGATGGAGCAGCCGCGGAACCACGCCCGCATCGGCCCGGACCTGTTCGGCAACATCGTTACGCGGAGCAAGGATCTGCCGGCGACCGCCGTACGCGATCTGATTGTCGCCACGATCGCCGCCAAGTACGCCCAGTCGAACACGATCTGCGTCGCGTGCGACGGCCAGGTCGTCGGCCTCGGCGCCGGGCAGCAGTCGCGGATCCACTGCACGCGGCTGGCCTGCGACAAGGCCGACAAGTGGATGCTCTCGCAGCACCCGCGGGTGCTCGGCATGCGATTCGCCGAGGGCGTCAAGCGGCCGGACAAGGCGAACGCCGTCGATCAGTTCCTGCTCTGGGAGCAGCTCTCCGACGCGGAGAGAGAGCAGCTTCGCGCCGTGTGTCCGTCGTTGCCGGAGCCGCTCGGTCAAGCGGAACGCGCCGCGTGGATTGCACGGTTCGCCGCGGCCGTCGGCGGGCTGGCGCTCAGTTCGGACGCATTCATCCCGTTCCGCGACAACCTCGACCGTGCGCACAAGAGCGGCGTCCGCCACATCGCCCAGACGGGGGGCTCGGTGGCCGATGAGGGCGTGATCGCCGCGGCGGATGCGTACGGGATGACCATGGCGTTTACCGGCCTGCGGCTCTTCCACCATTGATCGGGGTGTGAGCGCCGCCGGCGCCGGCGCATTCCGCGGCTGCAGGAACGGGCCGAATCCGTTGCCGGGACGCCCGCCACGGGCGGCATGGCGGCACAGTCCCGGACGGGTCATCTGCCCGCGCAGCCGAACGTTTCGCACGTGAAGGTCTATCGCCGGACGGGCGAGTGGGGCCCGCGTCCGGCGACGGAAACGAATACGTTGACCTGGACGCGTGCCTGGCGTTGCTCGAAGGCTATGTCGAGCTGGTGGAGCGGTTCGCCGTGATCGGGTACATGGGACACCTGGGATGAGTGGCCGGCAACGAAGACGAATTCGTTTATCACGGCTGCCGTGGTTCCCCGATGAGTGGCGGCGACGCGCGCCGGCACTGCGCCGAAAAGGCAATGGCTGACATGAGGACCAGGGCAGCGCTGTACGAGCATATTCGGGCAATGTCGGAGATTCCGAGCGCCCCGGGCGCGGAATGGCTCGTCTGCGATTACGTGCGGTGCACGTTGCGCTCGGCGGATATCGAGATACGCGAAGACGCGATCGGGAACCTGTACGCCACGCGCGCCGGGACGGCCGACGGGCACGTGTTGGTCGTTGCTCACCTGGACAAGCACCTCGGGTCGAACCGATTCGAGCTTGCCGGCTCGACGCCGTTCGGCCCCGGCCCCGGAGACGAATCGCTGGCCGTGAGTCCGTCCGCCGTCCGCGTGTTTGAGTTGCGGGAAGACGGCTTCACCCCCGTCCGGACCGGGCGGCGGGCGAGTTCGCTCCGGTTGTGGAGGTTGTCCGGCGTGCCGGCGGGGCGTGAGCGGGGCGTCTACGTGCTGCCGAGACTTCGAGCGGAGAACGGCCTGATCATCGGCAAGCTCGACGATGCCGTGGGGCTTGCGCTGGCTCTTGACCTGCTGCTGGCGAAGCGGTCCGGTCCGTCGCTGACGGTGTCGGCGCTGTTCACGGTAAGCGAAGAGGCCGGCCTGGTCGGAGCGACGTTCGCGAGCCGGCGCGGTCTGATCGGAGAATTGGGCCCGGATGCGATCCTGGTGCTTGACGTAACCTGCGACGGGCAGGTGGGCAACGGCCCGGGGCTTTATCTTACCCAGGGCAGAGGCAGACCCGCCACGCGGGGCGACCGGGAACTGGCCGAGTCGTTCGTCGCGATCGCTCGCGACGTCGGCCTTGACCTGGACGTCGGATGGAGGCCGATCGCAAAGGCCCGCGAGGACTCGCGGGCGATCGCGCGGTACACGAAGTATCCGGTGGCCGCCTTTAAAGTGTCGGCGCGGTGGCTGCACGGGTTTGCCGAGGCCGCGGCCTGGCGCGACATCGAATTGGCGCAGGCCATTCTCCACGCGCGAGCCGGCATCGCAGAACGCCGGACGATCTCGCAAGACCGCCATGCGGACCGGCAGGCATAGTCCTTTCGCGGTCGTCCGACGTGCTTGATGCCTTGCCGATATCAATGCCCCGGTGGAACGCGGGTTTGCAGCCGGGGGCGTAAGCCGCCGGACCGGGTCGCGGCGATCAGGGCAAGCCCCAGCGGGGCGACAGAATCCCTTCGCACCGCGGGGTCCCGCGATTGTGCTTCGCCCGTGTGAAGGATTCCCGCCCGGACGCGGGAAAGAACGAATGGGCATATCTTGCGGACGGTGCGTCATGGGAACGGTCCTGATCGGCGACATTCACGGCTGCCTGTCCGGCAGAGTTTCGGACCCCATTCGCACAGACGGCCATGCACCGATGCCCCCCGCGACTTGCCAGATGGACGGGATTTGCCATGATAGGATGGTGGGGGCGGGCAGCGAGGAACCGAGTAGCGGAGGAACCGGCCAGGCGGCCATACTCACCCCGGCTCTCTCCCTTGAAGGGAGAGGGGGAATCGTACGAACGGAACCACGGACTGACGGAACAACGACCATGAAAAAGATCTCCATCGGCACATGGGCCTACTCGATCGGACCGTACCAGAAGAACCCCGTCCCCTTCGACGAGGTCGTGGACAAACTGGCCGCGCTCGGCTTTGACGGGCTCGAGCTGGGCGGCTTCCCGCCGCATCCGAATCCGGACGACCTCGCGACGAAGGAGCAGCGGGTCGCCGTCCGCGAGAAGGTCGAGAAGGCGGGGCTGCGGTTTTCCGGGCTCGCGGCCAACCTCTGGGCGCAGAAGCTCATCAACACGACGGACACGACGCCCTACCTCAACGAGTTCCGCAAGAACGTCCAGTTCTGCGTGGACCTCGGCATCAGGGGCATCCGCGTCGATGCCGTCCAGCCGCCGACGATCTTCGCGGAGGTGGACGCCGATACGGCCCGCAAGCGCGTCGTGGACACATGGAAGCGCTGCGCCAAGGAGGCCGCCGACAGGGGGCTCTACGTCACGTGGGAGTTCGAGCCGGGCTTCGCGTTCAACAAGCCCTCGGACATCTTCCGCATCCTCGACGAGGTGAACGAGCCGAACTTCGGCGTGCTGTTCGACGCCTGCCACGCGCACATGGTCGCCGTCGTCGGCGCCCGCCAGCCGGGGCCGAAGGAGACGCTCGTCGGCGGCGTGGTCGAGTTCATCCGCCGGCTGCACGGCAGGATCAACCACATCCACCTGATCGACTCGGACGGGACGCTGCACGGCGACGAGACGTCCACGCACGCCCCGTTCGGCGACGGCCTGCTGAAGTTCGAGGAGGTCATCCCCGAGCTGAACAAGGCGGGCGTGCCGCATGACTGGTGGACGATCGACCTGTGCTTCTGGCCGGATGCGTGGGTGGTGACCGAACGGTGCAAGAAGGCCGTCGATGCGCTGAACAGGAAGTACTGCGCGTAACGCCGTTTGCAGTGGCACGCTTTCCGGCGCGGCGGCGTGGGCTTCCGGCCTGCGGACGGGACGCGGCACGTCACATGTCGAACAACGTCCGCTCGCCGCGCGGCGCCGGCGGGCGTTGCGGCCGGGCGATCTCGCCCAGGAACGGAAAGTGCGGCAGCATCTCCGGCGGCACGTCGACCTGCCGGCGCTCCAGCAGCGCGCGGATCTGCAGGCCGTTCGCCACGCTCTGCCCGCGCGAGCAGTTGTTCATGAAGACGAACAGCCGCTCCGTGTGCGCCGCCAGGTCGTTCAGCCGCGGCACCCAGTCCTCGATCTCGCCCGGCCGGTAGAGGTAGTCGTAGCGCTCGTGCGTGTTGGCGGTTTCGGCGAACCACGTCTCGGCCCGCCGTCCGTGGAAGCGGACATAACCGACCGGCCCCGTCACATGCGACGACGGCCGCAGGCAGTCGCGGAGCACGGGCTGGTCGATGTTGCAGTAGTTGAGCCGCAGGTCGCGGAGCCTCGCCCGGGCGTCCGGCCGGTCCCACGAGGCGTGGCGGACCTCGACGGCCAGCGGGTGCTCGCCGAACTCTTCCGCCAGCCGCGCGAGCCAGTCGAACGAGAGGGCGTTGCACCGGAACGACCACGGAAACTGCAGCAGCAGGCATCCGAGGCGGCCCGCCTGCGCAACCGGCGCCAGTCCCGCCTTGAATTCGGCGACGTCCGCCCGGCCGTACTCCTCCCGCTGGTGCGTGAACCGCTGATAGAGCTTGAACGCGAAGAGGAACTCGGGCACGTCCTGCACACGGCGGAGCCAGCTCTCGGTCGTCCGCGGGGTCGGCGGGCGGTAGAAGCTGCTGTTGACTTCGACGGCATTGAAGTACCGGCTCAGGTGCCCGAGCGCATCGAACCGCGATCCGGCGTCGGCCGGGTAGACGATGCCGTTCCAGTCCGGGTAGCTCCACCCGGACGGCCCGAGGAACAGCCCGGCCTGGCTCGCGACGGCAACCATCACAAACCCCGTCCGATTGTTGCCGCTCGGCGGGAATCGTCAAGCCAGACGCGGCAAGCGTCGCGTCCGCGGGCGCTTGACCCCTCTGCCGGACGGAGCGAGAGGCACAGGCCGTGCCGTGAGGCGGGCCATCTCGTTCCCGACCGGTGAGGGTGTCCCCAGACAGGATTGCGCAGAATTCGGGGCACACGACCCGATGCCGGTCGGGCCGTGTGCCCCGGACAACAGACTCCGTCCTCGGTGCTTCGTCTTCAGCACCGAGGTCATCTCGGCTGCTTCTCACGGACACGCGGGCGGATTGTTCGGCCCGTTGAAACAGCTCTGGAAGGCCGCGAAGTCCAGAAGATCCACGTCGCCATCAGCGTCGACGTCCAGGCACAGGCAGACCTGCGGACTGCCGCCCGATCCGTACGGGTTGTTCGGCCCGTTGAAACAGTTCTGGAAGGCCGCGAAGTCGATCAGATCGACATCGGCGTCGCCGTCCGTGTCCTGCGGGGGCTTGTTGCAGCACGGGATGTCGCCGTCGAGCAGGAACGCGAGGTCCATCGACTGGCCCTGCTTGGGGTGCTGAGCGGGATAGCGAAGCTCGTTCCACGGCCCCGGATACGGGAACGGACCGCGGCCCCACACGGCATCATCATTCCAGTGCTGGATCGACGTCTTCCACCCGAACTCGGCAGGCGTTGCGCCGGCCGGGACAGCCCGGACGCCCAGCCAATAGACGATCGGTTTGTCCGGCGAACCACGCTGGCAGAAGGCCTCGGCCGGCGGGATGCGGAAGTCGTATTTCCAGCACACCCTGTCACCGAAGGGCAGGAACGAGCCCGGCGTAGACGGGTCCCACCAGCCCTCGTCGCCGGTGTTGTAGGGGGCGTAGGCGAAGGTATACGGTGCGAAGGTCCGCGTCCACACCATCGCGCCCGGACGGCTGTATGGAATACCGCCCTGCGGGTCGGCCGGGATGTCCTTGTAGAGGCTGAGGATGAACATCACGTTGCCCGCCTGGGCCGGTTCGGGGATCATCTCGTTCTTCCAGGAGCCCCAGATCGTGATGTCGGTTATCCGCGTCTGCTGCGTGCAGAGGAAGTCATCCGCCAGGACCATCGGCTGCGTCGCTTTCACATCGACGCCTTCGGTGCTGAGGTCGGGCAGCTGCCGCCATTTGGCCTCGCACAGGTCGTCCTTGCCGTCGCCGTCGGCGTCGCCGAGACATCGCGAGCCCGGCCCCATCGGCTGCCCGTTCATCTGCAGGCAGATCAACGGCGGGACTTGCTGGCACGTGCCGTTCGGCATGCAGCACGCCTCGGTCTCCTGTACCTGTTCGCACACATCGGCGATGCCGTTGCCGTCCGCGTCGTTGCAGTTCGTACCATCACCCTTGTATTGCCCGTGCAACTGCTGTTCGCACGTCGTCTTGTCGGTCACGGCGCACAGCGGGGCCGCCTGGCCGTAGCAGCACGCGCCCGTCGGCACCGGCGGCTCGCAGACATCGGCCTGTCCATTGCCGTTCAGGTCGTCGCAATTGGTGCCCGCGCCCCTGGGATTGCCGCCCTGGAGCATGCACTCCGCGGGCGAGATGTACTGGCACGTGCCGTCCTCGAGACAGCAGGCCTCCGGCGGCTGCGCGCCGTGGATCTCCCACTGCCACCGCTCTTCGACCTGGTTGTTGTTATTGATGAACTGCATGCGCTGGCGCACGACCAGGAACCCGCCGGGCGGGATCGTGAACTGTTGGCCGGGCGGGAGACCGGGCTGGCCCGGTATCGACATCTCGAGAAAGACATCGAAGAAACTGTCCGGCGCCATGTACATCGGGTTGATGGGACTGATCGGGACGCCGGCGCCGTTGACGACGGGTACCCACGGCCAGAACTGCTGCGTCCCGCCCTCGCGGAGTTCTCCCAGCGGCGGGGGCGGCCCCGGAGGGAACGGAACCACTTCCAGTTGCGTCAGCGACACTTCGATGGGCGGCGGCGGTGGAATCGGCGGCGGCTGGACCACAAACCCGTTTCCAATCCGAACGAACTGATTGCCCGCGTCCTCGACGCGGAAGCCGAGCGTGGGCGAATACCCGCCATTCCGCAGCCACGGAAAGATCCGCCCGACGGGTACGCCGTTTCGCGTCCACCAGCCGTGAATGTCGATCACGATGTTCGACGCATCGACGTCGAACAGCAGACCGAGATGAATGACCGTGCAGTACGGGACCTCGGTCCCGTTCGTCAGCCGCCAGTCCGCGACGAACGTGAAGTAGCAGGGGTCCGGCAACCCGGCCGGGGCGATGCTGTAGCTGAACGTCCCGGCGGGCGGCGTGAACAGGTCGTCGATGTGCTGCAGCACCGTCGGCATCGTGCCGTTGTTTGAGCAGATGAGCCCTTCAACGTGGTAGTCGTTCGGCATCTGCCCGACCGGCAACATGTTGTCCTGGTGGATGTCCACCGTGATGCCGGCCTGCAATGCGTAGGCCGACGCGGCCCCGGCGAACACGAGCGCACCGACAGCTGTGGCCATCGTAAGAAGCATCTTTCGAGACCGCATGGGATACGCCTCCTGGACACGACGGCCGAAACAGACAACCGCGCAAGGACGGTCCGCGCCTACATCGGCGCGGACAAGCACCGCACCCGCACGCTGTTTCGGCTTGAAGGCACTGCCAATGATTCGCTCCTTCTCCGTTTCCGTATGACGCGGGGCGCGAATCGGGGAGGGGCGTCCGCGTCAACCTGCGAGCGAACGATATCGGAACGATCGCCATTGTACAGAGAATGCCCCATCCACGCAAGACAAAGCGATGCGATTAATCGGATTCATTCGACGGTGAATGTTTGTTCGTGTCACTGCCTCTGATGCTCGTTCAGTAAGGCCGATCCGAGAATCGACGGCAGTCCGCGCATCCGCACGAGATCCCGGTGTTGCCCCTTGTGCGTTCGGGGGTTATGATCCGCCCTCGCGGTCTGCTGATCCGCCGTGGGCGGATCTCGCGAGCGGCAGGAACGAACAGAAAGGATGGCCCCCCTTGGCAGACAACTTTGCCGACCAATTGCTGAAGGTAATCCGAGCCAAGCGATCCCCCGTCTGTGTCGGGATCGATCCGGTATACGGGCGGTTGCCGGCCGAAATTGCCGAGCAGCGGGACATGAACGACGAGATGGACGCCGAGGCGGCGCTGGACGCCGTGCTCGAGTTCTGCCGGCGGATTATCCGCATCGTCGCGCCGTACGTGCCGGCGGTGAAAATCAACTCGGCATTCTTCGAGCGGTACTACTCGGAAGGGATCGAGGGCTACTACGATCTCATCGAGGAGGCCGCCGGGCACGACCTGATCGTGATCGGCGACTGCAAGCGGGGCGATATCGGCCCGACGGCCGAGATGTACGCGAAGGCCCACCTGGCCGACCCGGATTTCACCAACTTCGAGGAGCGCGTGGGTCCCGACGCGGTCACGGTCAACCCGTACTTCGGCATCGACGGCGTCAAGCCGTTTATCGACGTGGCGAAGGAAGAGGGCAAGGGCCTTTTCGTACTGGTGCGGACGAGCAACGAATCGGGCGGCTCGATCCAGGACATCGTGGGAGCCGACGGAACCCGGTTGTGCGAGGCGGTGGCGAAGCTGGTGACGGAATGGGCCTCGGGCGAAGGGCTGATCGGGACGTCGGGCTACAGTTGCGTCGGGGCGGTCGTCGGCGCGCGGGACGCCGCGATGGCGGCGGCGCTTCGCGAACGGATGCCGTATTCGATCTTCCTCGTGCCGGGCTACGGCGCTCAGGGGGCGACGGCGGCGGACGTGGCCGCCTGCTTCAAGCCGGACGGCACCGGTGCGATCGTCAACGCCTCGCGGTCGATCCTGTACGCCTACGAGGACATGAAGTACCTCGAGATGTACGCCTCCGAATGGGAGAAGTGCGTGGAGCAGGCGTGCAAGGACTTCGTCGCCGACGTGGCCAAGGTCGTCAAGGTCGGGTGACCGTCGGCGCGACCGGAAAGAACATGGGGCATGGGGCGACACGGCAAAGCCGCCCTTCGCCGGCGATGCGGGTTCCGACACACGAGGCGAGAAGCCCGCGATATGAGGATTGGATCTCCCGGTGCCGGCGTGCGTAACGCGGAGGTCCGCTCCGGCGTTGCATATGCCTACTCTTCGCGCGGTCCGGTGCTCAGGATGTAGGCCTCGCGAATCGACCGCGTGTGTACCCGCGGCACGACAGACAGGACGCACAACTGCGGATTCTTGGGATGCGGATCGATGCGCTCGATCCGACCGATGACCAGCGAAATCGACAATCGCGCATCACCGGGCGACGAAACGACCAGGTCGCCCGGGCCAATGCCGCCGGCCCCTCCGCAAAGCCTGGCGGGCACGTCCCGCACGGCCATCCGTCCCTGCCCGACGCCCTGCAACAGAAGGTTCACGTCGGGCCCCGTCAGCCGCCCTTCGGCCACCCGTCGGATACGGACCGGGACCCACGGCCGGAGATAGGCGTCGCTGAGCAGGATCACGCGACACGTCAGCGGCGTCACCTCGGCGACCTGCCCCAGAAGGCATTCTCCCGCCAGCTCTTCGACGCCCGAATCGGACGTGCTGCCCGTGCCGGCGGCGAGCCCGGCCTGGTGCGACACCACCCAGTCCCCGACGCTCACGCCGTCCGAGCTGCCACGGTCCAGCTGGAGCGACTCGCGCCAGGTGACGGCGTCGGCCGAGACGACACGCGCGGGAATGGGTCGGACGCTCGAGGACAGACCGCGATCCCGCCACCCGGCCAGCGCCGCGACCTTCTGCCGGAGCGATTCGAGTTCGGCGCCCTGCCGGATCACCTGGCCGGTGAGTTCGTCCCGTTCCTTCGCAAGCCGATCGTACTCCTCGGTCGAAATCGGCCGCTGCGCGCCGGTGCGGAGACTCTCCGCGACGCGGGACGCCGTGTCGTGTACGGCCCATTGCAGGGCGGCCAGCGGCTGGAGCGGGTTCTTGATCGGGCGCATGAACCGGGCGGGGATGATGAGGCACGCGAGCGAGGCCGCCATGAGGATGGCGAAGAGGTGCGAGCGGGTGAATCGTCGGCGTTTCCACCTCACGGCGGGATCCTTGGGCCCTACATGTCGTCCTCGTCGGACTCGAGGGTTTCCTTCCAGGTGTTGAGGTTGTCGAGGTAGATGCCGGTCCCCCGGGCGACGCAGGTGAGCGGGTCGTCGGCCCGGCGTGCGGTCAGGCCGGTCGCCTCGCTCATCACCTGGTCGATGCCCCGCAGCAGGGCCCCGCCCCCGGCCAGCACGAGGCCGTTCTGCACAAGATCGGCCGCCAACTCCGGCTCGGCCTTTTCCAGGACCCGCATGACGCACTCGATGATCAGGCCGACCGGCTCCTTCAACGCGTCGCGGATCTCCTCGCTCGTGACCACGGTCTGACGCGGGAGCCCGGCGATCATGTCGCGGCCGCGGACCTCCATCGTCTTCTCTTCCGGCAATGGCGCCGCCGAACCGATCTCGATCTTGATCTTCTCGGCCATCTGGGGGCCGATCATCAGGTTATAGGTCCTTCGCATGTGGTTGATGATGGCCTCATCCATGTCGTCGCCGGCGACGCGGAGCGATTCGCACACGCTGATGTCGGCCAGCGACAGGATGGCCACCTCGGTGGTCCCGCCGCCGATGTCCACGATCATGGACGCGGTCGGGTCGGCGATCGGAAGGCCCGCGCCGATCGCGGCGGCCTTGGGCTCATCGACGAGGTAAACGCGCCGCGCGCCGGCCCGCTCGGCGCTGTTGAACACCGCCCGCTTCTCGACGGCGGTGATGCCCGAAGGGACGGCAATGACCACGCGGGGCCGGAAGAAGTTCCGCCGCCCGTGGACCTTCCGGATAAAATAGCCCAGCATGGCCTCGGTGATGTCGAAGTCGGCGATGACGCCGTCTTTCAGCGGACGGATGGCGGTGATCGTGCCGGGCGTTTTGCCGATCATCTCCTTGGCGACGATGCCGACGGCATTGCCGTTGTTGAGGACGCGGTTCGTCCCCCGCTTCACCGCGACCACCGACGGCTCGTTGAGCACAATGCCCTCGCCCTTCACACACACGAGCGTGTTGCACGTGCCGAGGTCGATCCCCATGTCCACGCTGAACAACCCCAAGAGAGAATCAAAGATCACGGCACGTATCCCTCCGCCGCCAGGACGGTCCCCAGTACATGATTACCGGCTCGGTCAATTCGGCCCGACAGTCGGCGCCGCGAAGCGGTCACGCGGGTGCGGCGAGAGATGCACCGCTTCCTCGCAACGGGCCGCGCTCGCTCAGCCACCCGACGGCGGCAGCAGGCTTCCGAAAAACTGCTGCGTCCGAACCGCCACAAACACCGTGCCAATCAACAGCAACCCCGCCGCCACGATCAGGAGCACGGTGTAGAGATCGGCGCCGGGGCGTACCTGCGACACGGGCGTCAGCCCGGGCGGCGTCGATACCGGTCCTGCGTTCAGTTGGCTCACCGACGAACCTCCGTACTCCCGTTCACGTGCTGCCGCCCCCGGTCCTCGCGGGCGCAGCCGGGGGCCTTGTCCTCAGCGAGTCGATTCCAGGCTCGCCTTGTCCCGCACGCTGTCGCCCTTCTTGATGTCGCCCTGGCCGGTCATTTCCAGCTTGCCGACGGCCTCGGTGGGATCGACGGCCTCGATCCGCAGGTCGCCGAGATACTTCCCTTCCCGCATCACGATGAACAACATGCCCTGTTTGACGCCGTCTTTCGCGCCGACGTCCACCGACGCGGTCACGCCCTGCACGTCCGCGATCTGGCCGCGGATGGGCGACGTCGCCGCGGGCCCGACGGCCTCCGCGGTCGGCGCCGGCCCGACCGGCCCCGGCGCGGCCGACGCAACCCTGCCGGACTCCCGCAGACGCTCGTATTCCTGCCGGATCTGCAGGTTCTCCTCCTCCTGCATCCGCAGCTTCTGCTCGCGGATGAGGAGCTGGGCGCTCAGTTCCTTCACGCGATCGTTGAGATCGACGTTCTTGGTCATCAGGTCGTCGTTGCTCTTCCGCAGCCTGTCGTTGCCGTCGGTGAGGATCTTGTTCTCATTCGATTTGACGTCGATCGCCGCGGCCAGGAGGCCGTTCCGCGTGCCCAGATCCACGTTCTCCAGCCGGAGCGTCTCCAGGCTCGTCACGAGCTGTGCGACCTGCTGGCGAAGCTTCGCGTTGTCGTCGTTCAGCTTGCGCTGGTCGGCCCGGATCTTCTCCAGTTCATCGTTCATCGCCTGCTTCTCGGCAAAGCCGAGGGCAACGACGTTCCGGTTGTGAACCTGGGAGGAGAGGGCGATGTCCTGGTAGGTTTCCGCCAGCTTCTTCCAGTTGTGCGTTTGCGCGACAAACTGAATGGTCATCGGCGTAAACACGAACGCAAACACGCACACCAGCACTATGAAGATCTTGGTTGTGGTACTCACGCAACCGCCCCTGCGCCTGTCTGGAGGTCAATCCTGCTCGCTCGTCGCGTCAGCCCGCCGGCTTGTCGCCCACGTCGGGCTTGCGGTACTGGGGTCAGCCAACCGCGGCTTTCGCAAGTCGATGCTATAACACCAACCGGCGAGTTTGCCAAGTCCCCTTTGTAGCGGGTACGCGGCCAAACCGCAAGCGCCGGCCGGCCTCCCGAAGCCAGGCCACCGCCTTCGCCGGGCCCGGCGTGTTTCCCGCTATGGCACATGCCGGCCGCCATGAGCCGTAACATACTGCCTCAAAACATGTTACGGGCAGGCTCCGCCGGCGCCGCGGCTGCCGTTGAACGTCAGCCGCCACAACCGGCCGCCCGCTTTCTCATCCCCGCCATCAGGTCTTGATCGTCACGCCGTCGGCGTCGAGAACGGCGCGGGTCTTTTTCCGCAGGGCGACGTTCGCCAGGTGCAGCGGGCGGACGGCGCGGTGGCCGATCTCGACCGTGGCGTTCGGATCCTTGCGGCTCTTGACGCAGTCGAGGAAGTTCTGCACGTGCGGGGTCGTGTCGGTGACGCCGCCGGGGAGATATTCCTTCGATGGCTTGGGCATGCCCTTCTCCCAGCCGTTCACCTGGTCGAAGATGCGGTAGCCCGTTTCGGTGAGGAAGAGCGCCGCCTTGGTGCCCTGGAAGCAGATCGACCACCCGTTCCGCCAGGTGTTGGTCGTGTAGCCGAGCGTCCAGGTGGCCATGAAGTTGGGAAACTCGAACGTGCAGCAGAACGTGTCGGGCGTCTCGGTCGGCTTGTTGCGGTAGACATCGCCGAACTGCACGGCCGAGATCGGCTGCCCGGCGTCCATCATCCACTGGACGACGTCCAACAGGTGCGTGCCCTGGTCGGTCTCGTTGCCGCCGGAGAACGGCCAGTAGTAGCGCCAGTAGCGGTACTTCATCGGCTCGAACTCCTGCCGGCCGGCGGGGCCGCAGAACCGCTCCCAGTCGAGCTTGCCGTCCACCTTCACGTCGCGGTTGACGTCCATGTTCCAGTACCACTCGGCCCGGACGATATAGATGTCGCCGAACAGCTTGTCGTCGAAGAACTTCTTCATCTGGTGGATGGCGGGTGAACTGCGGCGCTGCATGCCGATCTGGACGACGCGGTCGGTCTTGCGGACCTCCTTGACCATGTTGGCGCCCTGCTCGATCGACCAGCACATCGGCTTCTCACAGTAGGCGTCCTTGCCGGCCTTGACCGTGTCGATGAGATGATCGTGGTGCCAGTGCTCGGGCGAGCCGATGACGACGGCGTCGATGTCCTTGCGCTCCAGCAGTTTCTCGTGCTCGACGTAGCCCTTGGCCTTTTCGCCGGCGAGCTTGAGTCCCTCGTTCAGGTTCGGCTCGTAGACGTCGCACACGGCCGCGAACTCGGCCCCGAGCTTCTTGAAGGTGTTCATGTGGTGCCGGGCCATGCCGCCCGACCCGATGACGCCCAGGACGATCTTCTCGTTCGCCCCGAGTACGCCGGTCGCCAGCCGCGGTGCCGCCATCGCCCCGAGTCCCGCCGCCGTCGCTCCCAGAAACTGCCGCCGATTCAGTGTGCCATCCGACATTGTTTGGTCTCCTGTTGCCGGTTGAAAACGCGGCATTGTCGCCGAAGCGGACCGGCGTGGCAAATCCCGTCGTGGCGCACCGCAGCGATGGGACGGCGGAAAACCCGAAAGGCACACGGGCGGGAACGCTCGCGGCCTGTTCGCGCGCAGCGCCCATGTCATCGCGGCCGACGTGGGCCTGATCGCCGTGAAGCCGACGACGGCAGTCAGTTCGCCGCCGCGGTTGACGCTTCGCTTGATCGCTCACCCTGCTCCAGCGTGAACGTGCTGACCAGCGCTCGCGCCGCGCGCATCGCCCCGACCGAATCCGATTCCGGATACAGGAAGACCGTATCGTGCGTTCGCGTATCCGCGGAGAAGTAGCGGAACACCAGACGGGGCGAGCCCTCGACCTGCCAACTCAGAAGAAGACCGTACAGGGCCCCGGCCCGAACCACCTCCACACGTTCCGCCGCCAGGCAGAAGGCCGGGCGGATCTCCAGACGGTCCCGCAGCAACTCCACGTCGCCCGCACTCATCCAGAACGAGAGGTCCCGCCCGCTGGCCGCGCAGATGGAGGCCTGACGGCTCAGCTCATCCGGGCCGGCCGTGCCATGCGAATCCCAGGGGGCGGAATCGCCGTCCGGACCCGCGTGCCGCGGCGGCAACACCGCGCACCTCATGCCGGGCAGCTTGACCCACAACCCGAACGAACCGTCGGGCGCCATCGGCTCAATTGCGGCGGTTGCGGGCACGGAAAAGCCCAACGTGCCGAGTCGAACCGGCACGCCGCCCTCGGCAGGCCGCTCCGGTACGAAGTCCGTCACGAGTATCCGCCGGCCATCGAGCTGGCCCGACGACAATTGGCTGGCCAATTGCATGTACGGGGCCTTCCAGACGATCGCCCCCAATCCGGCGGCGAGAATCGCGACACATGGCATCGTTTTCGGCATGGTACAGCCTCCGCAGTGGCCCCCGGATCGCGGCGGCGATCTCACGAAGCCGGCGACCATCGAAACAGGTAGGTCTCCTCGTTGGAACAACTGCGAGGACGGGCCGGGATCGACAGGTGACGCCGACAAAACCACATGGGAAGGTTGCGAGGACACGAAGGGTGAGGGGGCCATGCACCCATCCTGAATCCGCCGTTGGCCCCGGAACGCGACAACCTCCACGCCGCTTTGCCCTCCACGGCACCACAACGAATGAACCGGCGGCGCGATGCCGGCGAGGAGCCGCCGACTCACTGGCGCCGTACCGGTCAGCGATCAGCGCGCCGATGGCGCGGTGGCGGTGAGCATCTTCAGGCGATATGCCGCCCACCTGGCCGTGTAGTGGGCCCTGGGCACCACGTCCAGCCCCGCGCATGTGCGATAAGCGGCCTCGGCCTCGGCGCGGCGCCCGTCCAGTTCCATCCGCACGCCGACGAAGAACCACGGCCAGGGGTCAAACCGCGACCCGTACATCTTCACGCCCTGCCACCGGCTGACATACCGTTCCCGGCTCACCATGCCGAGCAGGTATCCCATCGTCGATGGTTCCGGGCAGGCGCCGACGGCCTGTTCACCCGTACGGATGTTCAGCACGCCCAGCGCGTGCCGCAGCGCGGCACGTCCCTCCTCATGGCGGCCGAGCCCCTCCAGGGCCCAGCCCAGCGACTTCCACGCGGCGATGTCGGTCGGGTCCACTTCGGTGGCCTTGCGGGCAAGCGCTTCGGCCCGCGCGTAGTCGCAGCCGAGCGCCAAGTGGTCCGCGCAGATCGTGAGGACAGGCGCGTTCGTGGCGATCAACGCGAGGTCCACGTTGCGGGCCAGTTCGACGGCCCGCGCAATCTCCTCCGGCGAACCTTTGCTCAAGAGCATCAGCTCGCCCACCGGCCTCCGCCCGCGGATGACGTCCCGTTTGTGCCGCATGTTCTCGAGACGGTCGCGGTAGCCGGCGGCCGTCGGATGCTCGGCGACCAACTGCTCCAGGATCTCGACGGCCTTCTGGAACGCCGCCTCCGACTGATCCAGCAGCCACAGCTCCCGCGTTCGGGCGGCGTGTGCCCGGTGGAGTTCGAGGAGGTCTTCCCGGTACCTGGTCTCCGCCGGATGCTGTCGTACCCATTGCTCGACCACGCTCACCGCCCGGCGGTAGGCCGCGTCCGCCGCCTCCGCGTCGGCCTCGCCCTCGATCGCCTCCGTGATGATCCGATGCGTGGCGGCCAGCATCTGCCGGTAGCCGGATGCCGGCCCGTCCGGATCGACCAGCGGCCCCCCGGGCGCCACGGAGGCCGCCTGCTGGTCGGCCAGCCGGAGCACCTCGTCCCACCATCGCCGCGTGCGGGCGAGTTCCGTTGCATACAGTTCAACATCGGGGAACCAGTTCGCCAGGTGTTCGAACATGGTGATCGACTCGCGGCTGGTGCCCTCGGCCTCTTCACGCCGCCCGGCCTTGAGCAGCAGGTCCGCCAGGTTCCTCTGTGTGCATGCCAGCTCGAAGTTCTGCTGCCGCCGCTCGATGGATTGCGAGAACTCGCTGACGATCGCCCGCCGGATGCCGATGGATTCCCGCAGCGACGCCTCGGCCTCCGTGTATCGCCGCTGCTTCCACAGGATCGCCCCCAGACACAGATCGGCCTGCGCCAACTGAACCGCGTCCTCGGCTGTGTCGGGGGAATCCTTCCGCAGCGCCTCGAGGATGCCGCCCGCTTCGCGATAGGCCTGTTCCGCCGGCTCGTCCTGCCCCAATTGGGCGCAGGTCTGGGCCAGTCGCACGTAGGCGGCGGCCAGATCACGGCGGGCGGCCGGTTCGTTGCTGCGGTCGGCCCGCGCCTTGGCGTCCGCCAGGGCCTCCTGCCGCAGCGCCAGCTGAAGCGGCTCGGCGCCGGAGGCCATGGCCGGGTCGGTCGCCGACACGTCCGCCAGCATCCGGTCCACGACTTCGCGGGCCGCCCGCAGGTTTCGTTCGGCGCGTTGCCTCTGTTCCTGCGCCGCATCGCGCTCGCGCACGGCCTTCTCCCGCTCGCGCGCGATCATCACCGTGCTGACCGACAAGCCCGCCACGCTCAGGATGAGCAGAACGATGCCCGCCGCCACGACCGACCGGTGCCGGCGCGACCACTTCGCCGCACGGTCCAGCACCGTCGGCGGCTTCGCCAGGATCGGCTTGTCCTCGAGGAACCGCCTCAGGTCATCGGCCAGTTCCCGGGCCGTGGCGTAACGCTCGGCCGGGTTCTTCGCCATCGCCTTGCCGACGATAATCTCCATCTCCCGGGGAATCGCCCGGTTCCGCTGCCGGAGCGGGCGCGGTTCGTCGAAGGCGATCTGCCGCAGCAGGTCCTGCCGGTCGCCGCCGGCAAACGCCGGCGTCAGCGCCAGCAGTTCGTACAGCGTGGCTCCGAGCGAGTAGATGTCCGTCCGGTGGTCCACCGGCACCCGCCGGGCGAGGGCCTGCTCCGGGCTCATGTAGCGAATCGTGCCCACGATGTCGCCGGTGAGCGTGAGCCCCGAGTCGGTCTGCACCGTGGCCAGACCGAAATCGGCGACCCAGAGACGGCCCTCCGTGTCCAGCAGGAGGTTCGACGGCTTGATGTCTCGATGAATCACGCCGCGCTCGTGCGCGTACTCCAGCGCCTCGGCCGCCTGAACCGCCAGGTTCGCAACCGAACGGACGAGCGCCCGGCCACGTGCCGAGCCCTCGGTCGTGATCGTCGCGAACGAACCGCTGCCCTCCGGCCCCAGAAGGCCGGCTGCGGCCGACGACCCCGTAAAGGACGGCGCGGTCGTTGCGCAACCCGACGAGGCAACGGCATCCGGGACACCGGGGCGGCCCGCCGGCAGCGTATGTTCGCCGGTGGCGTCCATGCCCCCGAGCTGGCGCAGCTCGCGAATGACCGCTGAGAGCGGTTGCCCCTCGATGTACTGCATCGCGTAGTAGTGTACGCCCCGTTCGCACCCCACGGAGAAGACCGGGACGATGTTCGTGTGGTGCAGTTGGGCGGCCGCCTGGGCCTCGTTCTTGAACCGCTGAAGCTGCTTCGAGTCCAGCACCGCGGCGAACGACAGCACCTTCAGCGCGACGCGCCGACGCAGCGACATCTGCTCGGCCTCGTAGACGACGCCCATGCCCCCGCGGCCGATCTCGCGGACGAGACGGTAATCGCCCAGGACCGCAGCCGCCGGCAATTCCGCGGACGATGCATGGCGCATCCCCGCTGCCGAATCCGCCGGCACGGGAAGCACCTGCAACGCGGAAAACACCTCGCGGATCACACCGGCGATCTGCGGGTAGCGCTGCGCGTATTCCTCGATATCGGGTTGTTCACCGCGGGCGATCCGCTGCGTGAATTCGTCGGCCACCCGGCCCAGCAGCGATTCCACCGACACGGCTTCACTGGCAGGAGTCTCCTTCATGACGCGGACTCCTTCATGCTGCCTTCGAGGAGCACGGCCCGCAGCCGCAGCAGCGCCCGCCCGTAACGCTTGTTCGCCGCGGACGGTTCGATATCCAGCACTTGCGCCGCCTCCTGGTTCGATAAGCCCTCGAAGTTCCGCATGAGCAGGATCTCGCGGTCGGTTTCCGACAGCTCCGATATCGCCTGGCGGACCCGGCGAGCGAGTTCGCCGCGGATCAGGTGCTGGCTCGGCGTCGAGGCGTCCGCCGTCAACTGCCGGCCGAGGTGCGCCGTGGAACGATCCGGTAACGGCAGCTCCCGCGCCACCGCCCGCCGCCCTGCATCCAGGTGTTTCCGACGCATCATCAGAAGGCGGTCGTATGTGATCTGCCGAAGCCACAGGCGAAAGGTCATCGGCGGTCGGGCCAGGTATGCCGGCAGGCGCCGCGCAGCCTCCATCTGCGCTTCCTGCACCACGTCCGAAGGATCCACGCGCTGGCGCAGCTTCGGGTCAAGCCGCAGCCTCACCATCTGGAGCAGGTCATCCCGGTATCGGGCCAGGAGTCCGTCCACGGCCCCGGGTTTGCCCGCGTGGACCTGTTCGAGCAACAGACGAGTTTCCTGCGATTCTGTGGGCACCCTGTCCATGTGTCACTCCTGCGACATGCGGACATTATCCACTATACCAAACTGTGCGTTGCGGGCGGAATCGACAGAGACCGTGTCCGAAACCAGCGTTCCGTCGTCATGACGATGAGGGAACGCGGGGTTAAGCCGTCGCTAACCTCCTGGCGGAAAACCGGTTGCGCCGGCAACCGATCCCAGGCCTGTCTGTCGGAGCATTGGACGGGGTCGAGCGGTATAATGACGGTTGGTGGGTCATGACGCCTGAAGCGAACGCGGCGGAATCCGGGGCTCGAGCCGGCGAGCCGTCGCTGCGCGCCCTGTTTGATGCCCTCCCGGCGGCCGTCGTCGCTCTCGACCGGGGCTCCGAGGTCATCGCGTGGAACCCGGCGGCCGAGCGGATGTTCGGCTGGACCGCCGCGGACGCCCTGGGGCGGTTTCCGCCGTTGTGCCCTGCACACGACCTCGACCGGCTCCGCGACTCGTTCGCGCAGTCGCTTCAGGGCCGATCGATCGGCCCACTCGATCTCTCCGGCCAGACGCGCGACGGCCGGCCCCTCAGCATGAGCTTTTCTTCCTCGCCGGTGCACGATCCGGAGGGCAACATCACCGGCGCCCTCGGAATCTTTTTCGACAGAACGCAACAAAAGCACGCAGAACAACGACGGGACATCCTGGGGCGCCTGGCCACGCGCCTGGCCGCGTGCGTTACGGTGGAAGGCGTTCTGGATGTCGTCCGAGAGGAGACGGAGTGCCTCTTCGGCTGGGACTGCCACTACTTCGCCGTCCGGCGGAGCGATAACGTCTTCGAGATCCTCTCCGTCGTCGATGTCGTGGACGGCCGCAAGCAGATCTTCCCCGGCGAGGAATGGACACCCGATTCAACGAATCCCCGAAACCGTCGGCTCATCAGCGGCCAGCCGGTTCTGATCAACCGGGCCCCCGGAAGTTCGCAGCCGGACTTCCGTCGCATCGGAAACGTGAGCCGCCTCTCCGCCAGCATCATGGATGCCCCCGTGTGCAGCGGCGACCTGGTGATCGGCGCGATCTCCGCCCAATCCTACACGTCCTACCGCTACGGCGACGACGATCTCCGGCTGCTCCAACAGGTCGCGAGCATCGTCGCGCCGACGCTCGAGCGGGTCCGCGCCGAGGAATCGCTCCGCCGGCGCGAAGACCAGGAGCGCCGCTTCCGCGAGCAATTGACCGCCCTGATCGAGATTCGGGACGAGTTGCTGCAGACCCGGTCGAGGGACGATCTGTTCCGCCGTGCGCTCGAACTCGGCCGGTGCCGACTCGGCTTCGACCGGCTCAGCATCTGGATCCCGAGCGATGAGCCGGGCCAACTGCAGGGGACGTTCGGAACCGACGAAAACGGCCGCACTCGCGACGAACGCGAACGCCGCCATCCGATCGGCGATATCGGCCGCATGATGCTGGCCGCTTCGCGGCCCATCGCCGTGCTGATGCAGGCCGCCCTGAACGACGATCGTGGAAACGTCGTCGGCCAGGGCTCCAAGGCGTGCGCGGCGATCACCGACGGCCAGAACGCCACGGGGTTGCTCTGGGCGGACACGCTGGCCAGTGGACGGCCGCTGTCCGAAAACGATCGCGAGCTGCTGGCGCTCTACGCGTCGAGCCTTGGTGTCCTGCTTTCGCACCAGCGGGCCGAAGAGGAGCTGGCTTGCTACCACGCGCAACTCGAAGAGCTTGTCGAGCAGCGCACCCGGGAACTCGCGGAGTCGCGCGAGCGTCTCCAGCTGTCGGAACGCCTGGCCGCCATCGGCACGCTGGCCGCGGGAATCGCCCACGAGATCAACAACCCGATCGGCATGGCCCTCCTCGCCGCTGAGAACGCGATGCGGACGCCGAACGTTCCCGGCGCGGACGAAGTCCTCCGCCACGCGCTCGCCAAGGTCGCCGGCCACGCCCGCCGGTGCGGTCATATCGTTCAGAGCGTGCTCCAGTTCGCCCGCCAGCAACCCGCCGAGAAGTGGCCCAACGACCTCAACGACATCGTTCAGCGGGTGCTCGAAGAGACGGCCGCGTACGCCGCGGTCGCCGGCGTGGCCACACGCACCACGCTCGCCGACGATCTTCCGCTCGTCATTGCCAACCCCGTCCAGATCGAGCAGGCCGTGGCGAACCTGGTCCGCAACGCCGTCGAGGCCGGTGCGCACGGCGGCTGGGTATGGGTGCGGACGGAGGCAGGCGCCGACGCCGTCCGGGTGATCGTCGAGGACAACGGCCGCGGCATGACGCCGGAGCAGAAGCGGCGCGCCTTTGACCCCTTTTTCACAACCCGGCAGCGACAGGGGGGCACCGGTCTTGGCCTCAGCATCTGCCACGGTATAATCACCGAACACGCCGGGATCATCGACATCCAGAGCCAGCTCGGATGTGGAACGACGGTCACGGTCACGTTGCCCGCCGGGCCGAGGAGTCTCAAGGAGACGTCGCATGCCCAGGGTGCTGGTGGTTGACGACGAGCAGGATTACCGCGACGAACTGGGAATCGCCCTTGCCCACGGAGGCCACGAGGTTCGCTCCGCGGCAACGGCGCGCGAGGCCATCGATCTCGGGATCCGCTGGCAGCCGAACGTTCTTGTCGTGGATTGGATGCTCCGGAATCAGATCCACGGCCTGCACGTCGTCGAGGCGCTCCGAAGCGTCCTTCCGGATGCGCAGGCCATTCTGATCACCGGGTTCGGCTCGGCCGATCTCAGGGCCGAGGCCACGCGGGCCGGTGTCTTCGATTTTCTCGAGAAACCGTTCGACGTGGACCGGATCCAGCAGGTCGTTGCCACGGCGGCGCGGACGCCCGTGGCCGTGCTCGCGGACGTGGCGATCGCCGTCGCCGACGTGGCCCCGGACGGCACGATTCTCCACGCGAACCGCTGGGCCCGCGACCTCTTCGCCGACACGCAGGCGGGCCGCGAGGCCGCCCGCCTTCCGGACACGCTCGCTGCTTCCGCGCTCCCGGACGCGGACGCCGCCCTGCGGCGGTGGGTCGATCTGTCCCCCCGCGCGGCCCGGGCCGTCACGTGGCACGTCCGTGCGCGAACGTGGCCCGACGGCCAGGGTCGTCTCTTCGTCATCCTGCGGAGCGACGAACGCGAACGGAAGCACTCGCACGTCGTCCGCCTGCTGCTCGACCTCTCGGAGCATGCGCCCGTGCGGTGGCCGCTCAAGGGAAACGTCCTCATCCACGACAGCAGCGCCCTCGTCCGGCGGGTCGTCGTGGCCGAGCTGGAGCAGGCCGGGGGCATCTGCCACGCCGCCGCCGACGTCGAGACCGGCCTGCGGCTTCTTGCCCGCGACGCCGAGATTCGCGTCATGATCCTCGACTACGACACGCCCGCCGGCGACATCGGGACCGTGGCCGAAAGGGCCTGGGCCGTCCGTCCCGACCTGCAGATCGTCGGCACCGGGACCGAGGACCGCCGCGAGGAGTTCTCCATCGTCGGCGTACACCGTTTCCTCCCCAAGCCCTACGTCCTCGAGGATCTCATCAACCTCCTCACCGACCGCATCGCCGAATGCGTGGACTGCGGCCTGCCGCTGCCGCTCCGGCGTCCCCGGTCCGACGAGACCGGCTCCGGCTGGGAGTGCGCCGGCTGCGGATCGCGTTACCTCGCCGTCTTCGACGAGGATTCGGCCTCCGACGTCTTCGCCAACGTGCGCCCCGCCGAGTCCGTCCGCCCGCCGGAATGATACAATAGAGCGATGGCCACAGGACCCGACCCGCAGCGCCTCGATGCGCTGCGCGAAAAGATCCGTCACCTGCCGAAGACGCCGGGCGTGTACCTCTTCAAGGACGCGCACGGCCGCGTCCTCTACGTCGGCAAGGCGAAGGACCTGCGCAGCCGCGTCGGCAGCTACTTCCAGGACTCCGCCGACCTTCTCCGCACCCGCGGCCCCGACATCGCGCGCATGGCCGCCGCCGTCGTCGATCTCGATTTCCTCGACTGCGAGACCGAGGTCGATGCCCTTCTCCTCGAAAACCGCCTCATCAAGGACATTCAGCCGCCCCACAACGAACGCCTCCGCGACGACAAGACCTTCCCCTACATCGAGATCACCACCGCCGACGACTTCCCCGCCGTCTACGTCACCCGCAAGCCGCGTCTCAAGGGCAGCAAGCTCTTCGGCCCCTTTACCAGCGCCAACGCCGTCCGCGACGCCGTCAACGCCCTCCAGAAGGTCTTTCGCTTCCGCACCTGCGAACTCGAGATCCGCGACGGCGACGAGACCCGCCGTCACTTCCGCCCCTGCCTCCTCCACGCCATCGACCAGTGTACCGCTCCCTGCGCCGCCCTCGTCACGAAGGCCGACTACGCCGCCGACATCCAGCGCCTCCGCAAGTTCCTCGGCTCGAAGCGGAGCGTCGTCCTCCGCCAGATGAAGAAGGAGATGGCCGCCGCCGCCGCCGAGATGCGATTCGAGGAGGCCGCCCGCCTTCGCGACCGCATCCGCGCCTTCGAATCCCTCGCGCTTTCCGGCGACCCCGACGTCGATGTCCAGCCCGAGGTCTTCCACATCGACCCACGCAAGGGGCTCGAGAAGCTTGCCGAGGTCCTCGCCCTCGACAACCCGCCCCGCCGGATCGAGGGCATCGACATCGCCAATCTGCACGGCGGCGAGTCCTGCGGCTCGCTCGTCTGCTTCATCGACGGCAAGCCCTTCAAGGCGGGCTACCGTCGTTTCCGCATCAAGACCGTCGAGGGCATCGACGACTACGCGATGATCAAGGAGGTCGTCCTGCGCCGTTACAGGTTCGCCGCCGGCGGCGATGAGCTGTACCCGGACCTCATCCTGATCGACGGCGGCCTCGGCCAGCTCCACGCCGCCCTCGAGGCCTTCGCGGACATGGACGTCCGCCCGCCGATGGTCATTTCCCTCGCCAAACGCGAGGAGGAGATCTACGTCCAGGCCCGCAACAAGCCCTTTCGCCTGGCCCGGAACAACGAGGCCCTGCGGCTGTTGCAGCAGGTCCGTGACGAGGCCCACCGCTTCGCGCAGCACTACCATCACATCCTGCGCCGAAAGCGCACCTTCGAGGAAGACGTCGCCGCCGGCCGCCGGCCCCCGGCGAGCGCGAAGCGCAGGCAATCGCCCCAGTGAGCGCGAAGCACAGGCGAGCGCCCGGATGTCCGCTCGCGGAGCGCAAGCGACGGGCGGTTCCGTCCGTGTCCCGCGTCTTCCGGTCCGGAAACGGCGTCAGGGTGATTGCCTGCGAATCGAAATCGGTGGCGGGGCCGGCGGGGGGCGGCAGCAGACGCGGTTTCGCCCCTGCCTCTTGGCGTCGTACAGGGCCTGGTCGGCCTGCTCGAGGACGTCCTCCCAGCGCGCAGCGGGAGAGACGGCCACGCCGATGCTGACGGTGACCCGGTCGGCCACGGGGCTGGCGGGGTGCTCGATGCGGGCGGACCAGACACTGGCGCGGAGTTGTTCGGCGCAGACACGCGCGCCCGCGATGCCCGTTTCTATGGCGAGGACGACGAACTCTTCGCCGCCGTACCGCGCGACGAGATCGTCCGCCCGGCAGCCCTGCATCAGGCAGCGGGCCACTTCCTGCAGGGCCCGGTCGCCGGCGGGGTGGCCCAGCGAGTCGTTGAGGTTCTTGAAGTAGTCGATGTCGAGCATAAGCACGGCATACGGATGGCCGTAGCGCAGCGCGCGCCGGTGCTCGGCCGCGGCGGCCTCGGCCCAGGCAACGCGATTGAGCAGCTTGGTGAGCGGGTCGAGCCGGCTCCTGCGGGCGAACTCCGCGTTGGCCTCGACGATGAGCCGCGTAAGCATCTCGCGCTGCCGTTCGAAGTCGGCCCGGCTCTTGCGCTGGTGGTAGCGCGTGCGGGCCTCCTCGATGGCCCTCCGCAGGACGCCGGGGCTGAGGTCCCGCTTCGCAATGTAGTCGTCGGCGCCTTCGCGGGCGAGCCTCGCGGCGGCGTACTCGTCGCCGCAGCCGGTCAGGACGACCAGCGGGCGCATGTCGCCCGATGCGCGAATTGCGCGGAGAAGATCCAGACCCGTCCGCGCACCGAGGTGGTAGTCGAGGAACGTGATGTCCACATCCTGCCGTGCGAGGATCTCGCGGGCCTGCTCCGGGCTGGCGGAGTGCACGAACTCGAAGGCGGAGCCGTACACCTCTTCCAGGTTGCGGCGCAGCAGCTCCGCATCGCCGCTGTCGTCGTCGATCGCCAGGACCGTCAGGGGCTTGGGGTTCATCGCCGCACCGTCACTCCGCCCGCGGCCCCGCGAGCCACCGTCGGCCGTCTCTCCGGGGCGTGTTCAGACCGCGGAGAATCACCGCACGCTTTGTGCCGCCCATTCGCTCTCGCATGGTTCCGTCTCCGGCGTTGTGCCGGCCGCGCGCTCGACGCCGGACCGCCGGCCCTTGAGCCGGACGCCCAGCGTGAACCGGAAGTGGGAGCCCTCGCCGGGCTGTGATTCCACCCACAGGTCGCCGCCGTGCCGGTGTACCGTCTTCCGGCAGATCGCCAGGCCGATGCCGTTCCCCTCGTACTCTTCATGTCCGTGCAGCCGCTTGAAGGGCGCGAAGATCTGCTCGGCGTACCGCGGCTCAATTCCGATGCCGTTGTCGCGGACGCCAAAGACCCATTCTCCGTCGATGCGTTCCGCCGTCAGCCGGACCTCCGGGCGCCGGCCCGGGGCCACGTATTTCAGCGCATTGCCGATCAGGTTCTGATACAGTTGTGTGAGCATCGTCGCGTCGCCCCAGACGTCGGGGAGTTCGTCGCGGGTGACGACGGCGTCCGTCTCCTCGATCCGGGCGGAGATGGCATCGAGGGCCTCGTCCGCGCAGAACCCGAGCGGGACTCTCTCCCGCCGTATGGCTGCCCTCCCGGCGCGCGAGAGGTGCAGGAGGTCCTGAATCAGCGTCTGCATCCGCCGGGCGGCGTCGGTGATGAAGCCGAGGTCCTTTGCCGCCCGCTCGGGCAGGTGCGGACCCAGGTCCTTCTCGAGCAACATGCTGAACGCATTGAGCTTGCGGAGCGGTTCCTGGAGGTCGTGGCTGGCCGCGTAGGAGAACTCGTCGAGTTCGGCGTTCCTGCGGGCGAGCTCGTCGTTGGCCCGGCCGAGTTCGGCGACGGTCGTCTCCAGCGCGCGCTTGGCATCCTGCGCCGCCTGCTCCGCCCGTTTACGCGCGGTCACGTCCTGCTTGATGGCGACAAAGTGCGTGACTTCGCCGTGTTCGCCCGGGACCGGCGTGATGGTCATCTCCTCGGTGTAGAGGCTTCCATCCTTGCGGCGGTTGATCATCTCGCCCTGCCAGATGCGGCCGGAGCGGATCGTCTCCCACAGCTCCCGGTAGAACTCGGGCGCATGCTGACCGCTCTTGAGCACGCGCGGGTTCTGCCCGACGGCCTCGTCGTACGTGTAGCCCGTCAGCCGCGTGAACGCCGGGTTCACCCACGTGATACGCCCCTCACGGTCGGTGATCACAATGCCGTTGGCGGCGGCCGACAGGGCGCTGCTCTGGAGCCGGAGGGCGTTCTCGGCCTCTTCGCGCCCGGTGATGTCGCGGAGCGTCAGCAGGGCAGCCCGGAACTTCCCGCTGACGTCCAGCATGTTCGCACTCTTGACCTCGAAACAGCGGCGCTGCCCCCGCAACGTGGTCTCCACCTCGCGGGTCGCTTCGCCGGAACCGCTGTCCTGGCGATCCGCAATCACGCTCGAAAGCCAGGGGAACAGATCGAGCACGTCTTTTCCGACAAAGGCCTCGTTGGGGGTGCCGCCGGGCGAGGAATCGCATTCCCGCGAGCCGTAGTAGGGTGCGCCGGACACGACGGCCGGATCGATCAGCCGGGCGGCGGCGTGGTTCAGGTTGAGAATACGGCGGCCTTCGCCGATCATCAGGACGGGGTCGGCGAGGCTCTCAAACGCCGTCAGGTAGGCGTTCTTCTCGTTGGTCATGGCGCGGTTCGCCGCCTGCAGTTCCTTGACCAGGTGCGTCTCGCCGTGCTGCGCCCATTCGTGGCAGAAAGCGATCTCGATCCGGTCGAAGCCCCGCTCGATGTACCGGGCGTACCGGTGGGCGTCCTCCCGGCAGGGAACCTTCTCGGCCACCAGGTCCAGGTAGCCCTGCCGGTAGTATTTCATGAGCCCCAGGAACATCGTCAGGCTGACGCCCCGCTGACGGTGCCTTTGCGCCTCAATCACGCCGAATCGCGTCATGGGGTCGCCGGCGTAATCCTCGTCCGGGCCGAGTTCGAGCGAGCCCGTGGACTGCTCGAAGCCTTCGATCAGCGAAGCCGACAGACCGGCTATCGAAAGCCGCCACGCCTCGACCAGCGTCGAGGTGTAACGCGCATAACCGCGTTCCCTGGCATAGCCGAGGACACGCTCCATCAGCCAGTCTTCGCTCTGCCGGATCAGCTCGACCAGCCGCCCTGTGGCAGGTGGTTCCAGCGCCGTCATCTCATGCGACTCTTCGCACCCGCCTCCCCGCCTCCCGGCACGTGGTGCCGCGACTCAAACCAGGTACGCACCTTCGTTTCCGAAAACCGCCACTGGCCGCCCACTCGGGCGGCCGGCAGCCCTTCTCGGCGAATCAGGGCGTACACCGTTTCCACATTGACCTTCAGCAACGCAGCAACCTCCGCAGCAGTCAGGACCGGCTCGCACAACACCGTGTACTTCCTTGATCAATAGACTACTTCCGTCTCATCCTCGAAGAACCCGGGAGAAATCGGTTGTTTCCGGGCGGGTGTTTAGCAAGCATGCGCCCGCACCGTCCGATAAGGGCCGGCTCCAGCCTTGCCGGATTCCTTGACCCCGCCCACCGTTCACCTATGATGTTGTCGCGCGGCCGCCGCATGGGCCGGCCGTAGTGATGGCTCTTCTTGCGAGAGGCGGGCGGATCATGATGCATCGGCGAATCGTTCGGAGCGGCGTGGCGGCGGCGCTCCTGGCCGCGGGGACGGTTTGGGCGCAGGGGCCGAAAGCCCTCTGGGAAATCGGCAAGGCCGATCGCGACTACCAGGAATTCGCGCTCGCCGGAGACTACCAGGCCTATGCCAAGACGTTCCCCCGGGACGTCGCGTTCACCGTCGGCCAAAGCGATCCGAAGAAGGACTGGTCGTGGATCCAGCCCGGCCCGGCCGACGCCTGGGCCGGCCAGCGCGAACACCCGTTCGCCATCCGTTTCGACCTCGCCGACGAGCCCGCCGGGCTCTTTCAGCTCAAAATCGACCTGCTCGACGCGCAGGCCATGCAAACCCCGCGGCTTCGCGTGGATGTCAACGGCACCGCCGGGTTGTTCCTCCTCCATCGCGGCCACGGCGACGCGGCCCTGACCGACCCCAGGCGCGGCAAGCCGCAAACGGTAACCGTACCCGTGCATCCGTCGCTGCTGAAGCGCACCGGCAACTGCGTCACGCTGACGGCGGTCGACGGTTCGTGGGTCCTGTATGATGCCGTAGCCCTCGTCGCCGGCGATGCGGGGACCGTGCCCATCGAGATCAAGGCGACACCCACCGTCTTTTTCGTCAAGCGCGACGGCCGGCTCATGCAGGTCGTCCGCGTTCGCGTGTCCGGCCTGCCGCCCAAGGAGCGGTCGGAGGCGACGGTGACGATCGACGGCGCCGAGTCCAAGGTCCTGCTCGACGCCCCCGCGCTCGGCCCGGTCGAGCAGGAAGTGCCCGTCGTGCCGGTGGACCGGACGACGAAGGTCACGCTCTCGATCACGAGCGGCGGGCAGACGCAGACGACCGTGTTCGACCTCAAGCCGCAGAAGCGGTGGCGGGTCTTCGCCGCCCCCAGCACACACACCGACATCGGCTACACGCACGTGCAGTCGGAGGTCATCGCCGTTCACAACCGCAACACGGACTTCGCGATCCGCCTGTGCCGCGAGTTCCCCGGCTACAAGTGGAACCTCGAATCGTCGTGGGCGGCACAGATGTACCGCCGCGACCGGTTCGACGAGGCGTGGGACGCCCTGATCGATCTGGCGAAGAAAGAGCGGATCGGCATCGAGGCGGGCTACCTGAACATGCTCACCGGGCTCTGCTCGACGGAGGAACTCATTCGCAACATGTACTACTCCGCCCGGCTGCACCGCGAGGCGGGCATTCCGTTCGACAGCCTGACGCTGACGGACGCCCCGTCGCACGTGTGGGGCCTGCCGAGCATCCTGGCGTCGGCCGGCGTCCGCTACCTGAGCATCGGCGCGAACCAGACCCGCGCCCCCGTGCTGCGCAAGAACCTGCACCTGAAGAGCCCCTGCTGGTGGGAGGGGCCCGACGGGCAGAAGGTGCTGACGAACTTCACCGACGGCTACGCGCAATCGGGCCGCATCGGGCTCGGCGAACCGCTCGCGCAGATGCGCGGCACGGTCGAGCGGTTCCTCGCGTGGTGGAACGAACGACAGGACTACCCGTTCGACGCCGTCCTGCTCCACGGGGCGTACGGCGACAACCAGTACATCGGCGAGGCGATCGCGCAGTCGCAGGCCGCGTTCGCGAGTGCGTACGAGTACCCGAAGGTCCACATCGGCCGGCTCGCCGACTACTTCGGCTACATCGAGAAGCACTTCGCCGACAGGATCCAGACCGTCCGCGGCTGCGGGGGCAGCTGGTGGGAGGACGGCGCCGCCTCGACGGCCAAGCACACGGGCTGGTGCCGCGTGGCGCACAACCGCGTCGTCGCCGCGGAGATGCTCTGGGCGGCGGCGGCCATGACCGGTTCGAACCTCGACCGGTTCCCGCAGGACACGTTCGACCGCGTGTGGGACAACATCCTGCTCTACGATGAGCACACGTGGGGCTCGTACAACAGCATCAGCGAGCCGTGGAAGGATTTCACGCAGGAGCAGTGGGCCGTGAAGGCCAAGTACGCGGTGGACGCCCTGGAGGATGCCGAGCGCCTGGCCGCCGACGGGCTCCACGCGCTCGCCCGCCGGATCGGCGCGCCGGCCGGCAGCGTTCTCGTGTTCAACCCGCTCAACTGGGCCCGCACCGACGCCGTCCGCGTCTACGTGCCGGACAACCACGTTCTCTTCGACGGCGACGCGCCCGTGCCGACGCAGAAGCTGCGGGACTACGGCGCGTTCGACGACGTCGTGTTCCTCGCGAAGGACGTGCCCGCGATCGGCTATCGCTGGTACCGCGTCGGGCCGAACCCGCAGGGCCGCTCGCACGTCAAGCCCGAGGCGCCGGGGGCGGTGCTCGAGAACCGGTTCTATCGCGTCACCTTCGCCGAGGGAACGGGCGCGATCCGCAGCATCCTCGACAAGGAAACGGGCAAGGAACTCGTGGATGCCGCCAGCCCGTATCAGCTCAACCAGGTGGTCCACCTGACGTGTAGCCCCGAGTCTCGCGTCTACGACTGGAACACGCCGTGGCCGCCGCCGAAGTTCGAGGTCGAGAAGATCGCCGGCGCCCAGGTGCTCGTGTCGGAGCCGGGCGAGGTCCGGCGCTCGGCTCGCGCGACCGGCCGCGGCCGGATGATCGAGGAGATCAACAACGAGGTCATCCTCTACGACCACGTCAAGCGGATCGACTTCGTGAACCGGATCAACAAGCGAAACACCTACGATCCGCGCGACGCCAAACCGACGTACCACGTCAAGGAGTCGGTCTACATCGCCTTCCCGTTCGCCGCCGGCGCGAAGCCGGACTTCCGCTACGAGATCGGCGGCGGCAGCGTGCGGCCGAACGCGGACCACCTCCCCGGCGGCTGCCGCGACTGGCTCAGCGTGCAGAACTGGGTGAGCGTCGCGGGCGAGG